>NZ_JBVJYH010000008.1:46854-372271 GCF_055600785.1 Streptomyces sp. NPDC038200
CACCACCCGGCATCCGAAGCGACCCGCACGTACCGCCCACAGCCTGACGCGGAACCCCAGCACCCTCCGGGACACCCGGCGAACCACCCCCGTCCGCCACACCACCCGGCATCCGAAGCGACCCGCACGTACCGCCCACAGCCTGACGCGGAACCCCAGCACCCTCCGGGACACCCGGCGAACCACCCCCGTCCGTCACACCGCCCCGCGTCCGGAACGCCTCGCAGCTGTCGGCCGCGGTCTGGTGCGGTGCCGCAGGGGCGTGCGGGGCGGGGCGGGGCGGACCGCCTCCGTCCGTCGGGTCGGCGGTGCCGGTCGGCGGCTGGGGCGCCCCATGTCCCGCCGGGATGTGCAGCAGCCCCTCGGGGAACGCCCTTCCGGTCCGTTCCCAGTGTTCCTCCCGGCAGGCCACCACCAGGCGGGCGCCGGTCTCGTGCAGCCAGGTCGCCGTGCCCCGGGTCCACTCGGAGAGGCGGTGGGCGAGGACAGGGGGCATCTCCTCGGGGCCGTCGAGGAGGATCAGCAGGGGGTGGGCGGCCCGGGCGGCGAGGCGGGCCAGGTGTTCGGGGGTGACGTCACCGAGGTCGTCGGGGTGGACGGAGCGGTCCGCGGCGACGATCCGGGCGGCCCGCGCCAGGGTGCGGCGGGCGGCGTCGGCCACCGAGGCGTCGGTGTCGTCCAGGTCGGCGCCGCGCAGCCACAGCGTGGGGGCGGGGCGCTCGCCCCGGGCGCGGCGGGCGGCGAGCGCCGCGAGTTCCGTCGTACGGCCGCTCCCGGGAGCGCCGACGAGTCCGAGCACGGGCCGGTCTCCGTCGGTGAAGGCGGTCAACTCCCGTTGGATGTCGACGCGTTCGACGGGCTCGACGGCTCCGGTGGATCCGGTGAGGACGCCCGGTGGGCCGTCCTGGCCCACGGAGGTGGTGGTCAGCTGGAGGATGCCGGCGAGGTTCAGGTCGGCGCCGTAGGCGGGCACGGTGGCCGCGTTGCGGGCCAGCAGAGCGGCGAGCGGGCCGTCGGCGGGGCGCAGCGGCACCGCGAAGCCCGCGTCGCGCTGCGCGGTGTGCAGGGCGGTCCCCAGGATGCCGAGGACCGCGCCGGTGCGGGCGTCGAGCACCGGTCCGCCGGCCGCGCCGCCGCCGAGCCGGAGCGCGTCCCGGCCCGCCGTGCCGATGGCCAGCTCCAGCGCCTCGGTCAGCAGGTGGAAGCGGTCCGTGGCGGTGTACGTCACCTCCGTGGCGGCCAGCACCCGCGCCTCGCGCCAGCAGCCGGCGGCGACCTGGACGTAGGTGCCGGCGTCGAGCCGCTCCCGGACGGTCAGCGGCAGCGGGTCCACGTCGAGGCCCTCGGTGCGCACCAGGGCGAGGTCCAGGCCGGGCAGCGGGGTGACGGCGTCGGCGCCGACCACGCAGGTGCGGTCGCCCGTGGCGTGCAGCACCAGCCGGGGCAGGCCGTCGACGGTCTCGTGGCTGGTGAGCAGGGTGCCCTCGTGGTCGGCGAGGAAGCCGAGGCCGCGCGGGCGGCCGGCCAGGTCCCGGATGCGTACGAGCGCGGCGTCGGCGCGTTCGAGGCCGGCGTGGGCCCCGTTCCCCGGCGTGTGGGTCCCCTCGCCGCCGCCCGGACCGCCGGACACGCCCTCACCGAGCGGACGCTCCTCCCGCGCGCGCTTCCCGTGCGCGGACCCCTGCTGCTCCCGGCGCCCGCTTGCGGTGCGCGGGCCCCGTCCCGCCATGGCCGTACCTCCCCGCCCGTCCCCGTGCCCTGTCCTCGACGGTAGGCGCGCGGTGATCGGCGGGACAGATCATGCGGCGAACGCGCCCCCTTCCGCTCCCCCGGTTCACTCCGAGCGCCTGCCCGGACGGGTGAATAGGCGAAGGCTGCTGGATAACCCTAGGGGTGGGGGAACCGAGGGGGGACCGTGGAGCGGCGGCAGGGGCCTACCCCGTGGCCGGCCGCCGCTCCACGGCAGACAGCCCCGGGGCGGCGCGGACCAGGCCCCGCCGGGAGGTCTCAGCCGAAGACGGCCAGGCTCCTCGCCTTGCCCCCGTGCCCCACGGCAGACAGCCCCAGGCGGCGCGGACCGGGCCCCGCCGGGAGGTCTCAGCCGAAGACGGCCAGGCTCTTCGCCTTGCCCTTGTGCTCCTCGACGAGCGCGAGGAAGCGGCCCTCCGGGTCGAACACGGCGACGGGACCGGCGCCCGCGTACTCGTCGGGCATCTCCAGCCGGACGCCGTTGAGCAGCAGCCGGGCCCGCTTGGCGTCGACCTTCCAGCGCCGGAACGCCGCGGTGGCGGCGTCGGCGATCGGCATCACGGTCAGCTCCTGCTGGAGCTGGTCCAGCGTCTTGGCCGCGTCCAGCTTGTACGGCCCGACGCGCGTGCGGCGCAGTGCCGTGAGATGGCCGCCCACGCCCACGTCGGCGCCCAGGTCACGGGCGAGGGCACGGATGTAGGTGCCGGAGGAGCAGACCACCGACACCACCAGGTCGAGCACGGGCGTGCCGTCCTCGGCGACCGCGTCCCGGACGTCGTACACCGCGAAGGACGAGATGCTGACGGGCCGGGCGGGGATCTCGAAGTCCTCGCCCTCGCGCGCCCGCTTGTACGACCGCACGCCGTCGATCTTGATGGCGCTGACCTTGGACGGCACCTGCATGATGTCGCCGGTGAGCTTGGCGATGCCGGCGTCGATGGCGTCCCGGGTCACCTTGGAGGCGTCGGCGGACGAGGTGATCTCGCCCTCGGCGTCGTCGGTGACGGTGTTCTGGCCCAGGCGGATGGTGCCCAGGTACTCCTTCTCGGTGAGCGCGAGGTGCCCGAGGAGCTTGGTGGCGCGCTCGACGCCGAGGACCAGGACGCCGGTGGCCATCGGGTCGAGGGTGCCGGCGTGGCCGACGCGGCGGGTCCTGGCGATCCCGCGCATCTTGGCGACCACGTCGTGCGAAGTGAAGCCCGACGGCTTGTCGACGATGACGAGGCCGTCGGGCGTGGTGTGCTTCTGGGTCATTCCGCGGCGTCGCCGTCCGTGTCGGAGTCGTCGTCGGCCGGCTTCTTGTACGGGTCGGCGCCGCCGGCGTACGTCGCGCCGGTGGCCGCCTCGCGCACCTTCTCGTCGGACTGCCGGGCCTTGTCGAGGAGGTCCTCGATGGTCCGGGCGGTGTCCGGCAGAGCGTCCGCGACGAAGGTCAGGGTCGGCGTGAACTTCACCCCGGCCGCGCGGCCCACCTCGGAGCGCAGGATGCCCTTGGCGCTCTCCAGGCCCGCGGCGGCGGCCTTCCGCTCCTCCTCGTCGCCGTAGACCGTGTAGAAGACGGTCGCCTCCCGCAGGTCACCCGTGACCCGGGTGTCCGTGATGGTGACGTGCGAGCCGAGCCGCGGGTCCTTGATCCCGCGCTGCAGCTTCTGGGCCACCACCTCCCGGATGAGGTCCGCCAGCCTTTTCGCCCGCGCGTTGTCGGCCACTGGTCCGTCTCCCGTTCTTTCTCTTGCTTGTGTTCTGTGATCAGTCGTCGTCGCCGTGGAGGCGCCGTCGCACGGACAGCAGCTCCACTTCGGGGCGGGCGGCGACCAGCCGTTCGCACCGGTCCAGTACGTCGGTGAGGTGCGCCGCGTCGCCCGAGACCGCGGCGAGGCCGATGATCGCCCGTCGGTGGAGGTTCATGTGGTCCACCTCGGCCGCGCTCACGGCGTACTTCCGCTGAAGTTCGGCGACGATCGGGCGGACGACGGAGCGCTTCTCCTTCAGCGAGTGGACGTCGCCGAGGAGGAGGTCGAAGGACAGAGTCCCCACGTACATGTGTAACCGGTTCACCCGCCGGTACGGGATCGATGGCCCCGGGCCCGTGTGGGCCGGGGACACCATGAACGGTACCGCGTACCTGCCGGTGGCTCGACAGAGTTTCGGTGCCGTGGACCGGGGGCGAAGCCCCCGGAACGGCGCGCTGGCCGACGGGACCGCAGTCCCGCCGGCCAGCAGCGAACCGTGAGCCGTTACGCCCGCGGCTTCTCCCGCATCTCGTACGTCGCGATGACGTCGTCGACCTTGATGTCGTTGAAGTTTCCGAGGTTGATACCACCCTCGTAGCCTTCGCGGATCTCGGTGACGTCGTCCTTGAAGCGACGCAGGCCCTCGATGTTGAGGTTCTCCGCGACCACCTTGCCGTCGCGGATGAGGCGCGCCTTGGTGTTGCGCTTGACCTCGCCCGAGCGGATGAGGACACCGGCGATGTTGCCCAGCTTGGACGACTTGAAGACCTCGCGGATCTCCGCCGTACCCAGCTCGACCTCTTCGTACTCCGGCTTGAGCATGCCCTTGAGGGCCGCCTCGATCTCCTCGATCGCCTGGTAGATGACCGAGTAGTACCGGACGTCCACACCCTCGCGCTCGGCCATCTGCGCCGCGCGGCCGGCCGCGCGGACGTTGAAGCCGATCACGATGGCGTCGGAGCCCATCGCCAGGTCGATGTCGGACTCCGTGACCGCACCGACGCCGCGGTGCAGGACGCGGATGTCGACCTCTTCGCCGACGTCCAGCTGGAGCAGCGAGGACTCGAGGGCCTCGACGGAACCGGAAGCGTCACCCTTGATGATCAGGTTCAGCTGCTGGACCTCGCCGGCCTTGAGCACCTTGTCCAGGTCCTCCAGCGACACGCGGCGCGTGCGCTTGGCGAACGCGGCGTTGCGCTCACGGGCGGCACGCTTCTCGGCGATCTGACGGGCCGTACGGTCCTCGTCCACCACCAGGAAGTTGTCGCCCGCACCCGGGACGTTGGTCAGGCCCAGGACCTGGACCGGCGTCGACGGGCCGGCCTCGGCGACGTTGTTGCCGTTGTCGTCGAGCATGGCGCGGACGCGGCCGTAGGCGTCGCCCACCACCATCGTGTCGCCGACCCGCAGCGTTCCTCGCTGGACGAGGACCGTCGCCACGGCACCACGGCCGCGGTCGAGGCGGGACTCGATCGAGATGCCCTGCGCGTCCTGGTTCGGGTTGGCCCGCAGGTCGAGCGAGGCGTCGGCGGTGAGGATGACGGCCTCGAGGAGGCTGTCGATGTGCAGACCCTGCTTGGCGGAGATGTCGACGAACATCGTGTCGCCGCCGTACTCCTCGGCCACCAGGCCGTACTCGGTCAGCTGACCGCGCACCTTGGTCGGGTCGGCACCCTCGACGTCGATCTTGTTGACCGCGACCACGATCGGCACGTCGGCCGCCTTGGCGTGGTTGAGCGCCTCGACCGTCTGCGGCATGACGCCGTCGTTGGCCGCGACGACCAGGATCGCGATGTCGGTCGACTTCGCACCACGGGCACGCATGGCGGTGAACGCCTCGTGACCCGGGGTGTCGATGAAGGTGATCTTGCGCTCTTCGTCGTTGACCTCGGTCGCGACCTGGTAGGCACCGATGTGCTGGGTGATGCCGCCGGCCTCGCCCGCGATGACGTTCGTCTTGCGGATGGCGTCGAGCAGTCGGGTCTTACCGTGGTCGACGTGACCCATGACGGTGACGACCGGCGGACGGACCACCAGGTCCTCCTCGTCGCCCTCGTCCTCGCCGAACTCGATGTCGAAGGACTCGAGCAGCTCGCGGTCCTCCTCCTCCGGGCTGACGATCTGAACCGTGTAGTTCATCTCGTCGGCGAGGAGCTGCAGGGTCTCGTCGGAGACCGACTGCGTCGCGGTGACCATCTCGCCGAGGTTCATCATGACCGCGACGAGCGACGCCGGGTTGGCGTTGATCTTCTCCGCGAAGTCGGTGAGCGACGCGCCGCGGGAGAGACGGATGGTCTCGCCGCCGCCGCGCGGCAGCATCACGCCGCCGACGCTCGGGGCCTGCATGGCCTCGTACTCCTGGCGACGCTGCCGCTTCGACTTGCGGCCACGACGCGCGGGACCACCCGGACGGCCGAAGGCGCCCTGCGTGCCACCGCGGCCACCGGGACCGCCGGGACGGCCACCGAAGCCGGGACGGCCACCGCCGCCACCGCCACCGGGACCACCGGGACGGCCGGCGAAGCCGCCGCCACCGCCACCGGGACCACCCGGACGGCCGGCGAAGCCGCCACCGCCGCCACCGGGACGACCGGCGAAGCCGCCGCCACCGGGACGACCGCCGGGACCGCCGGGACGACCGCCGCCACCGGGGCCACGGCCGCCGGGGCCACCGCCACCGGGACGCGGGCCGGCAGCGGGACGCTGCGGCATCATGCCGGGGTTCGGACGCGGACCGGCGGGGCCGGGACGCGGACCGCCCTGCGGGCGGGGCATGCCGGCCGGGGTCGGCCGAGGACCGCCGGGAGCCTGGGGACGCGGACCGCCGCCCTGGGCGCCGGGCGCCTGGGGACGGGGGGCGCCGCCGGGACCACCGGGGCCGGGACGCGGACCGCCCTGCGGGCGCGGGGCCTGCGGACGGGCCATGCCGGCGTTGCCGCCGGAGGTGAAGGGGTTGTTGCCCGGGCGCGGACCGGCCGGACGGGCACCCGGACGCGGGGCCTGACCACCGGGACGCGAGCCGCCCTGACCCGGACGGGGCGCCTGGCCCCGGTCGGGACCGGCCGGACGGGCGCCGGGCTTCGGACCACCGGGACGGGCGCCGGGACGCTGACCCTGCGCGGCCGGAGCCTGCGGGGTCTGCGCGGCCGGGGCGGCCGGGGCGGCCGGGGCGGCCGGCGGAGCGGTGAACTCCGGGGCGGCCGGGGCCGGGCGCGGCGCGGGCTTGGGACCGGGCACCGGGCGCGGGCCCGGAGCCGGCGCGGGCGCCGCGGGAGCCGACGGGGCGGCCGGCTGCTGGGCAGCGGGCGCCGTCGGAGGCTTGGGGGCTGCCGGCCTCGGGGCAGCCGGACGTGCCGCCTGCGCCGGAGAGGGCGCGGCGGGCCTGGGGGCAGCCTTGCGCGGGGCGGGCTTGCCGGACTTGCCGTTGCCACCGCCCTGGAAGGCGTCGGTCAGCTTGCGTACTACGGGCGCTTCGATGGTCGAAGACGCCGAACGGACGAATTCACCGAGTTCCTGGAGCTTGGCCATGACGACCTTGCTCTCGACACCGAACTCCTTGGCGAGTTCGTAGACCCGGACCTTAGCCACTTCGCTCCTTTGAGGTCCGGGTTGAAGCCGGACCGTCGCTAGTTCATGGGCGTACTCATCGCGTACTCATCGAGTGCTCATCGCAATCTCGACCTGCTTTCGACTCGCGAGGTACCGGGCCGCACGGCGTTCCGTGCGGCGCGTCTTACGGCGTTGCCTGCTCGGCAACTGTTGTCTGCTCGACGTATCGGCGCAACGCCTTTGTGTCGAGCGCTCCCGGGGCGCGCAGTGCCCGCGGAAACACCCGGCGGCGTACCGCCTGGTCGAGACAGACCAGGGCGGGGTGCACATAAGCACCCCGGCCGGGCAGCGTACCGCGAGGATCGGGGGCGCATGCGTCCTCGATCTTCACGATCCGCAAGAGATCGTTCTTGGCCGCCCGCTCCCGACACCCCACACAGGTGCGTTCAGGGCATGCTCGGGCATGCGTCCGGCCAGACACAGCTCAGTCTACCTCCCCGCAGCGACCTCACCCCTTCGGGGCAAAGATCGAACGGCTGTTGTCGTGATTCAACCGAGGTACGGCTTGGAACTATTCCCCGATCCGTCCCTCGGCCGGGTCTTATTCCCCGGCTTGCTCGGTGTCGGGCCGGATGTCGATCCGCCAGCCGGTCAACCGGGCCGCGAGGCGGGCGTTCTGGCCCTCCTTGCCGATCGCGAGCGACAGCTGGTAGTCCGGCACGGTCACCCGCGCGGAGCGGGCGGCCATGTCCACGACCTCCACCTTGCTCACCCGAGCGGGTGACAGGGCGTTCGCGACCATCTCGGCCGGGTCGTCCGACCAGTCGACGATGTCGATCTTCTCGCCGTTCAGCTCGCCCATCACGTTGCGCACCCGGCCGCCCATGGGGCCGATGCAGGCGCCCTTGGCGTTCAGGCCCGTCCGGGTGGACCGAACGGCGATCTTGGTGCGGTGACCGGCCTCACGGGCGATCGCGGCGATCTCCACCGAGCCGTCGGCGATCTCCGGCACCTCCAGGGCGAAGAGCTTCTTCACCAGGTTGGGGTGCGTGCGGGAGAGGGTCACGGACGGACCGCGGACACCCTTGGCCACACGGACGACGTACGACCTGAGCCGCATGCCGTGCGGGTACGTCTCGCCGGGCACCTGCTCCTGCACCGGCAGGATGGCCTCCAGCTTGCCGATGTCCACGAGCACGTTCTTCGGGTCGCGGCCCTGCTGGACCACGCCGGTGACGATGTCACCCTCGCAGCCGGCGTACTCGCCGAGCGTCGCGTCGTCCTCGGCGTCGCGCAGCCGCTGCAGGATCACCTGCTTGGCGGTGGTGGCGGCGATACGGCCGAAACCGGACGGGGTGTCGTCGAACTCGCGGACCTCCTGGCCCTCCTCGAGGTCCTCGGGGTCCTCCTTCGCCCACACGGTCACATGCCCGGTCTCCCGGTTGAGCTCCACGCGCGCGTGTCGGCGGCTTCCCTCGGTGCGGTGGTAGGCGATGAGGAGGGCCGACTCGATCGCTTCGACCAGCAGGTCGAAGGAGATCTCCTTCTCCCGAACCAAGCCCCGCAGGGCGCTCATGTCGATGTCCACGGCTACGCCTCCTCCTCTTCCTTCATGTCCTTCGTGCTGTCCTTGCGGTTGAACTCGACCTGCACGCGCGCCTTGCCGATCTCCGGGAAGCCGAGTCTGCGGGCGGTGGCCTTGCGGCCCTTCACCCCGGGCACCTCGACGTCGACGCCCCCCTCGTCGACCTCCAGGATCCGCGCGACCAGCTCGCCGCCCTCCGTGAGCTGGAACTTCACGAGCCGGTCGACGGCGCGCACGAAGTGCCGGTGCTCGGTGAGGAGGCGCTCCGCGCCAGGGGTTCCGACCTCCAGGTCGTACGCGTCCTCGCCCATCGCGTTCGTCTCGTCCAGCTTCGCCGAGAGCGCACGGCTCACATCGGCGATCGCGTCCAGGTCCGCTCCGGAGTCGGAGTCGACGACGACACGCAGCACCCTCTTGCGTCCGACGGAGTCCACGGCGATCTCTTCGAGATCCAGCCCCTGAGAGGTGACGAGCGGTTCCAGCAGCTCTCGCAGCCTCTCGCTCTGGGTGGTGCTCATCCGGGTGACTCCTCGGCCGCGTGTGCTGTTGTGGGATGGGTCGCGTGTCTGGTCAAAGGGTATCCGGTCGCGAGAGGTGTTGCGTCCTGCCTCCGGCCGCGGCACCGGGCGCCACCGGGGTCCCCAGAAGCGGCGGGGGTCGGGGTGAGCGGGCGCGCGCGAGCCGGCCGTGCCGTTCCCCACGCCCCTTCGTCACCGGCTGCCGAGCCGGTGACATGAGTGCGCGGGATGCGCGGGTACCGTGATCAGCGGCGGGCCGGCGTTCCCGCCCGTGTGTTCGTACGAGCCCCCGAGGACGTCAGCCGTGCCGTACCCCCAGCCCCCGCGCGCCCGCTCGGGGCCGCGCAGAAGATCCCTGCTCGCCTCGGCCACCGGCGCCGCCCTGCTGGTGGGCTGCTCCGCCGGTCCGGACTCCGGCGGCGGCGACGGCCCGTCCGCCACGGCCCGGGCACGCGCGCGTGCGGCCCGGGACAGCCGGGGGCTGCTGGAGCGCTACGACGCCGTACTCGCCGCGCATCCGGGGCTCACGGACCGGCTGCGGCCGCTGCGGGCGCAGGTCGCTGCCCACGCGACGGCCTTCGAGGACGGCGCGGCGGCCACCGCCACGGCTTCGGTGACGGCCACGGCGTCGGCCTCCGCCACTTCCGTCCCGGCCACCGAGAAGGACGCCGTCGCCGGGCTGGCGGCCGCCGAGCGGGCCCTCGCCGACCAGCGTGCGAAGGATCTGCTGGCGGTGCCGGGGGAGCTGGCGCGGCTGCTGGCGTCGGTCGCGGCGGCCGGGTCCGCCCACGCGTACCTGCTGACGGAGGGAGCCCGGTGAGCGACGGGACGGAAGAGAGCGGGCCGGCGGAGCAGGCCGAGGTGACCGCGTTGCAGGCGGCGCTGGCGGCCGAGCACGCGGCCGTGTACGGCTACGGGGTCGTCGGCGGGCGGATCGGCGAGCAGCGCCGGGCCGACGCGCGGGCGGCGTACGACGCCCACCGGGCGCGCCGGGACACCCTGGTGCGCGCGGTGCGTGACCTGGGCGGCACGCCGGTCGCCGCGAGCGCCGCGTACGCGCTGCCGTTCCCGGTCTCGGACGGGGCCGCCGCGGTGCGGCTGGCCGCGCGGCTGGAGGAGCGGGTGGCCGGGGTGTACTCGGACCTGGTGCGGGCGGCGAGCGGTGCGCGGCGGGCCGACGCGGCCGGGGCGCTGCGGGAGGCGGCGGTGCGGGCGGTGCGCTGGGGCGGGGAGAGCGTAGCCTTCCCTGGGCTCGCCGAGCGGTCCGGGGAGCAGACGGGCGCGGCCGGCACGGCTCCGTCACCCACCGCCTCGACGACGCGTTAGACGCCGCTGCGGCGGGCCCGCGCGGTGCGCGGGTACCGGGCGGAGCGACAGGACCGGGGCCGGCCGGCACGGGCGCCGGACGACCCCGGCGCGGGCCTCCGGCGGGCCCCAAAAACAGGAGGGGACCAGAACGGGCAGGGCACCGCGCGGAACGGGCACCGCCCGGCAGGACCAGCGGGACCCGGCACGACCGATACGACCCGGCACGACCAGCGGCACCCGACAGGACCGACACGACCGGCACGATCGGCCGAACCCGGCACGACCCGGCACCTTCGGCCGAACCCGGCACGACCGGTCGAACCCGGCAGGACCGGCACCAACAGCGGGATCCGGCCGGGTCCGGCTGACCCGACGCATGAAGGGAACAACTCGCGCATGGCTTTCGAAGCGCCGCGGCGCCTGGTGCGGGCGCTCGGTGAGACGGCACCGGCCGGGGACGACTGGCTGGCGCGGCTGCCCGCGGCGGCGGAGCGGGCGGTGGACCGGCGCGAGTTGACGGTCGAGCGGGTGCAGGTGCCCGGCGGGCGCAGCAGCCTGGTGGTGCTGGTGCGGCGGGCGGACGGCACGCCGGCCGTGCTGAAGCTGGCGCCGCCCCGGGCCCGCCCGGAGAGCGAGCGGGCGGCGCTGGCCCACTGGGCCGGGCTGGGCGCCGTACAGCTGCTGGAGGCCGACGCGGACGACGGGGCGCTGCTGCTGGAGCGCCTGCACCCGGACGTGTCGGTGCGCTCGCTGCCGGAGGCGAGGGCGCTGCTGGAGGCGGCGGGGACGCTGCGCAGGCTGTGGGTGGCACCGCCGGCCGGGAGTGCCTTCGAGACCGTGGCCGAGCGCACCGGGCGGCAGGCGGCGGCGATGCGGGCGAGCGCCGGACCCGACCCGGAGGCGGCTCCCCTGGTGGAGTCGGCGCTGGCCGCCCGGGAGGAACTGCTGGCCGAGCCGCCCGCGCAGTTGCTGCTGCACGGCACGTTCCGGCAGAGCAAGGTGCTCGCGGGCGAACGGATGCCGTGGCTCGCGGTGGGCCCGGACCCGGTGGTCGGCGAGAGCGCCTTCGATCTCGCGCGGCTGGTGCGCGACCGGGTGGAGGACCTGATCGCGACGCCGTCCGGCCCGGCCACCACCCGGCGCCGGATCAAGCGGCTCGCGGAGTCGCTGGAGGTGGACCAGGAGCGGCTGCGGGGCTGGACGCTGTTCCGGGCGGTGGAGTCCGGGGTACGGGCCCGCCGGGTGGGCCGGGAGAAGGACGCGGAACTGCTGCTGGAGTTCGCGAGCTGGCTGTAGCCGGTCCCCGCAAGAGCACGCGTACTCAGCCGGCTGAGCAGGGCGCCCGTACCGGGCGGGGAGCGCGCCGTACAGACTCGACCGGTGAACAGATCAGGGCGCAGAGCGCTGCCGGCGGGGCTGGCGCTGACCGTGTTGCTCGCGTCGGGCTGCTCCGCCGCGGCACCGGACGACGACGAGGTCCACCGGATGGCGACGTCGGCGGCGGCGGACCGGCAGCGGGCGGGGGCGGAACACGCCATCCGGAAGAAGGCGGCGGCGTTCGCGGCACGGACCTCGCTGGAGCCCGGGTTCCTGCGCCTGGGCGACTTCTGCGGCGGGCCCCGGTCTCCGGACCTCTTCGACCAGACCGAGGACCCCGTCGTGGTGCACTGCCACATGTACGCCATCGCCTACTACGGGGCGCCCCGCGGGATCACGCCGACCCTGAAGGACATCGACCGGGCGCACCTGGGCGACTGGGGTGGTCTGACGGGCGGGGACCCGAACGTCGGCGGGGTCGGCGGGCTGCAGTACGCGCTGGAGTACCAGCGGGACAAGGGCCGGCAGGCCGACGGACTGCGCCTGCCCAGGCCGCAGCTCAACGATCCGTCGTTCACCGTCGCGTGGGACGACCCGTGGGACCCGCAGGGGCACCTCCAGGAACCCCAGGCGTGTCCCCCGCGCGGCCCGGACGTGCGGTGCCTGACGGAGCCCGCCGGTGCGACGGTCAGCAAGGTCCGCGCCCGCTACACGACCGTGTTCTCGGTCGCATTCGATGGGCGGGAGTACTGGACGGTCTCCCGCGAGGACTGGCAGGACGGCCGGTGACGACCGCCCCGCCCAGGGGTGAGCGGCGGCACGCCGGGACGTGACCGCCGCTCTCCGGCTCGCCCGGTGTCAGGCGGTCAGACGGGCGATCGCGTCCTCGACCGTCAGCTCCTCGCGCTCACCGGTCTTGCGGTCCTTCAGCTCCAGCACGCCCTCGCCGGAGCGGCGGCCGGCCACCAGGATCTGCGGGATGCCGATCAGCTCGGCGTCGGTGAACTTCACGCCCGGGGAGACCCCTGCCCGGTCGTCCACCAGGACCCGGACGCCCGCGGCGGCGAGCTTCTCGGCGACGTCCAGCGCCAGCTCGGTCTGGAGCGCCTTGCCGGCGGCGACGACGTGCACATCGGCGGGGGCGACCTCCTTGGACCACACCAGGCCGTGCTCGTCGGCGGTCTGCTCGGCGAGCGCGGCGACGGCGCGGGAGACGCCGATGCCGTAGGAGCCCATGGTGACGCGGACCGGCTTGCCGTTCTGGCCGAGGACGTCCAGCTTGAGGGCGTCGGCGTACTTGCGGCCCAGCTGGAAGATGTGGCCGATCTCGATGGCGCGGTCCAGCTTCAGGCCGGTGCCGCACGTGGGGCAGGGGTCGCCCTCCTGGACCACGACGACGTCGACGTACGCGTCGACCTCGAAGTCACGGCCGGCGACGACGTTCCTGGCGTGCGTGTGCTCCTTGTTGGCACCGGTGATCCAGGAGGTGCCGGGGGCCACGCGCGGGTCGGCGATGTACTTCACCTTCTCGCCCAGCCCCTGGGGGCCGACGTAGCCGCGGACCAGGTCGGGGCGGCCGGCGAAGTCCGCCTCGGTGACCATCTCGACGGTGGCCGGGGCGAAGTGCGCCTCGACCTTGTCCATGTCGACCTCGCGGTCCCCGGGGACACCGACGGCGACGATCTCGCCGTCCACCTTCACCAGGAGGTTCTTCAGCGTGGCGGAGGCCGGGACGCCGAGGGAGGCGGCGAGGGTCTCGATGGTCGGGGTGTCCGGGGTGGGGATCTCCTCCAGCGCGGGCACGGCCGAGCCGTCGACCGGCTTGAGCATGTAGGTGATCGCCTCCGTGTTGGCGGCGAAGTCGCAGTTCGGGCAGTCGGCGAAGGTGTCCTCGCCGGCCTCGGCCGGGGCCAGGAACTCCTCCGACTTCGAGCCGCCCATGGCGCCGGCGGTGGCGGCGACGATGCGGTAGTCGAGGCCGAGGCGCTCGAAGACGCGCCGGTAGGCCTCGCGGTGCAGGGCGTAGGACTTGCCGAGGCCCTCGTCGTCCAGGTCGAAGGAGTACGAGTCCTTCATCAGGAACTCACGGCCGCGCAGGATGCCGGCGCGCGGGCGGGCCTCGTCACGGAACTTGGTCTGGATCTGGTACAGGATGACCGGCATGTCCTTGTACGACGTGCACTGGTCCTTGACCAGGAGGGTGAAGATCTCCTCGTGCGTGGGGCCGAGGAGGTAGTCGCCGCCCTTGCGGTCCTTGAGCCGGAACAGCTCCTGGCCGTACTCGTCCCAGCGGCCCGTGGCCTCGTAGGGCTCGCGCGGCAGCAGGGCGGGCAGCGTGACCTCCTGGGCGCCGATGGCGTCCATCTCCTCGCGGACGATGCGCTCGACGTTGGCGAGGACCTTCTTGCCGAGGGGCAGCCAGCTCCAGATGCCGGCGGCCGTGCGGCGGACGTAGCCGGCGCGGACGAGGAGCTTGTGGCTGAGGACCTCGGCGTCCGCCGGGTCGTCGCGCAGCGTCTTCGCCATCAACTGGGACATGCGCTGGACCGGTGCGTTCGCCATGGTTCTCGTACTCCTGCCGGATGGGGGTCTCCCGCTCCAGCGCGGCCGAGAGCGGGGGATGGTGATGGCATAGGAGGTTAGCCGGGCTCGCTGCGCCGGTGGAAATCGGTTAGCGCCTGCGCAGCGGGAGAGGGGCTCCCATCACGGCGTACGGCCTGGGTGCGCTCGGGAAGTGGACCTGGCGGGCCAGGTCGACGTAGCCGAGGGAGTGGTAGAGGCCGCGGGCGGGGCTGTCGGTGTCGATCGCGGAGAGGATCGAGCGGGGTTCGGCGGCGCTGTCGGTGATGGTGGTGATCAGCTTCCGGCCGATGCCGCGGTTCTGGTGGTCGGGGTGGACGTGCAGCTCGGTGATGACGAAGGACTCGTCCAGCCAGTGCTCGTTGCCGCCCGCGCGGAGGTAGGGCTCCACGACGGTGGACCACCAGTGGGTACGGCTGTTGGGCATGCCGTAGACGAAACCGATCAGCTGCCCCCGGCTGGTGGCGCCGAGCGCGCGGGCGCCGTTGTACTGCATGTGGCGCTGGACGATCTGGCGGCGTACGGCGACTTCGTCCGGGCCGAGTCCGAAGGCGACGGCTTGGACGGCCAGGGCCTCGTCGACGTGGGCTGCGAGGTCCAGGGGGCCGATCACGAGGTCCATGCCGGGAGCGTACAGGGGGCTCAGAAGAGAACACTCATGAAGGCGCCCACCTCTTGGAAGCCCACCCTGCGGTACGTCCTTCGCGCCGTCGTGTTGAAGTCGTTCACGTACAGGCTCACCACGGGGGCCACGTCCGCCAGGGCGTAGCGCAGGACCGCCGCCATGCCGGGGGCCGCGAGGCCCTGCCCCCGGTACTCGGGGGCGACCCACACCCCCTGGATCTGGCAGGCCTGGGAGGTCGCCGCGCCGATCTCGGCCTTGAACACGACCCGGCCCCGGTCGTCGACGCGGGCGAAGGAGCGGCCGGATCCGACGAGTTCCGCGACCCGGGCCTGGTAGAGCAGGCCGCCGTCGCCGGCCAGCGGGGAGACGCCCACCTCCTCGGTGAACATCGCCACACACGCCGGCATGATCGTTTCCATCTCGTCCTTGCGGACGCGGCGGACGTACGGATCGGGCGCGATGTCGTCCGGCATGCGGTCGGTGACCATCAGCGGCTGGTGGCCCCGGACCTCGCGGGCCGGTCCCCAGTGCGGCTCCAGCAGCCGCCACAGCAGGGCGGTGGATTCGGCGGGGCCGACGATGGAGGAGCAGCGGCGGCCGGCCCGCCGGGCGCGGTCGGCGAAGGCGCGGACGGCGCGGGGGGTGGCGCAGAGGGGGACGAGGTTGGCGCCCGCGTAGCACAGGGACGTGAGCATGCCGTCCTCGTACCAGCCCCACATCTCGCCGCCGAGCCGCCAGGGGTCGAGGCCGGCGACTTGGACGCGTGAGGTCACGAAGGCGTTCGCGACCGGCTCGCGGTCGAGGACGGCGAGCGCGGCGTCCAGGTCGCTCGGTTCGAGCACCCGTGAGGTGGTCTGGGTCAACACGTGCGGGGCCTCACGCCGGGGGTTCAGCTGATCTCCGCACTATAGCCGCGCCGCTCGACGGCGCGCCTGCCGGCCCGGGGGCCGGGGTCCGCCGGCGGCCACGGGCCGTGGGGGGCTCGTCGCGTGGTTCCCCGGGCCCCTTCGGAGGCGCTCCGGCTAGCCCGCGACCGACACCGACGGCTCGCCCGAGGCGATGCCGTCCGCCTCCATCTGCTCCGCCAGCTTCATGGCCTCTTCGATGAGCGTCTCGACGATCTTCGACTCGGGGACGGTCTTGATGACCTCGCCCTTGACGAAGATCTGCCCCTTGCCGTTGCCGGAGGCGACGCCCAGGTCGGCCTCGCGGGCCTCGCCGGGGCCGTTGACGACGCAGCCCATGACGGCGACGCGCAGCGGGACCTCCATGCCGGTCAGACCGGCGGTGACCTCTTCGGCGAGCTTGTAGACGTCGACCTGGGCCCGGCCGCAGGACGGGCAGGAGACGATCTCCAGGCCGCGCTGGCGCAGGTTCAGGGACTCGAGGATCTGGATGCCGACCTTGACCTCCTCCGCCGGCGGGGCCGACAGGGAGACGCGGATGGTGTCGCCGATGCCCTGGGAGAGGAGGGCGCCGAAGGCGACGGCCGACTTGATGGTGCCCTGGAAGGCGGGGCCGGCCTCGGTGACGCCGAGGTGCAGGGGGTAGTCGCACTGCTCGGCGAGCTGGCGGTACGCCTCGATCATGACGACCGGGTCGTTGTGCTTGACGGAGATCTTGATGTCGCGGAAGTCGTGCTCCTCGAAGAGGGACGCCTCCCACAGCGCCGACTCGACCAGGGCCTCGGGGGTGGCCTTGCCGTACTTCTGGAGCAGCCGCCGGTCGAGGGAGCCGGCGTTGACACCGATGCGGATCGGGGTGCCGTGCTCCCGGGCGGCCTGGGCGATCTCCTTGACCTTGTCGTCGAACTGCTTGATGTTGCCGGGGTTGACGCGGACCGCGGCGCAGCCGGCCTCGATGGCGGCGAAGACGTACTTCGGCTGGAAGTGGATGTCCGCGATGACGGGGATCTGGGACTTCCGCGCGATGGTGGCGAGGGCGTCGGCGTCGTCCTGGGTCGGGCAGGCGACGCGGACGATCTGGCAGCCGGAGGCGGTCAGCTCGGCGATCTGCTGGAGGGTGGCGCCGATGTCGGACGTCCGGGTCGTGGTCATCGACTGGACCGAGACCGGTGCGTCTCCACCGACGGCCACGCTTCCGACCTGGATCTGCCGGCTCTTGCGGCGCTCGGCGAGCTTGGTCGGAACGGACGGCATGCCGAGAGAAATCGCAGTCATCTGCTGTGCAACCCCAAGTCGTGGATCAACATCCGGTCCCGTGAACGGCGGGCTCCAGGCTTCGAGATTACGGCACCGGCCCGGGCGCAGGCACATCCCACCCGGCAAACCCACCCGATGGAAGGCGGCCCGGGAACACAGGCTCCCGGGCCGCCTCGGACGCCGGTCGGCTAGGAGATTTTGACCGGGTTGACCACGTCGGCGATCAGCACGAGGACCGTGAAGCAGACGAAGATCCCGGCCACCACGTACGCCACCGGCATCAGCTTGGCGACGTCGAACGGGCCGGGGTCGGGGCGGCGCAGCACCCGGGCCACGTTGCGCCGCAGCGACTCCCACAGGGCGCCCGCGATGTGCCCGCCGTCGAGCGGGAGCAGCGGGAGCATGTTGAACAGGAACAGCGAGAGGTTGAACCCGGCGAGCAGCATCACGAACATCGCCAGCTGCTGGGAGGCGGGGATGTCCAGGGTGGCGATGTCGCCGGTGATGCGGGCCGCGCCGACGATGCCCACCGGGGAGTCCGGTTCGCGGGGGCCGTCGCCGAAGGCGGCGTCCCACAGGGCGGGGATCTTGCCGGGCAGGGCGGCGAGGGAGTCGACGGCGTCGCCGACCCGGTCGGTCATCCAGGTGACGGAGTCCCCGAAGTCCAGCTTCACCACGCCGGTGGCGGCGCTGAAGCCGAGGAAGCCGGCCTTGACGTACTTGCCCTCGACGTAGGTGCCGCCGGAGCCCTTCTTGGCGACCAGGTTGGTGGCGATCTTCGCGTGCAGGGTGAGCTGCCTGCCGTCCCGCTCGACGACGATCGGCACGGTCTTGCCGGCGCTGTCCCGGATGAGGTCCGAGAGGGTGTTCCAGTCCTCGGTGGGCCGGCCGGCGAAGGAGACGATCTTGTCGCTCTTGCGCATGCCGGCGGCCTGGGCCGGCGAGGCCGGGTCGGACTTCCTGCAGGAGTCGCGGTTCTCGCTCTGGGCGATGACGCAGGGCGAGACGGAAGCGACGGTGGTCGTCTGCTGCTGGATGCCGAAGCCCATGAGCACGGTGAAGAACAGGCCGATCGCGAGGACCAGGTTCATGAACGGGCCCGCGAACATGACGATGACCCGCTTCCACGGCTTGCGCGTGTAGAACATGCGCGTCTCGTCACCCGGTCTGAGTTCCTCGAAGGCCGCCGAGCGGGCGTCCTCGATCATGCCGCGCCACGGGGAGGTGGAGCGGGCGGAGACCCGGCCCTGGTCGTCGGGCGGGAACATGCCGATCATGCGGATGTAGCCGCCGAGCGGGATGGCCTTGATGCCGTACTCGGTCTCGCCCTTGTCGCGCGACCAGACGGTCGGCCCGAAGCCGACCATGTACTGCGGGACGCGGATGCCGAAGAGCTTGGCCGTGGACAGGTGCCCCAGCTCGTGCCACGCGATCGAGACGAGCAGGCCGACCGCGAAGACCACTATGCCGAGGATGAACATCAAGGTCGTCATGCACGCGCCTCCGCGGTCGCCGTCGTGGCTGTGAGTTCGCGGGCCCGGGCTCGTGCCCAGGTCTCCGCTTCGAGGACGTCCGACACCGTGAGCGAGGTTCCCGTGACCGGCGTGCCGTGTTCCTCGACGACGCGGGTGACGGTCTCCATGATCCCGTTGAAGGGCAGCGCGCCGCCCAGGAAGGCCTCGACGCACTCCTCGTTGGCCGCATTGAACACCGCCGGAGCCGTCCCCGCGAGCCGCCCCACGTGCCGGGCGAGATTCACCGAGGGGAAGGCCTCGTCGTCCAGCGGGAAGAACTCCCAGGTGGAGGCCCGGCTCCAGTCGAAGGCGGGCGCCGCGTCCGGGACGCGTTCGGGCCAGCCCAGACCGATGGCGATGGGCCCGCGCATGTCGGGGGGCGTCGCCTGGGCGATCGTGGATCCGTCGGTGAACTCGACCATCGAGTGGACGTACGACTGGGGATGCACGACCACCTCAATGCGGTCGAAGGGAATGTCGTAGAGGAGGTGCGCCTCGATGACCTCGAGCCCCTTGTTGACCAGGGTGGCGGAGTTGACCGTGATCACCGGGCCCATCGCCCAGGTGGGGTGGGCGAGGGCGTCCTGGACGGTGACATCGGCCAGCTCGGCCTTGGTACGGCCGCGGAAGGGGCCGCCGGAGGCGGTGACGACGAGCTTGCGCACGTCGGCGCGGGTGCCTGCGGCGAGCGCCTGGAAGAGGGCCGCGTGCTCGGAGTCCACCGGGATGATCTGGCCCGGCGCGGCCAGTGCGGTGACCAGCGGGCCGCCGACGATCAGCGACTCCTTGTTGGCGAGCGCGAGGGTGCGGCCCGCCTTCAGGGCGGCCAGGGTGGGGGCCAGGCCGATGGAGCCGGTGATGCCGTTGAGCACGGTGTGGCAGTCGGAGGCGGCGACCTGGGTGGCCGCGTCGGGCCCGGCGAGTATCTCGGGCAGCGGCTCCCGGCCGCCGTACTCGGCCGCCAGTGCCTCGCGCAGCGCGGGCACGACGTCCTCGCGGGCGACCGCCACGGTGCGCACCCGCAGCCGGTGCGCCTGCTCGGCGAGGAGGGCCACCCGGCCGCCGTTCGCGGAGAGGGCGGTGACCCGGAAGCGGTCGGGACGGCGCAGCACGAGGTCGATGGCCTGGGTGCCGATGGATCCGGTGGAGCCGAGGATCACCACGTCCTTGGGGCCGTCACCGGTGACGGGGTCGTAGACGAGGTGCGGGTCGGCGAGGGGCGCCGGACGGGCGGGACTGTCGGTCATCCCCCCATTGTCGCCGCAAGCGGTGACGGGCTGGACAGTGCGTCCCTCGGGCGGGTGCGTTAACAGCTTTCGTCGCCCGATGGAGCGATTTTCCCCTTGTGAAGTCACCGTGAAGATCGTGTGATAACACTTCCTTTCACATGCACTCGCGGACGACATCCTGGGGGGATATCTCCATGCGTACTGTGCGCATACGCGCAGCCCTGCCCGCGCTCGCCGGCGCGGCCCTGCTCACCGGCACCCTGCTCAGCACTCCGGCCCAGGCGGCCGGCGGGGTGCACATCCACCACGTCTGGTTCGACAGCCCGGGCTCGGACAACCGCTCCAACAAGAGCCTCAACGCCGAGTGGGTGGAGATCAAGAACTCCGGCGGCTCGGCCGTCTCGCTCAAGGGCTGGGTCCTCAAGGACGCCTCGAACCACAAGTACGTCTTCCCGAACGTCAAGATCGGCGCCGGGAAGTACCTGAAGATCCGCACCGGCAGCGGCTCGGACACCGCGTCGAACAAGTACCAGGACCGTCGTGCCTACGTCTGGAACAACGACAAGGACACGGCCACGCTGACCAAGGCGAGCGGCACCAAGGCCGACAGCTGTTCCTGGACGACGCGGGACCCGAGCGACACGTACTGCTAGTCGCCGAAGGGGCGGCGGGCGTTGTCGTGGGCCGAGGGTCCGGGGGTCGCGTCGGCGATCCACGGTCCCTCGCCCGAGGGATCGAGGACGCCCTCCTCCAGCCAGGTGTAGGCCCCGCCGAGGACACCCTGGACCACCTTGCGGTCCAGTTCGTCGGTGTTGGTCCACAGGCGGGCGAAGAGTTCGTCCACCCGGATGCGGGCCTGCCGGCAGAAGGCGTCGGCGAGCTGGTAGGCGGCACGGCCGTGCTCGCCCTCGCCGCGCAGCCGCTCGGCGCGGACGCAGGCCGCGCTCATCGCGAAGAGTTCGGCGCCGATGTCCACGATCCGGCCGAGGAAGCCCTGCTTGGTCTCCATCCGGCCCTGCCAGCGGGACATGGCGTAGAAGGTGGACCGGGCCAGCTTCCGGGCGGTGCGCTCGACGTAGCGGAGGTGGCCGGAGAGGTCGACGCCGTGCCGGAACTCGCCGTAGGCCGTGGGGAGCTGGCCGGGGCCGGCGACCAGCTTCGGCAGCCACTTGGCGTAGAAGACGCCCGCGCTCGCGCCCGCCTTCGCCTTGTCGGACAGGGACTTGTCGGGGTCGATCAGGTCGCCGGCGACCGACAGGTGGGCGTCCACGGCCTCCCGGGCGATCAGCAGGTGCATGATCTCCGTCGAGCCCTCGAAGATGCGGTTGATGCGCAGGTCGCGCAGGATCTGCTCGGCGGGGACCGGGCGCTCGCCGCGCGCCCTGAGGGACTCCGCCGTCTCGTAGCCGCGCCCGCCGCGGATCTGGACCAGTTCGTCGGCCATCAGCCAGGCCATCTCGGAGCCGTAGAGCTTGGCGAGGGCGGCCTCGATGCGGATGTCGTTGCGGTCCTCGTCGGCCATCTGCGAGGACAGGTCGAGCACGGCCTCCAGCGCGAACGTGGTGGCCGCGATGAAGCTGATCTTGGAGCCGACGGCCTCGTGCAGCGCCACCGGCTTGCCCCACTGCTCGCGCTCGGCCGCCCACTCGCGGGCGATCTTCAGGCACCACTTGCCGGCGCCCGCGCACATGGCGGGCAGGGACAGCCGGCCGGTGTTGAGCGTGGTGAGCGCGATCTTCAGCCCCGCGCCCTCGGGGCCGATCCGGTGGGCGGCGGGCACCCGGACCTGGTGGAAGCGGGTGACCCCGTTCTCGATGCCGCGCAGGCCCATGAAGGCGTTGCGGTGCTCGACGGTGATGCCCTCGGAGGTGGCCTCCACCACGAACGCGGTGATACCGCCCTTGTGCCCCTCGGACTTCGGCACCCGGGCCATGACCACGAGCAGGTCGGCGACCACCCCGTTGGTGGTCCACAGCTTCACCCCGTCGAGGACGTAGTCGTCGCCGTCGGGCACGGCCGTGGTGGCGAGGCGGGCCGGGTCGGAGCCCACGTCCGGCTCGGTGAGCAGGAACGCGGAGATGTCGGTGCGGGCGCAGCGGGGCAGGAAGGCGTCCTTCTGCTCCTGGGTGCCGAACATCTTCAGCGGCTGCGGCACGCCGATCGACTGGTGGGCGGAGAGGAGTGCGCCGACGGCGGGGCTGACGGAGCCGACCAGGGCGAGGGCCTTGTTGTAGTACAGCTGGGTGAGGCCGAGACCGCCGTACGTGGGGTCGATCTTCATGCCGAGGGCGCCGAGTTCCTTCAGGCCCGCCACGACCTCGTCGGGGATGCGGGCCTCGCGCTCGATGCGGGCGGGGTCGATCGTGGTCTCGCAGAAGGCGCGCAGCTTCGCCAGGAACTCCTCGCCCCGCCGTACGGACTCGTCGTCGGGGAGGGGGTGGGGGTGGATGAGGTCGAGCCGGAAGCGTCCGAGGAACAGTTCCTTGGCGAAGCTGGGCTTGCGCCAGTCCTGTTCCCGGGCGGCCTCCGCCACCTGGCGGGCCTCGCGCTCGGTGACGGTGGTGCGTGGGGTGGTGGTGGCGGACATTCAGGCTCACCTCGCCGCGAAATGGGACGACTGGGACCGTTCCTTACCGACCCGTGCTACTGGATCGTTGGTACCCGAAACGGGCCGCCCTCACCACCCCTCGCGCGTCCCGCCCGGCCGATCCGGCCGGGCGAGAGGGGGTGCCGAGCCGCCCGGAACCCTTGCGGACCTCGGCGCCGGCCCGGGTCCCGGGGGTGCGCCTCCCCGCGGGAGGCGGCTTGCGCCGAACGGGTGTCCGCGCGGTGTTGCGCCGGAGACCCTTCCGGGGGAGGTTCCGGTACACCGTGGGGACGAGGGCCGTCGCCCGCCGGGGAAGGTCCCCGTAGGAGCCGACAGCGGAAATCACCACCCTCACTGTCGAAGCGCTTCGACAGGCTATGGACACCCCGGCCCCGCTGGAGCTAGTGTCACTCACGCCCGCACTCACCTTGTCGGCAATGCGCAGTGTCGAAGCGCTTCACAAAGCTTGGAGAGCTGGATGGTCACCCTCGCCGAGGTCGCCCAGCACGCCGGAGTCTCGGCGAGCACGGTGAGCTATGTCCTCAGCGGCAAGCGGTCCATCTCCACCACCACGCGGCAGCGGGTCGAGCAGAGCATCCGGGAGCTGGGCTACCACCCCAACGCCGGCGCCCGCGCCCTGGCCGGCAAACGGTCCAACATCATCGCGCTGATGATCCCGCTGCGCACCGACATGTACGTGCCGGTGATGATGGAGATCGCCATCGCGGTGGCCACCACGGCCCGCGCCCACGGCTACGACGTCCTGCTCCTCACCGGCGAGGAGGGCCCCGACGCGGTGCGCCGGGTCACCGGCAGCGGACTGGCCGACGCGATGATCCTGATGGACGTCGAGCTGGCGGACGAGCGGCTGCCGCTGCTGCGGGGTGGGGGCGCCCCCGCTGGAGGGAAGGCGGGAGCGGGGGCCGAGCAGCCCTCCGTCCTGATCGGCCTGCCCGCCGACACCACCGGCCTGACCTGCGTGGATCTCGACTGGAGCGCGACCGGCGCGCTGTGCGTGGAACATCTCGCGGGGCTCGGTCACCGTGATGTCGCTGTCATCGGCGAGGCCCCGGCGGTCTACGAGCGGCACACCGGTTTCGCCGAGCGCACCCTCGACGGGCTGCGCTCCGCGGCCCGGGAGGCGGGCCTTCGGCTGCTGCACCGCCCGTGCGAGGGCGGGTACGACGCGATGGCCCTCACGCTGGCCCGGATCCTCGACGAGCGCCCGGCGACGACCGGGTTCGTGGTGCAGAACGAGTCGGCGGTGGAGCCGCTGCTCGCGCTGCTGCGCCAGCAGGGCCGGGCCGTGCCCGAGGACGTCTCCGTGGTCGCGATCTGCCCGGACCAGGTCGCCGTCCAGGCCTCCGTGCGGCTGACCTCGGCCGCCATCCCCGCCCAGGAGATGGGCCGGCGGGCCGTGGAGCACCTGGTGGCCAAGCTGGACGGGCGGGGCGGCGACGAGGTCGTGCTGCTCGCGCCCGAGCTGACGGTGCGGGCGAGTTCGGGACCGGCACCGGCCGCGTCCTGACACCCGCCGGTTCCGGCCCCTTTCGGGGGCACCCCTCTGCCCGCTGTCCCTGTCTGCACTCCTCGCTTCAGGAGCCGCCGTGAATCAGTCCGCCGTCGCGCAGCCCGAGGTCGGTCTCGCTCAGTCCTCCCCCACCGTCGGCTCGTTCCGGGAACGGGACGGGGCACTGGAGTGGAGCGGCCGTCAGGAGACCCTGCGGATCGAGCCCTGGGGTCCGGACGCGGTCCGGGTACGGGCCCGGCTCGGCGGCCCGGTGCTGGAAGGACTGCCGGGCGCGCTGCTCGACGACCGCCCGCCCGCCGACAGCACGGTCGAACTCGGCCCCGCCTCGGGGACGTTGACGGTCGGCGCGCTGACCGTCGAGGTGTCCGTGGACGGTCTGGTCCGCTTTCTGCGCACCGCCGGCCGCACGGAACTGCTCGCCGAGGACCGCGCCCACTTCTGGTGGCCGGGGCCCCGCCTGTACACGGCGGTCGGCAACGGCCACCAGCGGCTGGAGCAGCGGTTCGCCGCCTACGAGGGCGAGCGGCTGTACGGCCTGGGCCAGCACCAGCACGGCCGGCTGGACCAGAAGGGCCTGGTGCTGGACCTCGTGCAGCGCAACGCCGAGGTGAGCGTCCCGGTGCTGGTGTCCAGCCGGGGCTACACCCTGCTGTGGAACAACCCGGCGATCGGCCGGGTGGAGCTGGCCGGCAACGGCACCCGGTGGGTCGCGGACTCCGCCCGGCAGATCGACTACTGGATCACGGCGGGCACCCCGGCCGACGGGCAGCGCACCTACACGGCGGTGACCGGCCGTTCGCCGATGCTCCCGGAGTGGGCGGCGGGCTTCTGGCAGTGCAAGCTGCGCTACCGCACCCAGGAGGAACTCCTGGCCGTGGCCCGGGAGTACCGGCGCCGGGGCCTGCCCCTGTCGGCGATCGTCTGCGACTTCTTCCACTGGACCCATCTGGGCGAGTGGAAGTTCGACCCGAAGGAGTGGCCGGACCCCGCGGCGATGGTCCGTGAACTGGACGAGCTGGGCGTCAAGCTGGTCGTCTCCGTGTGGCCGTCGGTGTCGCCGCTGTCCGAGAACCACGCGCTCATGGAACAGCGCGGCCACTTCATCGGCACCCAGTACGGCCCGCTGGCACACGCCGACTGGCCGGACAAGGGGGTCGACTCCACGGTCCAGGTGGCCTTCTACGACGCCACGAACCCCGAGGCCCGGGAGTTCGTGTGGTCCCGCGTCCGGGACAACTACCTCACGCCGTACGGCATCACGGCCTTCTGGCTGGACGCGTGCGAGCCGGAGCTGAAGCCGGGCTTCCCGGAGAACCTGCGCTACTGGGCGGGCCCGGGACTGGAGGTCGGCAACCTCTACCCGCGCGAGAACGCCCGCGCCTTCCACGAGGGCCTGCTGGCGGCGGGCGAGACGGACGTGCTCACGCTGAACCGCTCGGCGTGGGCGGGCAGCCAACGCCATGGCGCGGCCCTGTGGTCCGGTGACATCGGCACCGACTTCGCGACGCTGCGCCGTCAGATCGCGGCCGGCCTGAACACCGCGCTGTCCGGCATTCCCTGGTGGAACACCGACATCGGCGGCTTCCACGGCGGCGACCCGGACGACCCGGCGTACCGCGAGGTGATGATCCGCTGGTTCCAGTTCGGTGCGCTGTCCCCGCTGATGCGCCTGCACGGCTTCCGGGACCCGGGGATGCCGCTGGGTCCGGAGATGACGGGCGGCCCGAACGAGGCGTGGTCCTACGGCGAGGAGGCCGGCGCCGTGCTGGAGAAGTACCTGCGGCTGCGCGAGCGCCTGCGGCCGTATGTGCTCCGGGTGATGCGGGAGGCCCACGAGGAGGGACTGCCGGTGATGCGGCCGCTGTTCCTGGAGTTCCCCGAGGACTCGGCGGCCTGGGAGGTGGCCGACGCCTACCTGTTCGGTGCCGATCTGCTGGTGGCGCCGGTCCTGCGGCCGGGCGCGACGACCTGGACGACGTACCTCCCGGCGGGGGCGGCGTGGACCGACGCGTGGACCGGGGAGACGTACGAGGGCGGCGCGGCCGTCACCGTCGACGCTCCCTTGGACCGCATCCCGCTCTTCCTGCGGGACGGTGCCGAGCTGCCGATCGCCGGGTGAGCGCACGAAGGGGCCGGTCCCCCGCGGGACCGGCCCCGGTCGCGCGGCTCAGCCGCTGGTGACGGCGTAGCTGTTGGTGGTGAAGTCCAGGCCGCCGGACGACGAGGTGATCTCGTAGCCGAACTGGACGTCGCCGATGGTGACGTCGCCGAACCAGCCCTTGGTGTCCTTGATCCACTTCAGGATCGGCAGGATGTCGATCCTGCCCGAGCTGGAGTTGGCGCCGCGGACGAACGAGAAGACGTCGTTCGAGCCGTTGTTGCCCTTGTAGACGGTCCAGGTGGCGCCGCCCAGGGTCAGGGAGCCCTGCGAGGTGCCGAGCGGGCCGACCGGGCCGGTCTTGTTGACCCAGAGCATGACCTCGTACTTGTAGCCGGTGTCCCAGATGTCGTACGACGTGTTGTACGCCCCGGAGGACGGCACGGTGACGTTGTAGCTGCTGGTGAGCGAGGTCAGCGCGGTGATCGGTTTGTTGATCACCTTCTTGGCGTTGGGGTAGGACTTGATCCCGCCGGTGTTCGGGTGGTCGGCCCGGACGCCCCAGTGGGTGCCGGAGTCGGCCCGGATGCACTGGCTGCCGGCACCGGAGCCCCAGATGTTGTTGTAGAGGGTGTAGCCGTTCAGGGTGGTGTTGCCCCACTGGTCGCAGGAGCTCCAGACGGCGGCGGAGGCGGGCGCCGAGGCGAGGCCGACGGTGGCGCCGAGGGCCAGGGCGGGGGCGATCAGGGCCTTGGCGACCCCGCTCAGCGTGTTTGGTGCCATGGTGTCCCTTCCATGGGTGGGGGGAGTTGCTCCGGTCACCGCGCCTCCAGGGTGAGGACGCGGTCTTCTCCGGCGACGAGGGCGAGCTGCCGGGCGCCGGAGGAAGTCCGCAGTTCGATGCGGTGGGTGCGGTCGGGCCGCACGACGGCACGGGCGCCGTCCGGGTCCCAGGTGAGGTCGATCTCGGCGCCGAACCGGGTGCGCACCCCGCGCAGTGCGCCGCGCGGGCAGGTGTCCGGGACGGCGGGCAGCAGGACGAGCCGGTCCGGGGTGGACTGCACGAGCATCTCGATCAGCACGCCGGGCAGGGTGTGGGCCGCGTCCGCGTTGTAGACGTCGCGGCCTGGGTAGTGGGCGCTCATCAGGGAGTCGTGGAAGAAGTCGCCGGCCAGCACCCCGCCGAGGGCGTGGGCGGCCCGGCCGGCGTCCCCGAGCCGGGCGGCGATCAGGGCGCGGTGCAGATGGCCGTGGGCGGAGTCGTTCTCGGCGCCGCGCAGGGCGAGGGCGCGGTGGGCGGCGGCGGCCAGGCGCGGGGTGTCGTACGGGGTGATCTCCTCCAGCGGCCAGACGCCGTACAGGTGGCTGAGGTGGCGGTGGTCGTAGGTGTCGTCGAGTCCGGGCCAGGCCCATTCGGCGAGGGCGCCGTCGGCGTTGACCCGGTGCGGGGGCAGCCGGTCCGCCAGTGCCCGCCACTTCTCGGCGTGCTCGGGGTGGTAGCGGGCGGCGGTGCGCAGGGTGTGCCGGGCGGCGGAGAGGTCCATGGCCGCGTTGAGCGCGCCCCGGCTGCCGCCCCGCGGGCGGTTCTCGGGCGAGTAGGAGGGCACGACGACCAGTCGGCCGGCGGCGTCGGTGCGGGTGAGGAAGTCCTCGTAGAAGACGGCCGCCTCGGCGAGGGCGGCGGCGGTGCGCGGGTCCCGCTCGCCGCGGATCTCGTCGTGGTCGACCAGCGGTTTGAGCAGCCAGTCCGCTCCCGCGGTCCACAGGTGCAGCGGGTACTCGCGGCTGAAGTGGTACGTCAGCCCGGACTCGCCGTCGGTGTGCGAGGGCGCGACCGCCCCCCGGGTGCCGAAGATCGCGCGGGCGTTGGCCCGCCAGTCCGGCAGTTGCCGGGCCACGAAACCGGCCAGTGCCTCGGTGACCTCGGGCAGGGCGGCGGCGGGCGCGGTGGCGGTCTGCAGGTTGAGGTTGGCGTTCGTGGTGAACGCCCCGGACCAGGCCGTGTCCCAGTCGCCGGTCCACAGCCCGGTGAGCCGGGGCGGGTGGAGGCCGCCGCTGGAGAGCAGGTGGTAGCGGCCGGCGGCGAAGAGCCGCTCCAGCAGGGCGGGGCTGTGCGGGCGTGCCAGCAGCCGTGAGCCGGGCAGGGCGCGCTCGGCCGGGTCGGCGCCGAGATCGAGGGTGACCCGGAGATAGGCGGTGCGGTGCCGGTCCAGATGGCGGGCGAGGAGGCTGTCGTAGGGCCGCTCGGTACCGGCGAGCAGCCCCTGGAGCAGCCGGGCCTCGGCGAGCACGTCCGCCTCGCCGGGATGCCGGCGCACCCGGGTGAGCAGCAGCGCCGAACGGGCGCCGGTGACGCGGACGCCCGGCGGGACGAGTTCCGTGCGGCCGCCGGAGACGGCGACGAGGGTGACCCCGGTGTAGGCGCGGTCGCTGCCGGGGTAGCGGGCGCGCAGGGTCAGCAGGGCGCCCTCGGGGGTGAGCAGCGAGCCGTGGCCGACCCGCAGGCCGGCCGGGGCGCCGGGCAGCCGGTGGTCCAGGGACACGGCGAGGTCGCCCGCGGTGACCTCGTGCACGATCACGTCGTCCGCACGGGAGACGAAGACCCGGCTGCCGGCGCCGGCGCGGACCGCCGTGGCCTCGCCGCTGGTGAAGTCGACGGCGCGGCACAGGTCCCGGCCGCCGCCGTCCGGTCGGCGTACCCGGATCTCGAAGGCGGGGTGGAAGGGCTGCACCCACTGCAGCGGGCGGCCGTCCGTGAAGCCCTCGGCGGCGGTGAGGTCCCCGGCGAGCAACCGGTCCTGGACGGCGGGGAGTCCGGCGGCCAGCCGGGGCGGCCGGGCGTGCTCGCCCCCGTTCGGCCGGACCAGGGCGTGATGGGTCACGACGACCCGCTCATCGTTCGGATCACCGAACACAAGGGCGCCGTGGTGGCCGTTCCCGGTCAGGTAGGCGTCCTCCCAGCGCGCCGCCGGGGCCGGCTCCCAGGTGCCGTGGACCGGTGCCCCGCTCGTCACCGCAGCACCGCCACGCCGTAGCGGCCGAGGGTGACCGAGCCGGTGACGGCGACACCGCCGAGCAGGT
The DNA here is from genome assembly GCF_055600785.1 of Streptomyces sp. NPDC038200. Taxonomy (NCBI): domain Bacteria; kingdom Bacillati; phylum Actinomycetota; class Actinomycetes; order Kitasatosporales; family Streptomycetaceae; genus Streptomyces; species Streptomyces sp. NPDC038200. The sequence continues at coordinate 76,021 of NZ_JBVJYH010000008.1, forward strand.
CACGGCGGGTCCCCGGGACCGGCACGGTGACCGGCTCCCGCCCGTGGTTCAGCAGGAACAGCAGCTCGCCCCGGCGCACCGCCTCCACGCCCGCCGGGAGCCCCTCCAGCACCGGCCGCACGCCCGCCCCGGCGGCGATACCGGCCAGCAGCGAGCGCAGCGCCGCCGGCTCGGGCAGCGTGGAGACGTACCAGGCGCGGCCCCGGTGGAGCACGGCGGGCAGCCCGTCCAGCTCGCCGCCCCGGTACGGGACGGTCTCGGCGGCTCCCGGCACCGGCTCGATCTCCTCCGACCACAGCGTCCCGCGGAAGCCGTCGCAGTCCACGGTCTCCCCCGCCTCCAGGGGCCACCACTCGTGCAGGGTCCGGATGCCGAACAGCTCGCGCAGCCGGGCGTCCATGCCGCCGGCCCGGACCCGGTCGTCCTGGTCGGCGACGCCGGTGAGGAAGCCGCAGACCAGGGTGCCGCCGCCGCGGACGTAGGCGAGGAGGTTGTCGACGGCGGCGTCGGTGAGCAGGTACAGCTGGGGGGCGACGACGAGCCGGTAGCCGGACAGGTCGTGTTCCGGGTGGGCGAAGTCGGTGGTGAGGTGGGCCTCCCACAGGGCCCGGTGCCAGGCGGTGAGCACCTCCGGCAGGTCCACCCGCGTCGACAGCCGCCCTTCGTGGGCCCCGGCCCACCAGGAGTGCCAGTCGTGCAGGATCGCGATGCCGGCCGGAACCGGGCTGTCGGTCAGCTGCCCGTCGAGCCGGGCGAGGTCCGCCCCGAGCCGCCTGATCTCCTGATGGGTACGCCCCTCCTCCCCCGCGTGGCCGACCATCCCGGAGTGGAACTTCTCGGCGCCCTGCCGGGACTGGCGCCACTGGAAGTAGCAGACGGCGTCGGCGCCGCGGGCGACGGCCTGGAAGGACCACAGGCGGTTGAGGCCGCGCGGTTTGGGATGGTTCACGCCACGCCAGTTGACCGGTCCGGCCGCCTGCTCCATCAGCATCCACGGCCCGCGCGCCTGCGACCGGGTCAGGTCCTGCACCAGCGCGCCGTGCTGTGCGCCCAGCGGGTCGCGCGGGTCGGGGTAGAGGTCGACGGAGACGACGTCCTCCTCACCGGCCCAGCGCCAGGCGTCCTGCCCGATCCACAGCGGCATGAAGTTGGTGGTCACGGGGAGGTGCGGGGTGTGCCGGCGGACGATGTCCCGCTCGGCGGTGAAGCACTCCAGGAGCATGTCGGAGGTGAACCGCCGGAAGTCCAGCACCTGGCCGGGGTTCTTCAGGTAGTGGGCGTGACGCGGGGGCAGGACACCGTCCCAGGTGTCGTAGCCCTGGCTCCAGAAGGCGGTGCCCCAGGCGGAGTTGAGGGCGTCCAGGGTGCCGTACTTCTCGCGCAGCCAGCGGCGGAACGCGGCGGCGGCCTCGTCGCCGTGGTCGAAGGTGCAGTACTCGTTGTTGATGTGCCACATGGTGAGGGCCGGGTGGCCCCCGTAGCGGGCGGCCAGGTCCTCGGTGATGGCGGCGGCGTACCGGCGGTAGGTGGCGCTGGAGTGCGAGAAGTGCTGCCGGCCGCCCCACCACTCGGTCCGGCCGTCGGCGTCCCGGGGCAGGGTGTCCGGGTGCAGGCGGCCCATCCAGGGCGGCGGGGAGGAGGTGGGGGTGGCGAGGACGACCCCGACGCCGCCCTCGTGCAGCAGGTCCATCAGCCGGTCCAGCCAGCCGAACTCCCTTGCTCCCGGCTCGGGTTCGAGCTTCGACCAGGAGAAGACGCCGAGGGTGACGGAGTTGACCCGGGCCTCCTTCATCAGCCGGACGTCGTCCTGCCAGATCTCCTCCGGCCACTGTTCCGGGTTGTAGTCGCCGCCGAAGAGGACGCGGCCCCGGGTGGCGTCGGCGAGGACGGGTCTGCGGGTGGGCATGGGATACCTCGGATGGGGTGTCGTGGGTCGGTGGTCGATGCGGGTGCCGGGCCGCGGCGGCGGGAAGCACCCGAAGGGGCACGGGGAACGGTGCGACGAGCCACGCCGGAACCGGGGGAACCGCGCGACGAGCCACGACGGGCCGGCGGTGGCCGGCGAACCCGCGCCGCCCCCGATCAGCGGGCGCCGGCTACCCCTTCACCGCGCCCGTCAGCATCCCCTTGCGGAAGTGTTTCTGGACGAACGGCGAGAGCACGGCCACCGGCAGCAGTGCCATCACCATCACCGCCATCTGGACCGCCAGCGGCGACAGTTGCCCGGTGTTGATCTGCGCCGACAGTCCCACCGGCCGTTCCTGCTTCTGCACCAGCTGGATCATCACGTTCTGCAGCGGCATCATCTTCTGGTCGGTCAGATAGATCGACGCGTTGAACCAGGCACTCCAGTAACCGACCGCGTAGAACAGGGTGATCACCGCCAGCACGGCCCGGGACAGCGGCAGCACGATCCGCCCGAGGATCCGCCAGTCCCCCGCCCCGTCGATCCGCGCGCTGTCGACGAGTTCCGGCGAGATGCCCATGAAGAAGCCCCGCAGCACAAGGATGTTGAAGACGCTCACCGCGCTGGGCAGGATCAGCGCCAGGTAGGTGTCCGTGAGCCCGAGCGCCTGGACGAGCAGATACGTCGGGATCAGGCCCGCGCCGAAGAACATCGTCGCGAGCAGGGTCATCAGGATCCAGCGGTGGCCCAGCGAGCCCCGGCGCGAGAGACCGTACGCGCACAGGACCGACACGGTCATGCTGAACAGCGTGCCGACGAGGCTCACCCCGACGCTGACCAGCGCGGCCCGCTGCACCTGGCCGCCGCCGAGCAGTTCCTGGTAGGCGACGAAGGTGACGCCCTTGGGGATCACCACGAGCCCGCCGGTCTCGTCGATGACCTTCTTCGGGGAGAGGCTGGTGACGACGACGATCCACAGCGGGAAGAGCACGGCGAGACAGGCGATCCCGAGGACCAGCCCCTTCGCGGCGAGCCCGGCCCTCGCCGGTTCCTCCTCCCACACGGGCCGGGGCGGGGCCGCCCACCGGCTCCGCCGGCCCTGGTCGAGTGCCGCCGGAGCCCCCCGGTCGGTCACGGCGCTCATTTCTCGTACACCCCCTGCTCGCCCATGAGATGGGCCACCTTGTTCGCCACGAGGACGAGGGTCAGTCCGACGACGCCCTTGATCAGGCCGGCCGCCGCCGCGTAGCTGAAGTCCTGATTGCGGATGCCGTTCCACCACACATAGGTGTCGAGCACCTCGGAGGCGTCCGGGCCGACCGCCTGCCGCTGGAGCAGGAACTGCTCGAAGCCGACGGTGAGGGCGTCGCCGACCCGCAGCACGAGCAGCAGGGCGATCACCGGCCGCAGCGCGGGCAGCGTGATGTGCCACATGCGCCGCAGGCGCCCGGCACCGTCCATCGCGGCGGCCTCGTACAGGTCCGGGGAGACGGCGGCGAGCGCGGCGAGGAAGACGATGACGCCCCAGCCGGCGTCCTTCCAGACCATCTGCGCGGTGACCAGGTACTTGAAGACGGACGGGTCGGTCATGACGTCGAAGCCGGAGTGTCCGTGCGCGCGCAGGGTCTGCGCGAGCACGCCGGCGCCACCGAAGATCTGCTGGAAGACGGTGACGACCAGCACCCAGGAGAAGAAGTGCGGCAGGTACATGATCGCCTGGGCGACCGCGCGCACCCGGGGCCGGATCACGCTGTTGACGAGCAGGGCGAGCGCGATCGGGACCGGGAAGAACAGCACCAGCTGGAGGAAGAACAGGACGAACGTGTTCTGGACGGCGTGCCAGAACTCCGCGTCCTCGAAGACCCGTTCGAACTGGTCGAGGCCGACCCAGGGGCTCTGGAAGACGGCGGTGAAGCCGTTGTCGCTGAGGTAGGGGTCGTAGTCCTGGAAGGCGACGACGTTGCCGAGGATCGGGACGTAGGTGAAGACCAGGAGCAGCAGGAGGACCGGCAGGGTCATCAGGATCAGGGTGCGGTCGCGCCGGAACCTGATGCGGAGGCCGAGCCTGCCGACGCGCTCCCGGTGCCCGGTGGCGCCGCCGGACACGGGCGTGGTCCTCCTGCCCCGGGTCGCCCCGGCCCTGCCGCGGGACACGGTGCCGGTCACTTCGCCGAGCCGGTGGAGTCGAGCAGCTTGCGGTACCAGTCGCGCAGGTCGTCGCCGCCCTGCTTCTTCCACTCGGAGACCGCCTGCTGGACGTCGCCGACCTTCTTGCGGCCGCGTACGACGTCGTCCTCCAGTTGCTCGAAGTCGTCGGCGAGGTTGGCCCAGCGGCTGGGTTCGGTGATCGTGAGGCCGTAGAAGGAGGACTTCTTGGTGAAGGCGCCCATGCGCTGCTGCCACTCGACCATGCCCCGGGTCACGTCGGGGAAGTCGGGGTGGGCGACGTACGCGGCGGGCTTGCCGGTGTAGTCGAAGGCGCCGAGGACCTCGTTGACGCCCCTGGCGGTCTTGGTGGGGACGCCCTTGTCCAGGGTGAAGTCGGTGCCCTGGACGCCGTACTCGGCGAGCAGCCGCTCCTTCGTGCCGAAGGGGGCGGCGCAGAATTCGGCGATCGCGAGGAAGTCCTTGATCTTCCGCTCGGACGCCGCCTTGCTGACGAAGGTGAAGATGTTGGCCGGCTGGACGGCCCACAGCAGCGGGTCGCCGCCGTCGTGGGTGAAGACGTCCATCGCGGCCATCTCGAAGTCGGGGTTCTGGGTGCGCTGTTCGGAGGTCTTGCCGAACCAGTCGGACAGGTCCTGGTTGTAGACGAGGAGCTTGCCGGCGGTGAACCGGGCGTTCGCCGGGTTGGCGGTCTTGCCGGCCTTGTCGTCGGGGTGGACCACGCCCGCGGCGAACAGCTTGCGGGCCCACTCCAGGGCTTCGAGGTACTCCTCGGTCTCCACCCGGTTGACCAGCTTGCCGTCCTGGAGGTTCCACCACAGCGCCTTGTCGCTGCCGCCCAGGACACCGAAGGCGTTGAAGGCGGTCCACTTCATGTCGGCGCAGGCCCACACCCCGCCCCTGGCGTCGGTGGCCTCCTTCGCCCAGGCGAGGAACTCGTCGGTGGACCTGGGGAGTTGCCAGCCCTTCCGGTCGAAGACGTCCTTGCGGTAGAAGGGCGCGATGTTGGTGACGTAGGAGCCGGGCAGCGGGATCGCGCGCAGCTGTCCGCCGAAGAGGGAGCGCTGCCAGGCGTCGGTGGGGACGGCGGCCAGGTTGGGGTAGTCCTTGACCTTGTCGCCGGACAGGTAGGGGCCGAGGTCGGCGAACTTGGCGTTGACGGCGCTGGGGATCTTGCCCATCAGGTTCCAGCCGGGGACGACCACGACGTCCGGGATGTCGCTGGAGGCGAGGACCGCGCCGAGTTTCTCGTCGTAGGTGTTGCCGTCCTGGTTCCGCCAGCTGGTCTCGACGCCGATGGCCTTGTTCATCGCCTGGTAGTAGGGGTTGTCGTCGTCCGGCGGGGTGCCCCACAGCGGGGCCATGATCGTGAGCTTGCCGCCGCTGCCGAGCCGCTTCGGCACGGAGGTCTTCAGCCGGTCCGGGGCGACGGAAGTGGTGAAGCCGGCCGCGGAGCCGTTCTTCGCGGGGATGTCCGGTGCGACGACGCTCGACGCCACGTACGCGGGGAGGATCTTCCGTGCCGCCTTGCCGGAGGTGGTGCCCTCCTTGCGGCCCTCCTGCCCGCCTCCGCAGGCGGTGAGCAGCGGCAGCCCGCCGGCCACCGCCGCGGCGGCGACCGCGGTGGAGGCGAGGAAGCTTCTCCGGCCGGGGAGGCTCCTCCGGCTGGAGGCGGAGGAGGCGGCGTTCGGCGTCATTGCGTCAACCCTTCATGGCGCACCAGGACACCCGGCGGGGGCCGTCGGCTGCGGTGTCTTCAGTGGATCCGGCTGAGCGGAAGCGCGTCTGCGATGCACGTCAGTCGAAGCGCTTCGATGTTGCTGCGAGGTTAAGTGAACACCTGGGGGCACACAAGGGTCACTCCCAAGATTCCTCGGATGCCCCCAAGCCGACCTGTAGGTCCGCCAAGCCTTGCGCTGTTGCCGAGAAATCGCGCCTGTTTCCGCCGAGTACCTTGACACCTCGGCTGCGGCCGAATGAGCATCGAAGCGCTTCGAATGCGTCCTGTCGCTCCACGCGCAAGGGGAACCGCTCGTGACCGTTGACCCGCCGTCCACGCCGCCTTTCCGCGATCCGCACCTGCCGTTCGCGAAGCGCATCGACGACCTGCTGGCGCGGCTCACCCTGGACGAGAAGATCTCCTTCCTGCACCAGTTCACGCCGGCCGTCGAGCGCCTCGGCATCGCCGCCTGGCGGACCGGCCAGGAGGCGCTGCACGGTGTCGCCTGGATGGGCCCGGCGACGGTGTTCCCGCAGGCGGTCGGCCTCGGGGCGACCTGGAACCCGGAGCTGGTCCGGCGGATCGGCGAGGCGGTCTCCAAGGAGGCCCGGGCGATGCGCGCCCGCGACGACCGGGTCGGCCTCAACGTGTGGGCCCCGACGGTCAACCTGCTGCGCCACCCCCTGTGGGGCCGCAACGAGGAGGGCTACGCGGAGGACCCGAGGCTGACGTCGGCCATCGCCACCGCGTACACGCGGGGCCTGCGCGGCGACCACCCCCGCTACTGGCGTACCGCGCCCGTGCTCAAGCACTGGCTCGCACACAACCACGAGACGGACCGGGCCACTTCGTCGGCCTCCGTGCGCCCACGGGTGCTGCACGAGTACGACCTGCGCGCCTTCCGGGACACGGTCGAGGCGGGCGCGGTGGCCGGGGTGATGCCCGCCTACAACCTGGTCAACGGCCGCCCCAACCACCTCTCCCCGTACCTGCGCGAGCAGCTGCGCACCTGGACCGACGAGGAGCTGCTGGTCTGCTCGGACGCGGGCGCGCCGTCCAACCTGGTGGACGCCGAGCACTACTTCGACACCCACGAGGAGGCCACGGCGGCAGCCCTGCTCGCCGGCGTGGACAGCTTCACCGACCACGGCACGGACGCCTCGCGCATCACGGAGCGGGTCCGGGGGGCCGTACGGCGGGGCCTGGTGACGGAGGCGGACCTCGACACCGCCGTCCGCCGCCAGCTCTCGGTCCGCTTCCGGCTCGGCGAGTTCGACCCGCGCTACGACCCGCACGCGGGCACCGGGGAGTTCGACACCCCGGCGCACCGGGCCCTCGCGCAGGAGGCCGCCGAGCAGGCCGTCGTCCTGCTGAAGAACGACGGCGGTCTGCTGCCGCTCGCCCCGGACACCCGGATCGCGGTCGTCGGCCTGCTCGCCGACGAGTGCAAACTCGACTGGTACAGCGGCAGCCTCCTCCACCGCTCCACCCCCCTGGAGGGCCTGTACGAGCGGTTCGGCGCGCGGCGCGTGGAGTTCGCGGAGGGCGTGGACCGGGTCCGGCTGCGGACGGCGGCCGGCGCGTTCCTGTCCGTGCCGCCCGCGGACCTCCCCGACCGGACGCGCGGCGCCGAGGGCGCCCTGGATCCCGCGCTGCTGTCCGGCCGCACCGACCTGCCGCCGCTGACCGCCGACGCCGTCGGCACCGAGTTCGCGCTGGCCGACTGGGGCGAGGGGGTGCTGACGCTGCGCGCCCCCGACGGCCGCTATGTCTCGGTCGCCGAGGACGGCCGCCTCCGCGCCTCCGCCGACCAGCCCGGCGGCTGGGTCGTGCAGGAGACGTTCCGTCTCGAACCGCACCGCGGCGGTCACCTCCTCAGGCATCTGGGCACGGGTCGCCATGTACGGGTCGCCGCCGACGGCGTGAAGGTTGCCGACGAGGGCGACGTCTTCGAGGTGATCACCGTCGAGCGGGGCGAGGCGGCCGTGGCCCGGGTGGCGGGCGAGGCGGACGTCGTCCTGGTGGTGGCGGGCAACGACCCGCACATCAACGGGCGGGAGACCGAGGACCGTACGACCCTGCTGCTGCCGGAGCACCAGCGGCGGCTGCTGGACGCGGCCCGCGCCGCCAACCCGCGCACCGTGCTGGTGCTGGTGTCGGCGTATCCGTACGCGGTGGACACGGCCCGGATCCCGGCCGCGCTCTGGACGGCGCACGGCGGCCAGGCGGCGGGCACGGCACTGGCCCGTGTCCTGGCCGGCGACGTCTGCCCGGCGGGCCGGCTCCCCCAGACCTGGTACGCCTCCGACGCCGACCTGCCCGACCTGCTCGACTACGACGTGATCGGCAGCCGGCAGACCTATCTCTACTTCGAGGGCACCCCGCTCTTCCCCTTCGGCCACGGTCTGTCGTACGCGTCCTTCGCGTACGCCGACCCGGCGGCCCGCGTGGCGGCCGGCTCGCTGCTCGTGAGCTGCACGGTCACCCACACCGGGGACCGGCCGGCGGACGAGGTGGTCCAGCTGTACGGCCGGGCGGTGGACCCGTCGGTGACCCGCCCGCGCCGCGAGCTGCTGGCCCACCGCCGGCTCACGCTCAGCCCGGGCGAGACGGCCTCCGTCTCCTTCGAAGTCCCGCTCACCGCCCTGGAGTTCTGGGACGTGCGGCAGGCCGGCCCGCGCCTGGAGCAGGGCCCGTACGAACTGCTGCTCGGCGCCTCCAGCGAGGACGTCCGCCTGCGCACGACCGTGCACCTGGACGGCCCGCCCCCGGCGACCCGCCCGGTGCTGGAGCGAGGACTGCCGGCCGCCGACTTCGACGAGCAGTCCGGTGTCGCGCTCGTGGACCGGACGAGGGCCACGGGCGACGCGGTGACCCCGGCCCAGGGCGGGGCGGCCGAACTGGTCTACCTCGCCTGCGACTTCGGCTCGGGCGTCGCCGAGGTGACCGCGCGGCTGGCGGGCGCGGGCACGCTGGAACTCTCCCTGGACGGCGGCCCGGTGCTGGCGGTGCTCACCCTGGACACCCCCACGGCCGGTCCGTACGCCTACACCACCCTGGCCGCCGGGCTCTTCGCCGAGGGCGTCCACGACGTCCGCATAGGACTGCGCGGTCCGCTACGGCTCGCGCACGTCGGCTTCTCCGGTTGAAGGTCCGGAGCGGCCCGGCACCGGGAAGGGGCGCGGCACGGGGAAGGAGCGCGGCACCGGGAAGGCAGCGGTGCCCACACCAGCTCGGAGACCAGCTCGGAGAAGGAGGCGAGTCGCGGCTGCGGGCGGGCGCGGCAGCGGACGGACGAACGGCCGCAGCCCCCGCACAGTGGGCTGCGGCCGTTCGGTTTCCGACCTGTCCGTGGCAGGTCAGAGCGCGAGTCCGGTGAGGACCAGAACGCGCTCGTAGGTGTAGTCCTCCATCGCGAACCGCACGCCTTCGCGGCCCACGCCGGACTGCTTGGCGCCGCCGTACGGCATCTGGTCGGCGCGGTAGGACGGGACGTCGCCGATCACCACACCGCCGACCTCCAGGGCGCGGTGGGCACGGAAGGCGACCTGCAGGTCGTGGGTGAACACGCCCGCCTGAAGACCGTACTTGGAGTCGTTGACCGCGGCGAACGCCTCGGCCTCGCCGTCCACCTTCTGCACGGTGAGGACCGGCCCGAAGACCTCCTCGCAGGCGAGGGTGGCGGTCGCCGGGACGTCGGTGAGGACGGTCGGCGCGTACGAGGCGCCGTCACGGTCGCCGCCCGTGTGGAGCGTGGCGCCGGCCTCGACCGCCTCCTTCACCCACGACTCGACGCGCTGGGCGGCGTCCTCGCTGACCAGCGGGCCGACGTCGGTCTTGGCGTCGGACGGGTCACCGGTGACCTGCGCCTCGACGGCGGCGACGATGCGCGGCAGCAGCCGGTCGTACACGGACGCGTCGGCGATCACCCGCTGCACGGAGATGCAGGACTGGCCGCCCTGGTAGTTGGAGAAGGTCGCGATGCGGGTGGCGGCCCAGTCCAGGTCGGCGTCGGAGGCGTAGTCGCCGAGGACGACCGCGGCCCCGTTGCCGCCCAGCTCCAGCGTGCAGTGCTTGCGCGGCACCGAGTCCATGATCGCGTAGCCGACCTTCTCGGAACCGGTGAAGGAGATGACCGGCAGACGCTCGTCCTGGACCAGGGCGGGCATGCGGTCGTTGGTGACCGGGAGGATCGACCAGGAACCGGCGGGCAGCTCGGTCTCGGCCAGCAGGTCACCGAGGATCAGGCCGGACAGCGGGGTGGCCGGGGCCGGCTTCAGGATGATCGGGGCGCCGGCGGCGATCGCCGGGGCGACCTTGTGCGCACACAGGTTCAGCGGGAAGTTGAACGGCGCGATGCCGAGCACGACCCCCTTCGGGAAGCGGCGGGTGAGCGCCAGGCGGCCCTGGCCGCCGGCGTCGGTGTCGAGCCGCTGGGCCTCACCGCCGTTGAACCGGCGGGCCTCCTCTGCGGCGAACCGGAACACGGAGACCGCGCGGCCGACCTCGCCGCGTGCCCACTTGATCGGCTTGCCGTTCTCGGCGGAGATCAGCTGGGCGATCTCCTCGGTGCGCTCGACCAGCCGCTTGCTGACGTGGTCGAGAGCGGCGGCGCGCACATGGGCCGGGGTGGCGGCGAACTCGTCCCGCACGGCGTACGCGGCGGCCACGGCCTCCTCGACCTGGGCGTCGGTGGGCACGCTGACCTTGCCGACCGTGCGGCCGTCCCACGGGGAGGTCACGTCGAAGGTGTCCTCGCCGGTGACCTGGCGGCCGGCGAGCCAGAAGGCATGGGTGGAAGTCATGTTACGAGTCCCGGCCCTTCCGCGTTGGGGGTGTGCTTCGCTTGCGTGGTCCACGGTAGGGCGGCGGCGGCCGGGGGTCGTTTGTCCGAGTCGTAGCAGTCGGGGTGGGGGCCACTACGGTTTGGCGAGATGGGCCGGCTTCCGGTCGTGGGCGAGGTCGAGCCGGGCGGAGGGCGGGGCGGGCGGAGCGGGGGGTGCGGGCCTGCGTCGGGCGAGGTGGACGCCCGCCAGCACCACGGCCATGCCGGCGATGGTCCGCGTGCCGAGCGGCTCGTGCAGGACGAGCGCGCCGAGGGCCGTGGAGACGACCGGCAGCAGGTAGCCGACGGTGGCGGCGGCCGTCGGGCCTTCCAGGGCGATCAGCCGGTAGTTGAGGTGGAAGGTGACCCCCGTGCAGAGGATCCCGAGTACGGCGACGGCGACGAGCGCCTCCGGGTCGGTCCAGCCGGACGAGGTGCCGCCGGCCGGCAGCGCGAGCGCGCCGAGCCCGGCCGCGGCGGTGAGCTGGGCCGCGGAGACGGCGAGCGGCCCGAAACCGGTACCCGTGCCCGAGTCCCCGCTTCCCCCCGTGGGGCCGCCTCCCTGGGAGTTCCCCGCGCCCTCCTTCCCGGCGGCGGTGAGGAACCTGCCCATGTAGGCGAAGGCCACCGCGTAGGAGAGGGCCGCGCCGAGCAGGGCGAGCGTGCCCCAGCCGAACGATCCGCCGTCGGCGGACGAGGACGGGGCGCTCCACGGCGAGAAGATCAGCAGCACCCCGGCGAAGCCGAGCACGAGGCCGGCGAACCGTACCGGGCGCCGGTCCCGTTCGGTACCGAGCGCGAGGCCGATCAGCAGCGACCACAGCGGGGTCGTCGCGTTCAGCACCCCCGCGAGACCGGTGGACACGGTCCGCACGCCCTGCGCGGCCAGGAAGAACGGCAGCGTGTTGCAGAGCAGCGCGGCCACGGCGATCCGGCGCCACACCGTGGCCCCGCGGGGCAGGCGCTGGCCGGCCAGCCGGGCGAGCACCAGCAGGACGACGGCCCCGAGAACGGCCCGCACCACGGTGATGTGCAGAGGGGACAGGCCGTGCCGCAGCGCCAGCCCGGTCCACAGATACCCCGACCCCCACAGCAGGGCGAGAACGGCCACACGCACCACGGGAAACCCCCTCTTCTCCCCGACCACGGCCGGTCGGGGGCGTCCGACCACGGTGCGGCCACGGAACGCATGAGGACAAGTGAAAGTTCCGGGGCGACCTTTAAGCTGGGCTACATGCTGGATGTACGACGTCTCCAGGTCCTCCGCTCGGTCGTGACCAGCGGCTCGGTGAGCGCCGCCGCCACCGCGCTCGGCTACACCCCGTCGGCGGTGAGCCAGCAGATGGCGGCGCTGGAGCGGCAGGCGGGTACGGCGCTGCTGGAGCGGGCCGGGCGCGGCGTACGGCCGACCGCCGCCGGACTCCTGCTGGCCGAGCACGCCGCGGCGATCGACCGGGAGCTGGCGGAGGCCGGCGCGGCCCTGGCCGACCTGCTGGCCGGACGGAACGGGAGCCTGACGGTCCGCTACTTCGCCACGGCGGGCGCCGAACTGGTCGCTCCGGCGGTCGCCGCCCTGCGCGCGGACCACCCGGGCGTACGCCTCGACCTGGGGACGACCGACCCCGCCGACCCGCTGCCGGAGGTGCTGGACGGCCGGGCCGACCTGGCGGTGGTGGTACGGCCGCGGACGACGGACCGCTCCGGGCTGCGGCTGGTCCACCTCCTGGACGACCCGTACCGGGCGGTCCTGCCGAAGGGGCACCCGCTGGCGGCCAAGCGCGTCCTGGACCTCGCCGACCTGGCGGCGGAGCCATGGGTGGGCGGCGATCGGCCCGGCCCCTGCCTGGACACCGTGCTGGACGCGTGCGCCGCCGCCGGCTTCCGGCCCGACTTCGCGGTGGACGGCGAGGACTACCGGGCCGCCCAGGGCTTCGTCGCGGCCGGTCTCGGCGTGGCGCTGGTCCCCCTGCTGGGTCTGGACCGCCGCCATCCCGGTGTGACGATCCGCCGACTGCGCAATCCGGAACCGGTCCGCACCATCCAGGCAGCGGTCCGGGAGGGTGCCTGGGGCCAGCCGGTCCTCACCCGCCTGCTGGAGGCCCTGACCGCACAGGCCCGAGCCGAGGCGCCGACGCGGAGTCCCGCACCCCGCCGACAGCAACCCGACCACCCCACCAAGCCGACCCACCTCACCCCCTGAACGAAGCCCCGCCTTCACCCCACCTCTCCCGGCCTACCGGGCCGGAGGGCGGGTGGGGCCGGGGACGGGTGGGGCCGGGGGCGGGAAGAGTTGGGGGACGGGTGGGGCCGGAGGGCGGGAGGAGCTGGGGGACGGGTGGGGCCGGAGGGCGGGAGGAGACGGAGAGCGGGAAGAGTTGGGGGACGGGAGGAGCCGGAGAGCGGGAAGAGCCGGGGAACGGGTAGAGCCGGAAGGCGGGAGGAGCCGGGGCGGGGGCGGGGGCGGCGCTTTTGGGTTTGCGGCTCGGCCCGAAGTCGCCTTCAGGAGAGGTGACCACTGGGTCGAAGCCGCCCCCAGGAGAGGTGACCACTCGGCGAAGCCGCCCCCAGGAGAGGTGACCACTCGGCGAAGCCGCCCTTGGAAGCGGTGATCACTCGGTCGACGTCGCCTTCAAGGCGAGCCACAGCTCCATCCGCACGTCCGGATCGTCCAGGCTGCGCCCCAGGATCTCCTCGACCCGGCGCATCCGGTACCGCAGCGTGTGCCGGTGGACCCCCAGGTCGGCCGCGGCCGCATCCCACTGCCCGTGCCGTGACAGCCACGCCCGCAGCGAGGCGACCAGGTCCCCGCGCCCCGTCGCGTCGTGCTCGTGCAGCGCCCGCAGCAACCCGTCGGCGAACGCCTTCACCGCGTCGTCGGCCAGCAGCGGAAGGACGGACCCGGCCGCCAGCTGCTCGTGCTCCACGAACACCCGTCCCCGCCGCCGCGCCACCGACAGCGCCTGCTCGGCCTGCTTGTACGCCGCTGCCGCCGCGATCGGCCCGGAGGGTGCCGAGAGGCCGACGATCAGTTCGTCCTCCTCGGCGCGGCCCGGCTCGGCCGCCGCCCGCGCCGACTCGCGCGCCGCCGCGTACGCGGTGGTCGCTGCCACCGCCGCACCGCCGTCGGCGGCCAGCGCCACCAGCCGCTCCCCGTCGGGCACGACCAGCACGGCCTCGCCCGAACGGGCGGCGGCGGACTCCACGGTCTCCGCGAGTTCGCCCAGCGGCTCGCCCGCGGTGCCGGACCCTGACTCGGCGACGATCACCCGGAACGGGGCGTCCAGCAAGCCGCCGTACAGGTCCCCGGCGACGGCCCGGGCGTGATCGGGTTCCCCGGCCAGGAGCATCCGCAGCACCGCCGCACCGACGCGCTGCTCAGCCGCGTGCAGCGAGCGGGAACGTTCGGTGGTGAGGGTGAGCAGGGCGATGGCGGAGTGGACGGCGTACCGTTCGGCGGTGCCGAGCGCGGCGGCCGTGCCCACGGCGAGCGCCGCTCGCGGGCGGCGACCGGTACCGAGGGAGTGCAGTTCCACCCGGTCCTCGTGCTCCGGTCCGCCGACCACGGAGGAGGCGGGGGCGGGCCGCTCCCGCAGCCGTTCCACCTCGGTGGTGAGCCGGGCGGCGCGGCGGCCGGCCCACTCCGGCGCGGCGGCGACGACGGCGCCCGAGGCGTCGTAGAGCGCCGCCCAGCCGTCGACCTGGACGGCGAGTGCGGTGAGGACTCCCTCGGGGCCGGCGTTGAGTGCCTGTTTGGTCAGCTCGCGCTGGGCGGCGAAGCCCGCCGTGACCGCCCGGTACTGGTCCGCGGCGATCGCCGCGGAGACGGCCTTGCTGATGGCGAGGAAGGGGGTGCGGCGGGGTACCTCCAGCAGGGGCAGCCTCTCCTGCTCACAGGCGTCGACGAGGGCCTTCGGGATCTCCTCGTAGTTGACGCCGACGGCGAACCCGAGTCCGACGACGCCCGCGCCGGCCAGCCGCCGTACGTACCGAAGCATCGCCTCCGGATCCTCCGCGTCCAGCTTGAGCGCGGTGATCAGCAGCAGCTCGCCGCCCTCCATGTAGGGCACGGGGTCGGCCAGCTCGCTGACGTGCGCCCAGCGGACGGGAACGTCCAGGCGGTCCTCGCCCGCGCGCACGGTCAGCTTGAGCGCGGAGTGGTGGACGAGCGAGGCGAGAGTCGGGGGCATGGGGCCTTCACGATGAGGGAGATCCGGCGATCACGGTGATCTTTTGGCCGCTGTGTACGAACGGCCTACGCCGATTCTGCCTCACCGTACGACGCGCCGCTGGCGTCTCACCCCCGCAGATCCACCAGCAGCGGCGGCGCGTGCTCGCCCCGGACGGTGGTCAACGACAACACCGCATGCCCCGGCGGCACCCCATGAGCCAACTCGGACGCCGACCAACGCTCCCGCTCGACCTGCCGGACGGTGACGGCGTCCGTGGTGACCGGCTTACCGGTACCGAGTTTGCGGACAGCGTGGATCAGGCGGGTCAGTGGCTGGTCCGCGAACACCGTGTGCTTGGCGACCTCTGTCGTCTCCACCCACTCCGTACCCCATGCCTGCGCGAACAGGGCACCCTCCCAGGTGGTGATCCCCGAGCAGGCGGCGTGGCAGCCGACCGCGGCGATCAGCGGTTGCCGCAGGTGCTCCGGGACGTCGCCCAGGGACCTCAAGCTGAGGAGAACGCCCGCATTGCTCTCGCGCAGTCTCCGCAGGGCCCGCACGGAACCCGCGGTGATCGCGTGCGTCGCATCGGCGAGAACGAGACCGGCGAACAGGGACTGATCCGAACGAACGGCCATGCTCGCCGTGAACTGGGCGAGCAACAGCCGGGTCAGCAGCTGGGCTGCTTCCGGATGAGCTCGCTCCGGCAGGTCGATCCTGACTCTCAGCGGGTGGTCGAGTGATCGCAGTGTGAATGGCCGAGCGTCACCGGAAGTGTCGAAGAAACCCGTGAAGGCCGGGCGGTCCAGGCAGGCAAGCCGGTCGGCGAGCAGTATCCCGGGATCTCCGTGGACGCCTGTCTGCCGGATCCGCGCCTCCAGCTCTCGGTACAAAGCGGAGTGGGCCCCCGGGTCGAGCATCCCCTTCAGCCGATTCAGCGCCGACGGCTCGCCGTCCAGCAGCTCTCGGAGTTCGGGCACCGAGGGGAACCGGCCGTGGACAGCTCGGAACGGCCCCAGCAACTGCGCCAGCACGGTCCCCGCGCGCCGCAGCTCGACCTCGGCCCAGTCACCCGCGAGGACATCCGCGAGAAGTGCGGCCGCCTCGTCGGGGTCACCCGTCCCGCCATACAGATCGAGGTCGTACGCCGAAGCACGGTCCCCCGGCCGGATCACGACGTCGTAAGCCTGATCGGCACCCATGGGTGAACCGGCGGCGCACACCACGATCAGTGCCGCCTGCCCGGCGAGGGCCTGGAGAGCGACGGACTCGCATACCGGACGCACCAGGCGCTCGGTCTTGCCCGAGCCGGACGGGCCGATCACAAGCAGGGAGGTCCCCAGCGTGCTGGGGTCCACCGCCGCCCCTGCGGCACGGCGGGCAGGCGGAGTGCGCTCGACGTCCGCGTACCGGCCGATGCGCACCTGGGAGGTCAGCAGGTCGTGCGAGGCCATCCGGATGGGAAGGTCGCGGTCACCGGACGGGTGCAGACATGCCCGGGCACCATCCTTGAGCACGGCCGAAGTGAACGCGCCCAGACGTGCGGGTTCGGCGACCACGCTTCGCCAAGCACGACGGATCCTGACGCAGTCCACGTCGTTCATCCGGCCTGCACGCGCCTCTTCGGCCAGCCGTTCCGCCGTGGTGCTCTGGCCGTAGGCATGCAGTTCGGGCCAGTCCGTGACGGGCTCGGGCGTGGCCACCTCAGGGCTCTCGGCCACCTCCTGGGGGAGACGGAGGCCTCGCAGCAGCCCCAGCCAGTCACCCGCTGCGGCGAACGGCCCCAAGGCGACGAGCGTGAGTACGACCTTGAGAATCTGGAGTCGGTGCACGGTGCCGACAGGGTCGCCGGGCACAACGAACCAGTCGGACGGCGTCACGCTCACCGCGAGCTTGTAGTACGACAGCAGTCCGTGCCAGACGACGAGCCAGGCGACGAGAGCACCCAGGACGGCGGCACGTAGAGCCCGGGACGGCTGGGCACGGTCGGTCACATACCGCCGGACGACTTCTTTCCAGTTGCCCACACGCGCGAAGTAGTACAGCACGAGGGTGGCGAAGACGCTGTCATAGACGGCGCTCGCCGTGAGTGCCGCCCGGGGCGGATCGAAGCCCCACCAGTCGGACGGCGTGACCAGTTCCAGTAGCACCCTCTTGTGCGGCACCAGGTTGTTGACCCACAGTGACCACACGAGCAGGGCCGCGACCAGGGACACCACGGCTCCCGTCAGCAGCGCCCGGTCGGAGACCTGTCCGACGGTCTCCTGAGGCCGGGACCGGTGGCCGAGGCGCCAGACTCCGGGGGCCGCCTCCGGGCGGGGGGCCCGCAGCCAGGTGAGGAAGAGGGAACCGTCGGGTTTCGGCGGCGCGCCCGGTGGCATCGAGGGCGCCGGCGGCACACCTGGCGGCATGGGCGGCGGCATGGGCGGCACCCCCGTACCCTCAAGCGGCGCCGTAGGGCGCGGTACATGGTTCGCGTGCGTGCCGCGTGTGTCGCGCGTGCCGTCGCTGTCCACCGACCCTGCCCCCTGACCAGCCGTTCCGTCCACCATCAGCGAGCAATCTAACGCTCCGGCAAGGGGAGTTCACCGCTTACGTGGCCGAGAGGCGCCGTACCCGCCCGGGCGGGCTATGTCCATCGCGGACAACGGGGCTCGCCGACAACGCCCACATGGAGCATGCCCACCTTCCGGAACCGGTCTTAGCCTGCGAGAAAAGAAGGTATGCGTCCGTAAACGCACCGCCCGGAACCGCCCGGGACCGCCCGGTACGCAAGATCATCAGGGAGCCCCCCATGACCGCACTTCCGCAGGAGCGCCGCGTCGTCACCGCCATCCCCGGCCCGAAGTCGCAGGAACTGCAGGCCCGCCGTACCGCCGTGGTCGCCCAGGGCGTGGGCTCCGTGCTGCCGGTGTTCACCGCGCGCGCCGGCGGCGGCATCATCGAGGACGTCGACGGCAACCGTCTCATCGACTTCGGTTCCGGCATCGCCGTGACCTCCGTCGGCGCCTCCGCCGAGGCCGTCGTGCGCCGCGCGAGCGCCCAGCTCGCCGACTTCACCCACACCTGTTTCATGGTCACCCCGTACGAGGGCTACGTGGAGGTCGCGGAGGCGCTGGCCGAGCTGACCCCCGGTGACCACGCCAAGAAGTCCGCGCTGTTCAACTCCGGCGCCGAGGCCGTCGAGAACGCCGTCAAGATCGCGCGTGCCTACACCAAGCGGCAGGCCGTGGTGGTCTTCGACCACGGCTACCACGGGCGTACCAACCTGACCATGGCGCTGACGGCGAAGAACATGCCGTACAAGCACGGTTTCGGGCCCTTCGCGCCCGAGGTGTACCGCGTGCCGGTGGCCTACGGCTACCGCTGGCCGACCGGCCCGGAGAACGCCGGTCCGGAGGCCGCCAAGCAGGCCATCGACCAGATCACCAAGCAGGTCGGCCCGGACAACGTGGCCGCGATCATCATCGAGCCGGTCCTCGGCGAGGGCGGCTTCATCGAGCCGGCCAAGGGCTTCCTGCCGGAGATCGTGAAGTTCGCCAACGACAACGGGATCGTCTTCGTCGCCGACGAGATCCAGTCCGGCTTCTGCCGGACCGGCCAGTGGTTCGCCTGTGAGGACGAGGGCATCGTGCCCGACCTGATCACGACCGCCAAGGGCATCGCCGGTGGTCTGCCGCTCGCCGCCGTGACCGGCCGCGCGGAGATCATGGACGCCGCGCACGCCGGCGGCCTCGGTGGTACGTACGGCGGCAACCCCGTCGCCTGCGCGGGTGCGCTCGGCGCCATCGAGACCATGAAGGAGCTGGACCTCAACGGCAAGGCGAAGCACATCGAGGAGATCATGAAGGGTCGCCTCGCCGCCATGGCCGAGAAGTTCGACGTCATCGGTGACGTGCGTGGCCGCGGCGCGATGATCGCGATCGAGCTGGTCAAGGACCGCGCCACCAAGGAGCCGAACCCGGAGGCCACCGCCGCTCTCGCCAAGGCCTGCCACGCCGAGGGCCTGCTGGTCCTGACCTGTGGCACCTACGGCAACGTGCTCCGCTTCCTGCCGCCGCTGGTCATCGGCGAGGACCTGCTGAACGAGGGCCTCGACATCATCGAGCAGGCGTTCGCGCGCATCTGAGCGATAGGTCTGCACCTCTGAAGGGCGCCTCCGGCAGGCCGTGTGAAGAAGGTGTGCGGGGTGGATGACGGGAGCGAGTTCCGTCTGCCCAAGCGCCCCGGCCTGCCGTAGGTTCTCCTCAGATGAGAGATACACCCCGCCCACAGGGGACTGTGGGCGACTCCGGGCCGAGGCCTCCCCAGCTTCGTCCTGGTCGTGCCCTCGCGCACACAACCGGCGCCTGACGGCTCCGGGATCTCCTCACCGATCGGACGGTCGCCGCCCCAAACCCCCCGGGGCGCGCGACGTTCCGGTCCGGTCGGCCGCCTCGGAACCACCCCCCCTGTTCCGGGGCGGCCGACCTCCTTCCCCGTACGTCGGGCTCCGTCTGACAAGCTGGGCGCCGTGTCGACCGTAGTCCGCCGCGCCCCGCTCCTCGGCCTGCCGGCCGTTCTCCTCGCGCTGATCACCTGGCAGGTCGTGGCGCACGGCCCGCTGCTGCGCCTGGACGCCCGCCTCAGCCGGGCCCTCGTCCGTCCGGACCGGTTCTCCGAGTTGCTGTCCGACCTCGGCAACATCCAGGTGGCCGTCCCGGTGCTCGGGCTCGTGCTGGCCCATGTGCTGTGGCGGGGCCGGAACGCCGGCGCGCGGCGGTGGTGGCTGCCGCCGCTCGCCGCCGCGGTGCTGATGGCGCTGGTCCCGGCGATCGTCGTACCGCTGAAGGACTGGACCGCCCGCCCGGGGACCGCCGTGGTGCCCCCGGCCGTCGGCTACTTCCCCTCCGGACACACGGCCACGGCGGCCGTCGCCTACGGTTCCGCGACGCTGCTCCTGCTCCCCTGGCTGCGCTCCACGGCCGCCCGCCGGGTCCTGGTCGGGGTCTGTGCCGCGCTCGTCCTCGGGGTGTCGTACGGTCTGGTCCGGCGGGGCTGGCACTGGCCGCTGGACGTGGTGGCCAGCTGGTGCCTGTGCACCGTGCTGCTGACCACCCTGTCCCTGGTGCCGGGCCTCAGCCGAAGTAGTGGTCGAAGTTCTTCTGGAACTCCCAGTTCGCGTACCGGTCCCAGTTCACCGACCAGGTCATCAGACCGCGCAGGGCGGGCCAGGTCCCGTGGGTCGGGTACGAGCCGCAGTTCGTCTTCTTCGTGAGGCAGTCCAGGGCCTTGGTGACCTCGGACGGGGCGACGTAGCCGTTGCCCGCGTTCGTGGACGCCGGCATGCCGATGGCGACCTGGTCGGGGCGCAGCGGCGGGAAGACGTTGTTCTGGTCTCCGGCGACCGGGAAGCCGGTGAGGAGCATGTCGGTCATGGCGATGTGGAAGTCGGCGCCGCCCATCGAGTGGTACTGGTTGTCCAGGCCCATGATCGGACCCGAGTTGTAGTCCTGGACGTGCAGCAGGGTGAGGTCGTCGCGCAGGGCGTGGATCACCGGGAGGTAGGCGCCGCAGCGCGGGTCCTGGCCGCCCCACTTGCCGGTGCCGTAGTACTGGTAGCCGTTCTGCACGAAGAACGTCTCCGGGGCCATGCTCAGCACGAACGTGGCGCCGTACTTGGCCTTCAGGGTCTTCAGTGCCGAGATGAGGTTCACGATCACGGGGGTGGTGGGGTTCTTGAAGTCCGTGTCGTTGGCGTTCAGCGACAGCGAGTGGCCCTCGAAGTCGATGTCGAGGCCGTCGAGGCCGTAGGTGTCGATGATGTTCGAGACCGAGGAGACGAAGGTGTCGCGGGCCGCGGTCGTGGTCAGCTGGACCTGGCCGTTCTGGCCGCCGATCGAGATCAGCACCTTCTTGCCGGCCGCCTGCTTGGCCTTGACGGCCGCCTTGAACTCGGCGTCGCTCTCCACGTTCGGGCACTCGGTGACCGGGCAGCGGTGGAAGCGGATGTCCCCGGACGTGACCGTGGTGGGCTCGCCGAAGGCCAGGTCGATGACGTCCCAGCTGTCGGGGACGTCGGCGAGCCGGGTGTAGCCGGCGCCGTTGGCGAAGCTGGCGTGGAGATAGCCGACGAGGGCGTGGGCGGGCAGGTCGGACGAGCCGCCGCCACCGCCGCCGGAGCCGGCGCTGGTGGTCGCGGTCACGACCGCGGACTTCGCGGACTCGCCGGCGTCGTTGACCGCGGTGACCTGGAAGCCGTACGCCGTCGACGCGGCGAGACCGGAGACGGTCGCCGAGGTGCCGGTCACCGTCTGGGTCCGGACCCCGTCGCGGTAGACCGCGTAGCTCGTCGCGCCGGTCACCGCCGACCAGGACAGGCCGACGGAGGAGGAGGTCACGGTGGTGGTCTTCAGGCCGGCCGGGGCCGCGGGGGGCTGTCCGGTGCCGCTGCCGCCGGGGCCGACCAGGGAGATGTCGTCGGCCTGGTAGGCGCCGGTGCCGTACCAGCCGTGGGTGTAGATCGTGACCTTGGTGGTGGCCGCTCCGGTGCGGAAGGTGGTGCTCAGCTTCTGCCAGTCGGGGGCGGACTGGGTCCAGGCGGAGACGTCGGTGGTGCCGGTGCCGCTCGCGCCGAGGTAGACGTAGGAGCCGCGGACGTAACCGGACAGGGTGTACTGCGCGTCGGGCTGGACGGTCACCGTCTGGCTGCACTGGGCGTTGTCGCCGCCCGCCGGGGTGGCCTGGAGCGCCGCGGCGCCGCTGTGCACAGGTGAGCCGACCGTCGTACCTGCGGTGCAGGTCCAGCCGGTCAGGCCGGACTCGAAGCCGCCGTTGGTCGCGACGTCCGCGTCGGCCGCACGGGCGGCCGACGAGAGCGCGGTGATGCCGGGCACGGCCAGCAGCGCGGCCGTGAGCACGGCGAGGACGGATCTGGGACGTCTGGCGCGGTCCACAAGGGCCTCCGGGGTCGGGGGAGTTGGAGGGGCGGAGCGCACACAACTTGGTCCAGACCAATCCTGTTGTCAAGGTGTCCGGACGCTACCCGTCCTCGCCCCTCTCCCGCACCAGCCCCGCCGCCGCCTCGTGCATCGCCAGTTCCAGCAGTGCCGGGTCGGTCAGCGTGCCCGAGCCGTCCGGCGGCACCAGCCAGCGCACACCGTGGGTCGCGCGGCCGGGGTACGGCACGACGATCCAGGTGCCGGCCCCGGCGGTGCGGATGCCGGTACCGAGCCACCGGGCCGCGGTGCCCGGGGGCACGAAGAACCCCACCCGGCTGTCGCCGAAGTCGACGAGCACCGGACCGGTCCGGTCCAGGATCCGGGTGAGCACGTCCAGCGTCGGATAGCCGAGGTCACCCGGCAGGATCAGGACGTCCCAGGCCTTGCCGGCGGGCAGCAGGGCGACCCCGAGGGGGCTGCGCTCCCACTCCCAGCGGCAGGCCTCGGGGTCCGGTGCGACGGATGCCAGCCATTCGACCGCCGTCTTCGCCCCAGTCATCAGAAAGCCTCCCTCTCTCGTGCGACGCGGTCGCGCCAGGATGAGAGAGGGTGGCTTTCCCGAGGGCATTACGCGGGTCCCGGCACCTCGTTGGAGTGAACTGACTCACGCCCAGTGGTCGGTGCGCGGCCCGTCGGTCGCCTTGATGCGCGCGGTCAGCTCGGTCATCTGGTTGTAGATGGACCGGCGTTCGGCCATCAGGGCACGCAGTTTGCGGTCCGCGTAGTCGACGGACTCCTGGTCACGGCCGCCGAAGACCTGGCCGATCCGTGACGGTGACAGGTCGGTGAGTTCACGGCACAGGTACATGGCCATCTGGCGGGCGGTCACCAGTGCGCGCCCGCGCTCCCTGCCGCACAGCGCCTCGGCCGTCACGCCGAAGTAGACGCCGGTCATCCCGATGATCCGCCGGGCGGCGTCCTCCTCGCGGGAGGGGCCGCGGTCCGGGACCAGGTCACGCAGCACGATGGCGGCCAGCTGGACGTCCATCGGCTGCCGGTTCAGCGCCGCGAAGGCACGGACCCGGACGAGCGCGCCCTCCAGCTCGCGGACGTTGCGCTGGACGTGCGAGGCGATGTGGTCGAGCGTCTCGGGAGGTACGTCGATGCCCTCCTGTTCCGCCTTGCGGCGCAGCAGGGTGACCCGCACCGCCTGCTCGGGCGGCTGGACATGGGTGATCAGCCCGGACTCCAGACGGCCGCGCAACCGGTCGCCCAGGTGCGTGAGCTGTTTGGGCGGCCGGTCGGAGGAGATCACGATCTGTCTCCGCGCACCGTGCAGCTCGTCGAAGAGGTGCCGGAACTCCTCGTGCGCCCCGCCCTGTCCGGTGAGGAGCTGGATGTCGTCCACCAGGAGCAGGTCCAGGTCCAGATAGCGGCGGCGGAACGCGTCGAGGCCGCGCCCGCGCCCGGCCGCGAGATATTCGTGGGCGAGCGTCTCGGCCGTCACGTAGCGCACCCGCGTGCCCGGCCGCGCCCGGCGGGCGTGGTGGCCGATCGCGCACAGCAGATGGGTCTTGCCGATGGCGGACGTCCCGTAGACGAACAGCGGGTTGTACAGGGTGGCCGGCGCCTCGGCGACGGCCCGGGCCGCACCGTGGGCGAAGCGGTTGGTGTCGCCGACGACGAAGGTGTCGAAGACGAACCGCGGGTCGAGGCCGTGCCAGTCCGGCCGGCCCCCGTCCGGGGCGCCCTGCCCCGGCCCGTCCGTGACCGCCGCGCCCTCCTGCGGGCCGCCCGTGACCGCGGCGCCTGCGCCCGGCCCGCCGCTCTCCCCCGGCCCGCCGCTCTCCCCCGGTCCGTCCGCGGCCGGGGCATCCCCGCGCGGTCCGTCCGCGGCCGGGCTGTTCTCCCGGGACGCCTGTTCCTCGGCCGCGACCAGCTGGCGTTCCAGTTCCTCGCACCGGCGCTCCGCCCGCACCCGCCGGGCGTGGGCGTCCTGGAGCTCCTCGCCGAGCGCCTCCACCCGCTCCATGAGGTCCTGGCGCTCCCTCAGCAGGGCGGTCACCTGGTCCTCGTACAGCCGCAGGGTCTTGTCCTTCTCGACGGCCGTGCGGTCCTGGTGGCCGTGCAGCTGGCGGATCTGCACCTCCAGGTCGGTGGCGCGTTGCTGCGCGTCCGCCAGCGCCCCCTCCAGTGCCCGGACGAGGGCCGCGGACCGCAGCGACTGGCGGTCGGCGTCGGCGAGTTCGTCCTCCAGGACCTGGACCCGGTGCAGCGCGGAACCGCTGCACGCCAGCGCCGTGCGATGCAGCCGGCGCATCAGCTCGATGGCTTCGGGCGTGGGGGCGCGGCCCTGCTGCTCGGCGACGTCCCGGATCAGGTCGTGGACGAACTCCCAAGGGGGTATGCGGGTGCCGTTGAGGAACCGGGACAGGGAACCGGGGTCCCGGTGCCGGCGGGCGGCGTACCGGCGCACACTGACGCCCAGCCCGTCGAACAAGCGGCGTAACGCCTCCGCCAACGCCCGCGACTCCTCCGGAAGGTCGCCGCCCAACGGCACCAGAACGCTCATCCCGCCCCCTCGCGCTTCGGCGTCCCCGGTGTTGCGCCAGGTGGCAACTGTGCCGCCTGGCGCAACACCGAACGTCCGCACCAGTCTGTTCTCCCGCCCCCCACAGGAGACCAGAAAGGCTTATCAATGCGCGGCCCCCGAGGGCGAACCGATCTTGTCGCTCTTCTCGCCGTCCTGCCGAGCGGAGTCGTCCTCGCCCTGGCCGGCATCCCGCCCCAGGCGGTGTCCGCCGTGGCGATCGGTCTCTCCACGCGCTACGCCGCCCGGCGGGGCGAACGGTCCTCCGGGAGGTGGGACGGATGACGGACGGATCAGCTGTCGAAGCCCAGTCCCAGCCGGTCCATCGCGCGCAGCCACAGGTTCCGCCGGCCGCCGTGGGCGTCCGCGCGGGCCAGGGACCACTTGGTGAGGGCGATCCCGGTCCAGGCGAACGGCTCCGGCGGGAACGGCAGCGGCTTCTTGCGGACCATCTCCAGCTCGGTCCGCTCGGTGCGCTCCCCGTCCAGCAGATCCAGCATCACGTCCGCGCCGAAGCGGGTCGCGCCGACGCCGAGCCCGGTGTAGCCCGCCGCGTACGCCACCTTGCCCTGGTGGGCGGTGCCGAAGAACGCCGAGAAGCGCGAGCAGGTGTCGATCGCGCCGCCCCAGGCATGGGTGAAACGGACGCCCTCCAGCTGCGGGAAGCAGGTGAAGAAGTGCCCCGCGAGCTTGGCGTACGTCTCGGGCCGGTCGTCGTACTCGGCGCGCACCCGGCCCCCGTAGTGGTGGATGGCGTCGTAGCCGCCCCACAGGATCCGGTTGTCGGCGGAGAGACGGAAGTAGTGGAACTGGTTGGCGCTGTCCCCCAGTCCCTGCCTGTTCTTCCAGCCGATCGACGCCAGCCGGTCGGCGCTCAGCGGCTCGGTCATCAGCGCGTAGTCGTAGACCGGGACGGTGTACGACCGCACGCGCCGCAGCAGGCTGGGGAAGATGTTCGTGCCGAGCGCCACCCTGCGCGCGCGGACGGCGCCGTACGGGGTGTGTACGGCCATCCCGGCGCCGTAGGGCTTCAGGGTGAGGGCGGGCGTGTGCTCGTACACCCGGACGCCGAGCCTGACGCACGCCTGCTTCAGGCCCCAGGCCAGCTTCGCCGGGTGCAGCATGGCCACGCCCCGGCGGTCCCACAGACCCGCTTCGAAGGTGGGCGAGTTCACCTGTTCGCGTACGGCATCGGCGTCCAGGAACTCGACGCCGTCGGCGAGCCCCTTCTCCTCCAGCTCCCGGTGCCAGTCGCGGAGTTCCCAGGCCTGGTAGGTCTCGGTGGCGACGTCGATCTCGCCGGTGCGCTCGAACTCGCAGTCGATGCCGTGCCGGGCCACGGCGGCCTCGATCTCGTCGAGGTTGCGCCGGCCCAGCTCCTCCAGCCGGTGGATCTCGTCGGGCCAGCGGGCGAGGCCGTTGGGCAGACCGTGGGTGAGGGAGGCGGCGCAGAAGCCCCCGTTGCGGCCGGAGGCGGCCCAGCCCACCTCGCGGCCTTCCAGCAGCACCACATCGCGCTGCGGGTCGCGCTCCTTCGCGTTGAGCGCGGTCCACAGTCCGCTGTAGCCGCCGCCGACGACCAGCAGGTCGCAGGTGTCGGTGCCGGTGAGGGCGGGCTCGGCGTGTGGCTTGCCGGGGTCTTCCAGCCAGTACGGGACCGGCTGGGCTTCGGAAAGAGAGGCGATCCAGTTGTCTTTGCCACGGCTCATGGCGCTTGGGGCCATGATTTCAACTCCCTACAGAGGACTTGCCCGCAAAGGCGTGCCGCGGACGGCCTACGCCTTTTGCTTGTTCCGGCGATTGCTGATGACCATCGAGGTCAGGACGAAGAGGACGGCGATCAGGAACATGGCCGTGCCGATCACGTTGATCTGCACCGGCGTTCCGCGCTGCGCCGAACCCCAGACGAACATCGGGAAGGTGACGGTCGACCCGGCATTGAAATTGGTGATGATGAAATCGTCGAAGGAGAGCGCGAAGGACAGCAGCGCGCCCGCGGCGATTCCGGGTGCCGCGATGGGCAGGGTGACCCGCACGAAGGTCTGCACGGGGCCGGCGTACAGGTCCCGGGCGGCCTCTTCCAGACGCGGGTCCATCGACATCACGCGCGCCTTGACGGCGGTGACGACGAAGCTCAGGCAGAACATGATGTGGGCGATCAGGATCGTCCAGAAGCCGAGCTGCGCGCCCATGTTCAGGAACAGGGTGAGCAGCGAGGCGGCCATGACGACCTCGGGCATCGCCATCGGCAGGAAGATCAGCGAGTTGACGGCGCCGCGTGCGCGGAAGCGGTAGCGGACCAGCGCGAAGGAGATCATCGTGCCGAGGAGGGTGGCGCCGACGGTCGCCCAGACGGCGATCTGGAGGCTGATGGACAGTGAGCCGCACATGTCGGCGACGCCGCACGGGTCCTGCCAGGCGTCCGTGGAGAACTGCTGCCACTCGTAGTTGAAGCGCCCCTTCGGTTTGTTGAAGGAGAACACCGTGACGATGACATTCGGCAGCAGGAGGTAGCCGAGCGTCAGCAGTCCGGCGAGGACGACGAGACGGCGCTTGAGCCAGTTGACGAAGGGCATTTAGACCAGGTCCTCCGTCCCGGACCGGCGGATGTAGAACGTGACCATGGCCAGGATCGCGGCCATGAGGATGAACGACAGGGCCGCGGCCGTCGGATAGTCCAGGATGCGCAGGAACTGTGTCTGGATGACGTTGCCGATCATGCGGGTGTCGGTGGAGCCGAGGAGTTCGGCGTTGACGTAGTCACCGGCCGCCGGGATGAAGGTCAGCAGGGTCCCGGAGACCACGCCCGGCATGGACAGCGGGAAGGTGACCTTGCGGAAGGTGGTCCACGGCTTGGCGTAGAGGTCGCCGGCCGCCTCGTGCAGCCGCCCGTCGATCCGCTCCAGCGAGGTGTACAGGGGCAGGATCATGAACGGCAGGAAGTTGTAGGTCAGGCCGCAGACCACGGCCAGCGGTGTGGCCAGGACCCGGTCGCCGGCCGTCCAGCCCAGCCAGTCGGTGACGTCCAGGACGTGCAGCGAGTTCAGGGTGTGCACGACCGGTCCGCTGTCCGCGAGGATCGTCTTCCAGGCCAGCGTGCGGATCAGGAAGCTGGTGAAGAACGGGGCGATCACCAGGATCATGATCAGGTTCTTCCAGCGGCCCGCGCGGAAGGCGATGGTGTAGGCCAGCGGGTAGCCGAGCAGCAGGCAGAGCACGGTCGCGGCGGCGGCGTAGAAGACGGACCGCAGGAACTGCGGCCAGTATTCGGACAGCGCGTTCCAGTAGGTCGCGAAGTGCCAGGTGACCTTGTAGCCCTCTTCCAGCGAGCCCTGCTGCACGGAGGTGGAGGCCTGGTAGACCAGCGGCAGCGCGAAGAAGACGATCAGCCAGAGCATGCCGGGCAGCAGCAGCCAGTACGGGGTGAACCGGCCCCGCTTGCGCGGGGGCTGCTTGGCCGGCTCGGCCGGGGCGAGCGGCGGGGGTGCCTCGGTGAGCGTCGACATCAGGCCGCCGCCTCTTCCTCGGTGCCCGCGTCGATGTCCTGGGCCGCGTCCAGGCCGAAGGTGTGGGCCGGGCTCCAGTGCAGGACGACGTCGGCGCCGGGGACGAGCCGGCCGTCCCGCTCGACGTTCTGGACGTACACCGCGAACTCGTCGCAGACCGGGGTGTCGATCACGTACTGCGTGGAGACACCGATGAAGCTGGCGTCGGCGATCTTGCCGGTGATGCGGTTGCGGCCCTCGGGCACGGCGCCGGCCTCGTCGGCGTGGGTGAGGGCGATCTTCTCGGGGCGGATGCCGACCAGCACCTTGCCGCCGGCCGTCGTCGGGGCGGAACATCGCGCCTCGGGCAGCACCAGCTTGCCGCCGCCCGCCCTGAGCACGATGTCGTCGCCGTTCTTCGTGTCGACCTCGGCCTCGATGAGGTTGGACGTGCCGAGGAAGTTCGCGACGAACGTGGTCTGCGGGTTCTCGTACAGGTCGGTCGGCGCGCCGAGTTGCTCGACCCGGCCCCCGTTCATCACGGCGACCGTGTCGGCCATGGTCATGGCCTCCTCCTGGTCGTGCGTGACGTGGACGAAGGTGATGCCGACCTCGGTCTGGATGCGCTTGAGCTCCAGCTGCATCTGGCGGCGCAGCTTGAGGTCGAGGGCGCCGAGCGGCTCGTCGAGGAGGAGGACCTTGGGGTGGTTGATCAGCGCGCGGGCCACGGCGACACGCTGCTGCTGGCCACCGGAGAGCTGGTGCGGCTTCTTGCGCGCCTGCTCGCCCAGCTGGACCAGCTCCAGCATCTCCTCGACCTGCTTCTTCACGCTCTTGATGCCACGCCGGCGCAGGCCGAAGGCGACGTTCTCGAAGATGTCGAGGTGCGGGAAGAGGGCGTAGGACTGGAAGACCGTGTTGACCGGCCGCTTGTACGGCGGCAGGTGGGTGACGTCCTGGTCGCCGAGGCGCACGGTCCCGGAGGAAGGTTCCTCCAGGCCGGCGATCATGCGCAGGGTGGTGGTCTTGCCGCAGCCGGAGGCGCCGAGCAGGGCGAAGAAGGATCCCTCGGGCACGGTCAGGTCCAGCGGGTGTACGGCGGTGAAGGAGCCGTAGGTCTTGGAGATACCGGAGAGGCGGACGTCGCCGCTGTTGTCTGGTGTCGTCTTCATCGTCGTCACGCCCCTGTGAGCTTCGCGAACTTCTCTTCGTAGGCCGTCTCTTCCTTCTGGCTCAGGGAGCGGAAGGCATGGGACCTCGCCTGCATGGCCTTGTCGGGGACGATCAGCGGGTTGTTCGCCGCGTCCTGGTCGATCTTCGCAAGGTAGGGCTTCACCCCGTCGACCGGCGTCACGTAGTTGATGTACGCGGCGAGCGCGGAGGCCTGCTCGGGCTCGTAGTAGAAGTCGATCAGCCGCTCGGCGTTCGTCTTGTGACGCGCCTTGTTGGGAACGCACATGTTGTCGGTCGATGTCATATAGCCGCTGTCCGGGATGACGAAGTCGACATCCGGGCTGTCCGCCTTGAGCTGGACGACGTCACCCGCCCAGGCGATGCAGGCCGCGAAGTCGCCCTTGGTGAGGTCGGACGTGTAGTCGTTGCCGGTGAAGCGGCGTATCTGGCCCTTGTCGACGGCCTTCTGGAGGCGGGCGACGGCCGCGTCGAAGTCGTCGTCGGTGAAGTGCGCCGGGTCCTTGCCCATGTCCAGCAGGGTCATGCCCATGCTGTCGCGCATCTCCGACAGGAAGCCGACGCGCCCCTTGAGCCGGGGGTTGTCGAGCAGGTCGGAGACCGACTTCACCTCGATGCCGTCGAGCGCCTTCTTGTTGTAGGCGATGACGGTGGAGATGCCCTGCCAGGGGTACGAGTACGCCCGCCCGGGGTCCCAGTCCGGGTCGCGGAACTGGGGCGACAGGTTGGTGTAGGCGTGCGGCAGGTTGGACGGGTCCAGTTTCTGGACCCAGCCGAGGCGGATCAGCCGGGCGGCCAGCCAGTCGGTGAGGACGATGATGTCGCGTCCGGTGTCCTGCCCCGCGGCGAGCTGCGGCTTGATCTTCCCGAAGAACTCGTTGTTGTCGTTGATGTCCTCGGTGTAGTTGACCTTGATCCCGGTCCGCTTGCGGAAGGTCTCCAGCGTGGGGTGGCGCTTTCCGCTGTCGTCGACGTCGATGTACTCGGTCCAGTTGGAGAAGTCGACGACCTTCTCCTGGGCCGAGTGGTCGTGGGCGGAGGTGCCGCCCCGGGTCTTGCCCGCAGCGGGGATTCCGCAGCCGCTGAGCGCCCCGAGGCCGCCGGCCGCGAGCGTCCCGCCCGCGGTGGCCCGCAGCAGTGACCGTCGGGTCAGGGCGGCCCGGCCGTTGCGCAGACTGCGCCGCATGGCGGCCACTTGGGGCGGGGTCAGACGGTCGGGCTCGTACTGCTCCATGCGCGTGGTGCCCTTTCGGGAGGGATCGGCCTGGTCACTGGCCTGGTCGTTCTCTAGCGGTCCCCGAAGATCGTGCGGTGCCAGTCCTTCCTCGGCACCGCCGTGTTGTCGAACATAACGTGCTTGACCTGCGTGTATTCCTCGAAGGAGTACGCCGACATGTCCTTGCCGAAGCCCGAGGCCTTATAGCCGCCGTGGGGCATCTCGCTGATGATCGGGATGTGGTCGTTGACCCATACACAGCCCGCCTTGATCTCGCGGGTGGCCCGGTTCGCGCGGTAGACGTTCGTGCTCCACGCGGAGGCGGCGAGACCGTAGGGGGTGTCGTTGGCCAGCCGGATTCCCTCATCATCGCTGTCGAACGGCAGTACGACCAGTACCGGACCGAAGATCTCCGACTGGACGATCTCGCTGTCCTGGGCCGCGTCGGCGATCAGGGTGGGCCGGTAGTAGGCGCCGTTCTTCAGGTCGCCCCGGGGAGCCTCGCCGCCGGCCACCACACGCGCGTAGGCACGCGCCCGGTCCACGAAACCGGCGACCCGGTCGCGCTGGACGTGCGAGATCAGCGGCCCCAGGTCGGTGCCAGGCGCGAACGGGTCCCCGAGCCGCACGGTCTCCATCAGCGCGGCCGTCCGCTCCACGAACGCCTCGTACAGCGGACGCTGCACGTACGCGCGCGTGGCGGCCGTGCAGTCCTGGCCGGTGTTGATGAGCGCGCCCGCGACCGCGCCGTGCACGGCGGCCTCCAGGTCGGCGTCGTCGAAGACGACGAAGGGCGCCTTGCCGCCCAGCTCCAGATGGAGCCGCTTGACGGTGGCGGTGGCGATCTCGGCGACCCGCTTGCCGACGGCGGTGGACCCGGTGAAGGAGGTCATGGCGACGTCCGGGTGCCCGACGAGGCGCTCACCGGCCTCCTTGCCGGTGCCGGTGACGATGTTGATCACCCCGTCCGGGATGCCCGCGTCCGTGGCGGCCTGGGCGAACAGCAGCGAGGTCAGCGGGGTCAGCTCGGCGGGCTTCAGGACGATCGTGTTGCCGGCGGCGATCGCCGGGAGGATCTTCCAGGCGGCCATCTGGAGCGGGTAGTTCCAGGGTGCGATGGACCCGACGACACCGATGGGCTCGCGCCGGACGTACGAGGTGTGGTCGCCGGAGTACTCACCGGCCGACTGCCCCTGGAGATGCCGGGCGGCGCCCGCGAAGAAGGCGGTGTTGTCGATGGTCCCCGGCACGTCGAACTCACGGGTGAGCTTGAGCGGCTTGCCGCACTGGAGGGACTCCGCGCGGGCGAAGTCCTCGGCGCGGTCGGCGAGCACGGCGGCGAACCGGTGCAGGGCGTCCGAGCGCTCGCCGGGGGTGGCGGCGGCCCAGCCCGGGAACGCCTCGCGCGCGGCGGCGACCGCCGCGTCGACGTCGTCGGCGCCCGCCAGCTCGTAGGTGTACACCTCCTCGCCGGTGGCGGGGTCGACCACGGCGTGGTGGCGGCCCGAGGTGCCCTTGGTCAGACGGCCGGCGATGAACTGCGCGCCGTCCGCGAACCGGTCCTGCGCGGGGAATCGTTCCGGGGTGGCGGTGCCCGGGTTGTGCATGTCGCTCTCCTCCGCCGTTCGCCCCGTCCCGGGGGGTGGGTGGCGTAGCTCCAGCTCGATTTGAGTGCCGATCCTGACAGAGCAGTAGACCTCCAACAAGTGATTCCGTTGTTGCCTTTTGGTTACGCGACGGAATCTGTCGACCAGGTGTCGAGTCGGGGCGGAAAAGGACGGACGGAGTGTCAGTGGTGCGTGCCAGACTCGCGTGCATGGGAAAGATCGACGGGTTGGAGTCCCTGATCAGGGAGGTCCGGGCGGGGTCCCGGATCACATACCTTCACTTCTGGGGACACCGTCCGCGACCGGACGGCCGGATCGGAGCGAGCTGTCTCAGCCAGTGGTGGCCGTCACCGTTCGTGGTGGACGGTGTGGAATACGCGACGGCCGAGCACTGGATGATGGCGGGCAAGGCCCGGCTGTTCGGGGACGCCGAGGCCGAGCGCCGGGTGCTGGCCGCCGAACACCCCGCCGCGGCGAAGAAGGCGGGGCGGCTGGTCCGGGGCTTCGACGAGACGGTGTGGGAGCGGGAACGCTTCCGGATCGTGGTCGAGGGCAGCGTGCACAAGTTCGCGGCCGACGACGGCCTCGGCACGTTCTTGCTGAACACCGGGGACCGGGTGCTGGTGGAGGCGAGCCCCGTGGACCGGATATGGGGAATCGGCCTGGCGGCGGACGACGAGGCGGCCTCGGACCCGCAGCGGTGGCGGGGGCCGAACCTGCTGGGCTTCGCGCTGATGGAGGCACGGGAACGGCTGGCGGGGGCGAGAGCGTAGCCCTGCGGGGCTCCGGCCGGGCGAGGGGGATCGACGCGGGTCGGTGTGGGTCGCTGCGGGTCGCTGCGGGTCGGTGCGCGTCGAGCCGGGCCGCTGCGGGTCGAGCGGGCCGATGCGGGGCGCCGCAGATCGATGCCCTCGGGTTCTGCGGCGGTGGCCGGGGGATCCGACTCGGTGAGGGACCCGGACCGGGCGGCGGGACCGGCCGGCCCCCTTCTCAGGTGTGGACGGCGATGACCAGGGCCAGCAGGCCCCCCACCAGGATGATCCCGGCGATCCCGCAGATGAGGCCCGCCAGGGCCACGCCGGGGTTGGTGGCCTCGCCCCGGTTCGCCTTCCCGCGGCCGAGCGCGCCGAAGATGATGGCCAGGACGCCCAGCACCAGCGCGAACGGCCACATGACGAAGCCCACGGCCGACAGGATGCCCAGGACCAGCGAGGCCGTACCCATGCCGTTGCTCGGGACCGCCTGCATGCCGGGCCAGCCGTAGCCGTTGCCCACGGGATAAGGGCCGACGCCGTACGGCGCGGGCGGCGGGCCCGGGTAGCCGTAGCCCGGCGTGGTCCCCGGGTAGCCGTACGGCACCTGGCCGGGACCGTCGGGGGCGATGGGCGGCGGGGGCACCGGTTCCGTCGCCCCGTGCGGCGCGCCGGGGGACACCGGCGGCGCGTAGGGGTTCGGCTGCGGTGCGGGGGCCGGGGGCGCGAAGGGGTTCGGCTGGGGTGCGGGGGCCGGGGGCGCGAAGGGGTTCGGCTGGGGCGCCGAGGAAGCCGGCGGGGCGAAGGGGTTCGGCTGCGGAACGGACGCCGGGGGCGCGAAGGGGTTCGGCTGCGGTGCCGAGGATGCCGGCGGGGCGAACGGGTTCGACTGGGGCGCGGGGGCCGGGGACGCGGGTCCGGGGGTGGGGCTGGCCCACGGTGCGGGTACGGCGTCGGCGGGCGCGGCCGGGGCCGCCGGGAGCGAGGTCAGGGTCTGCTGGTCGTGGACGGAGCGGGGGGCCGGGGCCGCGTCCCGGACCGGTGCCTGCGCCGCCGGGGCCGCCGGGGGCGTGTCCTTGTCCAGCGAGACCGGGGGTATCGGGGGCCCGGCGTCGGTCCGCTCCGCCGGCGTGGACTGCGGCACCTCGTCGGACATGGTGGAAGAACCCCTCTGCTGGCTGCCCCTTCATGCTACGGGCAGGGCGGACCGCCGGAACCCGGGGCCTACGATGATCCCGCGTCACCGATCAGCCGATCACCGCGCCCGGACCGAGGCCTCTGTCCGCGGGCGCCTTTCCCGGGGAGGACCCCTTGACCGACAGCTCCGTACCCGCCACCGGCACCGCCGACCGCGATCTGCGTACCTTCATCGCCGGGCTCCCCAAGGCCGAACTGCACGTCCACCACGTCGGCTCCGCCTCCCCCCGCATCGTCTCCGAGCTGGCCGCCCGCCACCCCGACTCCAAGGTCCCCACCGACCCCGAGGCCCTGGTCGACTACTTCACCTTCACGGACTTCGCGCACTTCATCGAGGTCTATCTGTCGGTCGTGGACCTGATCCGCACCCCGGAGGACGTCCGGCTGCTCACCTACGAGGTGGCCCGTGACCTGGCCCGTCAGCAGGTGCGGTACGCCGAGCTGACCATCACCCCGTTCTCGTCCACCCGCCGCGGCATCGACGAGCGGGCCTTCATGGACGCGATCGAGGACGCCCGCAAGGCCGCCGAGGCCGAGTTCGGGACCGTACTGCGCTGGTGCTTCGACATCCCCGGCGAGGCCGGTCTGGAGGCGGCCGAGGAGACGACACGGCTGGCCACCGAGGACCGGCTCCGCCCCGAGGGCCTGGTGTCGTTCGGACTCGGCGGGCCGGAGATCGGCGTGCCCCGGCCGCAGTTCAAGCCGTACTTCGACCGGGCCATCGCCGCAGGGCTGCGCTCCGTGCCGCACGCCGGGGAGACGACCGGCCCGCAGACGGTGTGGGACGCGCTGACCGAGCTGCGGGCCGAACGGATCGGACACGGCACCAGCTCGGCGCAGGACCCCCGGCTGCTCGCCCACCTCGCCGAGCACCGGATACCGCTGGAGGTGTGCCCCACCTCCAACATCGCCACCCGCGCCGTCCGCACGCTGGAGGAGCACCCGATCAAGGAGTTCACGCGGGCCGGGGTGCTGGTGACGATCAACTCCGACGATCCGCCGATGTTCGGCACCGACCTGAACAACGAGTACGCGGTGGCCGCCCGCCTCCTGGACCTGGACGAGCGCGGCCTGGCCGCTCTCGCGAAGAACGCCGTGGAGGCGTCCTTCCTGGACGCGGCGGGCAAGACGCGGATGGCGAAGGAGATCGACGCCTTCACCGCCGCCTGGCTCGCCGGCTGAGCCCACGGGCCCCCGTGGGCACGGGCGTGTCCACGCGACGGCCACAATGGGGGCCATGCAGACCGTGACCGCCGTGGCCCACCGCGGCGACCCCTACCGCTTCCGTGAGAACACCGTCGACTCGCTGCGTTCCGCGCTCGACCAGGGCGCGGACGCCGTCGAGATCGACGTACGGCTCACCCGCGACGGCGTGCCCGTGCTGCTGCACGACGAGACGCTGAAGCGGCTGTGGGAAGTCGGCCGGCCGCTGGGCGCGCTGTCCGCCGAGGAGCTGCGCGGGCTGACGGCCGGCGAGGTGCCGACGCTGGCGGAGGCGCTCGCCGCGACCGGTGACAGCCGGGTGATGGTGGATCTGTGCGGGCGGGTCGACCGCGGGACGGTCGGGCGGACCCTGGACGTGGTCCGGCAGAGCGGGGCCCGGGACCGGGTCTACTACAGCGCGCACGCGGAGGCGATGCTCGCCGTCCGCGCCGCCGATCCGGCCGCCGAGATCGCCCTGACCTGGACGAGCCTGGCCCCGCCCCGGCCCGCGCTGCTGGCCGCGGTCCGCCCGCGCTGGCTCAACTACCGCTTCTCGCTGGTGAGCCGGGAGCTGGCGGCCCGGGTCCACCACGACGGCTGTCTGCTGTCGGTGTGGACCCCGGACACCCGCCGCTCCATGAGCCGCCTGCTGGACCTGGGCGTCGACTCGATCACGACGAACCGGATCGACGTTCTGCACGTGCTGCGTTCGCGCTGACCCCGGCGAACTCCAGCGGCGGAGCGATCGCCTGGGCGTCCGCGCCCTCGCCGAGCCACAGCCGGATCAGCAGGGCGGCCGTCGCCTCCAGCAGCCCGGCCCGGTCCAGTCCGCCGGCGGTCAGCGGCACGCAGCCGAGGTCGCGCACAAGCCGCCGGACGACCGCGAGGGCGTCCTCGTCGTCCCCGCACAGCGGCACCGCGAGCGGGCGGCCGGCGAAGACGGGCGGGGTCAGCCGCCAGACGCTCTCGTGGCACAGGTTGAAGGCCTTGACCACGTGGGCGGCGGGCGCGGCGGCGGCGATCCGCTCGGCCGCGGCCGGGCCGTCGGCCGTGCGCAGCCCGAAGTCCGGGCCGACCGCGTTGGTGCAGTCGATCAGCACCCGCCCGGCCAGGAGGGTCGCGAGCCCGGCGGCGACGTCCACGGCCGCCGTGTACGGCACGGCGAGCAGCACCGCGTCGGTGCCGTGCGCCGCCGCCGCGCGCACGTCGCCCCGCGACCGACTGCCCGCCACCACCGCGTGTCCGGCCCGTTCCCACTGCGCGCCCAGCGCCCGCGCCATGCCTCCGGTGCCGAGAATCCCTATGCGCACGACTTCCTCCTCCGGTGAGCCTGTCGACCAGGACCACGACACTAGGAAGCCGCTCGGGCACCATTCGGTACGTGAGCCACGACCAGCCCTTCCTCGCCGACTGCCAGGCCCGCCTGGCCTTCGATCTGCTCGCCAACACCTGGAACTCGGTGGTGCTGTGGGCCCTCAAGGACGGTCCGCGCCGACCGGGTGCGCTGCGCGCGCACATCGGTGGGATCAGCCAGAAGGTGCTGACCGAGACGCTGCGCCGACTGGAGTTCAACGGTCTGGTGGGACGCCGGGCGTACGGCGGATCGCCGCCTCGCGTGGAATACGAACTCACCGCTCTGGGAGAGACGTTGCTGGCGCCGATCGACGCGTTCGGGGCCTGGGCCTTCGAGCACGGCGCCGATGTCGTGGCGGCCCAGGAGCGCTACGTCCGCGAGCGGCCGGCCGGACCCCACCCGTAGGGGGCGTCCCGGACAACTCCCTTATACGCGGGACCGATTG
This sequence comes from Streptomyces sp. NPDC038200, assembly GCF_055600785.1. NCBI lineage: Bacteria > Bacillati > Actinomycetota > Actinomycetes > Kitasatosporales > Streptomycetaceae > Streptomyces > Streptomyces sp. NPDC038200. The sequence continues at coordinate 112,767 of NZ_JBVJYH010000008.1, forward strand.
ATGAGGGGCGGGCAAGGGTCGTACGCCCTCCTCGATGAGGATCCGGGCAGCGGGCCGCCGCCGGAGGATGATCACGCAGCTTCCGCCGATCTCCCCGAGGAGTCCGTCATGCGCCGTACCACCCGTTCCGCCCTCGTGGCCGCCGGTCTCGTCGCCGCGCTGGCCGCGGGTCCGCTGGCCGCACCGGCGTTCGCCGCGCCCGCACCCGCGCCCGCGGCCTCGCCCTCGCTTTCCGCCGGCGCCCCGAGCGGCCCCGACGCCGAGGCTCTCGCCGCCGCGATCGCCGGACTCCCCGACCACGACGCCACCGCCGCGCTGCTCCGCGTCGGCGGCGAGGGCAGCTGGCGCGGGACGGCCGGTGTGCGGGACGTCCGTACGGGGGCTCCGGCCCTGGAGAACGCGCGGTTCCGTGCCGGGTCGGTGACGAAGGTGGTCACCGCGTCGATCGTGCTGCAACTGGCCGCGGAGGGCCGGATCGACCTCGACGGCACCGTGCAGCACTATCTGCCGGGCCTGCTCACCGAGGACTTCCACCCGGTCACCGTGCGGCAGTTGCTGAACTACACCAGCGGTCTGCGCCCGGGGGCGTCCCTCGGCGACACCGTCGAGGACGGCTATCCGCACCGCTTCGAGACGCTGACGCCCCGCCAGGTCGTCGCGGACTCGGTCGCCCAGGGCCCGGAGTACCCGCCGGGCACCCGGCAGACCTACGGCAACATCCACTACACCGTGCTCGGCATGCTCATCGAGAAGGTGACCGGCGACTCGTACGCGCACCAGGCGCAGGTGCGGATCTTCCGGCCGCTGGGCATGCGGCACAGCTCGTTCCCGGTCGGCGCGGACCCCCGGATCCACGGACCGCACAACCGCGGCTACGACTGGATCGACGGCAGGCTGGTGGACGTGACCGACTGGAACATGACCGACCGTTTCGCCGCGGGTGACCTGATCTCGACCACCGCCGATCTGGAGCGGCTGCTGGTGGGGCTGTTCCGCGGCCGGGTGGTGCCCGAGCCGCAACTGAAGGAGATGTTCACCCTGCCCGACGTGCCCGGGGCGCGGTACGGCGCGGCGCTGGAGCGGTTCGAGGTGAACGGCAAGGTGATCTGGGGCAAGACCGGTTCGCGGCCCGGCTACGCCACGGTGATCGCGGCGACCCGGGACCTGTCCCGCACCCTGGTCTACTCGGTCGACTCCACGGACGCGAAGGGCGACGGCCTGGCCGTCGCCCAGCGTTTCGCGTTCCCCGCGTTCAACCGCTGACGGCCGCCGGGACCGCCGACGGCGCGCCGAGCGCCTCCAGCCGCTTGATCTTCTTCCGTACGACGTACAGGGGGATGACGCCGAGGATCCCGAAGGACATGTCGATCAGGCTCCACCAGAAGGGGATGCCGCGGACGGGTCCGCAGACGAGGGCGAGCGGGATGATCCCGGCGCACGCGATCATCCCGAACTCGACGACCCAGATGTTGCGGACCGGGTCGCGGTAGGGGCCGTAGAACGCGACCGCGATGACGAGGTGGGCGAAGGCCAGCCAGTCGGTGCCGTACAGCACGAAGGGGTACTCGGCGTCGACGGTGTCCAGCCCCTGCCGCACCCGCGTGATCCAGTCCGTCAGCCCCGGCAGGTGCTCGGGCACGGACAGGGCCCGCAGCACGTCCTCGGTCCAGCGCAGTTCGTGCACCAGCGGGAAGGCGGTGGCGCCGCTGAGCACGAGACACACGACGAAGAAGACCAGCCAGACGCGAATGCCCTTGAGCAGGGCGGCTCTGTCGCTCATGGCAGGAGCGTACGCCTGGAATTGAACATGTTCAAAACCTCTCCCAGTGCAGCACCCGCTCCCGGGGGATGCGGCGGGCCGGCCGGAAGTCGGTGCCGAGGGTGTGGGCGACGGGGATGAGCGCCGCCTGCATGACGTCCTCGTACGGGATGCCGAGCACCCGGGCCGACTCCTTCTCGTCGACGAGGTTGCCGGTGGTCCAGCAGGTGCCGAGCCCCCGGGCGCGGGCGGCCAGCATGAAGCTCCACACGGCCGGGAGGATGGACCCCCAGGTGCCGGCCTGGCGCAGCACGGGGGCGTCGTCGGTACGGCCCTCCACGCACGGGACGACGAGCGCCGGGACCTCGTGCAGATGCTCGTACAGGTACGCGGCGCCGGAGTAGACCCGGTCCATCCGCGCCACGCTCGCGCGCCGCACGTCCCGGGCCGGCAGCGGATCACCGGCGCCGGGCGCGCTCACCCCGGCCCGCCACACGTCCGCCAGGGCGGCCCGCCGGTCCGGGTCGGTGACGACGACGAAGTGCCAGCGCTGCCGGTTGCGTCCGCTGGGCGCCTGGACGGCCAGGTCCACGCACTCCTCCAGCAGCCGGCGCGACACCGGCCGGGTGAGGTCGAGGCGGTGGCGCACCGCGCGGGTGGTGGACAGCAACTGGTCGGAAGAGAGGTCGAGAGTCATGTGTTGACCCTCACGGGGCGTGCCGTCCGCCGGCAACGCCCGGCTTTCACTGAACGAAAACGCGGGCGACGTACACGGAGGAACGGTATGGCCGAGAGTGTCGCCGGGCGGGTCTTCTCCGTGCTGGACGCCTTCGAGGACGCGCCGGGCACCCTGCGCCTGACGGACATCGCCCGGCGCACGGGGCTGCCCGTGCCGACCACGCTGCGCATGGTGCGGGAGCTGGTGGCCTGGGGCGGGCTGGAGCGGGCGGCCGACGGTTCCTACCGCCTCGGCACCCGCATCCGTACGCTCGGCGCCGCCGCCCCCTGTCCCCGCGGCATGCTCGCCACCGCCCTGCCGGCCCTGCGCGTCCTCACCACCCGCACCGGCGGCCACGCGGACGTGGCGATCCCCGCCGACGGCGCGGCCCTGTGCCTCGTCACCGGCGAGCGGCTCCCGCTGCACGCCACGGCCGCGGGCAAGGTACTGCTGGCCTACGGGGCCGGTGTCCCCCACGGCGGCGGACGCGGCCCCGGCGGGGACGGCGGGGCTTCCGGCGACGGAACCGACCCCGGCCGGGACGAGGCGCACGGCACCGGCACCGGTGCCGGTGTCGGTGTCGGTGCTGGTGCTGGTGCCGGTGTCGGTCCTGGTGTCGGGGGCGGCGGCCGTGTCGGTCCTGGTGTCGGTGTCGGTCCTGGTGCCGGTGTCGGCGGCGGTACCGGCCGCTCACCGGTCGGCGAGCGGCTCACCCCCTACACCGTCACCGCGCCCGGCGCGCTCGGCGCCCAGCTGGTCCGGGTCCGCGCGGACGGGCTGGCCGAGGCGCACCAGGAGTACCGGCTGGGCGAACTGTCCTTCGCGGCACCGGTGTTCCGGAGCGGCCTCGCCGTGGCGGCCGTGTCCGTGACGGCCCCGACGACCGCCCTGTCCGGCCGTCTGGCTCCGGCCGTACGGCAGGCGGCGGCGACGGTGAGCCGGGCACTGAGCGGCTGACGGACGTGCCACCGCCACCCCCGGACGGCGCGAAAACAGTCCGGCGCGCCGGTTACTCTTATGCGGGGGACCTGACCAGCGGTGACCACTTCCCGCCCGCGCACCTGACCCGGTGCGGGCGACGCCGTTGCGGCGGCGCCCCACGCCGGCCGCTCCCCAGGGGCCACGGCACGACGCAGCAGTCAGAGTAGAGGCCCAGTTTCATGCAGCGCGACAACTCCACGGACCGGACCGGCGGACAGCTGCCGGACGAGACGGTGGGACTGGCGGTGCTGCTGCGGGCCTGGCGGGCGCGTGCGGGCCGGACCCTCGGCCTCGGCAAACCCCTGCCCCAGACGGAGGTCGCCGCCGCCGTCGGCATGAGCGAGCGCTGGTACCGGGACCTGGAGCGCGGCACCCTGCCCCGGTTGGACGCCCGCACGCTGGGCGCGCTGGCGGACGCGCTGCGGCTGTGCGCCGACGAACGGGCGACGCTCTTCCTCTACGCCGCCGGCGGCGAACCCTTCCCCGCCGTGTCCCCGGGCGACGGTGTCGACCTGACACCGCTGCGGCGGCTGCTCGACCTGCAGCCCGCCCAGCCCGCCTATCTCACCGACAACGCCTGGAACGTGCTCGACCACAACGAGGCGATGGCCGAGTGGTTCCCCTGGGTGCGGCGCCCCGGCGCCAACCTGATCCGCTGGGGGCTGACCGACCCCGAGGCCCGGCAGCAGCTGGCCGACTGGCCGCGGCACGGGCGGGCGTACCTCGCGATGCTGCGCTACGCCCTGGCGCAGTACCCGGGACACCCCGAACTCCCCGGGATCCTGCGCACGGCACTCGCCGACCCCGAGTGCCGGCGGATCTGGGACGAGGGCCCGGTGATCATCGCGAACCGCGACGGACACACCTTCCGCCTGACCATTCCCCGCTTCGCTCCGCGCACCGTCGACGTCGTCGCCCAGGTGCTGCATCCCGTCGGCTATCCGGGACTCCGGCTCACCTTCCTCGGTCTGCAGGACGGCTGAACCACGGCTCCCGTCGACGCCCCAAGTCTTCCCGACGGCAGCCGCTTTTTTCAACCGCCGTCGACCGGCAATTATTTTCCGGTCCGTCGACCGGCAAATTTCTGCCGGTTCTCCGGCGCTCTCCCCCGGCCACCACCGGCCGCCACCGGCAACTTTCTGCCGGTTTCTTTGAGCACCGACCTTTCGGCCAAGCGTTTCCCGCCAGCCCGGCCGACCGGCAGAACATTGCCGGTTGCACCCGTTGACATTCGCTACGCGCAGTTGCGAATCTCGGAACTCGACTGAGCAGCGCTTCGGGAGCGACCTTGCACGCCTTCATGAACATCAAAAAAACGATCGGGATAAGCAACGACTTCTGGAACGTCACCGCCGCTTCCGGAATGGCTGGAATCGTGGCCGGAAACCTCGGTGCCGGCCGGTACGCCACGCGCGCCGACGGCCACGAGTTCCTCAACATGTCGTCGTACTCGTACCTCGGTCTGGACTCCCACCCGGCGCTGATCCGCGCGGCGGCCGACGCCGTCACCGACAACGCCTCGCTGAACACCTCGGTCTCCCGTATGCGGGTGCACTTCGGGATTCTCCGGGACGCCGAGGACGCGCTGTCGGACCTGTTCCGGGTGGAGGCGGTCACCCTCGCCTCCTGTGCCGCGGCGGCCTGGTCCGCGCTGCCCCTGCTGGCCTCCGGCGCCTTCACCGACGACGTGCCGCCGCTCATGGTGTTCGACAAGCACGCGCACTTCTGCCTGAACGCGATGAAGCCGAGCGTCGCCGACGAGGCCCAGGTCAGAACCATCGGGCACAACGACCTCGACGCCCTGGAAGAGCTGTGCCGCACGCATCCGAACGTCGCCTACGTGGCCGACGGGGTGTACAGCACGGGCGGCGCGGCCCCGGTGCGCGAACTGCTGCGGCTGCAGGAGAAGTACGGGCTGTTCCTGTTCTTCGACGAGGCCCACGGGGTGTCGACCTGCGGCGACCAGGGGCGCGGGCTCGTCCTGGACACCATGGGCGAGATCAACGACCGTACGCTGATCATCACCTCGCTGAACAAGGGCTTCGGGGCGTCCGGCGGCGCGATCTTCCTGGGGCCGCAGGGCTCCCGGCACCGCCGTGACCTCGCCCTGCGCTACGGCGGCCCGCTGACCTGGTCGCAGCGGATCAACACGGCCGGGCTCGGGGCGATCACCGCCTCCGCCGAACTGCACCGCTCCCCGGAGCTGAAGGAGCTCCAGCGGCGGCTCCAGGAGAACATCGACCGCTTCGACGCGCTGGTGCCCACCGCCCAGAGCGGCGACGGCCTGCCGATCCGGTTCATCGACATCGGCTCGGAGGAGAAGACGGTCCGCATCGGCCGCACCCTCCTTTCCGAGGGCTACTACACCTCCGCGCTGTTCTTCCCGGTCATCGCCCGCGGAAAGGCCGGACTGCGCATCATGCTGCGCGCCGACATGACGAAGACGGACATCGAGCACTTCGGTCGTCTGGTCAATGATCTGCGGAGCCAGAATGACTGAGATTTCCGCAGCCGAGGACGAAACCGGGGAAGAAACCGGGGAAAGTTCCGGAACCGGGCGGAAGGCCGGGGAAAACGCCGTCCGCAATCAGGTGAACCGGCGCATCATGGCGCTCTCCTGTCTGCTGGTCTTCATGGCCCAGATGGCGACCACCATCTATCTGCCCTCGCTGCCGATCGTGGCGCATGATTTCGGAATGTCCCGCAGTTATGCGGCGCTTTCCATTTCGGCGTTCGTGGTCGGTGCCGCGGCTCCGGTGGTGCTCTGGGGAGTGGCCGCGGACCGCTACGGCCGCAGGGGCCCGCTGCTGGCCTCCCTGGCGCTGTTCGTGCTCACCAGCGCGGCGATCGCGCTGATCCGGTCCCCCGAGGCGCTGCTGGCGCTGCGGGCGCTGCAGGGCATCGGCGCGGGAGGCGCGGCGATCATCGCGCGCATCCTGGTGCGTGACCGCTGGCACGGGGACGAGCTGGCCAAGCGCCTGTCGGTGCTGTCGATCGCGTTCATCACGGCGATGGGCGGCGGGCAGTTCCTCGGCGGTCTGATCGGCCGCTACTCGCACTGGGAGACCGGCTTCGCGGTCCTCGCCACGGTCGGCGCGGTCGCCGCCCTGCTCACCTTCACCGTGCCGTTCGAGTCGAGCCGTGCCGTGCAGCGGCCGTCCGAGGTACTGCGGATCTGCCTCACCATCAGCAGGCAGCCCGCGTTCCTGCTGCCGGCCCTGGCCGGTGGCGCCGGGTTCGCCACGATCGTGGTGCTCCAGGAGGTCAGCCCGTTCGTCTTCCAGCAGCACTTCGACCTCGCCACCGACCAGTACGGCAGCCTCGGGCTGCTGCTGGGCGCCGCCTACTTCGGCGGCGCGATGACCGTCAACCGGCTGGTGGCCAGGTCGGGTTCGGGCCGGCTGATGGTCGCCGGATCGGTCGTGATGACCGCGGCCGGCGTGCTGATGATCGTCCTGTGGTCGGTACCCGGACTGCCGGACGGCGGCGCCCTGGTGGCGTTCGTGGCGCTGTACTGCGTGACCACGTTCGGCCAGTCCGTGCTGTTCCCGAACAGCATGGCCACCGCCGTCAGCAGCCAGCAGGGGCACGGCGCCTACGCCGTCTCGCTCTGCGGCTTCCTCCAGCAGTCGATGGCGGGCGTGGCCGCGTCCAGCGCCGCGCTGCTGCACGCCGACCTCGCCTGGGCCACGGTCGCCGCCGCGCTGGGCGCCGCGGCCTGGCTCATGACCCGGATCGCCGTCCCCGCGGCGGCACCCACGGCCGTCGCCACGGAAGGGAAGTGACATGGCGGTTCTGCGTTCCCACATCAGCCCCTCCAGCGAGGTGTTCCGCCGCAACAGCGCGGCCTACGACGGCCTGCGCGAGCAGATCGCGGCGGCCCGCGCGGCGGCCACGGCCGGCGGCGGCGCCGCGGCGCGGGCCAAGCACGCCGCGCGCGGCAAGCTCACGGCCCGCGAGCGGGTGAGCCGGCTGCTCGACCCGGGCACCCCGTTCCTGGAGATCGGGCAGCTCGCCGCGCACGAGGTGTACGAGCAGGCGGTGCCGTCCGCGGGCATCATCACCGGTGTCGGCATGGTGGAGGGCCGGCCCACGGTGGTGTTCGCCAACGACGCGACCGTGAAGGGCGGGACGTACTACCCGCTGACCGTCCGCAAGCACCTGCGGGCCCAGCAGGTCGCCCGGGAGAACGGGCTGCCCTGCGTCTACCTGGTCGACTCCGGGGGCGTGTTCCTGCCGATGCAGGAGGACATCTTCCCCGACGAGAACCACTTCGGCCGGATCTTCCGCAACATCGCGGAGATGTCCGCGATGGGCCTGCCGCAGATCGCGGCCGTCATGGGCTCGTGCACCGCCGGCGGCGCGTACATCCCGGCGATGTGCGACGAGACGGTGATCGTGCGGGGCAACGGGTCGATCTTCCTGGGCGGCCCCCAGCTGGTGCGGGCGGCGACCGGTGTCGTCGTCGACACCGAGACCCTCGGCGGCGCCGATCTGCACACCGCCACCAGCGGCGTCGCCGACCACCTCGCCCTCGACGACGAGCACGCGCTCACCCTGGTCCGGGAGATCGCCGCCCGGCACGGCAGGGACGTCCCGGCCGCGCCGCCCGAGAAGCCGCTGCCGCCGCTGTACGACCCGGCCGAGCTGCCGGGCATCATCAGCGCCAACCCGCGCGAGCCCATCCCGGCCCGGGAGATCCTCGCCCGGCTGCTGGACGGCAGCGAGTTCACCGAGTACCGCGCCCGGTTCGGCCCGACCATCGTGTGCGGCACCGGCCGGATCGGCGGCTACCCCGTGGGCGTGCTGATCAACGACGGCGTGCTGTTCTCCGAGAGCGCCCAGAAGGCCGCGAACTTCATCGAGCTGTGCTCGCAGCGCGGTATCCCGCTGCTCTTCCTGCACAACATCAACGGGTTCATGGTCGGCGCCGAGTACGAGGCGGGCGGTATCGCCAAGCACGGCGCGAAGATGGTGAACGCCGCGTCCTGCGCCGCCGTCCCGAAGTTCTCCGTGCTGATCGGCGGTAGCTACGGCGCGGGCAACCTCGCCATGTGCGGGCGTTCGATCGGCCCGCAGCTGATGGCCATGTGGCCCAACGCCAAGACGTCCGTGGTCGGCGGCGAGCAGGCCGCGACCGTCATGGCGCTGATCAAGAACGAACAGCTGGCCAAACAGGGCAGCGAGATGACCCCGGAAGAGGAAGAGGCTTTCAAGAAGCCGATCCGGGACAACTACGACCGCGAGGGCCAGCCCCTCTACGTGGCCGCCCGGCTGTGGGTGGACGCGCTGGTCGACCCCGTCGACACCCGTGAATGGCTGACGCTGAGCCTCGCCCTGGCCGCGGCAGCACCGCAACGAGAGACGCGCTTCGGCGTGTTCAGGATGTGATGACCCGTCATGGTGAAACGTCTTCTGATCGCCAACCGGGGTGAGATCGCCCGCCGTATCGCCCGCACCTGCCGCCGCCTCGGCATCGAGTACGTCGCCGTGCACTCCGAGGCCGACGGCTCCGCCGCCCATCTGGAGGGCGCCTTCGAGCAGGTGCTGCTCGGCCCCTCCCCCGCGGCCGACAGCTATCTGCGCATCGACGCCCTGGTCGACGCGGCCCTGCGCACCGGCTGCGACGCCGTCCACCCGGGGTACGGGTTCCTCTCGGAGAACCCGCAGTTCGCGGCGGCGGTGGCCGAGGCCGGCCTGGTCTTCGTCGGGCCCGGCGCCGGCACCATCGCGGCCATGGGGGACAAGGCCACCGCGAAGCGGCTGATGGCCGAGGCGGGCGTGCCGGTGCTGCCGGGCTCGGCGGACGCCACCGAGTCGGCGGACGAGATCCGGGCGCACGCGGCCCGCGTCGGCTACCCGGTCATCCTCAAGCCGGTCGCCGGAGGCGGCGGCAAGGGCATGCGGGTCATCGAGCGCGAGGAGGACCTGGCCCCCGCCGTCGAGGCCGCGGTCCGGCTGGCCCGCGCGAACTTCGGTGACGGCCGGCTGCTGGTCGAACGGTATCTGCGCCGCCCCCGCCACATCGAGGTCCAGGTCTTCGGCGACACCCACGGCCAGGTGCTGCACCTGTTCGAGCGGGAGTGCTCGCTGCAGCGCCGGCACCAGAAGATCGTGGAGGAGGCACCGGCCGTCAACCTGCCGGCCGACGTCCGCGAGGCCCTGCTGTCGGCGGCCGTGCGCGGCGCGCGGGCCATCGGCTACGTCAACGCGGGCACGTTCGAGTTCATCCTGGACGGCACCGGGGAGTTCTTCTTCCTGGAGGTCAACACCCGTCTCCAGGTGGAGCACCCGGTCACCGAGGCCATCACCGGCCTGGACCTGGTCGAGTGGCAGCTGCGGGTCGCCGCGGGCGAGGAACTCCCGCTGTCGCAGGACGAGATCACCGCCTCCGGGCACGCGATCGAGGTCCGTGTGTACGCCGAGGACCCCGACGCGGACTTCCGTCCCGCCCCCGGCCGGGTGCTGGACACCCGGTGGCCCACCGGGCTCCGGGTGGACGCGGCCTTCGACACCACGGGGGACGTCCCGGTCTTCTACGACCCGATGATCGCCAAGATCATCGCGCACGGCCCGGCCCGGCCCGCCGCCCTCACCCTGCTGCGGGAGGCCGTCCGCGACACCGCCGTCCTCGGCCTCACCACCAACCTCGGGTTCCTCGCCGACCTGCTGGGCGACACCCGGGTGAGCGCCGGGCTGATCGACACCCACCTGGTGGACGAGTTCACCGCCCGCGCCGCCGAGCACCGCCCGGACCTGGAACCGCTGGCGGTGGCCTGCGCCGCGGCGATGACGCTGCCCGCGGGGGGCGGGGCCGAGTCACCGTGGAGCGGCTCCCTGGGCGCGCTGGACCGGCGACTGCTCGATCCCGAGGCGCCGTTGGGCCGCGTCGCCTGCCGCGTGGGCAGCCGTCCGCTGGAGGCGGCGCTGCTCTCCCGGCGGGCCGGCACGCTCACGGTGGCCGTGGCCGGCGAGCGGTACGGAGTCACCGGCGCGCCCGACGGGGCGCTGGTGCGGGGCACGGCGGGCGAGGCGCGGTGGGCGGGTCTGCGCCGGGCCGACGGCTGCGAACTGGTCGTGGACGGCCGCCGTCTCACCCTGACGCTGGCCGTCTCCGGCGAGGAGGACGGCGCGGCCGGCGGTGACGCGGTCACCTCCCCGATGCCCGGCACCGTGGTCCAACTCCCCGTGTCCGTAGGCGACCTGGTGCAGCAGGGCGACACCGTGGCGATCGTCGAGGCGATGAAGATGGAGAACCGGATACTCGCCCCGGCCACCGGTGTGGTGGAGGAGATCCGCTGCGCCCTGTCCGAGATCGTCTCCGCGGACCAGATCCTGGTCGTCATCGGCCCGGAACAGGGCGAACAGGCCGCCTGAACCACGTGACCCGCCTGAACGAACACGCGATCGACGCAACACAGAGGGAAGCACAGAACCAATGATCCCCATCCGCCGTGTCGGAGTGGTCGGCTCGGGTGCCATGGGCGCCGGAATCGCCGAAGTGAGCGCCCTGGCCGGCATGGACGTGCTGGTCGCGGTCTCCCGCGAGTCCTCGCTGACCAGCGGACGCGACCGCGTCCTGGCCTCGCTCGACCGTGCCGTCGCCAAGGGCCGGCTCACGTCGGCCGACCGGGACGCGGCCGCGGCCCGCCTCCGCTTCACCATGGACCTGGGCGAGCTGGCCGACCGCCAGCTGGTGGTGGAGGCGGTCCGCGAGGAGGAGTCGCTGAAACTGGACCTCTTCGCGACCCTGGACAAGGTGGTCGAGGACCCGGAGGCGATCCTGGCCTCCAACACCTCCTCGATCCCCGTCATGAAGCTGGCCGGCGCCACCGGCCGCCCGGCCCAGGTGATCGGCACCCACTTCTTCAACCCGGTGCCGGCCATGGCCCTGGTGGAGCTGGTCGGCTCGCTGCACACCTCCGAGGCGACCCTGGACCGGGCCGAGGCCTGGGTGGCGGGGACGCTGGGCAAGCAGCCGATCCGCGCCAAGGACCGGGCCGGGTTCGTGGTCAACGCGCTGCTGGTGCCGTACCTGCTCGCCGCCGTCCGCATGCTGGAGACGGGCTTCGCCACGGCCGAGGACATCGACCAGGGCATGGTCCTCGGCTGTTCCCACCCCATGGGCCCGCTGCGCCTGACCGACATGGTGGGCCTCGACGTCGTGGCGGCGGTGGCGGACGCCCTGTACGCGGAGTTCAAGGAACCGCTGTACGCGGCTCCGCCCCTGCTGTCCCGCATGGTCGAGGGCGGCCTGCTGGGCCGCAAGACGGGCCGGGGCTTCTACGCGTACGCGTGAGCCGCCCCGCTACAGGCCCACGATCTTGTTCCACCGCCGCGCGAACTCCGGCCGTTCCCCGGAGGTGATGTCCCGGGCGATGGCCAGGCGCTTGCGCATGGTCGTGTTCGGGAAGATCAGGGGGTTGTCGGCGAGGGCCGCGGTCTCCTTGTCCTCGGCGTCCGCGAGGATCTCGCGGGCGGCCGGGACCGGGCAGACGTAGTTGACCCAGGCGGCGAGCTTCGCGGCGACCTCGGGGTCGTAGTAGTGGTCGACCAGGCGCTCCGCGTTGGCCTTGTGGCGGGCCCGGTTGGGGATCATGAGGGAGTCCGACCACAGCTCGGCGCCCTCCTCCGGGACGACGAAGCGGATGTCGGGGTTGTCCGCCTGGAGCTGGATGACGTCGCCGGAGTACGCCTGGCAGGCGAGCACGTCGCCGCTGACCAGGTCCTTGGTGTAGTCGTTGCCGGTGAAGCGGCGGATCTGGCCGCGGTGGACCTCCCGCTCCACCTGGTCGCAGACCCGGTGGAAGTCGTCCGCGGTCCAGCGGGTGATGTCCACGCCGTTGCCCTGCATGAGCAGCGCGAACGACTCGTCCAGGCCGGACAGCAGGGTCACGCGGCCCTTGAGGTCGCTCGCCCAGAGGTCCTTCACGTGCCGGATGTCGCGGCCGAGCTTGCGGCGGTTGTAGGCGATGCCGGTGATGCCGGACTGCCACGGCACGGTGAACAGGCGGCCCCGGTCGAAGGCGGGCGAGCGGAGCAGCGGGTCGAGGTACTTCGCCACGTTCGGCTGACGGGCGCGGTCCATCTTCTGGACCCAGCCGAGCCGGACGTAGCGGGCGCACATCCAGTCGCTGATGACGATGAGATCGCGGCCGGTGGGCTGGTGGTTCATCAGCGCGGGGCTGATCTTGCCGAAGAACTCGTCGTTGTCGTTGATCTCCTCCACGTAGTCGACGGAGATCCCGGTGCGCTTCTCGAACCCCTCCAGCGTGGGCCGCCTGTTGGGGTCGTCGTCGTCGGTGTCGATGTAGAGCGGCCAGTTCGCCCAGGTCAGCTTCTTGTCGGCCGCGGACTCGTCGGCCACGGCCCGGTCGCCGGGCCGGACGTAGGCGGCGGGCACCCCGCAGCCGGCCAGGGCGCCGAGGGCGGCGGTGCCGCCGAGGGCACGCAGGAGGGAACGGCGGGACAGCGCGGTCGTACGGGAAGGTGTCTGGGGCACTCGACGAGTGTGCCGCTCCGTCGCGCGCAGGGGCAATCGACGCTGCGTCGAGCGCGGCCGGGCCTGCCCGACACCTTGTCGATCACGGCGGGCGCCGGTCCGCCGGCAGCACGGAGCGGCCCGGACAGGGAGGTGTCCTGTCCGGGCCGCTCCAGGTGGTGTCGCTGCGATCAGCCGTCCAGGGACGTCATCACGTGCTTGATCCGGGTGTAGTCCTCGAAGCCGTACCCCGACAGGTCCTTGCCGTAGCCGGACTTCTTGAAGCCGCCGTGCGGCATCTCGGCGACCAGCGGGATGTGGGTGTTGATCCACACGCAGCCGAAGTCGAGCCTCTTGGACATCCGCATCGCGCGGCCGTGGTCCTTGGTCCACACCGAGGAGGCGAGGGCGTACTCGACGCCGTTGGCCCACTCGACGGCCTGCTCCTCGTCGGTGAAGGACTGGACGGTGATGACCGGGCCGAAGACCTCGTTCTGGACGATCTCGTCGTCCTGCTTCAGGCCGGAGACGACGGTCGGGGCGTAGAAGTAGCCCTTGTCGCCGACCTGCTGGCCGCCCGCCTCGACCTTGGCGTGGGCGGGGAGGCGGTCGATGAAGCCGGAGACCTGCTTGAGCTGGTTGGGGTTGTTCAGCGGGCCGAAGAGCACGTCCTCGTCGTCGGGCTGACCGGTCTTGGTCTCGGCGGCGGCCTTCGCGAGCGCGGCCACGAACTCGTCGTGGATGGACTCCTGGACGAGGACGCGGGTCGCGGCCGTACAGTCCTGGCCGGCGTTGAAGAAGCCCGCCACGGAGATGTCCTCGACGGCCTTGGCGATGTCGGTGTCCTCGAAGACGACGACCGGGGCCTTGCCGCCCAGCTCCAGGTGGACCCGCTTGAGGTCCTTGGAGGCGGACTCGGCGACGGACATGCCGGCGCGGACGGAGCCGGTGATGGAGGCCATCGCCGGGGTCCGGTGCTCGACCATCATGCGGCCGGTCTCGCGGTCGCCGCAGATGACGTTGAAGACGCCCTGGGGGAGGATCGAGCCGATGATGTCGGCGATCAGGACGGTGGAGGCCGGGGTGGTGTCCGACGGCTTCAGGACGACCGTGTTGCCCGCGGCGATGGCCGGGGCGAACTTCCACACGGCCATCATCATCGGGTAGTTCCACGGGGCGACCTGCGCGCAGACGCCGACCGGCTCACGGCGGATGATCGAGGTCATCCCGTCCATGTACTCGCCGGCGGAGCGGCCTTCCAGCATCCGGGCCGCACCCGCGAAGAAGCGGATCTGGTCGACCATCGGCGGGATCTCCTCGGAGCGGGTCAGCCCGAACGGCTTGCCCGTGTTCTCCACCTCGGCCGCGATCAGTTCCTCGGCACGCTCCTCGAACGCGTCCGCGATCTTCAGGAGGGCCTTCTGCCGCTCGGCCGGCGTGGTGTCGCGCCAGGCCGGGAAGGCGCGGGCGGCGGCCTCCATGGCGGCGTCCACGTCCGCCTGCCCGGACAGCGGCGCGGTGGCGTACGCCTCGCCCGTCGCGGGGTTGACCACCTCGGTGGTCCGTCCGTCGGCGGCGTCCCGGAACTCACCGTCGATGTAGTTGCGCAGACGACGCAGCTCGGTGCTCACTGCCGGCCTCCTGATCTGGTTCGAGGGTTCGAGCTCCCAGCCCGTCCAGCCGGCTCCGGCTGTCCAATCGCTGAGACACCCCACCCTAATCGCCGAGCCCACGTTTTCAACACCCCCACCGGTACCGGTTCTGCGAAATCCGCACAGTCTGGTCTCTCAAACAACGGATTTCATCGATCGGGCCTTGCAAAACTGTCGAGACGTCGTGCACAGTGAGGTCGTGGCCAGTCGAAGCGCAGACCAGAGGGACTCGTCCCGCGAGTCCAGGAACGGCGGCAGTCCCCAGCTGGACTCCGTCTCCCTCGCCATCATCCAGCAGCTCCAGGAGGACGGCCGGCGGCCGTACGCCGCGATCGGCAAGGCGGTCGGCCTGTCCGAGGCGGCCGTGCGCCAGCGCGTCCAGAAGCTGCTGGACCAGGGCGTGATGCAGATCGTCGCCGTCACGGACCCGCTCACCGTGGGCTTCCGCCGACAGGCGATGGTCGGGATCAACGTCGAGGGCGATGTCGAGTCGATCGCGGACGCGCTGACCGGCATGTCGGAAGTCGAGTACGTGGTGATGGCCGCGGGCTCGTTCGACATCCTCGCCGAGATCGTCTGCGAGGACGACGACCACCTGCTGGACGTCATCAACAAACGCATCCGGGCCCTGCCCGGCGTGCGCTCCACCGAAAGCTTCGTCTACCTGAAGCTGAAGAAGCAGACCTACATGTGGGGAACCCGATAACCGTGAGTTCAAAGGACCTCAGCAAGACCGCGTACGACCACCTGTGGATGCACTTCACCCGCATGTCCTCGTACGAGAACTCCCCCGTCCCGACCATCGTGCGGGGTGAGGGCACCTACATCTACGACGACAAGGGCAAGCGCTACCTCGACGGTCTCGCGGGCCTGTTCGTGGTCCAGGCCGGCCACGGCCGCACGGAACTCGCCGAGACCGCCTTCAAGCAGGCCCAGGAGCTGGCCTTCTTCCCGGTGTGGTCCTACGCCCACCCCAAGGCCGTCGAGCTGGCCGAGCGCCTGGCCGACGAGGCCCCGGGCGACCTGAACAAGGTCTTCTTCACCACCGGCGGCGGCGAGGCGGTCGAGACCGCCTGGAAGCTCGCCAAGCAGTACTTCAAGCTGGTCGGCAAGCCCACCAAGTACAAGGTCATCTCCCGCGCGGTCGCCTACCACGGCACCCCGCAGGGCGCCCTGTCCATCACCGGCCTGCCGGGCCTGAAGGCCCCCTTCGAGCCGCTGGTGCCGGGCGCGCACAAGGTGCCGAACACCAACATCTACCGCGCCCCGATCTTCGGTGACGACCCCGAGGCCTTCGGCCGCTGGGCCGCCGACCAGATCGAGCAGCAGATCCTCTTCGAGGGCCCGGACACCGTCGCCGCGGTCTTCCTGGAGCCCGTGCAGAACGCCGGCGGCTGCTTCCCGCCCCCGCCCGGCTACTTCCAGCGCGTGCGCGAGATCTGCGACCAGTACGACGTGCTGCTCGTGTCGGACGAGGTCATCTGCGCCTTCGGCCGCCTCGGCACCACCTTCGCCTGCGACAAGTTCGGCTACGTCCCGGACATGATCACCTGCGCCAAGGGCATGACCTCGGGCTACTCCCCGATCGGCGCGTGCATCGTCTCGGACCGGCTCGCCGAGCCGTTCTACAAGGGCGACAACACCTTCCTGCACGGCTACACCTTCGGTGGCCACCCGGTGTCCGCCGCGGTGGGTCTCGCCAACCTCGACCTGTTCGAGCGCGAGAACCTCAACCAGCACGTGCTCGACAACGAGGGCGCCTTCCTGCAGACCCTGCAGAAGCTGCACGACCTGCCGATCGTCGGCGACGTCCGCGGCAACGGCTTCTTCTACGGCATCGAGCTGGTGAAGGACAAGCACACCAAGGAGTCCTTCAACGACGAGGAGACCGAGCGCGTCCTGTACGGCTTCCTCTCCAAGGCCCTCTTCGACAACGGCCTGTACTGCCGTGCCGACGACCGCGGCGACCCGGTGATCCAGCTCGCCCCGCCGCTGATCTCCAACCAGGAGACCTTCGACGAGATCGAGCAGATCCTGCGGGGCACCCTCACGGAGGCGTGGACCAAGCTCTGATCATCCGACCGGATGACCGACCCCGGCCCCGGCGCCGTCCGTTCGAGTGAGAACGGCGGCCCGGGGCCGTGTGCTGTCCGGGCTCCCGTCCGGGACCTGCCTAGCGTGCCAGTGACCGATCGCCCCCGCCTTCGTTCCCCCGCACGAGGGAACAGGCACGGGAAAACGGATCAGAACCGAGGTGTACGCCCATGGAGGCCCCGCCGGACAACGACGTGCTCTGGGCACGCTCCCTGCACTTCACGCACCGCGACGGCTCCCCCGGACTCACCGGGGTCTCGCTCGGTGTACGGGAGGGCGAGATCCTCGCCGTCAGCGGTCCGCGCGGCAGCGGCAAGACGACCCTGCTGCGCTGCCTGTCCGGTCTGGTGCCGGTGCGCAGCGGCGAGGTGTGGTTCAACAGCTCCCCCGTGCACACCCTCGGCCCGATGGCCCGCGAGCGGCTGCGCCGGGACCGCTTCGGCTGGATCGACCCCGAGCCGGTCCTCGTCCCCGAGCTGAACGTCTGGGAGAACGCCGCGCTCCCGCTGATGCTGCGCGGCGCGGGCCGCCGCCGGGCCAAGGTGGCCGCCCTGGAGTGGCTGGAGCGCCTGGACATCGGGGACAAGGCCCGCAGCCGCCCGCGCGCGCTGCGGCACGCCGAACGCCAGCGCGTCGCCATCGCCCGCGCCCTCGCCCCCGGCCCCACGGTCCTCTTCGCCGACGAGCCCACCGCCCCCCTGCACCGCGCCGACCGCACCCATGTGCTGCGCACCCTGACCTCGGCCGCCCGCTCCCACGGCATCACGGTCGTCCTCGCCACGCACGACCCCGACACCGCCGCCCTCGCCGACCGCACGGTGGCCCTGCTGGACGGGCGGCGCGTGCACACCGTGCAGCTGCCGGACACGCCCGACGCGGAAGGCCGGGCCGCGTGCTCGCTCTCCGTCTGACCCGCGCCGCCCGGCCCGCCGTCCAGCTGCGCCGCCTGCTGGTGGCGGCGGCCGCGGCGGGCACCGGTTTCCTCCTCCTGTCCTGCCTCGGCTACGCCCTGAAGCACCCGCAGGCCGCGGGGAGCGCCGCACTGCGGCTCTCCTGGTGCGCGGGGCCGCTCGCCGCCACGGTGTACCTCGCGCTCGCGGTCGCCCGCACCGACCCCGCCACCCGGCCGCGCACCGGCATGTCCGCCGTGGGCCTGGGCCCCGCCCGCCTCATGGCCGTCTCCGCCCTGACGACGGCCCTGTCCTGCACCCTGGGCTCGATGCTGGCCCTGCTGGTCTTCCTGCATCTGCGCGGCGACCTGTCGGGCCTGCCGTTCGACGGCGCGGCGGCGGACTTCCTGGCGGCCGGCCTGCCCCTCCCGGCCCCGGCGGTCCTGACCCTGCTGGCCGTGGTGCCGGCCACGGCGACGGCCGCGGTGGCCGTGGCCCTCCGCCCCAAGGACCCCCGCCCCGTCTCCCGGGGACCGCGGCGGTTCGGCGGCTTCGGGGCGCACGGCGGCGCGTCCGCGAGGGAGTCGTTCGGAGCGTACGGCCGCTTCGGTGCCCGGTCCGGCGGCCGGAGCGCCCGGAACCCCGCCGCCGAGCGGCCCGGCCCCCCGACCGCGGAGGGCGCGCGGCCCGCAGCCGACGATCCCCCCTCCGCGGGCGGTCGTCACCCCGGGGCGGCTGCCGTACCGGAGAAGGACGGCACCTCACCGGCACCGGACGGCTCGACCGGTCCGGAGCCCCTCGCCCCGGACGCCGCCCGCCCCGGCACAGCTCCCGCCGGGTTCCCCTGGGGCATCGCGCTCGTCACCGCCGGCCTCGCCGTCCAGTCCTACGCCGGCCGCGGCGTCCCCTCCCCCGCCCTCGCCGTGCTCCTCGGCTGGCTGCTCACCGGCACCGGGCTCGTCCTGGCCGCCCCCGGCCTCACCCACCTGTGCGGCCGGCTCCTGCAGACCAGCCGTCCGGGCGCGCTGCGACTGCTGTCCGGACGGGTCCTCATGACGGAGGCCGCCCGGATCGGCCGCCCCCTGGGCGTGGTCTGCGCGGTGGCGTCCGCCGGCTACGCCCTGACCGCTCTGCACGACGGCTCCTCCCGTGCCTTCGGCCCGCTGTCCGCCCTCGCCGCGCTCGTGGTCGCCGGCTCCACGGTCGCCACCCTGCTCACCGTGGCGGTGGAGGCCCGCCAGTGCCGCGCCGACACCACCGCCGCGCTGCTCCGCCTCGGCGCGTCCGCCACCCTGCTGCGCGGCGCCGCCGCCCTGCGCGCGGTGGCTCTGCTGGCCCTGTTCGGCCCGCTCACCGTGGTGATCGCCGCGTTGTCGGCACTGCCTCAGGCCGGCTGACCGCCCGTCGCGAGAAAAATCGCCGGGCACCGATGAGTCCGGGGCGGGCCGCCGGTCTGACCATCGAACGCGACGAACCACGCACGACCCCTAGGGGAGAGGCCCGCATGTACCAGCAGATGATCTTCGTGAACCTGCCCGTGAACGACCTCGACGCCGCGAAGAAGTTCTTCACGGAGCTCGGCTACACGATCAACCCCCGGTTCAGTGACGAGAACGCGGCCTCCGTGGTGATCAGCGACACCATCGTCGCGATGCTGCTGACCAAGCCGTTCTACGCGACGTTCACCAAGAAGGAGATCGCCGACGCGACGACCACCAGCGAGGTGCTGATCTGTCTGAGCGCCGAGAGCCGGGAGAAGGTGGACGAGCTGGTCGACAGGGCGATCGCGGCCGGCGGCACGGCGAGCGGCCGGACCCAGGACCACGGCTTCATGTACGGCCGCGCCTTCGACGACCTCGACGGCCACACCTGGGAGGTCGTGTGGATGGACCCGGCCGCCGCCCAGGGCTGACCCCCGGGGGCCCGAACATCCGTGCCAGCATGGGCGGGTGCATCCGACACCCGCCCAGCCGCCCCGCGCCGCCCACGACCGCGAGATAGAGTCCCTCGCCGAGTTCGACGAGGTGGTCGCCGAACACGGCACGCTCGCCCGATTCCGCGTCCAGGCCGTCGATCTGACCGGCCGTACCGACATCCTGCTCCGCCTCGACGCCACCGCCGCCGTCTTCCTCGGCTGTCCCATGGACGCCGAGGCCGCCGCCCATGTCCGGTCCGCCGGGGCACTGGTGTTCCCGCCGGTCCCGGGGCTCCCCTTCGACCCGTACCGCGGCTTCGCCTACACGCCCGGCGAATTGTTCGAGTCGCTGCACGAGGGGTACGAGGCGACGCCGGACGCGCGGGCCTACGCCTGGTTCCAGGAGACGAAGGCCGACGGTGACGTCTTCGCCTCGATGCTCCGGGCGATCCACGACGACGCCGTCTCCGACGCCCTGGACGAACTCCTCACCGGCGCCCGGGTGGTGGGGGTCATGGGCGGCCACGCGATGGCCCGCGGGACCGAGGCCTACGCCGGTGCGGCGCGGCTCGGCCGCGAACTGACCCGCGCCGGGTTCACCGTGGCCACCGGCG
Source organism: Streptomyces sp. NPDC038200 (assembly GCF_055600785.1). Taxonomy (NCBI): domain Bacteria; kingdom Bacillati; phylum Actinomycetota; class Actinomycetes; order Kitasatosporales; family Streptomycetaceae; genus Streptomyces; species Streptomyces sp. NPDC038200. Next base: position 132,871 of record NZ_JBVJYH010000008.1, read on the forward strand.
GCGGACCGGGCGCCATGGAGGCGGCCAACCTCGGCGCGTACGCGGCACCGTTCGCCGACGACATGCTGGACGAAGCACTCCGGCTGCTGGCCAAGTCCCCCTCGTTCAGGCCGTCGGTCACCGACTGGGCGCGCGCCGCGTTCGAGGTGCGCGACCGCTGGCCGGGCGGCGGGCCGTCGGTGGGCATCCCCACCTGGTTCTACGGGCACGAGCCGCCGAACGCCTTCGCCGCGCACATCGCCAAGTACTTCGCCAACGCCACCCGCGAGGACGGCCTGCTGGCCCGGTCCACCGCGGGGGTGGTGTTCCTGCCGGGCGCCGCCGGGACCGTGCAGGAGGTCTTCGACAACGCGACGCCCAACTACTACGAGTCGCGCGGCGAACCGACTCCGATGGTGCTCGTGGACAGCGCGCACTGGACGCGGGAGCTGCCGGCCTGGCCGCTGCTGGAGTCGCTGGCGCGAGGACGGGCGATGGAGTCCCGTATCGCCCTCGTCGACCGGATCGAGCAGGCGCCGGAGGCGATCAAACGTCTGGGCGGTTAATAAGCGGGCAAAGTCAACGACCGTTGACGGCATATGCGTTGACACTACTTATGGAGCGCTTATAAACCTGTGAGCCTCCCGGGGGTGCTGGGGCCTCACCTCATCCGTCGCCCCACATCCCCCTCCACCCCCCGCAATTGCACTCTGTAAAGGACAAACGTTGTCCATGACTCGCCGTAGCGTACGCCGTTCCGTGCGCCTCCTGGGTGTCGCCTCCGGGTCGACGGCGCTGGTGCTGGGCCTGTCCGGCTCCGCTCTCGCGTGCAACATCAAGGACTTCTCCGCCGAAGCCAAGTGCGACGGCGACAAGGGCGTCATCGTCGTCACCGACACCGACGCCTCCGCCAAGGACGCCACCGTCACCGTCTTCCTCAAGGGCGCCGGCGGCATCGAGACGAAGATCGGCGAGCAGCCGGTCAAGGGCTCGAAGGAAGGCACCTCGATCACCTTCGCGGAGACCTGGAAGCCGAACGCCACCTACCGGGTGCACGTCAAGGCCGACAAGGCCGTCGACGCGGACATACAGCCCGACCTGGTGACCCCGGCCACCGCGTGCAAGACCGAGAGCCAGACCCCGACGCCGTCGGCCAGCACCACGCCGTCCGCGTCCCCGTCCACGTCCCCGTCCACGTCCGCTCCGGCCCAGCCGGCGACCCCGGCCCCGTCGGCCTCCGAGTCCAGCTCCGCCCCGGCGGGCACCTCGGACAACGCGCCGTCCCCCGCGGCCGGTGACTCCAACCTCGCCGAGACCGGTGCGAGCTCCAACACCGGCCTGATCGCCGGCCTCGCGGCGGCCCTGGTCGTCGTCGGCGGCGGCGCGGTCTGGTTCGGCATGCGCCGCCGTGGGGCGAGCCGCAACGGCTGACGCCTCACCCGCACGACGCGCCGCGGCCCGTCCCCCTATCCCCAGGGGACGGGCCGCGGTCGCGTACCGGCCCGAGCGGGTCAGCCGAACGTGGTCCGCTCCAGCCAGAACTCCAGCAGCTCGCGCTCGCCGAGCACCTCCAGGCCGGGGCTGTCCAGCGGCAGCCGTCGGTAGAAGGCGAGCAGCACGGAGGTGAGCGGGCCGCGCAGGGCGACCGTCGCCTTCTCGTGCCCGCGCCGCCAGCTCACGCCGTCCTCACCCAGCTCGATCAGCCACTCGGCGTCCAGCGCCGGGTCGGTGTCGGTGGCATGCAGGTGCAGGGAGCGTCCCGGTCCGCGCAGCTCCTTCGCCGCCTCGTGGGCCGCGTTGCGCTGCACCCACTCCACCAGCTGCAGCCACTCGTCCAGCGCGTCCGCCGCCATGTCCGGCGCCACCTCGTAGGGCAGCCCGGCGGCGAGCGTGGCGTCGGCCCGGTGCACGGTGATCTCGCAGGCCATACGGCGAGCCCAGAAACCCGCGTTCAGCACCCCGGCCCACGCCCACACCCCGGCGTCCGGGCCGGCCTCGCGCAGCGCGCCGACGACCAGCGCGCCCGTCTCCGCGAGCCACTCGTCGAGGGCCGCCGCGTCACCGCGCTCCTCCGGCCCGCCGGCCAGCGGGACCCGCTCGGCCGGGATGTTCTCCTGCGCCCGGGCCCGCACCAGGGCGTCCACCCAGCGCAGGGCACCTCCCATGTGCCGCACGAGATCTTCCAGCGACCAGTCCGGGCAGGTCGGCACGGTGGCGGTCAGGTCGGCGCCGGAGGTCACCACGGCTCTCAACAGGTCCACCTGATGGGCGATTTCATCGCAGTAACGGTCATGCGCGAGTAAAGACATGGCCTCACCCTACGGGCCCCCGCCCCTGCCTCCCGGGCGGGTGATCAGTCGAGCACGACGGTTTCGGCCACGTCGAACTCCACGCCGACCGGGGCGCCGGGCTCCGGCGCGTCCCGCAGCGCGCAGGCCGCCTCCAGCCGCGGGCCGTCCGCCGGCTGGAGGTGCACGGCCACATGGGTGCCCTTGAAGGTGCGGGCGGTCACCGTGCAGGGCAGGCCCCGGTCGGCCGGCACCAGCCGGACCCCGGCGGGCCGGACGAGCACCGTGCGGCTGCCCTGCGCGGAACCGTCGGGCACCGGCAGCTTCCCCCACGGGCTGTCGGCGGCCGTACCGGCGACGGTCGCCGTTACCACGTTCTCGAAGCCGAGGAAGCGGGCCACGAACGCGTCGGCGGGGCGCTGCCACACCTCGATGGGCGTCCCCGACTGCGCGATCCGTCCGTCCCGCATCACCACCACCCGGTCGGCCAGCGCGAACGCCTCGCCCTGGTCGTGGGTGACGGCGAGCACGGTCGTACCCAACCGCCCGAACAGCTCCCGCAGTTCGACCACCAGCCGCTCCCGCAGCGAGCGGTCCAGCTGGCCGAGCGGCTCGTCCAGCATGAGCAGCCGGGGCCGGGGCGCGAGGGCGCGGGCGAGGGCCACGCGCTGCTGCTCGCCGCCGGACAGGGAGGCCACGGCCCGCCGGGCGGCCCCCGGCAGACCTACCAGCTCCAGCAACTGCCGTACCTCGGCGTCCCGTTCGCCCCGGGCGACGCCGTGCATGCGCGGCCCGAACGCCACGTTCGCGCCGACGTCCCGCTGCGGGAACAGCTGATGGTCCTGGAACATCAGCCCGACGCCCCGCTTGTGCGCGGGGACGCCCGTCTGGTCCCGGCCGTCGAGCAGCACCCGCCCGGAGTCCAGCCGCTGGAGGCCGGCGACGGCCCGCAGGAGCGTCGACTTGCCGCTGCCGCTGGGCCCGAGCACGCACACCACCTCGTGCTCGGCGACCGCCAGGCCGATCGCGTCGAGCACGGGCCGCCCGCCGAAGCGCACGGTCGCGGCCTCCAGGCTCAGCAGCATCAGAACTCCCCCGTCCGGTCCGTGCGCAGCCGCTCCAGAATGAGCAGCGCGGCGGCGCACACCACCATGAGAATGGTCGAAAGGGCCATCGCCTGACCGTAGTTGAGATCACCGGGGCGGCTCAGCAGCCGGGCCACGGCGACCGGCAGCGTCGGGTTGTCCGCCCGGGCGATGAACACGGTCGCCCCGAACTCGCCGAGCGAGACGGCGAACGCGAACCCGGCCGCGACCAGCAACGCCCGCCGCACCAGCGGCAGGTCGACCTCCCGCCACACCCGCCAGGGCGCGGCCCCGAGCACCGCGGCGGCCTCCCGCAGGCGTACGTCCACCGCGCGCAGCACGGGCAGCATGGTCCGTACGACGAAGGGGGCGCCGACCAGCGCCTGGGCGAGAGGCACCAGGATCCAGGACTGGCGCAGGTCCAGCGGCGGCTTGTCGAGCGCGATCAGGAACCCGAAGCCGACGGTCACGGCGGAGACGCCGAGCGGCAGCATCAGCAGCGCGTCGAAGCCCCGCACCAGCCGTCCCGCGTCCCGGCGGGCCAGCGCGGCGGCGGCGAGCCCGCCGATCAGCACGGCGATGGCGGTGGCCGCGACGGCGTACTCCAGCGAGGTCCACACGGCGTGCAGCGGCGCCACCAGGAACGTACCGCCGTCCGCGTCGGCCAGCGCCCGGTAGTAGCCGAAGCCCGGCGCGTCCAGCGAGCGGCGGACCAGGACGGCGAGCGGCAGAACCAGGAGCAGCGCGACGGTGACGAGCACACCCGCGAGCAGCGCCCACTGTCCGGCGCCGCGCGGGCGGCGGGCGGTCAGCTCGGGGTCGACCAGCCGCAGGGCGGTCTCCCGGCGCCGCACCGTCCAGGCGTGCACGACGAGGATCGCGCCGACGGCCGCGAACTGCACGAGGGTGAGGACGGCGGCCGTGGACAGGTCGAAGATCTCGGAGGTCTGCCGGTAGATCTCCACTTCGAGGGTGGAGTAGGTGGGGCCGCCGAGGATCTGCACGACACCGAAGGAGGTGAAGGTGAACAGGAACACCATCAGGGCGGCGGCGGCCACGGCGGGCCCGAGGGCCGGAAGGGTGACCTTCCGCCAGGCCCGGAGAGGCGAGGCGCCGAGCATCCGGGCGGCCTCCTCCTGGCGGGGGTCGAGCTGGGCCCACAGTCCGCCGACGGTCCGGACGACGACCGCGTAGTTGAAGAAGACATGGGCCAGCAGGATCGCCCACACCGTGGTGTCCAGCCGTACCCCCCACAGCTCGTCCAGCAAGCCGTTGTGCCCGACCAGCGCGAGGAAGGCACTGCCGGCCACGACGGTCGGGAGCACGAACGGCACCGTGACCACGGCCCGCAGCAGCTGCTTGCCCGGGAAGTCGAGGCGGGCGAAGACATGGGCGGCCGGCAGCGCGGGCAGCAGGGTGAGCGCGGTGGAGGCGAGCGCCTGCCATGTGGTGAACCACAGCACGTGCCGGATGTCCGGCTGGGCGACGACGTCCACGATCCGCCCGAACCGCCAGGCGCCGTCCGTCCGCAGCCCGCGGGTGACGATCGCGGCCACGGGCCAGGCGAAGAACAGCGCGAAGAACGCGACGGGCAGGACCATGAGTCCGAGCCGCGCCGCGTTTCCCCGCCGGGTGCCGGTCACTTCAGTACGAGCGACGTCCACGACTTGACCCACTGGTCGCGGTTGGCGGCGATCTTGCCGGGGGCCATGGTCTCGGGGGCCTTGGCCGGCGGACCGTACTTGGTGAAGTCGGCGGGCACCACGGCACCCTTGACCACCGGGTAGACGAACATGTTCAGCGGCATGTCGTCCTGGAACTCCTTGGTGAGCAGGAAGTCGAGGAACGCCTTGCCGCCCTGGGTGTTCCTCGCGTTGCTCAGCAGTCCGGCGTACTCGGTCTGCCGGAAGCAGGTGCCGGCGGACACCCCGGTCGGGGCGGTGCCGGGCCGCTTCTTGGCGTAGATCACCTCGGCGGGCGGGGAGGAGGCGTACGACACCACGAGCGGCCGGTCGCCACCCGCCTTCTTGCCCTGGGAGGAGCCGGAGAACTCCTGGTCGTAGGCCTGCTCCCAGCCGTCGACGACCTTGACGCCGTTGGCCTTGAGCTTCTTCCAGTAGTCCTGCCAGCCTCCCCCGCTCCCGGCCTCGCCCGAGCGGGAGGTGCCCCCGTCGCCGAACTTCGCGGCGCTGCCGAGCAGGAAGCCGAGGCCGGGCGAGGAGGTGGCCGCGTTCTCGGTGACGAGGAGGTTCTTGTACCGGGGCTCGGCGAGGTCGGCGAAGGTCTGCGGCGGGGTCAGCTTGTGCTCGCCGAACCAGGCCTTGTCGTAGTTGACGCAGATGTCGCCGCTGTCGACGGGCGTGACACGGTGCTTGTCCTGGTCGACGCGGAACTCGGGCAGGACCGTGTCGGAGCCCTTGGCCCGGTACGGCTGGAACAGGCCGTTGTCCAGGGCGCGGGAGAGCAGGGTGTTGTCGACGCCGAAGAAGACGTCGCCCTGCGGGTTGTCCTTGGTCAGGATGGCCTTGTTGACGGCCTGCCCGGCGTCGCCGTCCTCGAGGACCTTGACCTTGTAGCCGGACCGCTTCTCGAAGTCCTTGAGGACGGTCTTGGAGACGGACCACGAGTTGTGGCTGACCAGGGTCACGGTCCTGGAGTCCGCGGAGCCCTCGGTGCCGGTGGACCCGCACCCTGTCAGAGCGGACAGCGCGACGAGGCCGAGGCCGGTAGCCACGGCCGCGAAGGTCTTGTGGTGCACTGGATGTCCTCCTGGGGTTGGCCAGGAAGAACGCGGCCCCGCCCGGGGACCCGGGCAGGGCACGACAGCTTGAGTGATGACCGAACTTCCTACCCAGAATGACCTGGGCGAGGTTCAGAGGGTCTGCGGCCCGATCGCCGCACTCTCAGCGCTGTGGCGCTCCCCTGTCGGAATATGAAGATATGTGGACGCCGTCAGATTACCGCTCGGTGGCCGCGAGCTGACCACAGGCTCCGTCGATCTCCTGACCGCGGGTGTCCCGGATGGTGACGGGCACCCCGTGCGCGGCGATGGCCTCGACGAAGGCCTTCTCGTCCTCCGGCCGCGACGCGGTCCACTTCGATCCCGGAGTGGGGTTCAGCGGGATCAGGTTGACGTGCACGGGCTTGCCCTTGAGCAGCCGCCCGAGCCGGTCACCGCGCCAGGCCTGGTCGTTGATGTCCCGGATGAGCGCGTACTCGATCGACAGCCGCCGCCCGGACTTCTCCACGTACTCGAACCCGGCGTCCAGCACCTCGCGCACCTTCCACCGTGTGTTCACGGGGACGAGGGTGTCGCGCAGCTCGTCGTCGGGGGCGTGCAGGGAGATCGCCAGCCGGCACTTGAAGCCCTCGTCGGCGAACCGGTGGATGGCCGGCACCAGCCCGACGGTCGACACGGTGATCCCGCGCTGCGAGAGCCCGAGCCCGTCCGGGGCGGGGTCGGTGAGCGCCCGGATGGCGCCGACGACCCGCTTGTAGTTGGCGAGCGGCTCGCCCATCCCCATGAAGACGATGTTGGACAGCCGTGCCGGACCGCCCGGCACCTCTCCGTCCCGCAGCGCCCGCATGCCGTCGACGATCTGATGGACGATCTCGGCGGTGGACAGATTCCGGTCCAGCCCCGCCTGCCCGGTCGCGCAGAACGGGCAGTTCATCCCGCACCCCGCCTGCGAGCTGATGCACATGGTGACCCGGTCCGGGTACCGCATCAGCACGGACTCGACGAGAGTCCCGTCGAACAGGCGCCACAGCGTCTTGCGCGTGGTCCCCTGGTCGGTGGACAGATGCCGGACGACGGTCATCAGCTCCGGGAACAGCGCTTCCTGGAGCTTGGCACGCGAACCGGCGGGGATGTCGGTCCACTGCTCCGGCTCGTGCGCGTACCGCGCGAAGTAGTGCTGCGAGAGCTGCTTGGCACGGAACGGCTTCTCCCCGATCTCGGCCACCGCGTCCTTGCGCTCGGCGGGCGTGAGGTCGGCGAGATGCCGCGGCGGCTTCTTGGCTCCGCGCGGCGCGACGAAAATGAGTTCTCCGGGCTTAGGCATGGCTGTACCAGTGTCGCAGATCCACTTGAGTGACCCGGCGGGCCGGACCCCGGAGCCCGGGCGTGGCTAGTCGTCCCCGCCGGACGTGCTCGCGCCGCCGTTCCAGCCGGGGCTGCGGCCCCGCTTCCGGCTGGAGCTGCGGACGAGTTCGCCGAGGGCCAGTGTCACCTTCGCCACGATGCGTGCCCAGCGCGGGCCGCCGCGTTCCGCCCACACCACGCAGACGCAGCCGCCGACGACGAGCGCCAGGACACCGAGCAGCAGCAAAATCATGTTCCCCACCTGTGCGGACTCGCCGGAAGCCTTCGTCGTCTCCGCAGACGCCGCACGCGCGTGGGCGGTTCCGTCACCAGGTCACGGGCAGGGTGCGCGGTCCGCGGATCAGCCCCTGCCGCTGGAACTCGACCTCCTCGGGGGCCACGGCCAGCCGGATGCCGGGGAACCGGGCGAGCACGGAGCCGATCATGACCTCGGCTTCCATCCGGGCCATGACAGCGGCCAGACAGTGGTGCGGACCATGGCCGAAGGCCAGGTGGGCGGGGTTCTCGCGGTCGAAGTCCAGGGCGTCGGGGTCGGGGAACACCTCGGGGTCGCGGTTGGCGGCGACGTACGCGTTGTAGACCACGTCACCGGCCCGGATCAGCCGGCCGCCGACCTCGACGTCCTCGGTGGCGATGCGGGGGATGCCGACGCCGTTGCGGTGCGGGACGTAGCGGAACAGCTCCTCCACGGCCCGGGGCAGCAGCTCCGGCTCGCGGCGCAGCCGGTCCAGCTGCGCCGGGTGGGTGAGCAGCGCGTACATCATCGAACCGCTGTTGTTGCGGACCGCGTGACCGCCGCTGACCTGGACGGCGATGGCGAGGGAGACCGCCTCGTCCTCGGTGATCTCGCCCGCCGCCGCGGACCGCGCCAGCACTCCGGCGAGGTCCTCGCGGGGTTCCTCACGGCGGCGGCGGAGCAGCTCGGCGATCCGGGCCCGGGTCGCCCGCGCGGCCTGCCGGGCGCGCTCCTCGGACGCGGCGCCCGCGGACAGCAGGGCCTCGCCCGTCTCGGCCCAGTGGTGCCAGTCCCGCTCGTCCACTCCGAGGAAGTCGCGGACCACGGCGACGGGGAAGGGGCCGTGGAGATGCTCCATGAGGTCGGCCGGTGCGCCGGCCCGCGCCATCCCGTCAAGCAGTGCCGCGGCCCGGCGCTCCGCGAGCGGGCGCAGCCGCTGCATGCTCCGCCCGGTGAACGCGCGGGCGACGACCCGGCGCAGCAGGCTGTGCCGGGGCGGATCGAGGTACTGCAGGCCCGCCGTCTGCGAGGCCACCGGCACCGGGCGCATGGTGGTGACGTCGCGGCCGACGACCCGGGCCCGGGAGAAGCGCGGATCGGCGGTGACGAAGCGGACGTCCTCGTACCGTGTGACCAGCCAGGCGTGGCCGTCGCCGTACGGCAGCTCGATCCGGGTGACGGGCTCGTCGCGCAGCAGCTCGTCCAGGAACGGGTCGGGGTCGAGCGCGGGCAGATCGTCCACGGGCCAGTACCGCACCGGCGGGGGCGGCGGGGTGGGGGCCGGAGCCTGCGGGTCCCGGGCGGGGGGCGGAGCCTGCGGGCCCGGGGCGGGGGGCGGAGCCTGCGGGCCCGGGGCAGGGGACGGAGCCTGCGGGCCCCGGGCGGGGGGCGGGGGCGGGGCCGGGTCGAGGGGCATCGGTCGAACTCCCTGCAGCGTCGCCGGGCGGCGGGAGAAACGCCGTCCTCCGAAGGAGTCTGCCGCGCACGGAACGCGTCCGCCGATTCGTGCTGCGGCATCCGGGTGCGGCTTCCCCGGAGCCGGCAGGGCCCGGACAGGACGACGGGCCCCCGTCCTCACGCGGGACGGGGGCCCGTCAAGCCTTGCGTCGAGCAGCTCAGGCGGAGCCGACGAAGACCACCATCAGCAGCCAGACCACCGGCGCCGTGGGCAGCAGCGAGTCCAGCCGGTCCATGATGCCGCCGTGACCGGGGAGCAAGGTGCCCATGTCCTTGATGCCCAGGTCCCGTTTGATCATGGATTCGCCGAGGTCGCCCAGCGTGGCGCTGGCCGCGACCGCGAGGCCCAGCAGCAGGCCCTGCCACCAGCTGCCGTCGTCGATCAGGAACTGCATGCACAACGCGCCCGCCGCCATCGCGAACGCCACCGCGCCGAGCAGACCCTCGCGGGTCTTGCCGGGGCTGATGCGCGGGGCGAGCTTGTGCTTGCCGAAGCGCCAGCCGACCGCGTACGCACCGGTGTCGCTGACGACCGTCAGGAGCAGGAAGGTCAGCACCCGCCAGGGGCCGTCGTCGGCGGTGAGCATCAGCGCGACGAACGTGGCCAGGAACGGCACGTAGAACGCGGCGAAGACGCCGGCGGTGACGTCCTTGAGGTAGCCCTCCGGTGGTTCCGTCATCCGCCAGACCAGGACGGCCAGCGCGGTGAGGGCCATGGCGACCCACGCGCCCTCGACGCCACGCACGTACCCGGCCACGACCATCGCCGCACCGCCGACCGCGAGCGGCACCAGCGGCGCCTTGATGCCCTTGCGCTCCTGGAGCCTGCTGGTCAGCTCCCACAGCCCGACGACCACGGCGACGGCGATCACGCCGACGAAGACGGCCTTCTGGATGAACAGGGACGCGACGATGACCACACCGAGGCCGACCCCGACGCCTATGGCCGCGCTGAGGTCACGGCCCGCGCTCTTCTTCTGCGGCGCTGGCGCCGGCTGCGGGGCGTCGGGCATGGGCTCCGGGTTCTGGGTCTCGGCGGGGAGTCCCCCGGCCTGGAACGGCTCGTCTCGGAACGAAGGGCCGCTCAGCCGAGCGGCCCCCCGGTCCGCGTCCTGGTGGACCTGATCTCCGCCGTACGCGGGCACGTCGGGCACGATGGGCATGGGGCGAGTCTGCTGCGCCTCAGGCGCATCGTACGCGGGACCCGCCGGGGCGGCCCCCTGGACAGGTCCACCCCCGGTGGACCCCCAGTACCCGGCCTGCCCCGCGTGTGGCGGCGCCCCCCAGGAAGAGTCGCTCATCAGACTTCGAGCAGCTCCGCTTCCTTGTGCTTGAGAAGCTCGTCCACCTGGGCGACGTACTTCGCCGTCAGGTCGTCGAGTTCCTTCTCCGCACGGCGGCCCTCGTCCTCACCGATGTCGCCGTCCTTGATCGCCTTGTCGATGGCGTCCTTGGCCTTGCGGCGCACGGAGCGGATGGACACCTTGGAGTCCTCGCCCTTGCCCTTGGCGACCTTGATGTACTCGCGGCGGCGCTCCTCGGTCAGCTCGGGGAACACCACACGGATGATGTTGCCGTCGTTGCTGGGGTTGACGCCCAGGTCGGAGTCGCGGATCGCCTGCTCGATGTTGCGCAGCGCGCTCTTGTCGAACGGGGTCACGACCGCCATCCGCGGCTCCGGCACGGAGAACGAGGCCAGCTGGTTGATCGGCGTCAGGGCACCGTAGTAGTCGGCCACGATCTTGTTGAACATCGCCGGGTGCGCACGGCCGGTGCGGATCGCGGCGAAGTCCTCCTTGGCGACCACGACGGCCTTCTCCATCTTCTCCTCGGCTTCGAGGAGGGTCTCTTCGATCACCACTTGCTCCTGCGTGTCTTGAGTGAGGCCCGGCTGCGGTTCCTCGTAGGGGCGGCGGCCGGCTGCGTCGCGTCTTCTTCCTGCACGGTTCCCGACCGGCAGGACATTGTCCATCCCCCGGCCAGGGTGCGTCCCGTCCGTCCCTCGGACAGGTGCCGTACCCGGGTGACGGGGTGTGCCGGTCAGTCCCGGCTGCCCTGGTCACCCACCAGCGTGCCGATCTTCTCACCCTTGACCGCGCGGGCGATATTGCCCTCCGCGAGGAGCTCGAAGACGAGGATCGGAAGCTTGTTGTCGCGGCACAACGTGATGGCGGTGGCGTCGGCGACCTTGAGGTCACGGGTGATGACCTCGCCGTAGCCGAGGGCGTCGAACTTGACGGCGTCGGGGTTGGTCTTGGGGTCGGAGTCGTAGACCCCGTCCACGCCGTTCTTGCCCATGAGCAGCGCCTCGGCGTCGATCTCCAGGGCGCGCTGGGCGGCGGTGGTGTCGGTGGAGAAGTAGGGCATGCCCATACCGGCGCCGAAGATGACCACGCGGCCCTTCTCCAGGTGGCGCACGGCGCGCAGCGGGATGTACGGCTCGGCGACCTGGCCCATGGTGATGGCGGTCTGCACGCGGGACTGGATGCCTTCCTTCTCCAGGAAGTCCTGGAGGGCGAGGCAGTTCATCACGGTGCCGAGCATGCCCATGTAGTCGGAGCGGGCGCGGTCCATGCCGCGCTGCTGGAGTTCGGCGCCGCGGAAGAAGTTGCCGCCGCCGATGACGACCGCGATCTGCGCCCCGTCACGCACGACGGCCGCGATCTCGCGGGCGATCTTGTGCACCACGTCCGGGTCCACGCCCAGGCCCCCGCCACCGGAGAAGGCCTCTCCGGACAGCTTCAGCAGAAACCGGCCGCGTACTTTGCCGTCGTCGCTCTTCTGGGCCTTGGTGGTCATGGGGGATCCCGCCTCTTTCACGTGTTGCACATACGAAGAAGGCCATTGCCGGTGTGGTTGCTTTTCGCTCCCATGCGCGGCAATGGCCTCCTCGTCAGATCTGCTGCCGTCCGCCCCACCCCGGGGTGTGGCGGTGTGCGCGGACGACTGCGGTCGACCCTATCGGGATTTCCTCGGGGATTTCCCCGTGGGTCCTGCGTCGATCGCGGTACGGACTCAGATGCCGACCTTGATGCGCGAGAAGCGCTTCAGGGTGACACCGGCCTCGTCCAGAACCTTCTGGACCGACTTCTTGTTGTCCAGCGCGTACGGCTGGCCGAGCAGCGTGGCGTCCTTGAAGAAGCCGTTGAGACGACCCTCGACGATCTTGGCGATCGCGGCCTCGGGCTTGCCCTCGGCGCGGGTGGTCTCCTCGGCGATACGACGCTCGGACTCGACGACGTCGGCCGGCACGTCCTCCTTCGCCAGGTACTTCGGCGCGAAGGCGGCGATGTGCTGGGCGATGCCCTTGGCGACCTCGGTGTTCGGCTTGTCGAGCTCGACCAGGACACCGATCTGCGGGGGCAGGTCGGGCATGGTGCGGTGCATGTAGGCGAGCACGAAGCCGTCGGCGAACTGCGCGAAGCGGTCCAGGACGATCTTCTCGCCGAGGTTGGCGTTGGCCTCGTCCACGAACGCCTGGACGGTCTTGCCGGCCTCGATCTCGGAGGCGAGCAGGGCCTCGAGGTCGGCCGGGTTCGTCTTGGCGACGTGCTCGGCGATGGCCTGGGCCACGGCCTGGAACTTCTCGCCCTTGGCGACGAAGTCCGTCTCGCACTTCAGCTCGACGAGGACGCCGGAGGAGTTGTCGTCGGCGATGATGGAGACCACGGCGCCGTTCTCGGCGGAGCGGCCCTCGCGCTTGGCGACGCCCTTCTGGCCCTTGATGCGCAGCGCCTCGACGGCCTTGTCGACGTTGCCCTCGGCCTCGTCCAGCGCCTTCTTGCAGTCCATCATGCCGGCGCCGGTGAGCTCACGGAGCTTCTTGACGTCGGCGGCGGTGTAGTTCGCCATGAGTCTGTGAGTCTTTCTCGAAGTCTGGGAGATCTTCAGATCCGCACGGTGTGCGGTCCACATGTGATCGCGGACCGCGTACGTCGTACCGACCTACGGGTGAACGACGGGGGCGGACTTCACCGCGCAGCAGGTGCTGCCGGATGCGGCACCGCCCCCGCCGTCAACACTGACGGACCGGCGTCAGGCCTGCTCGCCCTCGGCGGCCTTCTCGCCCTCGACCGGAGCCTCGGCGGCCGGAGCAGCCTCGGCGGCCGGAGCAGCCTCGGTGGCCGGAGCGGCCTCGGCAGCCGGAGCCTCGGCGGCCGGGGCAGCCTCGGCGGCCGGAGCCTCGTCCTTCTTCTCACCCTCGAGCAGGTCGCGCTCCCACTCGGCGAGCGGCTCGGCAGCAGCCTTCTCGCCCTTGTCACCGGTGGCGACGCGCGAGCGGGAGATGAGGCCCTCGGCGACGGCGTCGGCGATCACACGAGTGAGCAGGGTGACGGAGCGGATCGCGTCGTCGTTGCCCGGGATCTTGTAGTCGACCTCGTCGGGGTCGCAGTTGGTGTCGAGGATCGCGACGACCGGAATGTTGAGCTTCCGGGCCTCACCAACGGCGATGTGCTCCTTCTTGGTGTCCACGATCCAGACGGCGCTGGGCACCTTCTGCATCTCGCGGATACCGCCGAGGGTCTTCTCCAGCTTGGCCTTCTCGCGGGAGAGGACCAGCAGCTCCTTCTTGGTCAGACCGGAGGCCGCGACGTCCTCGAAGTCGATCTGCTCCAGCTCCTTGAGGCGCTGCAGACGCTTGTAGACGGTCGAGAAGTTGGTGAGCATGCCGCCCAGCCAGCGCTGGTTGACGAAGGGCATGCCGACGCGGGTGGCCTGCTCGGCGATGGCCTCCTGCGCCTGCTTCTTCGTGCCGACGAACATGACCGTGCCGCCGTGGGCGACGGTCTCCTTGACGAACTCGTAGGCGCGGTCGATGTACGACAGCGACTGGAGCAGGTCGATGATGTAGATGCCGTTGCGCTCGGTGAAGATGAAGCGCTTCATCTTCGGGTTCCAGCGACGGGTCTGGTGACCGAAGTGGACGCCGCTCTCCAGCAGCTCCCGCATCGTGACGACGGCCATGGCCGTATCTCCTTGGTTTCTCGGTTGTGCCGCGTCCGCCGGACGGCGGTCGCGCCTGACGCCCGCGATGCGCCGTGCCGCGAAGGACCGAGGGGCGCTTGGTACGAACCGTTGCCGGCTGCCGTACCGGGGCGTGCGAAGTCGACCCGGTGACCCGGATCGCCAGAAGAAGTGTACGGGACCGCCGAGGCACCGGGTGACGCCGCTCTCCACAACCGGCGGGTAGTCCACAGGGTCCGGCCGGGACCGGCGGAGTGCGGGAGGGTTCCCGCATGCGACGAGTGATGCGGTGCACGGCTTTGTGGGCGGTCCTGCTTCCGGCCTCGGCGGCGATCGCGCTCACGCCTCTGGCCTGGGCGGACACGCCGTCTCCGGCACCACCGCCACCCCCCGCGGCACCGGTTCCGGCGTCGGCCCGCGCCTGGCCGGTGGGCGTCCGCCCGCCGGTCCTGCGGGGCTGGCAGCCGCCGGCTACGGTCTACGGCCCCGGTCACCGGGGTGTGGACCTGGCCGCGCCGGCCGGTTCTCCGGTCCGGGCGGTGGCCCGGGGCCGCGTGCTGTTCGCGGGGCGGGTGGCCGGGCGGGGCGTGGTGTCGGTGGAGCTGGCGGGGACGGATCTGCGCACCACGTACGAGCCGGTGCGCCCGTCGGTGGCGAAGGGGGACGAGGTGGGCGCGGGCGAAACGGTCGGAGCGGTGGAGCCGAACGGGTCACACTGCGGACCCGTGGCGTGCGTGCACTGGGGCCTGCGACGGGGTGAGGCGTACCTGGACCCGTTGACGCTGCTGCCGCCGTGGCTGCTCGCCCGGGGGCCGTCGAGGCTGCTGCCGGTCCTGTCCTAGCCGCGCGGACCGTCCGTGACCGGACGCGCGCCACCTGGCGCCCCCTGAGGGCGCTCTCGCAGCCCCGCCGGGCCTCGGCCCCGCACGTCCCCGCCGAGCTTTCAGCCCCGCACGCCCCGCAGAGCCATGGCCACCGCGGCGTCCGTCACCACCGCGGGGTCCTCCGCCGCGCCCAGCTCGATCCTGCGGACCGCCGCGTCCACCACCCCCTGCAGCAGCATCGCCGCCAGCCGGGGCTGCCCGTGTCCCATCTCGGCCAGCGCCTCGCCGATCATCGCGACCAGCTCCCCGTGGGCCGCCCGGATCTTCTCCCGGGCCCCGGCGTCCAGCTCGCTCGCGGAGATGGCCACGACCGCCCGGTGGCGCCGGTCCCCCACCAGCGCCAGCTGCCGGCGGACATACGCCTCGACCTTGCCCTCGGCCGAGTCGGCGCGCTCCATCGCCGCCGCGACCTCCGCCGCCCACACGGGGAAGTCGACCTCGCACAGCTCCTCGACCACCGCGGCCCGGGACCGGAAGTACTCGTACACGGACGACCGCGCCAGCCCCGTCCGCTCGGCCAGCGCCGGAAACGTCAGCGCTTCCGTCCCGCCCTCGGACAGCAGGCACCGAGCCGCGTCCAGCAGGGCGGCTCGCTGCATCGACCGGTGTTCGGCCACGGAGGCCGCTCGAATCCTTGGCACGTCGTCCACTGTACGGACACGCCGTCCCGTGAGGGAGGGCTCAGCGCCCGAAGCTCGCCAGCTTGGCGCGCAGCTGGAGCACCGACTTGGTGTGGATCTGACTGACCCGGCTCTCGGTGACGCCGAGGACGTTGCCGATCTCGGCGAGGGTGAGCCCCTCGTAGTAGTACAGGGTGACCACGGTCTTCTCCCGCTCGGGCAGGGTGTTGATCGCCCGCGCCAGGAACCGCCGCAGTTCCCGGTCCTCGGCCACCTCCACCGGGTTGTCGGCGGCGGTGTCCTCCAGCGTGTCCATCAGGCTGAGCCGGTCCCCGCCCTCGCCGCCGACGTGCAGCAGCTCCTCCAGGGCGACCACGTTGGCCAGCGACAGCTGGCTGAACACGGCGTGCAGCTCGTCGACCTCCATGCCCAGCTCGGTGGCGACCTCCCCCTCCGTCGGCGTCCGCCGCAGCCGCGCCTCCAGGGTGGCGTAGGCCCGCTCGACGTTGCGCGCCTTCTGCCGGACCGACCGGGGGATCCAGTCCAGCGCCCGCAGCTCGTCGATCATCGCGCCGCGGATCCGGGTGATCGCGTACGTCTCGAACTTGATCTCCCGGTCGATGTCGAACTTCTCGATCGCGTCGATCAGCCCGAACACTCCCGAGGACACGAAGTCGGCCTGCTCCACGTTGGGCGGCAGCCCGACGCTCACCCGACCCGCCACGTACTTGACCAGCGGCGAGTAGTGCAGGATCAGCTGCTCCCGCAACCGGTCGTCCCCCGTCGCCTTGTACGACCGCCACAGCTCGTCGAGCGTCGAGGGAGCGGGCGGTCGCACGCTGCCACCGTCCCGGGCGGCTGGGGGGATCGCCGCCCGGTCGGACCCGGAGGTGTGCTGGGGCATTCGTCGCCTTGTGCCGTTCTGCCGTGAAGTGCCGTGAAGTGCCGTGAAGTGGGAGGAAGTGCGGTGCGTGCGAGGAAGTGGGCTGACTGGGTGAGGTGTCGGTCTGATGTCGGGTTGGCGTGGTCTGCGTCACCGCCTTCGTGAGCGTAGCGTGACTGAGGAGTCGCGGTGTGCGAACAGTGCGGCACCACCCCTGCGCGGGGCGCTCGCGGCGGCCGTACGACCGCACCCCCCGGCTCGCTCTGCGTGACCGGCCCGAGGCGCCAACTCCGGGAAACGCCAAGGGCGTCGGGGGTTCCCCCGGACGGCCGAACACGGTCGGTCAGCATGGATGGCGACCGTCCCGGACCGAGATCAACGCCTGGCGTGTCAACTTCCAGCCATCGCCGTGTCGTTCGACGTAACCAAGTGCTCGGAGTTCGTACAGTCTCGCGATCGCCTCGTCGCGCGTGGTGCGCGCGTCGAGCGCGATCTCGTCGGCGGGGGCCGCGCGGTCGCCGGGAAGGGCGGCGAGCACACTGCGGGCGGCGGGGTCCAGCAGGTCACGCGGGAGGACCGGGCCGCGGCGGGCCGGCGCCAGGTCGCCCATGTCGCCCACGAGTTCCACGACCTCCGTGGCGTCGGTGACCAGGGTGGCCTCGCCGCGCAGCAGCTCGTGCACGCCGGCGGAGAGGGAGCTGGTGACCGGGCCGGGCACGCCCATGGTGAACCTGCCGAGGCGCTGCGCGGCCCGCGCGGTGGCCAGCGAGCCGCTGCGGGGGGCGGCCTCCACGACGACGGTGCCCCGGGTCAGCGCGGCGATCACTCGGTTGCGGAGGATGAACCGGCTGGGTGTCGGGTGATCGCCGGGTGGCAACTCGCCCACCACCAGTCCCTGTTCCGCGATCCGGCCGATCAGGGCGGCGTGGCCGCGGGGGTAGGGCTGGTCGACGCCGCAGGCCAGGACGGCGACGGTGGCGCCGCGGGCGGCGAGGGCGCCTCGGTGGGCGGCGCCGTCGATGCCGTAGGCGCCGCCCGACACGACGACCCAGCCGTGCTCGGCGAGGCCGCAGGCGAGGGTGGCGGCGGCGTGGGTGCCGTACTCGGTGCAGGCGCGGGCGCCCACGACGGCCACGGACCGCAGTGCCCACATGCGCAGGCTGGCCCGGCCCCGCACCCACAGCCCGAGGGGCCGCCCGTCCCCGAGGTCGTCGAGCTGGCCGGGCCACTCGGTGTCCCCCGGGCGCACGAACCGCGCCCCCGCGGCCCGGGCCGCCGCGAGATCCCGGCGCGGTTCGGCCCGACCGGCCCGCGCGACCAGCGCCGCCCACCGGGTTCCGCTCACCCCCGGCAACGCCTTGTTGCCGTCCCTCAGCCGCCGTACCACCTCCGCCACCCCGAACTCCCGGACCCACCGGCCACCGGTCTCGTCCCCGGGCTCGATCACCCGTCCGAGAAGGACCCGGCCGAGCAGTTCCCCGTCGGCCTCGCCGCCCCCGGCCGTCTCGGACTCCGACCGGCCGGTCCGTCGCCCGTCGTCCCTCATGCGGCGGCTCCCGCCGTGGCGGCGCCGAGGAGTGCGGCCACCGGTCGGGGCGGCCGGGCGCGGGCCGGGCGGGCGCCGCCGGGCGCCCGACGGCCGACGGCCGACGGCGCGGCCAGAGGGGCGGGGGCACCGCCGCCCGGACGGGCGCTGCGGTGGGTGCTCTCGCCGCTCACC
The DNA here is from genome assembly GCF_055600785.1 of Streptomyces sp. NPDC038200. Taxonomy (NCBI): domain Bacteria; kingdom Bacillati; phylum Actinomycetota; class Actinomycetes; order Kitasatosporales; family Streptomycetaceae; genus Streptomyces; species Streptomyces sp. NPDC038200. The sequence goes on from NZ_JBVJYH010000008.1 coordinate 151,093, forward strand.
TGCCGACTCCTTCCAGGACCGCACCGCGGCGGACGCCGGTACGCAGTTCCAGGGCGCAGTTCACGTCGTTCGCCGAGGGCCGGTCGCGTCCGCCCAGGTCGGCGAGCGTCCAGGCGACCCGGAGGACGCGGTCGAGGCCGCGGGCGGTGAGCAGGCCCCGGTCCAGATCCTCCTCGGCCTTGGCCAGAGCCCCGGGCGCCACGTGCCAGCGGGTGCGCAGTTCGTGGCCCGGCACCTCGCTGTTGGTGCGCCAGGGCAGTCCCTCATAGCGTCGGGCGGCTCGCTCCCGGGCGAACCTGACCCGGTCGGCCACCACGGCCGTCGGTTCGGCGCCGGTGGGCGAGCGGAGCAAGTCGGCCCTGGCGACCGGCTCCACCGTCACCCGCAGGTCCACTCGGTCCATCAGGGGGCCGGACAGCCGGGCGCGGTAGCGCTTGATCGAGGAGGGCCGGCACTCGCAGATGTCATCGCCTCGTCCGTGCCGGCCGCAGGGGCAGGGATTCGCGGCCAGCACCATCAGGAACCTGGCCGGCATCCGCAGCATCCCCGCCGCCCGGGCGATCACGACGTGTCCGGATTCCAGCGGCTGGCGCAGGGCGTCGAGGACGCTGCTGTGGAACTCGGCCGCCTCGTCCAGGAAGAGGACGCCGTGGTGGGCCAGGGAGACCGCGCCGGGCCGGGGCAGGCCGTTCCCGCCGCCGACCAGGGACGCCATGGTCGCGGAATGGTGCGGCGCGCAGTACGGGGGCACGTCGACCAGGGGATGTCCGGGAGGGAGCATCCCGGCCACCGAGTGGACCGCGGTGACCTCCAGGGACTCGCCCCGGCTCAGCTCCGGTAAGAGCCCGGGGAGGCGTTCGGCGAGCATCGTCTTGCCGGCGCCGGGCGGGCCCTTGAAGAAGACGTGGTGCCGGCCGGCCGCCGCGACCTCCAGTGCCGCCCGCGCCATGGGCTGGCCCGCGACGTCGGCGAGGTCGGGGGCGTGCGTGCCGGCGGTGGGGCCTGTGCCGAGCCCGGTTCCGGGGAGCGCCAGACCGGCGAGGAAGGGGTCGGGGCGGATCTCGCCCGGGACGGGTTCCTCGTCGGGGACCGGTTCGTCGGTGAGCACCGCGATCAGCTGACGCAGGCTCCGTACGCCGAGCACCGAGACGCCCGGCACCAGCGAGGCCTCGGGCGCCGCCGACTCGGGGACGACCACCTGTTCGTATCCCGCGTCCGCCGCGGCGAGGACCGCCGGCAGGATGCCCCGGACCGGGCGCACCCGGCCGTCCAGCCCCAGCTCTCCGATCATGACGATGTCGGCGAGCACGCGCGGGTCGATCCGCTCGGCCGCGCCGAGGACGGCGGCGGCGACGGCGAGGTCGAAGCCGCTGCCGCTCTTGGGCACCGAGGCCGGGCTGAGGCCGACGGTGAGCTTCTTCGACGGCCAGGCCGCCCCCGAGTTCACCACCGCCGCCCGCACCCGGTCCCGGCTCTCCGTCAGGCTCTTGTCCGGGAGGCCGACCAGGGTGAAGGCCGCCACACCGGGTTCGAGGTCGGCCTGGACCTCCACGACCACGCCCTCGACGCCGACCAGGGCCACCGAGCACGTACGGGCGAACGCCATTCAGGCCACCCCCCGCGCGTGCTCGACGCAGGGCGCGCCCCGGCGGGGCAGGAGCACGCCGACGAGGTCGATGCGGACACCGCCCGGCGGGGCTCCTCCGTGGGTCTGGACCCAGCGCTCGGCGAGTGCGCGGAGCCGGGCTGCCTTCTCGGGGGTCACCGCGGCCATCGGGTGTTCGTAGCCCCCGCCGCTGCGGGTCTTCACCTCGCAGACGACGAGCGCGTCACCGTCCCGGGCCACGATGTCGATCTCGCCGGACCGTCCGCTGCGCCAGTTGCGCTCCAGGATCGTCATCCCGGTCTCGGCGAGCCGCCGGGCGGCCAGGTCCTCGCCGTATTTGCCGATCGCTGCTCGTGCGTTCATGTCGGCACCACCTCCGGCGCCAACCGTCACGCATCCCGCCCCCAGATGTTGATCTTGGTGGACGACTCGGCGGTTGTGGAAAACTCCGTCACCCGAAAGGGCAACGCCTCACGAAGGCGTGGGCCGATCAGCCGCCCGGGAGTTCCAGGTCGCTCTTGTTCAGCTCCTCGATGTTCACGTCCTTGAACGTGAGGACACGGACCTGCTTGACGAAGCGAGCTGGTCGGTACATGTCCCAGACCCAGGCGTCAGCCATGGTCACCTCGAAGAACACCTCACCCTGGACCGAGTGCACCTGCATCTCGTAGTCGTTGGTGAGGTAGAAGCGCCGCTCGGTCTCGATCACGTATTTGAACAGACCGACGACGTCTCGGTACTCCCGGTAGAGCTTCAGCTCCATCTCGGTCTCGTACTTTTCGAGGTCCTCGGCGCTCATGGCATGTTCCCCTTCAGCCGTGCGATCCCACCATTGTGCGCCAGTCCCGGGAGCCCTCAGACGATTTCCGTGTCGAGGGTCACGGGCCTGGCCGGGGGACCTTCGACGAGCAGCGTGCGCAGCAGCTCGGCGAGTCTGGTCGGATACACCGTCTCATGTGCCCGGGTCAGTTCCTGACACGTCCACCAGCGTGCTCCGGCGACGCTGCGCCGCTCCAGTTCCGTCAGTCCCGTCGCCTCTGTCGCCGTCTGGGCCGTACGGGCCAGGTAGTACCACTCGTCCTGGTCCCAGCGGCGGCCCGCGAACGGGAACGAGCACCGCCGCCGCCAGAGCACCGGGCCGAGCTCGACCTCGGTGATGCCGGTCTCCTCGGCGAGTTCCCGCAGCGCGGCCTCCTCGCGCGTCTCGGTGCCCTCCAGGCCGCCGCCGGGGGTGAACCACCAGTCGTCGGCCGGGTCCTCCGGCTCGTGGCCGTGCAGGAGCAGGATGCGGTCCTCGGGGTCGAGCAGCACCACGCGGGCCACCCTGCGCGGGCCGTCCTCGCCCTCGTGCGCCTCCTCGGCCGGCCGCGGGGCCTCAGCGGGCACCGGCGGCCTCCGGGCGGGCCGTACGGGCGCGGGAGCGGCTCAGGCGCGCCGCGATCGGGCCGTAGGCGCCGCCGCCGAGGACCAGGACCGCACCGGCCACGACCAGCACCTCGATCGTGCGCAACGGGCCGGGCCGGGAGAGCGGGCCGAGGGTCTCGAAGCCGGTGGGGCGCTTGAGCAGGCCCTTCCAGGGCCAGATGACGGCGTCCACGCGGGCGGAGACGGCGCTGCGGGCGACGGTGCCCTGCGCCGCGTCGGTGAGGTGGGTGGAGGAGTCCAGGGAGCCCTGGCGTTCGTCGCCGAGGAGGAACAGCCGGCCTTCGGGGACGGTGACCTTGCCGAAGTTCTTGATCTCGGCGAGGCTGCCCGCGGGCAGGTACGGCTCCTCGATCTGCTTGCCGTTGACGGTCAGCTTCCCGTCGGTGCAGCAGGAGACGGTGTCGCCGCCGACGGCGACCACGCGCTTGACCACCTTGGCGTTGGTGACCCAGGTCTTGTCCTCGAAGACGACCACATCGCCGCGGCGCACCTCGTCGCCGTCGACACGCTGGGCCAGCACCCGGTCGCCGGCGTCGATGGTGGGGGTCATGGAGCTGGTGGGCACGGTGTACGGCCGGTAGATCACCGCTCCCCACGCGAAGCCGCCGAGGAACAGCACCAGCCCCAGCGCCACGGCCAGTCCGGACAGCCGCTGCCCGAGCCGGCCGCCGCCGGCCTGTGCCGTGCCGGTGCCGCCGCCCTGCGGGGCCGTACGCGTCATGCTCTCGCCACCCATGGACCCGCACCCTACCCGTCGGTTCCGAACGGGGGCAGCCCCTCTTTTCCGCACGCCCGGGGGCGCGGAGGCGGCTCCCGGGCGGGCAGGACGCGGGACGGCCCCGGCGGCGGCCGTACGCCGCCGCCGGGGCCGTCCTCGACGTGCGCCTGGCGGTCCGGGCAGCGCGGTGCGGCCCGGCGTCAGCGCTGCCCGGCGGGGGTCTTCCGGTCGGCCGCGGTCTCCGGCCGGTCCGTGCGCCGGCGCCGCCACAGCGCGACCGGCAGCACCGCGGCGACGGCCAGGCCCTGCGGGGCCACGGTCAGGGAGGCGGCGGCGGAGGACTGCTGGTCGAGGCCGGGCTGGTCGAAGGTGTCCGGGATCGGCAGGGTGCCCCAGCGGTTGATCGGCCAGGCCTTGACGATCGCCCGGCCGACGACCTTGTCGACGGGAACCATGCCGTGGTTCGTGTCGGACTGGTTGTAGCGGGAGTCGCGGGAGTTCTGGCGGTGGTCGCCCATCACCCAGATGAAGCCCTTGGGGACCTTCACCTTGAACTGGCCGCCCTGGTCGTCCACGCTGCACGGCGTGTTGCCCGGGTAGACGTACGGCTCGTTCAGCGCCCTGCCGTTGACCCGCAGCGGGCCGCTGCCCTTGCACTCGACCGTGTCGCCGCCGACCCCGATCACCCGCTTGATCAGGTCCTTCTCCTCCGCGGACGGCATCAGGCCGATCCAGCTGAGGACCTTCTGCACCGGGTTGGGGGTCGGCGTCGGCTCACCCGCCAGCCAGTTGTCGGGGTCGTGGAAGACGACGACCTCGCCGCGCTCGGGCTTGGAGCCGAACCACGGGGTGAGCTTGTCGACCAGGACGCGGTCACCCTGCTGGAGGGTGTTCTGCATCGAGTCGGACGGGATCGAGAACGCCTGCACCAGGAAGGTCTTGATCAGCAGCGCCAGGACGAGCGCGATCCCGATCAGGATCGGCAGCTCCTTCCAGAAGGAGCGCGGCTTCTTCGGCCGGCGTGCCGCCTCGTCCGTGTCCGCCGTACCGGCGCGGGGCGGCTGCTCGTCGTCCACCGTGCCGTCGTCACGCGTCGCCGTGTCATTCCCGGAGGTCATGGCGCCGTCCGGAACGGGAACGTCCGGCTCCACGGAATGCCCGCGGTGCTCCTCGCCGTCGTGTCCCGACCGTGCGCCTACCGCCACATCCCCCACGCCAACTCCTCACTCTGTGCCGCCGCCCGCTCCGCACGCGGTGCAGGCCCACCACTCCCATAACGAGCGGGAGTTCCGCAGGGGTCGGGAGTTGGGTCATTCCATTCGGATTCTCGGAGGCAACCCTATGCGACGGCCGGGTGGCAGCGGTCGTCCCCGACGCCGAGTCGGCGACGCTTGCGAAGGTTTTAGGTTCTTCGAGGCGCGTCCAGTGGCCGACCGGCCAGCCGATGATCATGGCCCTGCCGACCACGGAGTTCTCGGAGACCGTGCCGCCGTACGGCGTGTTCTGGTGGGCGCGGGAGTCCGCCGAGTTGTCCCGGTGGTCGCCCATCACCCACAGCCGGCCCTTGGGCACGGTGATGTCGAAGGGGGTGGAGGAGGGCGAGTTCCCCGGATAGAGGTAGTCGCCTTCGGTGAGCGGTACGCCGTTGACGGTGACGCGGCCCTGCGCGTCGCAGCACTTGACGTGGTCGCCGCCGACCCCGATGACCCGCTTGATCAGGTCCTTCTCGTTGTCGGACGGCAGCAGGCCGATGAAGGTGAGACCTTCCTTGAGCTGCTTGACGACGACGGGGTCGTTCTTCTTGGTGGTCTGCTCGTCCTGGAGCCAGCCGCCGGGGTCGTGGAAGACGACGACGTCCCCGCGCTGCGGCTCGGAGCCGAACCACGGGGTGAGCTTGTCGACCAGGACCCGGTCGCCGATCCGGATCGTCTGCTCCATGGACCCGGACGGGATGACGAACGCCTGGACGAGGAAGGTCTTCAGGACGAGGGCTATCAGGACGGCGACACCGACCAGCAGCGGTATCTCCCGAACGGCCGATCGTCTGCGCTTGCGCTTGACCTTGCGCTGCAGCTTGCGGCGCTCCGCGCGCGAGCGGCCGCCACCGGGCGCGGAGGTGCGGCGGGCCCCGGTGGGCAGCAGGTTGTCGGCGGGGTCGTTGGGCACCCCGCGCGGTTTGCCGCGGTTACCCATGGGCGCCCCCCGCCGGGGCGTCGGGCACGCGCGCGTACGCGGAGGGCCGGGTCAGACGCGTCCAGTGGCGGTACGGCCACACGATCCAGTCGGCCCGGCCGATGACGTCGCCGACGGGGATCATGCCGCCGCCGGGCGAGCCGAGGTGGTCCCGGGAGTCGCTGGAGTCGCTGCGGTGGTCGCCGAGGACGAACAGGCGGCCCGAGGGCACGGCGACGTCGAAGGGCACGCTGGAGGCGCTGTCCCCGGGATGGAGGAAAGCCGTCTCGTCGACCGGCCGGCCGTTCACCTCGATCCTCCCGTTCCTGTCGCAGCAGACCACATGGTCTCCCCCTACACCGACCACCCGTTTGATGTAGTCGGCGTCCCCGAAATACCCGGTGCCGTCGAACACAATCACGTCGCCGCGGCGCGGCTGGGCACCGAAACGGTACGCCAACTTATTTACGAGCACGCGGTCCCCGATCCTCAAGCCCTGCTCCATGGATCCGCTCGGAATCTCGAACGGCTGCACCACGAAGGTGTTGAGGAGGAGCAGGAACACCAGGCCGACGAGGAGGGTGAGGGTGATCCGGCCGCCCGGGAGCCGGTCGGCGACCCAGGCCGCCAACGCGAAACGCGACCGGCCCTCCCCACCCGGAGTACCGGGGTGGGAGGAGCGGTCGCGTTCCGTCGGCTGTGCTTCGGTGTCCATCGGAGCCAGATGCTATCCGGCTCCGCTGTGACCTCCGTAAAGCGCTCAGTTCTCGCGCTTCTCCTTGATCTTCGCGGCCTTGCCGCGCAGGTCACGGAGGTAGTACAGCTTGGCGCGACGCACGTCACCGCGGGTGACGAGCTCGATCTTCTCGACGATCGGGGTGTGCACCGGGAAGGTGCGCTCGACGCCGACGGAGAACGAGACCTTGCGGACCGTGAAGGTCTCGCGGACACCGGAGCCCTGGCGGCGGATCACAACGCCCTTGAACTGCTGCACACGGGAGCGGTTGCCCTCGATGACGCGGACGTGGACGTTGACGGTGTCACCCGGGCGGAAGGCCGGGATGTCGCTGCGCAGCGACGAGGCGTCGACGGAGTCGAGCAGGTGAGACATTTCGTCTGCTTTCTTCGCTGATGCCACAGGTCATCAACGGGAGCTAGGTGTACAGGAGGCTGCCGTGCGGGTCGGGACGGGCGTCGTGTCCCCCTGTGGCAGGGGCGCACGCCGGACGGACGCACAACAGCGGTCTATTCTTCCACGCCCTCGGTCCGGCGCCAAAATCGGCCGTACGGCTCCCCCGCCCGGTCCGGTTCCCAGCCCAGGATGGAGAGCATCTCGCGGTCCTTCTTGTCGAAGGCCTCGGGGTCGCAGCGCGCGATCAGGTCGGGCCGGTTGGCGGTGGTGCGCCGGAGGGCCTCGTCGCGGCGCCAGCGGGCGATCTTGCCGTGATGGCCGCTGAGCAGCACCTCGGGGATGTCCCGGCCGCGCCAGACGGGGGGCTTCGTGTAGACGGGCCCTTCGAGGAGGCTCGCCATCGCGCCGGGGGCGAAGGAGTCGTCGCGGTGGGACTCGGCGTTGCCGAGGACGCCGGGCAGCAGCCGGGCGACGGCCTCGGTGACGACGAGCACGGCCGCCTCGCCGCCGGCGAGGACGTAGTCGCCGATGGAGACCTCGTAGACCGGCATCCGGGTGGCGTACTCGTCCGTCACGCGCCGGTCGATGCCCTCGTAGCGGGCCGGTGTGAAGATCAGCCAGGGGCGTTCGGACAGCTCGACGGCCAACTCCTGGGTGAAGGGGCGGCCACTGGGCGTGGGGACGATCAGCGCGGGGGCCTGGGCGCCGGTCTCGTAGCCGTCGGCGAGGACGGTGTCCAGGGCGTCGCCCCAGGGGTCGGTCTTCATGACCATGCCGGGACCGCCGCCGTACGGCGTGTCGTCCACCGTGTTGTGCCGGTCGTACGTCCATGCGCGCAGGTCGTGCACATGGACGTTCAGCTGTCCGCGCGCGCGTGCCTTGCCGACGAGGGAGACGTTCAGGGGTTCCAGGTACTCGGGGAAGATCGTGACGACGTCGAGGCGCATCACGACTCGTCCCCGGAGCCCTCGGAGTCGCGCGCGGAGGCGATCTCGGCACGGTCGTCGATCAGCCCGGGCGGGGGGGTGATGACGGCCCTCTGCTCGGTCAGGTCGATCTCGCTGACGATCTCCTCCACGAAGGGGATCAGCACCTCGCTGCCGTCGGGGCGCTCGACGATGAAGAGGTCCTGGGAGGGCAGGTGGGAGATCTCGGTGATCCGGCCGACCTCCGTGCCGTCCTCGGTGACCACGTCGAGGTCGATCAGCTGGTGGTCGTAGTACTCGTCCTCGCCCTCCGGCAGCTCCTCCGGATCCACCTCGGCGATGAGCAGGGTGTTGCGCAGGGCCTCGGCGGCGTTGCGGTCGGCGACGCCCTCGAAGCGCAGGAGCAGCCGGCCGCTGTGGACGCGGCCGGTGGCGATGGTGAGCGGCCCGGCGGAGGCCGGGTCGGTGGCCAGGACGGCCCCCGGGCCGAGCCGCAGCTCGGGCTCGTCCGTACGTACCTCGACGGTGACCTCGCCCTTGATGCCGTGGGCGCGGCCGATCCGTGCGACTACCAGCTGCACGTGTCCAATTCTCCTGTCATCTCCTGCGTGACGTCCTGTTCGGCGGCCCGCCCGGCCCGCTCGCCGTCCAGCCCGCTCATACGACTCGGGCCGGGGACGGCCCAGTGGCCCTCCCCGGCCCGAGCCGGTTGCGATGAAGCGTCAGCGGACGTTGTCCACGTCGACCAGGTCGACGCGGACACCGCGACCGCCGATGGCGCCCACGACGGTACGCAGAGCGCGCGCGGTACGACCGTTGCGGCCGATCACCTTGCCGAGGTCGTCGGGGTGGACCCGGACCTCCAGCACGCGCCCGCGGCGCAGGTTGCGCGAGGCGACCTGCACATCGTCAGGGTTGTCGACGATGCCCTTCACGAGGTGCTCAAGCGCCTCTTCGAGCATGCTGCTCAGGCCTCGGTCGACTCGGACTCAGCCGCGGCCTCGTCCTTCTTCTCAGCCTTCTTCTTCTGGGTGATGGCCTCACCCTTGCCCTCGTCGTCACCGCCGAGCGCCTCGAACGACGGACGGGTCGACTTCGGCTCGGCGACGAGCAGCGGCGCGGGAGCCGGCTCGCCCTTGAACTTCTGCCAGTCGCCGGTCTTCTTCAGGATGGCGAGAACGGGCTCGGTCGGCTGCGCGCCGACACCCAGCCAGTACGCCACGCGCTCGGCGTCCACCTCGATGACCGACGGGTTGTAGGTCGGGTGGTACTTGCCGATCTCCTCGATGGCCCGGCCGTCGCGGCGGGTACGGGAGTCGGCGATGACGATGCGGTAGTGAGGCGAACGGATCTTGCCCAGACGCTTCAGCTTGATCTTGACTGCCACGGGAGTGGGTTCTCCTGGTTTTGACGTGGTTGGGCACGGCGAATTGCCGCGTGGGGTTGCGGTACCCGAGTGCCCGATGGACGCGTCAGCCGGAGGAGAGAGGGGTCCTGTGCGACTGTCGAGTACAGCCATCCATTCTGCCATACGCCGCGGGTCGCCTTTCGCCCCGGGTGCGTGAGCTGTGGCCGGGCATGCCGGGGAGGCACCCGGCGTGGAGGTGAGGACACGTCGGGTGCGCTGCCCGGTGCGGTGGAGCGGCCGTCCGCGCCGGCCGCGGCTGCCACGAGCAGCCGCGGCCTCAGCTCGCCGCCGCCCCCACGATCTCCGGGATCCGGAACGGCTTGCCGCAGCCGCCGCAGACGATGGGGGCCTGGGCCAGGACCGAGGGGACCACCCGGACGTTGCGGCCGCAGTCACACACCGCCTTGACGCGGACGCCGCCACCGGAGGAGCCGTGCCGGGCGGCCGGGCCGCGGAAGGTGCGGGAGGTGTCGGCCGAGGTGGCCGCCGTGTGGGCCTTCAGCGCGCGCTGCAGCCGGTCGATGGTCGGGCGGTAGCGCCGCTTCGCCTCGGCGTTCAGCGTGACCAGTGAGAAACCGCTGCTCGGGTGGGGTTCGTCGGGGTGGTCCAGGCCCAGCTCCTCGGCGATCGCAAGGAAACGGCGGTTGTGGTAGCGGCCGGCCCGGGAGGTGTCCCGGACGCCGCGGGCGGCTGCGATGCCGTGGACTGCCTCATGGAGCAGTCGCTCGAAGGAGAGCTCGTGACCGCACGCGGACGACGACTCTCCGATCAGGGACTCTGGCGCGGCGAGGTCCGGCAGCTCGGGGTGGTACCGCTGAATGTCGGCCCACGCCTGCGCCAGCTCCGCGGCGAGAACAGGTGGTGTCTGTGTCGTGCTCACGTAATGACAACGAGCGGGGGTGCCGCTGTGTTCCTATTCCGGGGCATCCCAAATAATTTGCACGTACCCGTCAGTTGCCGCTGATGCGTCCTGACGAGGGCGGGTGCGCTGATCTGCGGAGAAGCGGCACAGCTCCTACCAAGCTGGTGCGTAGTCCGCGCTACGCCTCGCCTGGGAGCCCTGATGCGACGGCGGTCGGCTGCGGCGCAAGGGGTGTTTCGGCCGCTCTCGGCACGCGACCTCACTCCGGTCAGCGTCCGCGGCCTCCGAGACGTTACCGCCCGGCGTCCCGGCCCCGGTCACCGGCCCGTCGCCCGCGTCCGGACACCGTACGGCCCTCCAGGTTGCCGGGATGTGAAATCTCGCCACACCCGCGTCCCGGCCCCAAGCCGGGCCCCACGACCCCTGGACGGCACCGCGAGCCGGGAGTTACCTGGCATAGGTGGGACGTGCGCGGGCACGGCACGGGGGCCACGCGACCGGTCACAGCGTCGAACTGTCGGCGGATTGGGGCGCTTACCTATGACACCTGCACTCGTGCGGCAGCACACGTCTCACGCGGGCTCCACCCCCCGCGTGGACCTGAGCGCACGCGCGCGTGACTGGTCCGAGATCCAGGAGCGCATGCTCGTACCGCTCTACGAAGCCGTGTACGACCGGCTCGAAGCAGGCCCCGCCACCCGGCTGCTGGGCCTGCGCTGCGGTTCCGGGCTCGCCCTGCTGATGGCGGCCGGCAGAGGCGCCACGGTCACCGGCGTCGACTGCGGCTCCCCCGAGCGGCTCGCCCTGGCCCGCGAGCGCCTGCTGCCGGGCGCCCCGCCCGGCGGCCCGGCGGGCGGCAGGCCCGGCCCTCGCGGGCGTACGCGTACGGCCGCGAGGGCGAGACTCCTCGACGGCACCCCCGGGGACGCGGTCGGCGCGGAGACGGCCGCGTACACGCTGGTGACCGTCTTCGAGCCGGTCGGCGGCCTCGCGGGCGACTCCGAAGGGCTCGGCGAACTGCTCGCCGCCGCGTTGCCGCGGGTCGCACGCGGGGCCGCCGTGGTGCTGGCCGGCTGGGGGCCGCCGGAGCGCTGCGCGACCTCCTCCGTGCTGCGGGTGGCCACCAAGCTGGCCGATCCGCTGCGCGGCGGGCGCGCCCGGCGGCCCGCCGGGCGCGACGACCTGGAGGAGGTCGCCGGGCGGGCCGGGCTGAAACCGGACGGCTCGGGGCGGGTGTCCTGCCCGTTCGGATACGCCGGGCTCGACAGCGCGATACGGGGGCTGCTGTCGACCGGCCTGTTCGACGCGGCGATCGCGGCGACCGACGCCAAGCAGGTCGACAAGGAGCTGACGGAGGCCCTGCACCCGTACCGGCGCCCGGACGGCACCGTCTGGATGCCGAACGTCTTCCGCTACCTCATCGCCCGCGTGCCCTAGCCGGGGACGGCCGGATCCCGCCGGGGCCCGCGGAGCCCGCTCCACCGGGGCGACGGCCCTAGGGTCTTTCGTTTGGATCAGGCCGGATCAGGGAGCGGGGTCCGGTGCCGTGCATCGCAAGGCGGAGGAGGGCGCCATGGCGGAGCCATGGCAACCGACGACAACGCGGCGAGGCGCGGTGCCAGGGCCCGCGAGCCCGGCATGATCCAAACGAGAGGCCCTAGGCGTCGACGTCCTTGGTCAGGCGCGTGATCCCCGCGATCCGGTACGCGTCCGCCTCCTCCAGCGTCTCCCGCTCCAGCAGGGCCTGCGCGAGCGCGTCCAGCTGCCCCCGGTGGTCCCGGAGTTTGCGGCACGCCTCCTCGTAGCACTCGTCCACGATCCGGCGCATCTCGGTGTCGATGACGTCCAGGGTCTGCGGGGCGGCGGCCAGGCCGTACGCCTGCTGGGCGTCGTTCGGGAGCGCGGAGAGCCGGCCGACCTCCTCGCTCATGCCCCAGCGCGACACCATCCCGCGCGCGATGTTGGTGACCTGCTCCAGATCGCTCTCGGAGCCGGTGGTGATCACGTCGTAGACCACGTGCTCGGCCGCCATGCCGCCCAGCGCGCCGATGATCCGTCCGCGCAGGTACTCCTCGGTGTAGGCGTACTTGTCCGCGTCCGGAGTCGACAGCGTGACGCCGAGCGCCCGGCCGCGCGGCACGATCGTGATCTTGCGGACCGGGTCGGCGCCCGGCTGGAGCATGCCCAGCAGGGCGTGCCCGCTCTCGTGGTACGCGGTGCGCCGGCGCTCCTCCTCCGGCATCACCAGCGGGCGCTCCGCACCCAGCTGGACCTTTTCCAGCGCGTCGGACAGGTCGGACCGGGTCACCCGCTGCTGGTTGCGCTTCACGGCCAGCAGCGCGGCCTCGTTGGCGAGATTGGCCAGTTCCGCGCCCGTCATGCCGGGCGTCGTCCGGGCCACCTGTCCGAGATCGACGTCGTCGGCGAGCGGGATGTCCCGGGTGTGGATCTCCAGGATGGCCTCGCGCCCGCCGCGGTCCGGCGGCGACACCTGGACCACCCGGTCGAAGCGGCCGGGGCGGGTGAGCGCCGGATCGAGGATGTCGGCGCGGTTGGTGGCCGCGATCACGATGACGCCCTCGGAGCCCGAGAAACCGTCCATCTCGGTGAGGATCTGGTTCAGCGTCTGCTCACGCTCGTCGTGCCCGCCCATCGACGCACCGCCACCGCGTGCCCGCCCGATGGTGTCGATCTCGTCGATGAAGATGATCGACGGCGCGACCTTCCGGGCCTCCGCGAACAGCTCCCGCACCCGGGAGGCGCCCACGCCCACGATCATCTCGATGAACTCCGAGGCCGAGGCGGAGAAGAACGGCACGCCCGCCTCACCGGCCACCGCCCGCGCCAGCAGCGTCTTTCCGGTGCCGGGCGGCCCCGCGAGCAGCACACCGCGCGGCATCTTGGCGCCCATGCGGCGATACGCGTCGGGGTTCTTCAGGAAGTCGACGACGTCGTTCAGTTCACCCTCGACCTCGTCGATGCCCGCCACGTCGGCGAACGTGGTGCGCTTCTCCCCCGGCACCAGTTCCACCGGCTTCGGCGGTGCCTTGCGGCCGAGCATGCCGCCCGCGCCGCCGAGCCCCGCGCTCATCCGCCGGGCGATGAACACCCACACGGCGATCAACAGCAGCATCGGCGCCAGCGAGATCAGCAGGTTGGAGAGGAAGCTCCGGTGCTGGACGACCGGTTCGGCCGTGACGTTGACCTTGTGCTTGGTCAGGTTCGCCCACAGGTCGTCGTCCGCGAAGGACGGCCGTTCGGTGTTGAACTTGGTGTACCCGCCGCCGCCCTCCGGGTTCTTCCGCTCCTTCTTGAGCTGGCCCTGGATGGAGTCGCCCTTGGCGTAGATCTTGTCGACGTTGCCGTCGTCCACCTGTCTGCTGAACTCGGTGTAGGAGATCGTCGGCTCGTTCGCCTGGTCGACGTACGACAGCACCAGGTTCGCGATCAGGTACACGATCAGCGCGGTGAGGGCCAGCCGCCACCAGCCTCCCCGCATCCTCCGCCCGCCCGGCGGCTGCGGCTCCTCCGGGGCGCCCTCGGTGCGCCAGGGCTGGTCCGGCGACTTGCGCGGCGGAGCGGGGTTCGTCATATCGGGACGGTACGACACCGGCCCCCCACCGGCATACGCAAGGGCGCCCCTCCACCGGAAGGGCGCCCCGACGACGTACGGGCCCGGTCAGCCCATGAACTTCTTGAACTCGTCCGGCAGCTCGAAGTCCTGGCCGTCCTGCTGGCCCGGCAGGCCGAAGGCGCCGCCGCCCTGCGCGGCGGCCTCGCGGCGCTGGGCCTCCTCCAGCTCCTGCTGCTTGCGCTTCATCGGGTTGCCGGAGCGCTGCTTGCCCTTGGCCTTCTTCGGCTGCTTCTTGGTACGGCCGGGGCCACCGCCCATGCCCGGGATCCCCGGCATGCCCGGCATACCGCCGCCCTGGGCCATCCGGGACATCATCTTCCGGGCCTCGAAGAACCGCTCGACCAGGCCCTTCACCGCGCTGACCTCGACACCCGAACCCTTGGCGATACGGGCGCGGCGCGAGCCGTTGATGATCGTCGGGTCCTGGCGCTCGCCGGGGGTCATCGACTTGATCATCGCGGCGATGCGGTCGACCTCCCGCTCGTCCAGGTTGTTGATCTGGTCCTTGATCTGGCCCATGCCCGGGAGCATGCCGAGCAGCTTGCTGATGCTGCCCATCTTCCTGACCTGTTCCATCTGGGACAGGAAGTCGTCCAGGGTGAAGTCCTGGCCCTTCTTGGACGCCAGCTTGGAGGCCATCTTCTGGGCCTCTTCCTGGCTGAACGTCTTCTCCGCCTGCTCGATCAGGGTGAGCAGGTCACCCATGTCGAGGATGCGGGAGGCCATCCGGTCCGGGTGGAACGCGTCGAAGTCGTCCAGCTTCTCGCCGTTCGACGCGAACATGATCGGCTTACCGGTGATCTGCCGGATGGACAGGGCGGCGCCACCGCGGGCGTCACCGTCCAGCTTGGAGAGGACCACGCCGTCGAAGCCCACGCCGTCGCGGAAGGCCTCGGCGGTGTTGACGGCGTCCTGGCCGATCATCGCGTCGACGACGAACAGGATCTCGTCGGGGCCGACGGCGTCCCGGATGTCCGCGGCCTGCTGCATCATCTCGGCGTCGATGCCGAGGCGGCCGGCGGTGTCCACGATCACGATGTCGTGCACCTTGGACCGGGCGAAGTCGATGGAGTCCTTGGCGACCTTCACCGGGTCGCCGACGCCGTTGCCCGGCTCCGGGGCGTACACCGCGACGCCGGCGCGCTCGGCGACGACGCTCAGCTGGTTCACGGCGTTCGGGCGCTGGAGGTCGGCGGCGACCAGCAGCGGGGAGTGGCCCTGCTCCTTCAGCCACCGGCCGAGCTTGCCCGCGAGGGTGGTCTTGCCCGCACCCTGGAGACCGGCCAGCATGATCACGGTGGGCGGCTGCTTGGCGAAGCGGAGACGCCGGGTCTCGCCGCCGAGGATGGTGACCAGCTCGTCGTTGACGATCTTCAGGACCTGCTGCGCCGGATTCAGCGCCTTGGAGACCTCGGCGCCCAGGGCCCTTTCCTTGACGTTCTTGATGAACGTCCGGACGACAGGAAGGGCGACGTCCGCCTCGAGGAGCGCGATGCGGATCTCGCGTGCCGTGGCGTCGATGTCCGCCTCGGACAACCTGCCCTTGCCGCGGAGGTTTTTGAAAGTCGCGCTAAGGCGGTCAGAGAGGGTATCGAACACGGTGGCGTCGGTCCTCGGGGTCGGAGACGGTTTGGGCTGCCCTCCAGAGTATCCGGCTGCGCAAGACAATCGCCCCCGACCATCGCATTGGGCGGGCCGGACCGCGTCCCCGCGCCGGCGGGGACCCTGCGCGGGACGTGTCGGCAGCGAGCGCACGCCCGGGATCACCCCCGCGGTCGCGGGGGTCACACCCGGTGAACGCCCGCCCCGAGCGCAGGGTCACGCCCGCAGGGTCTCCTCCAGCACCCGCGCCAGTGACCCCGCGTCCTGTCCCGGCAGGGGCGCGCCCGTGCCGGTCGTGACGTAGAACGCGTCCACCGCGTTCGAGCCCAGCGTGCTCACATGCATGCTCCGCACCCGCACGCCCGCCTTCTCCAGGGCCATCCCGATGCGGTACAGCAGGCCCGGGGCGTCCTGGGCGCGGACCTCGATGACCGTGGCGTGGTGGGAGGCGGCCGGGGCGACCGTGACGCGGGCCGGCGGGGCGATCCAGCCGCGGCGGCGGGGGTAGGCCGCGTCCCGTTCGGCGAGACGGCCGGCGATGTCCAGGCTGCCGTCCAGAGCACGGACGAGGTCGGCGCGCAGCCGGGTCGCCTGGGGCAGGGAGCCGTACTCGGCCGCGACCCGCCAGTTGAGGAGGAGGACCGTGCCGTCGTCGTCCACGTCGTCCGGGAGGCTGACGGCGCGCAGTTCCGCGGTGCGGACGGTGAGGCGGTGCACGGCGAGGACGCCGGCGACCGCGGGGAGCACGCCGGGCTGGTCGGGGACGGCGATGAGGAGTTCGACACCCAGGGGTTCCGGATCGCCGGACGGCTCCTCCTCGGTGACCTGGCCGGTCTGGGCGCGCAGGGCGAGGACCGGGCCGCCGGTGCGGAAGGCCTCGATGGCGAGACGCTCCTGCTCGGCGGTGGGCGCGGCCGGCTCCGGCTCGGCGAAGGCGTCCCCGGCGAGGTCGGCGGAGACCCGGCGGACGAGGTCGGTGACGAGCGAGCCGCGCCAGGAGGACCAGGCGGCCGGGCCGGTCGCCAGGGCGTCCGCCTCCGTGAGGGCGTGCAGCAGTTCCAGGGTGCTCTGGGTGCCGACCGCCTCGGCGACCGAGCGGACGGTGGCGGGGTCGTCCAGGTCACGGCGGGTGGCCGTCTCGATGAGCAGCAGGTGGTGGCGTACCAGCAGGGACAGCACGGCCACGTCCGACCGGTCGAAGCCGATCCGCGCGGCGACGTCCTTGGCGATGATCTCGCCGGCCACCGAGTGGTCGCCCGGCCAGCCCTTGCCGATGTCGTGCAGCAGGGCGGCGACGAGCAGCAGGTCGGGGCGGCTGACGCGGCGGGTGAGTTCGGAGGCGCGGACGGCGGTCTCGATCAGGTGCCGGTCGACGGTCCAGAGGTGGACCGCGTTGCGCTGGGGGCGGCAGCGGACCCGCTCCCAGTCGGGGAGCAGGCGGGTGATCAGGCCCTCGGCCTCCAGGGCCTCCCAGACCTCGATCGTCGGGCGGCCGGAGCCGAGGAGGGTGACCAGTTGTTCGCGGGCCTCGGCGGGCCAGGGCGTGGGCAGGGGGCGCGCGGTGGCGGCCATGCGCCGTACGGCGTGCAGGGAGAGCGGGAGGCCGGCCTGGGCGGCGGCGGCCGCGGCGCGCAGCGGGAGCACGGGGTCGCGTTCGGGGCGTGCGGCGCGGGCGAGGACCACCTCGCCGTCCTGTTCGACCACGCCCTCGGCGAGGGGGGAGCGCTCCGCGACCGGCTTGCCGCCGCCCAGCATGGCGCGCAGCCGGGGCCGCACGGCGCGCGAGCGCAGTACGCGCCCCACTTCACGCCAGGTGACGTCACTGGCGTACGCGATCACGCGCGCCGCTTCGTACACCTGCCGCAGCAGGGTGTCGGCGTCGAGCAGCTCCAGCTCGGCGGCCACCTGGTCCTGTTCCTGCAGGGCGAGCCGGTCGGTGGCGCGGCCGGTGGCCAGGTGCAGGGCGTCCCGTACGTCCAGCAGGCGGCGGCGGGCGTCGGCCAGTCCCTCGCGCGGGGCGTCGGCGAGCCAGGAGGCGGCGACGGCACGCAGGGCGGTGGCGTCGCGGAGGCCGCCACGGGCCTCCTTGAGGTCGGGTTCCAGCAGGTACGGGAGTTCACCCTGGCGTGCGGCGCGTTCGGCGCACAGTTCCTGGAGTTCGGGAAGGCGTTTGGGGGCCTGGTTGCGCCAGTCGGCGAGGGCGCTGGTGCGCAGGCCGGCGGTGAGGCCGGCGTCGCCGGCGAGGTGGCGGGCGTCCAGCAGTCCGAGGTGGACCTTCAGGTCCTCGGCGGCCGTCCTGCGGGCCTCGGCGGGGGTGCGGACGGAGTGGTCGAGGGCGAGACCGAGGTCCCAGACGGGGTACCAGAGCCGGTCGGCGAGGGCGGCGACGGCGCCGGGGTCGGAGCCGTCGTGCAGCAGGACGAGGTCGAGGTCGCTGCGTGGGGACAGCTCCCCGCGGCCGTAGCCGCCCACGGCGACGAGCGAGACACCGGGCCGGGCACCGGCCGCCGCGCCGAACAGTCCCGCGAGCCAGTCGTCGGTCAGTTCCGCGAGGGCGGTACGGCGCGGCGGCCCGGACCGCGCCCCCTCCGTGAGGAGGCGCAGCCGGGCCGCCGCGTAGCCGCCGGGTCCCGAGTCTTCCGTCTCTTTCCGTACTTCCGTACCGGTCACCCAGCGACTCCTGTTCCGTTTCCCCCGGCGTTCCCCCGACCCGGATTGTCCTGTGTCAGAGCGCGTCCGGCCCGCGCTCGCCCGTGCGGACCCGTACGGCCGTCTCGACCGGCAGGGACCACACCTTGCCGTCCCCGATCTTGCCGGTGCGGGCGGCCTTGACGATGACTTCGACCAGCTGCTCGGCGTCGTCGTCCTCGGCCAGCACCTCGATACGGATCTTGGGCACGAGGTCGACGGTGTACTCGGCGCCGCGGTAGACCTCGGTGTGGCCGCGCTGCCGGCCGTAGCCGCTCGCCTCGGTGACCGTGAGTCCGTGGACGCCGAAGGCCTGGAGGGCTTCCTTGATCTCGTCGAGCCGGTGGGGCTTCACGACGGCGGTGATGAGCTTCATGCGTCCACCTTCCGGTTCTGCGCGGCGGCCAGGGTCTGGGCGGCGACGGTCCCGGTGACACCGCCGCCGGCGCCGCTGAAGTCGTATGCGGTCTCGGCGTGCTCGGCCTGGTCGATGCCGGAGATCTCCTCGTCCTCGGTGACCCGCATGCCGAGGGTCTTGTCGAGCAGGAGGGCGAGGACGGCGGAGACCACCAGGGAGTAGGCGAGGACCGCGAAGACACCGGCGCACTGCTTCCACAGCTGGTCCCACGTGTGGTCGCCGTAGAAGACACCGGTCGCCTCCGACTGGCCCTTGCCGGTGGCGAAGAAGCCGATGAGCAGGGAGCCGATGATGCCGCCGACCATGTGGACGCCGACGACGTCGAGGGAGTCGTCGTAGCCGAACCGGAACTTCAGGCCGACGGCCGCGGCGCAGGCGACACCGGCGATGGCGCCGACGGCGATCGCGCCGAGCGGGGAGACCGCGCCGCCGGACGGGGTGATGGCGACCAGACCGGCGACCGCGCCGGAGGCGGCGCCGAGCGTGGTGAACGCGCCGTGCCGGATCTTCTCGTAGGCGAGCCAGGCCAGCATGGCGGCGGCGGTGGCGACCTGCGTGTTGACGAACATCAGCGCGCCGACGCCGTCGTCGTTGCCGAGCCAGGAGCCGGCGTTGAAACCGAACCAGCCGAACCAGAGCAGACCGGCGCCGAGCATGACCAGCGGGAGGCTGTGCGGGCGCATCGGGTCCCGCTTGAAGCCGACGCGCTTGCCGATGACGAGGATGACACCGAGCGCCGCCGCACCCGCGTTGATGTGGACCGCCGTACCGCCGGCGAAGTCGATCACACCGAGCTTGTAGGCCCAGCCGTCGGCGCCCCAGACCCAGTGCGCGACCGGTACGTAGACGATCGTGGCCCACAGGGTGATGAAGAGCGCCCAGGCGGAGAACTTGACGCGGTCCGCGAGGGCACCGCTTATCAGGGCCGGTGTGATGATCGCGAACATCAGCTGGAAGACCATGAAGACGAAGACCGGGATGGTGTAGCCGTCCCAGAGTTCCGTCAGGCCGATGTTGCTGAGGCCGATCCAGTCGGCGTTCCAGCCGAGGAGGCTGTTGCCCGTGCCGAAGGCGAGGGAGAAGCCGTAGAGCACCCACAGGATGGTGACGATCCCGAGGCTGATGAAGCTCATCATCAGCATGTTCAGGGTGCTCTTGACGCGGACCATGCCTCCGTAGAAGAAGGCCAGGCCCGGGGTCATGAGCATCACCAGGGCGGAACAGATGAGCATGAAGCCTGTGTTCGCGGACGACAGTTTGGGTGCGTCCGCCGCAAGCATGATGGCTGGTGCCATCGGCGTCTCCTCGTCGGTTGGTGCGGCCCCGTGCGGGCGGTGCCTGAGCGGTCCGGTCGGTTGAGGGGTGGGCCGGTTATGCGCCATGAGATTGGCGCAGCGCGGTTTCGGTGGAAGCCCCTCGTTGTTTCGCCGGGGTGACGAAGGCGCCTGGCGTGTTACGCGTCGATGAATTGCGAGATGTCCGGCTGCGCGATCGTTATCGTGGCGCAACCTTCCGCGGCGGATTCGCGCGCGGGATACGGACCGGCCGCGGCGGTCCTCTCGATGACCTGGCATGGGGGAGCCGAGTCGGGCAGTTCGGGAGGACCGGCCGCGGCCGGGGCATGGGGTGCTCGGGGTGGGTCAGACCGCCTCGGCGGTCTCGGGCAGGTCGACGGCCAGCTGCTCGGTGAGGTCGACCACGGCGGCGAGGTCGCCGTGGTCGCGTACGGCCGTGTCGACCGTTTTTCGGATACGAGTGTTCACACGTTCGGAGCGGACCTTCTTGGCGATCTCCATGGCCTGCGAGGCGTACTGCGTGCTGCGCTCGGGCTCGCGCTGGAGCAGGTGCACGGTGGCCATGCCGATCAGGTTGAGCGCGTACGACCGCTGGTGCTCGGCGTCCTCGGCGAACAGCTCCACGGCCCGCTGCATGAGCGGCTCGGCGAGGGAGGCGTAGGCGGGGCTGCGCCCGGCCACGTAGGCCAGGTCGCGGAAGGAGTGGGAGTTCTCGCCGTACAGCTCGGCCTCGGAGAAGAAGCGGATCCAGTCGGGGTCCGGCTCGTCCCACTCGTCGGCCTCGGCGAAGGTGTCCTCGGCCATGCGGACCGCGCGCTTGGTCTTGCCGGGCTGGCCCATGTTGGCGTAGGCGCGGGCCTCCATCGCATACAGCATGGACTGGGTGCGCGGGCTCGCGCAGTCGCGGCTGCCGTACTGGGCGAGGTGGATCAGCTCCAGGGCGTCCTCGGGCCGGCCCAGGTGGATCATCTGGCGGCTCATGCTGGACAGGATGTAGGAGCCGAGCGGCTTGTCGCCGGCTTCCTTCGCCGCGTGCAGGGCGAGGACGAAGTACTTCTGCGCGGTGGGCTGGAGGCCGACGTCGTACGACATCCAGCCGGCCAGCTCGGCCAGCTCGGCCGCGACCTGGAACAGCTTGCGGGTGGTGGCCTCGGGCTGGGGTTCCTGGAGCAGGTCGGTGACCTCGTGCAGCTGGCCGACGACGGCCTTGCGGCGCAGGCCGCCGCCGCACTGGGCGTCCCACTGGCGGAACATGCGCGTGGTGGACTCCAGCAGGTCCAGCTCGGGCTGGGAGAGCCGGCCCGGCCTGCGCGGATCGAGGGCGGCCCGGGGCTCGGGCGGGACCGGGGAGCCCGGGGTGGGCACGAGCCAGCGCTGCATGGGCTCGATGAGGGAGGGGCCGGCGGACAGGGCGAGCGAGGTGCCGAGGAAGCCGCGCCGGGCGAGCATCAGGTCGCTGCGGGAGAACTCACCGAGCAGGGCGACCGTCTGGGGGCCCGTCCAGGGCAGGTCGACTCCGGAGGCGGCGGGCGACTGGCGGGCGGCGCGCAGGCCGAGGTCCTCGATGGAGACGACGCAGCCGAAGCGCTCGGAGAACAGCTCCGAGAGGATGCGCGGGATCGGCTCGCGGGGGTTCTCGCCGTCCAGCCAGCGGCGCACGCGCGAGGTGTCGGTGGAGATGTGGTGGGCACCCAACTGGCGTGCCCTGCGGTTCACCTGGCGGGCCAGCTCGCCCTTGGACCAGCCGCTGCGCACGAACCACGAGCCGAGCAGCTCGTTGGGGCGCTTGTCAGCGTTCGTCCCGCTACCGCCGTTGCCGCCCACTGGAACGCCCCCACTCCCTGAGACCACTTGTCGCCTGATGCGCCAAGCCCTATCAGAATGCCGGTAAATACGGGCTCCCGTCCGCTGGTTCTCACCCTTCGAACGAGCTGACGACTTGCCTCCGGCATACCCACGAGTGCATTGCCCCGGGGACTCGCACACTCACAGTAATCCTACGATCACCCGTCCAGCCACGGGGATCCCTGAAACGCCACCATTCGCCACCCCTTCGAATGAACTCACGGTGGCCTCCGCGCGATTCACTTGACATAGGACGGCCGGAAGTGGGCGGAGTGATGCACGCGGGGGCGCGTGACTCCCGGTGTGCCACCCGATGTGCTTCGAGGCGCCGCCTTGGCTCCGCAACCAGACGGGAAAGCGGAGCCGTATGGTTACGTTCCGCTTCCGTCTCGTTCCGTGACGTAACCACCGGCGCGCTGGACCCGTTGGAGGGGGCATGGGCTTCACGATCGGCGGCATCCGCGAGATCCGTTCCGGCACACGGCGGCGCGGCCGTTCCGCGGAGTGCACTCCCGTCGCCGAGTTCACCGGACTGTGGGGCTGGGACGTGGTGCCGGGGGCGCGGGCCGCCGGAGGTGCCTGTTCGTGCGGGCGGCCCGACTGCGCCGCCCCGGGCGCGCATCCGCTCGACTTCGCCCCGCAGGTGCCGGCCGGGGCCACCCTGGACGAGGTGAGCAAGGCCTGGTCCGAGTTCCCGGGCGCCTCCGTGATGCTCGCGGTCGGCCAGGCCTTCGACGTCATCGAGGTCTCGGAGCCGGCCGGCCGCCGGGCCCTGGTCCGCCTGGAGCGCATGGGCCTGCCCCTCGGGCCGGTCACCGCCACCCCGGACGGCCGCGCCCACTTCTTCGTCGCCCCCGGCGCCGCCGCCGACCTCCCCCGGCAGCTCTACCGCATGGGCTGGGACGACCCGGCGGCACTGGACCTGCGCGGCCTCGGCCCGGGTACGCACATCACCGCGCCGCCCTCCGACCGGGGCGGCCTGGGCCCCGTGCGCTGGCTGCGCCCGCCGGCACTGGACTCGGCGACCCGGCCTCCTGCGGCACGGCTGCTGCTGGGGACCCTGGCGTACGTGGCCCATCGTTCGCGCTCGTAGTCCCGCGCGGAAGGATCCGCCCCCCCCCGCACGGCGAAGCGCCCGTCCCCCGTCACACCTGGGGGGCGGGCGCTTCGCGTCGGTACCCGGAAACGCTCCGGGGCGGCAGCCGCGTCCGGGGCTCCGGGGGCGGTCAGTCACCGATAAGGGCATCCACGAACGCCTCCGGCTCGAACGGGGCGAGATCGTCCGCGCCCTCGCCGAGCCCGATCAGCTTGACCGGCACGCCCAGCTCCCGCTGGACCGCGACCACGATGCCGCCCTTCGCCGTGCCGTCCAGCTTGGTCAGCACGATGCCGGTGATGTCCACGACCTCGGCGAACACGCGGGCCTGGACCAGGCCGTTCTGGCCGGTGGTGGCGTCCAGGACGAGCAGCACCTCGTCCAGCGGCGCGTGCTTCTCGACCACGCGCTTGACCTTGCCCAGCTCGTCCATGAGGCCGGTCTTGGTGTGCAGGCGGCCGGCGGTGTCGATGAGGACGACGTCGACCCCCATCTCCTTGCCTTCCTTGACCGCGTCGAAGGCGACGGAGGCGGGATCGCCGGCCTCCGGTCCGCGCACGGTGTAGGCGCCGACGCGCTCGCCCCAGGTCTGGAGCTGGTCGGCGGCGGCGGCCCGGAAGGTGTCGGCGGCGCCGAGCACGACGCTGCGGCCGTCGGCGACGAGCACCCGGGCGAGCTTGCCGGTGGTGGTGGTCTTGCCGGTGCCGTTGACACCGACCACCATCACGATGCCCGGCTTGCGGTCCTCGGGCTCGGTCTTCACCGTGCGGTCGACATCGGTGCCGACCAGCTTGAGGAGTTCCTCGCGGAGCAGACCGCGCAGTTCCACGGGGGTGCGGGTGCCCAGGACCTTCACGCGTTCGCGCAGGCGCTCGACGAGTTCCTGGGTGGGCAGCACGCCGACGTCGGCGGTGAGCAGCGTGTCCTCGATCTCCTCCCAGGTGTCGTCGTCCAGGTGCTCCCGCGAGAGCAGGGTGAGCAGGCCCTTGCCGAGGGCGTTCTGCGAGCGGGACAGGCGGGCGCGCAGCCGGACCAGCCGGCCTGCGGTGGGCTCCGGGATCTCGATCGCGGGAGCCTCTTCGACCGGAGCCTCTTCGACGGGCGGCTCCTCGACGGCGACCGGCGCGGGGCCGCCCGGGAGATCCACCTCCTCGATCGTCCGGCGCGGTTCGTCGTGCGGCGTCTCGGCCTCGTCGCCGACGTGCGGCTCGGCCGGGGGCGCGGTGATGTCGGGCGTCTTGGGGGGCGGCGGGGGCAGCGGCTTCCGGCGCCGGCTGCCGACCACCAGCCCGCCGAGCACCGCGAGCACGACCACGGCGATGACTACAAGAAGGATGACGGTTTCCATAACCCGACCAGTATCGGCCATGGTGTTCGCCAGGACCCTGTTTGTGCCTTCCTCTGAGAGACAAAGGCCACTTAACACGCGGACTCGGAGCAAAGTACGATGGTGGCCTCTCTATCCACGCGCGTAGAGTCCCCCACGTCCCCCTGTCCCCCCACGTCTGGCACCTCTTTCATGAGCAAAACCGTCGAGACCGAAGGCGCTCTCGAAACCCGCGGTATCGAACAGGTCCCCGACCACGAACGCACCGCGAGGACCCGGGAGCTGTTCCCCACCTGGGTCGGCGCGAACATCAGCGTGCTGCTGCTGACCATGGGCGCGAGCCTGGTCGTGGCGTACCGCCTGAACATCTGGCAGGCGCTGGTCGTCGCGATCGCCGCGCCGATCGTGTCGTACGGTCTCGTCGGACTGATCGGCATCGCGGGCAAGCGGGGCGGCGCGCCCGGCATGGCGCTGTCGCGGGCGGTCTTCGGACAGCGCGGCAATCTGCTGCCGGGGTCGCTGATCTGGGTCGCGCGCTGGGGCTGGGAGACCATCAACGCGGTGACCGGCGCGTACGCGATGCTCACCATCCTGGACATCCTGTTCGGCATCAAGGCGAACAGCGTGCTGGACATGGTGACGCTGCTGGCGTTCGTCGTCGCGACGTTCGCGATCTCCGGGCTCGGCATCAACGCCGTGCAGAAGTGCAACAAGTACGCGACCTATTTCTTCGGCGTCTTCTCGGTGCTGGTCCTCGGCTACCTGGTGGCGAACACCGACTGGTCGAAGGTGATGGACCACAGCGCCGGCTCGACGGCCGCGGTGATCACCGGCATCGGCATGATCGCGGCCGGCGGTGTCAGCTGGATCCCGTCCGCCCCGGACTTCACCCGCTATCTGCCGCGCACGGCCTCGTCGAAGGCGATCGTGGGCACGGCGGTGGGCGGCGCCGGTGTGGTCGTCCTGCCCATGGTGCTGATGGGCGCGGTGATGGCGGTCTCCACGCCGGACCTGGCCTCGGCGAGCGACCCGGTGTCCTTCCTCGGTGAGATCCTGCCGACCTGGATCGCCGTGCCGTACCTGTTCATCGCGCTGATCGGCATGCTGCTGATCAACTCCATGTCGATGTACTCGGCGGGCTTCACCGCGCAGACCCTGGGCTTCAAGGTGCCGCGGCACTGGGCGGTCTCGGTCAACGCCGTGATCTCGTTGATCTTCGGCGGGGTGCTGATGCTGGTGGCGACGAGCTTCATGGGCTCGTTCATCGCCTTCCTGTCGCTGCTGGCGGTCGCCTTCTCGGCGTGGGTCGGCGTCTTCGGCGCGGACATGCTGCGCCGCACCGAGTACGACGGCCGGGCCATGGCCGACACCACCCGCGCCAGCGCCTACTGGTACAAGGGCGGCTTCGCCCCCTCGGCCGTGGCCGCCTGGGCGATCGGTCTGGTGTCGGGTCTGATGTTCACCACCTCGGACTGGTTCACGGGCCCGCTCGCGAAGAACAACGTGATCGGCGAGTACGGCCTCGGCTGGGTCGCGACGATCGTGATCTCCGGGGTGCTGTACGTGGTGCTGCCGAAGCCCGCGGTGGCGAGCCCGGCGGCCGACCCGGCCGCGGAAGAGCCCGAAACCCTGGCTGTCTGACGCACCGTCAGCTAACGTCCCCCTCCACCGAGTCCTACCGGAGGGGGACTTTCCATGCCCGTCACGGTCGTACGTTTCAACCTCGTCGCGCCCGGCGCCCCTCCCGCCGCCCTCTCCGCCCGCTACCGGGCCGCTCTGGAGATGGCCGCGTACGCGGACGAGCACGGGATCGGCACCGTGCAGACCGAGGAGCACCACGGCGCGGAGAACAACTGGCTGCCGTCGCCGTTCGCCTTCGCGGGCGCGGTGTTCGGGGCGACGCGGAACATCGCGGTCACGGTGTCGGCGGTGATCGGCCCGCTGCACGATCCGCTGCGGCTGGCCGAGGACATCGCCGTCCTGGACCTGCTGAGCGGGGGACGGCTGGTGACCGTGGCCGGGATCGGGTACCGGCCGGAGGAGTACGCCCTGTTCGGCGTCGACTGGAAGCGGCGGGGCCGGCTCCAGGACGAGCTGCTGGAGACCCTGCTGAAGGCGTGGACCGGCGAGGAGTTCGCGTACCGGGGCCGCAGGGTGCGGCTCACCCCGCGGCCGTACACCGATCCGCACCCCCTGCTGCTGGTCGGCGGCTCCTCGAAGGCCGCCGCCCGCCGGGCCGCCCGGCTCGGCCTGCCCTTCTTCCCCAGCGCGCATCTGCCGGAGCTGGAGGCGTACTACAAGGAGAGGCTCACCGAGTACGGCACCGAGGGCTGGACGATGATGCCGGCTGCCGAGACCCCGCTCCTCCACCTCGCCGAGGACCCGGACCGGGCGTGGGCCGAGCACGGCGCCCACTTCCTGCACGAGGCACGGACGTACGCCTCCTGGCAGTCCGGGCAGATCCGCTCGGCGGTGAAGTCGGCCGCCACGACCGTCGACGAGCTGCGCGCCGAGGGCGTGTACCGGATCCTCACTCCCGAGCAGTGCGTGGCGCAGGGCCTGGAGAGCCTGGTGCTGCACCCGCTGGCGGGCGGAATGCCCCTGGAGGAGGGATGGCGCAGCCTCCACCTGTTCGCGGAACGCGTGGTACCGGCACTGGAGGGCTGAACGAAGGGCCCCTCGCGGTGCCGGCGGCCCTGCGGTACGTACGGCACCGCCGCCCCCGGTCCGGGCAGTGGCCGGGCCGGGGGCGGCGGAGGGTACGAGGAGAGGGGCAGCGGGGACTTGGCCCTTCTCCCCGAGTTCGGGGGGCTTTCGCCGAAGGTCAGCCCATCTCTTCCAGGGACTTGCCCTTCGTCTCCTTGACGAACTTCAGGACGAACGGGATGGAGAGCGCGGCGAAGACCGTGTAGATCACGTAGGTGCCGGAGAGGTTCCAGTCGGCCAGCGACGGGAAGCTCGCGGTGATGGCCCAGTTGGCGAGCCACTGCGCGGCGGCGGCCACGCCCAGGGCGGCGGCACGGATCTTGTTCGGGAACATCTCGCCGAGCATGACCCAGACGACCACGCCCCAGGACAGGGCGAAGAAGAGGACGAACACGTGGGCGGCGATCAGGGCGACCCAGCCCTGGGTGCTCGGCAGCTTGCCGTCGACCAGGTCGTAGCTGAACGCCCAGGCCTCCAGCGCGAGGCCGACGGCCATGCCGACGGAACCGATGAGCGCGAGCGGCCTGCGGCCGATGCGGTCCACGAAGATCATCGCGATGACGGTGCCGACGATGTTGATGATCGACGTCGTGAAGGAGTAGAAGAACGAGTCCGTCGGGTCGACACCCACCGACTGCCACAGCGTCGAGGAGTAGTAGAACGCGACGTTGATGCCGACGAACTGCTGGAAGACCGACAGGCCGATACCGATCCAGACGATCGGCTTGAAGAAGAAGCCGCCACCGAGCAGGTCCTTGAAGGAGGACTTGTCCTCGCTCTTCATCGCGTGCTCGATCTCGGCGACGCGGGCGTCCAGGTCGATGCCCGTGCCCTCGACCTCGGCGAGGATCTCCTTGGCGCGCTCGCGCTTGCCGACGGAGAGCAGGAAGCGGGGGGACTCGGGGATCGCGAAGGACAGCAGGCCGTAGAGGACGGCCGGGACGACCATCACGCCCAGCATGACCTGCCAGGCCTCCAGGCCCATCAGCTTGCCGCGCTGGTCGCCGCCGGCGGCGTTGAGCAGACCCCAGTTGACCAGCTGGGAGATGGCGATGCCGACGACGATCGCGGCCTGCTGGAAGGAGCCGAGCCGGCCGCGGTAGGCGGGCGGGGCGACCTCGGCGATGTAGGCGGGGCCGATGACGGAGGCCATACCGATGGCGAAGCCGCCGACGATGCGCCAGAACGCGAGGTCCCACAGCGCGAAGGGCAGCGCGGAACCAACGGCGCTGATGGTGAAGAGGACGGCGGCGATCTGCATGCAGCGGATACGGCCGATCCGGTCGGCTATGCGGCCCGCGGTGGCGGCGCCGATGGCACAGCCGATCAGGGCGATCGCGATGACCTGCGCGAGGGCGGCGGAGCCGATGTCGTAACGGCCGCGGATGGCCTCGACCGCGCCGTTGATCACGGAGCTGTCGTAACCGAAGAGGAAGCCGCCCATGGCGGCAGCCGCAGCGATGAAGATGACGTGCCCGAGATGCTCGGGATGAGCCGTCCTGGCTCCTGACTGAGGTGCCTGCGCTGTGCTGGTCACGTGTAACTCCTCGGGCCACGGCAACGCTGCCGGGTGGGGGGGCGAGCCCTTCCAGGCTTCCAGTGGCGCATACGTACACGCCGCTTACACCTGAAGGTAAAAGCAACGTTGCAGAGACTATGCCTTCAAGTTTCGAAGTCAATACTTCAACGGCTGTGAGTTTTGAGATATGCCCGGTGGCTCCGTGTTCAGTTCTTGAACACAGAGGAGGTGATCTTCTAATGGATCTTGAGAGGGGCTAGCGCAGCCGCTGCGAGATGACTTTGGACACGCCGTCGCCCTGCATGGACACGCCGTAGAGCGCGTCCGCGACCTCCATCGTGCGTTTCTGGTGCGTGATCACGATCAGCTGCGAGGCCTCCTGCAGCTCCTGCATGATCCGGATGAGCCGCTGGAGGTTGGTGTCGTCCAGTGCGGCCTCGACCTCGTCCATGACATAGAACGGACTCGGCCGGGCCTTGAAGATCGACACCAGCAGCGCGACGGCCGTCAGCGAACGCTCGCCGCCGGAGAGCAGGGAGAGCCGCTTGACCTTCTTGCCCGGCGGCCGCGCCTCGACGTCCACACCCGTGGCGAGCATGTTGTCGGGATCGGTCAGCACCAGACGGCCCTCGCCGCCCGGGAACAGCCGGCTGAAGACACCCTCGAACTCCCGCGCGGTGTCCCGGTACGCCTCGGTGAACACCTGCTCGACACGCTCGTCGACCTCCTTCACCACCTGAAGCAGGTCGGCGCGGGTCTTCTTCAGGTCCTCCAGCTGCTCGCTGAGGAACTTGTGCCGCTCCTCCAGCGCCGCGAACTCCTCCAGCGCCAGCGGGTTGACCTTGCCCAGCTGCTGGTACGCCCGCTCGGCGGCCTTGAGCCGTTTCTCCTGTTCGGCGCGTACGAAGGGGCGGGGCTGGTTCCGCGGATGCTCCGGGTCCTCCGGCAGCCGCTCCCCGTCGGCGGGGGGCGAGGGCGGCACGAGCTGACGCGGACCGTACTCCGCCACCAGCCCCTCCGGTTCGACACCCAGCTCCTCCAGCGCCCTGGTCTCCAGCTGCTCGATGCGCAGCCGCTTCTCGGCGCCGAGTACCTCGCCGCGGTGAACCGAATCCGTCAACTTGTCGAGTTCGGACTTCAGTTCACGGCCGGCCGTGCGGGCGGCGGCCAGCTCCTGCTCGCCCCGGGCCTTGGCGGTCTCGGCGGCGGAGCGCTCCTGCTCGGCCCGGGTCAGCGACACCTCGACGTGCGCGAGCAGCTGCCGGGCGCCGGAGGCGACGGCCTCGGCCACGGCCGCCTCGTGCCGCAGCCGGGCCCGGCGCTGCTCGGCACGCGCGCGTGCCTCGCGTTCGGCGCGGGCCGCCCGGTCCAGCGAGTCGGCCCGGCCGGCGAGCCCCTTGACCCGCTCCTCGTGCGTACGGACCTGGAGGCGGGCCTCCATCTCGGTCTGCCGGGCGTTGGCGCCGTCGGCGACGAGCCGGTCCCGCACCGAGGTGTCCGGCTCCTCCTCCACCGGCATCTCCTCGGCCACGGCCAGCCGCTCGGCCAGTTCTTCGGCCTCTTCCACGGCCTTGTCCAGCGCCTCCTGCGCACGTGCCGCCGCCGCGGCCGACCGCTCGGCCTCCCCGGCCGCACCCCGCGCCTGCCCGGCGAGCCGCCCGAGCTGCTGGGCCACGGCCGACTTCTCCCGGTCGGCGGCCCGTCGCCGCTCCCCCAGCTCCTCCACGAGGGCCGTCGCCCGGCCGCGGTGCTCGGCCGCCGCGTGCTGCGCCTCGGCCAGCTCCGCGCAGCGGACCGCCAGCTCGGCCAGCTCGGCGGCGGCCTCGTCCACGGAGGCCTGGACCTCCAGCAGACTGGGCGCCCCGGCCGAGCCGCCGTGCGCGAAGTGGGCGCCGAGGAGATCGCCCTCGGCGGTCACGGCGGTGAGGGCCGGGTGGGCGTAGACCAGGGCCTCGGCGTCCTCCAGGGTGTCCACGACGACGATTCCGGCCAGCAGCCGACGCACGGCGGGCATGAGTTCGGCGGGGCCGCGGAGGAGGTCGGCGGCGAAGAGGGGGGCGGCGGGGGGAAGGGGGGTGGCGGGGGGAAGGAGGGTGGCGGGGGGAAGGGGGGCCGCGGTGTTGTCGGGTGCGGGTGCGTGGTGCTTCGGGCCACTTCCGAGGGCGGCGTCTGCGGTATCGGGTGCGGGTGCGTGGGGGCTGGGCGCGCCGTTCCCCGCGCCCCTGGGGGGCGCGGCGTCTGCGGTGTCGGGGGGTCCCGTCAGGAGCAGGGCTGCCCTGCCTCCGTCCTGTTTGCGGAGCAGTTTGATCGCCTCGGCCGCCGCCGCGGGGGTCGTCACGGCGATCGCGTCCGCCGCCGCGCCGAACGCGGCGGCCAGCGCCACCTCGTGGCCCGGGGTGATCGTGAGCAGCTCGGCGGCGGGGCCGAGGATGCCGGTGAGCCGGTCGCGGGCACCGAGCAGTATGCCGGTGCCGTCCTTGCGCCTGAGGCCCAGCGCCAGCGCCTCGTGGCGGGCCTGGGTCGCGGCGCGCCGGCGTTCGGCCGCGGTCGCCGTCTCGCGGGCCGCGCTCAGCGCGGCCTCGGCCTCGGCGAGCCGCCGCTTGGCCGTCTCGTGCTGTTCGGCCAGGTCGGCGTCGCCGGCGTCGAGGCCGTCGACCTCGGCCTGGAGGGCCTCGTACTCCTCCTGGGCGCGCACCGCGCGTTCCTGTGCCTCGTCGCGGGCCGTGGCCAGCCGGTCGATCTCGGCCTGCGCGGAGGCGGCGCGCGAGCGGGCCGCGTTGACCTGCCCGGACAGCCGGGCCAGACCCTCGCGGCGGTCGGCGATGGCCCGGGCGACGTCCCTCAGCCGGCGCTCCTCCACGGCCAGCTCGCGTTCCAGTTCGGCGCGGTGGGCGACGGTGTCGTCCAGGGCTCGCTGGGCCGCCTCCAGAGCGGCCTCCAGCTCGGCCTCCTGTTCACGGATGCGGGCGGCCTCCCGTTCCAGGTCCTCGGGGTCCCGGCCGCGCCGCTCCTCGGGGGGCGCGGAGGTGGCGCTCTTGACCCGGGCGTCGGCCAGCGAGACGGTGCCGCGCACGCGCTCGGCCAGCTGGGACAGCTCGTACCAGGTCTGCTGGGCGCGCTGGAGACGAGGGGTGAGCCGGCGTACCTCGTCCTCCAGCAGGCCCTCGCGGTGGAGCGCCTTCTTCAGCTCCTGCTCGGCGGTCTCCTTGCGTTCCTTCAGGGCCGCCTCGTCGGCCACCTCGGCCCGCAGGGCTTCGCGCAGGCGAACGAGGTCGTCCGCGAGGAGCCGCAGCCGGGCATCGCGCAGGTCGGCCTGGATGACGGCGGCCCGGCGCGCCACCGCCGCCTGCCGGCCGAGGGGCTTGAGCTGGCGGCGCAGTTCGTCGGTGAGGTCCTGCACGCGCGCGAGGTTCGCCTGCATCGCGTCCAGCTTGCGGAGCGCCTTCTCCTTGCGCTTGCGGTGCTTGAGGACGCCGGCCGCCTCCTCGATGAAGGCGCGGCGGCCCATGGGGTCGGCGTGCAGGACGGAGTCGAGCTGGCCCTGGCCGACGATGACGTGCATCTCGCGGCCGATGCCGGAGTCGGAGAGGAGTTCCTGGATGTCCAGGAGACGGCAGGTGTCACCGTTGATCTGGTACTCGCTGCCGCCGTTGCGGAACATGATCCGCGTGATGGTGACCTCGGCGTACTCGATGGGCAGCGCCCCGTCGGAGTTGTCGATGGTCAGGGACACCTCCGCGCGGCCCAGCGGCGGGCGGCCGGTGGTGCCGGCGAAGATGACGTCCTCCATCTTGCCGCCGCGCAGCGACTTGGCGCCCTGCTCGCCCATGACCCAGCTGAGCGCGTCCACGACATTGGACTTGCCCGAGCCGTTCGGTCCGACGACACACGTGATGCCCGGTTCGAACCGGAGCGTGGTCGCCGAGGCGAACGACTTGAACCCGCGAAGGGTCAGGGCCTTGAGGTGCACGCCGCCGGACTCTACCCGCCGCCGCTATCTCACTCCATGAACCCTCGCAACCGCGCGGTTTCGCCAGTGACCATGCAGGGCACACCAGATGTTGAAGAGGCTGAAAGGATGCGCGGGGGAAAGAACGAAGGGACGCCGAAGCGTCCCTTGCAACTCTATGACGACTGGGTCTCAGCCGTCGGATCAACTGAGCGGTTGATTACGGCAGCCCGATCACAGCGACTGCTGTTGTGGAGCGATGCAGTGATCAGGTGAGCGCAGGCTCCGCCTGGTGTGCGTCGATGCTCTCCATGATCCTGTCCTGAGAGGCGGCAGCCGACAGCGCTTGGTTCTCCGCCTGGATCCTGACCAGCTCGGACTCCAGGTCCTGGACTCGCTGCTGCAGCCGTCGCATCTCGGCGAGGAGTCGAGGGTCGGAGCCGCCGACGTAACCGAGAAGCGCCTTTGCCATGATGCTTGGTCCTCCACACTGAGTGACCGACCGATGCGGTGTGGGTCGTGAGGGATTCGCACCCGCGGTGCTTGGCACATCCGAGTGTTGCTCTGCTGTTGCTCCATGCCAAACAGCTAAGGTGCGCGGGGCTTTCAGCGTCTCACCAAAAAGTTTGACGGTCAACACGATCACGCCCTGTATTGGCGGGCAGACCGGGGCACGCGGCCGGAAAAACGGCGGCGCTGCGACTCCTCCGGACCCTCAGGGCGTGGCGACCAGCAGTACCAGCGGAGCCTGCCATGCCACGCCCTTCTTCGCAACCACCAGGGCGTTTCCACTCCGCGCACATGCCCCCGGCAGCTTTCGGCGTTCCGGCCGCACCGCCCGGCCGCGCCGACTCAGCGGATGGCGAAGCCGTCATAGCCGCCGCGCGGTGTGTCCCAGATCTCGGTGACTCCGTCCACGCGTCCGGGCGTGTCGCTGCCCTGGAGCCAGTCGAGCAGCCCCTCGCACCCCTCCCGGGCCCCCTCCGCGACCACCTGGACCCGGCCGTCGGCCAGATTGAGAGCAAAACCACTCAGCCCGCCGATCTCCAGCGCCTTGGCACGCGTGAACCAGCGAAAACCCACGCCCTGCACGCGTCCACGCACCCAGGCGACCAGTCGTACGTCCTCACTCATGGGTGCAACCTAACCGGCCGGTGTTGCGCGGGACACGTCGTCCCCCCGACGGCATCAGGTACCGTCCGAGCGCAAAGGATTGCAATTGAAACTCACTTGATCGAGTGAGCCGGGTTGGCCAGAGGGAGTCACTCGCCGACGAGTCACTCGCCGCGCGGACACGGGTCGACCGCGAGCACGAGGAAGAGGGCCAGGACATGGGACGCCACCGACGCTTCGCCGCCGGCCGCGCCGCCACGGGCCGCGCCACAGGGGTCACCCGTACTCAGCGCTCCGCCGCCGGGAGTGACCGAGCCCGGCAGTCGTCGGCGGGGGAACGGCCGATACCCATGGGCATCGCGCCCTACCTGAACCCGGAGGCCTACGCCGAGGCCACCGCGAAGGCCCAGGCCTATCTCTTCTCGACGGACGAGGGCCGGACGCCCGCCACACCCGGCTCCGGCTCCGGTCCGACGGACGGTGGATCCATGGGTGGCGGATCCATGGGTGGCGGTTTCACCCCCGGGGACGGGCCTTCGGGCGGTCGCCGGCCGCGGGCCAAGGCCGTACGGCCACCGGTGCGCGCTGCTCTGCTCGGAGTGTCGGCGGCTGTCGCGCTCGGCACGGTCGCGGTGGCCACGGGTGTCGTCCCGGGCCTGCAGAACTACCAGCTCGGCGGTGGTGCGCACGCCACCGGCGAGGGCCGGGCGCAGACCTCGGCCTCACCCGGCAACACGGCGAGCCCGCAGGGCGGCACCTCGGGCAGCGCCGACAGCGGTGCCGGTCATCTCGGCAGCCCCACGAGCGGGACCAGCGGCGGCGGCCACGCCGGCGCCCCGAGCCGGTCGGCCTCCGCGTCCGCCTCCGCGTCCGCCTCCGCCTCCGCCTCCGCCTCGGTGTCCCCGTCCGCCTCCAGGTCGGCATCCTCCGCGCCGGCCCCGTCGAAGACGGCCACCGAGAAGCCGACGTCGAGGACGCGGCCCACGCCGTCGACTCCCGCCATCCCGGCCGAGCCGAAGGCCACCCCGTCGCGTACGGCCACCCCGTCCCGTACGGCCACACCCTCGCGTACGGCCACGCCGACCCGAACGGCCACCCCGTCCCGTACGGCCACACCCTCGCGTACGGCCACGCCTTCGCACACGCCCAGCCCGTCCCGTACGGCCACCCCGTCCCGCACACCCACGCCGTCCAGCACACCCACGCCGTCACGCACGGCCAGCCCGTCCCGTACGGCCACTCCGTCCCGTACGGCCACCCCGACCCGAACGGCCACGCCGTCCCGCACGCCCACGCCGTCCCGTACGGCCACCAAGGCGCCGGCGTCGGCGTCGGCGTCGTCCGCCGCGCCGGTGACGGTGCCGAAGGAGGTCGCCGCCGAGGCCGAGGTGCTGAAGCTCGTCAACGAGGAGCGGGCGAAGGCCGGCTACAGCCCGCTGGCGGCGAACTCCGCGCTGACCGGGCTGGCCGAGGCGTACAGCGACGACATGGCCGCGCGGGACTTCTTCGATCACACCGACCCGGACGGCACGTCCCCGTGGGACCGGGCCGCGAAGGCCGGCATAACCGAACTCGGCGGCGAGAACATAGCCCGCGGCCAGGCCGACGCGGCGGCCGTGATGGCGGCCTGGATGAACAGCCCCGGCCACCGCGCCAACATCCTGAACCCCGACTTCAAGACCCTGGGCGTCGGCGTCCACTTCGGCCCGGGCGGGCCTTGGTGGACGCAGGACTTCGGGTACTGAGAAGCCCGCGGGTCCTCGCTTCTCCGGGTACGGACGCGACCTCAGGCGGCGACGCGCCCGCGCGCGAAGACCTTCGCCGTCTCCGTCACCCGGCGGCCCAGGTGCTCGGCGGTGGCTATGTCGGCCTTGTGCACGCCCTCGGGGCCCTGGTCGTTGTTGGACTGGGCGGCGGCGCCGGCGAAGAAGCCGAGGCGGTTGAGGTCGTTCTCGGAGGCGGTGCTGCTGTTCCAGCCGGGGAGCAGGCCGAGGTTGACCCAGTGCATGCCGTGCTGGGCGGCGAGCGTCTGGAAGAACTGCAGGGTGTGCAGCTTGTCACCGCTCTTGGAGGCGGAGTTGGTGAAGCCGGCGGCCAGCTTGTCCTTCCAGTCCTGGCCGAACCAGCGCTTGGAGGTCGCCTCGGCGAAGACGTGGAAGGCGCCGGAGGCGGTGCCCATGTAGGTGGGCGAGCCGAAGACGATCGCGTCGGAGCGGTCCAGCGTCGCCCACTGCTCCTCGGTGATCTCGTCGACCTTGATCAGGTGCACCTCGGCACCCGCCTCGACGGCTCCGGTACGGACGGCCTCGGCGAGGACGGCGGTGTGGCCGAAGCCGGAGTGGTAGGCGATGGAAACGACGGGCGTGGTCATTCGGGCTCCTCGAAACGGCAGCGGAAAGCGGCGGCTCGACTGGGAACCGCAACGCAAAAGCAGTAACCACAGGAAAGCACTAACCAGAAGTTAGTGCAAGCTAGTGGTAAGCGCTGTGCGGGCGTACCCTTGCGGATATGAGCGCCACCACCCAGGACCAGGACGACCTCGCGTACAACGTCTTCGCCAAGGCCTGCCCCTCACGCGACACGCTGGAGCACGTCACGGGCCGCTGGGGCGGGCTGACGCTCGGCGCGCTGTGCGAGGGGTCGCTGCGCTTCAACGAGCTGCGTCGGCGGGTCGACGGGGTGAGCGAGAAAATGCTGTCCCAGACGCTGCACGCGCTGGAGCGTGACGGTCTGGTGCACCGCGAGGCGCAGCCCACGAATCCGCCCCGCGTGGACTACGAACTGACCCCGCTGGGCCGCCAGGTCGCCGAGCGGCTGCTGGCTCTCATCCACTGTGTGGAGGGGGCGATGGACGACGTCCTCGTGGCCCGCGCGCGTTACGACGAGACGCGCGGCGCCCTCTGACACTTCGGGCAGAAGTAGCTGGACCGGTTCATCCAGGGGCGGCGGCGGATCGGGGTGCCGCAGCGGCGGCAGGGCTCGCCCTCACGGCCGTAGGCGTCCAGGGAGCGGTCGAAGTAGCCCGACTCGCCGTTGACGTTGACGTACAGGCTGTCGAAGCTGGTGCCGCCGACGGCGAGGGCCGCGTTCATGACGTCCCGGACATGGCCGAGGAGATCCGCCGTGACCGGGCGGGTGAGGTTCGCCGTCGGCCGCTCGTAGTGGATGCGGGCGCGCCACAGGGCTTCGTCGGCGTAGATGTTGCCGACCCCGCTGATCAGCGACTGGTCGAGCAGGGCGCGTTTGACGGTGGTCCGCTTGCGGCGCAGCGCCTGGTGGAAGGCCTCGTCGTCGAAGAGCGGGTCCAGCGGGTCGCGGGCGATGTGCGCGATGACGTCGGGCAGGCCGTCGGGGGTGTTGTCGTGCAGCGACAGCCCGCCGAAGGTGCGCTGGTCGACGAAGCGGAGTTCGGTGCCGAGCGCGTCGGCGAAGCGGACCCGGATGCGCAGGTGCTTCTCGTCCGGCGCGTCGTGCGGCTGGACCAGCAGCTGGCCGCTCATGCCGAGGTGGGCGAGGACGGACTGGTTCGTCTCCTCCAGCGGCAGCCACAGGTACTTGCCGCGTCGGCGGGGCGTGCCGATGTGGTGGCCCTTGAGCCGGTGCGCGAAGTCGTCGGGCCCGGCGACATGCCGGCGTACGGCACGCGGGTGCAGCACGTCGGTCTCGGCGACGGTCCGGTGGGCGACCCAGCGCTCCAGGCCACGCCGTACGACCTCGACCTCGGGCAACTCGGGCATCGGGACCCCTGTCAGAACCGTACGGACCGGTGGATGAGCCGAGCGCCCGCGCCGGCGTGGACGGCCGGGCGGGCGCTCGCGTGCTGCTTGCTCAGGCGGTGGCGGACGACGGGTCGCCGTCCTTGGCGGCGGTCTCCCTGGCCGCCTTGGCGCGCTCGTCCGCCGCGGCCCGGATGGACCGCCAGGCGGACTCGGCGGCCTGCTGCTCCGCCTCCTTCTTGCTGCGGCCGGTGCCGGTGCCGTACGAGACGCCTCCGACGCGGGCGGCAGCAGTGAAGGTCTTCTCGTGGTCGGGGCCGGTCTCCGTGACCAGGTACTCGGGCACGCCGAGTCCCTCGATCGCGGTCAGCTCCTGCAGGGATGTCTTCCAGTCCAGGCCGGCGCCGAGATTGGAGGACTTCTCGATCAGCGGGTCGAACAGGCGGTGCACCAGTTCGGAGGCCGCGTCGAGGCCCTGGTCGAGATAGACCGCGCCGATCACCGCTTCAAGGGTGTCGGCGAGGATGGACGCCTTGTCCCGGCCGCCCGTGCCCTCTTCACCCCGGCCGAGCCGGATGAAGGCGCCGAGGTCGAGGCCGCGACCGACCTCCGCCAGCGCACGCGAGTTGACCACCGCGGCCCGCAACTTGGCCAGCTGGCCTTCGGGCAGGTCGGGGTGGGTGCGATACAGCGTGTCCGTGACGACGAGGCCGAGCACGGAGTCCCCGAGGAACTCCAGACGCTCGTTCGTCGGCAGACCGCCGTTCTCGTACGCGTAGGAACGGTGGGTCAGCGCTCGCACCAGAAGGGCGGACTCGACGTGGTAGCCGAGCCGCCCTTCCAGAAGCGTGTGGGACGAGGCCGTGTTGTCCGCTGAATTCTTCTTTGGCGTGGACACGGTGCCTCTCACCAGCCGCTCAGACTTCGAGGACCTGGCGCTTGTTGTAGGTGCCGCAAGACGGGCACGCGATGTGCTGCTGCTTGGGCTCGTGGCAGCGCTCGCACGCAACCAGGGTGGGGACCGCAGCCTTCCACTGCGACCGGCGGTGGCGCGTGTTGCTGCGCGACATCTTCCGCTTCGGAACAGCCACGGCTACTTCTCCTGCTTCTCGTCGACGCCCGCTTCGGCGCCGCTCATCTCGTCCTTCTCGCCGTCTTCGAGTGAACCGGCGAGTCCCTGCAAAGCCGCCCAACGGATGTCGACGGCATCGTGATGGTGGTCCGGGTCGTCCGCGAGCCGGGCTCCGCACTCGGAGCACAGGCCCGGGCAGTCGTCCTGGCACACCGGCTGCATCGGCAGTGCGAGCACCACCGCATCGCGCAGCACGGGTTCGAGGTCGATCAGACCGTCCTCGACAAAGAGCCTGTCCTCGTCGTCCTCGGCGTCGTCGCCCGGTTCCGCGATCACGCGGCCCCGGTCATCGGCGTCATGGTACGAGAACATCTCCTGGAAGTCCGCTTCGAGCTCCAGCCCGACCGGCTCCAGACACCTTACGCACTCCCCCTCGGTCGCCGCACGGGCGGTGCCTGTGACAAGCACCCCTTCCATGACCGACTCAAGACGGAGTTCGAGCTCCAGCGGGGCACCTTCCGGCACTCCGATGACTCCCGGGATGCCGAGATCCCGGGGAGCGTCGATCTCGCGGGTCAGGCGCTTCAGCGCACCAGGACGCCGACCCAACTCGTGCGTATCGATCACGAGGGGGTTGCGGTGGTCGAGGCGGGCGTTGGGAGCCATTCCTGCTTTCGATCTACGTACTCGAAGGGACGCCGCCCGCAGGTGTTCCAGGCAGCGGTGATCGCGGGCATACGCGCGACCGAAGAGCCAGGATACTGGACCTTTCGCTCAGCGCCCAATCCGGTGCGCGGCTACAGTCCCCGGCCCTGCTCGTACGCCCTCAGCTGCTCCGCACTGATCATGCTCGTGTCGAAGAGGCTCGTCTCGTCCAGGGCGTAGCCCGGCTGATGCTGGGGCTGCGGCGGCTGGTGGGACTGCTGGGGCTCGTGGGACTGCTGGGGATCGTAGGCCGCCTGCTGAGGGTCGTACGAGCCCTGGTAGGCGTAGGGGTCGGCCTGCTGGTAGCCGTACGGGTCCGGCTGCTGCGCGTAGTCCGGCTGCTGCGGGAAGCCCGCGTAGGGGTCGGGCTCCTGCTGATAGCCGTAGGACGGCTGCGGCTCGTACGACGGCTGGGGCGGCGGGGCGGCCGGCTGAGGCGGCTGCACCGGTTCCTGCTGCCGCCGGGCCGCGCGGTCGCTGTCCGCGAGGGCCGCGAGATCGGCGAGGTAGTCGGCGTCGCTGGAGTGCTGGAAGGTCGTGGTGTCGTCGGCGAGCGCGCCCAGGTCGTCGGTGGCGATCCGGCCGTGCAGCTTCTGCCGGCCGCGGCCGACGGCCTCCAGGGTCTTGGCGAGGACCGCCTCGAAGGCGCCCAGCTTGGCGTCGACGTAGGCGTCGGCGTTGTGGCGCAGGGTCTCCGGGTCCTGGCTGCGCTCGGGGGCGTCCTCGTCCTCGTAGCCGTTCTCGTCCAGGCCGGGGCCGGTGCCGAGGAGCTTCTCGCGCCCCCGGCCGACCGAGCCGAGCGTCTTGGTGAGGACGACCTCGAAGTTGGCGAGCTTGGAGTCGACGTAGTCGTCGGCCTCGGCGCGGATCTCCTCGGCCTCCTTGCGGGACTCGGCGAGGATCCGGTCGGCCTCGGCCTGGGAACGGCGGGCGATCTCGGTGTCGGAGATCAGCGAGCCGCGCTCGGCGTGCGCGTCGCCGATGATCCGCTCGGCCTCCTGCCGTGCCTGCTCGACCATCTGCTCACGGTCGCCGATCAGCTCCTGCGCCTGAGCCAGGGAGCCGGGCAGCGCCTGCCGCACCTCTTCGAGCATCGCGAGCAGTTCGGCGCGGTTGACCACGCACGACGCCGACATGGGCATGCCCCGGGCGCCGGAGACCGTGGAGACGATCTCGTCGAGCTTCTTCTGCACGTCCACCTGTGCTCGCCACTCTCTACAGCCGGGTTGGAGACGGACGGGACGACTGTAGCCCCATCAGTCCTTGCGCAGGCGCTCGTTCAGGACCTCCAGGACCTGGGCGGGCACCAGGTGGGAGACGTCGCCGCCCCAGGCCGCGACCTCCTTGACGAGGGAGGAGGAGAGGAAGCTGTAGGTGGGGTTGGTGGGCACGAACAGCGTTTCGACGCCGGTGAGGCCGATGTTCATCTGGGCCATCTGGAGTTCGTAGTCGAAGTCGCTGACCGCGCGCAGGCCCTTGACGATGGCGGGGATGTCGCGCTGCTTGCAGAAGTCGACGAGGAGGCCGTGGAACGCCTCCACGCGGACGTTGGCGTAGTCGGAGGTGACCTCGCGGATCAGCTCGATCCGTTCCTCGATCTCGAACAGGCCCTTCTTGGACTTGTTGATCATCACCGCGACATAGACCTCGTCGTAGAGACGGGAGGCTCGGGCAATGATGTCGAGGTGTCCGTTGGTGATCGGGTCGAACGACCCGGGACAGACGGCGCGGCGCACTTGTGATCCCTCGCTCTCCGGTCCGGTCATCGTGCGTCTTCGCACGTAGAGGCGGCGCGACCGTACCAAAACGTTCCCTCGCCGTAACGACGGGACCGGATCGCCTCGAAACCGTCCGGCCAGTGGAATTCGCCGCCTCTGGTGCTGCGCTCCACGGT
The DNA here is from genome assembly GCF_055600785.1 of Streptomyces sp. NPDC038200. Taxonomy (NCBI): domain Bacteria; kingdom Bacillati; phylum Actinomycetota; class Actinomycetes; order Kitasatosporales; family Streptomycetaceae; genus Streptomyces; species Streptomyces sp. NPDC038200. The sequence goes on from NZ_JBVJYH010000008.1 coordinate 191,921, forward strand.
GACGAGGGCTTCCTCGGCGAGCCAGCGTTCCGAGCGGAGTGTGAGGAGAATCTCGCGAAGATCGTCGTCGGTGACGGCGTACGGAGGGTCGAGGAAGACCAGGTCGTACGGCTCCTCCGGGGCGGGCGTCCTGATGATCTGTTCCGCTTTGCCCGCTCTGACCTCGGCGCCCGGGAGGCCCAGGTTCTTCACGTTCTCGCGGACGATCCTCGCCGCGCGGGCGTCGGCCTCGACGAGGAGGGTGTGGCTCGCGCCCCGGGAGAGCGCCTCCAGGCCCACGGCGCCGGAGCCGGCGTAGAGGTCGAGGACCCGCTCGCCGTCCAGAGGGCCGCCCAACAGGGACTGCCAGGTGGAGAAGAGCCCTTCGCGTGCGCGGTCGGAGGTGGGGCGGGTTCCGGTGCCGGGAGGTACCGAGAGGCGCCGTCCGCCGGCCCGGCCGGCGATCACGCGGGTCATGTGTGGTCCTTCTCCATGGGCGACTTCCATGTTCATTGTGGCTGGTCCCGCCCGCACGGCGGTAGCCGCATACGGAGTACGGTCCGCGCTCCGGCCGGGGTGCCGGGCCTCAGCCCTTTTCCAGGTACCGCTCCCTCTCGTCGTCCAGGAGGGCGTCCAGAGCCGTCCGGAGACCCGGCAGCCGCTCCAGTTCGGGATCCGCCGCCACGAGCGCCGCCGCCTCCTGTCTCGCTTCCGCGATGACCTCCTCGTCCTCGATGACCGCGAGAACCCGGAGGCTGGAGCGGGCGCCGGACTGGGCCTGCCCGAGGACATCGCCCTCGCGGCGCTGTTCGAGGTCGATGCGGGAGAGTTCGAAGCCGTCGAGGGTGGAGGCGACCGCGTTCAGGCGCTGGCGGGCCGCGCCGGCCTCGGGCATCTCGGTGACCAGGAGGCACAGGCCGGGGGCGGAGCCACGGCCGACCCGGCCGCGCAGCTGGTGGAGCTGGGAGACGCCGAAGCGGTCCGCGTCCATGATGACCATGGCCGTGGCGTTGGGGACGTTGACGCCGACCTCGATGACGGTCGTGGCGACCAGGACGTCCGTCTCGCCGGCCGCGAAGCGGCGCATGACGGCGTCCTTGTCGTCCGGGTGCATCCGGCCGTGCAGGACCTCCACCTTCAGGCCCTTCAGAGGGCCGCGGCCCAGCTGTTCGGCCATGTCGAGGACGGCCAGCGGCGGGCGCTTCTCCGCCTCGTCCTCGGGGGACTTCTTCTTGTCGGCCTTCTTGGGGTCGTCCTCCTCGTCACCGATGCGGGGGCAGACCACGTACGCCTGGTGGCCGCCGGCCACCTCCTCGCGCACCCTTTCCCAGGCGCGGGACAGGAAGTGGGGCTTGTCGGCGGCCGGGACGACATGGCTGGCGATGGGTGAGCGGCCGGCCGGGAGCTGGTCGAGGACCGAGGTCTCCAGGTCGCCGAAGACCGTCATGGCGACCGTGCGCGGGATCGGCGTCGCCGTCATGACGAGGAGGTGCGGGGGCTGCTTGCCCTTGCCGCGCAGGGCGTCGCGCTGCTCCACGCCGAAGCGGTGCTGTTCGTCCACCACCACCAGGCCGAGGTCGTGGAACTGGACCTTGTCCTCGATCAGGGCGTGGGTGCCGATGACGATGCCGGCCTCGCCGGTGGCCAGGTCGAGCAGGGCCTGACGGCGGGCCGCCATGCCCATGGAGCCGGTGAGCAGCACCACCTTGGTGGCGTGCTCGGCGCCGCCCAGCATGCCGCCCTCGGCCAGCTCGCCCATCATCTCGGTGACCGAGCGGTGGTGCTGCTGGGCGAGGACTTCCGTGGGCGCGAGCATCGCGGCCTGACCGCCCGCGTCCACCACGGCGAGCATGGCGCGCAGGGCCACCATGGTCTTGCCCGAGCCGACCTCGCCCTGCAGGAGGCGGTGCATCGGGTGGGCGGTGGCGAGGTCGTCGAAGATCTCCCGGGACACCTTCCGCTGGCCCTCGGTGAGGGTGAAGGGCAGGCGGTCGTCGAAGGCCGTGAGCAGGCCGTCCGGCTGGGGGGCGCGGGGTACGGCCGGGAGCTGGGTGTCGGCGTGCCGGCGGCGGGCGAGGGCGACCTGGAGGACGAAGGCCTCGTCCCACTTCAGACGGTCGCGGGCGGCGGCGACGTCGGCCTTGGTGTGCGGGCGGTGGATCTTGAGCAGGGCCTCGGGGAGGGGCAGCAGGCCGCGGCCGGCGCGCAGGGAGTCCGGGAGCGGGTCGAGGGCCTCCTGGGCGCTGGGCAGGACCGTCTGGACCGCCTTGCCGATCTTCCAGGACTCCAGCTTGGCGGTCGCCGGATAGATGGGGATCAGCGCGCCGGCCCAGGTCTCGACCGCCTCCTCACTGTCCCCCCGCAGCAACTCGTAGGCCGGATGGGCCAGTTGGAGGCGGCGGTTGAAGACGGAGACCTTGCCCGCGAACATCGCGCGCGTGCCCGGCAGCAGCTCCTTGTGGGGCTTGTGCACGCCGTTTCCGAAGAAGACCAGCTGGAGGCGGCCGCTGCCGTCCGTGATCGTGACCTCCAGGCGCTGCCCCTTGCCGCGCGGGGCCTTGGCGGAGGCGAAGGAGTGCAGGCGGGCGTCGGCGACCTGGGCGACCACCGTCACGTGCTCGTCCATGGGGAGGTCGGCGAGGTGGGTGAGCTGGCCGCGCTCCTCGTATCTGCGGGGGTAGTGGTGCAGCAGGTCGCCGACGGTGTGCAGGCCGAGGTGCTCGGCCATCACCTTCGCGGTGGCGGGGCCGAGCACCTTCTTGAGCGGTTCTTGCAGTGCGGGCACGAGATCCATTGCACACCACGGCACTGACAATGCCGTAGACGCTGCCCCGCGGATTGTCTGCGATCTGCCGTAAACATCAGGGAAACTCCTGGTCAGGCGGGCTGTTCCGGCCTAGGATGACGCGCTCCGGCCATCCTTCGCGGTCACCGTCCGCCGGGACCGCCCGACCCCGCGCCGCGCGCACTCCCCCCGCCCGGCGCAGTGACGATGGACTCCCAGACCTCCCAGGCATCCCAGGCATCCCAGTCACCTCACCCACCTCATACGTTCCAGGTCGACCTGCGTGGTCTGGTGGACCTGCTCTCCCATCACCTCTACTCCAGCCCCAAGGTCTATCTGCGCGAGCTGCTGCAGAACGCCGTCGACGCCATCACCGCCCGGCGGTCCGCCGAGCCGGACGCCCCGGCGCGGGTCCGGCTGTACGCGGCGGACGGCGGGCTGCGGGTGGAGGACACCGGCGTCGGGCTCACCGAGCCGGACGTGCACAGCCTGCTGGCCACCATCGGCCGCAGCTCCAAGCGGGCCGAGGGCCTGCAGGAGGCCCGGTCGGACTTCCTCGGCCAGTTCGGCATCGGGCTGCTGGCCTGCTTCGTGGTCGCCGAGCGGATCCGGGTGGTCAGCCGCAGCGCCCGTACCCCCGAGGCACCGCCGGTGGAGTGGACCGCCCGGGACGACGGGTCGTACACCGTGCGGACGCTGCCCGCGGCGGAGCGGCCCGAACCGGGCACGACCGTGTACCTGACGGCGCGGGCCGGCGCGGCCGAGTGGCTGGCGCCCGAGCGGGTCCGCGCCCTGGCCCGGGACTTCGGCTCCCTGCTGCCCTACGACGTCCGGGTCGGCGAGGAGCCGGTCACGGATCTGCCCGCCCCCTGGGACCGCGCCCACCCGAGTCCGGCCGGCCGAAGGGTCGCACTGGCCCGGCACTGCCGGGAACTGTTCGGGTTCGCCCCGCTGGACTCGATCGACCTGGACGTGCCGCTGGCCGGGATCCGCGGGGTGGCGTACGTGCTGCCGTCGGCGGTCAGCCCCGCCCAGCGGGCGACCCACCGTGTGCACCTGAAAGGCATGCTGCTCACCGAGCGGGCGGAACAGCTCCTGCCGGACTGGGCGTTCTTCGTGCGCTGCGTCCTGGACACCGACAGCCTGCGGCCCACCGCCTCACGCGAGTCGCTGTACGAGGACGAGACCCTCGCCGCCGTCCGGGACGCGCTGGGCGAAAGGATTCGGTCCTGGCTGACCGGGCTCGCGGCCGGTGACCCCGAGCGGCTGTCGGCCTTCCTCGCCGTGCACCACCTGGGCGTGAAGTCCCTCGCCCGGCACGACCGGGAGATGCTGCGCACGATGCTCCCGTGGCTGCCGTTCGAGACGACCGACGGACAGATCTCCCTGGAGGAGTTCGCGCAGCGGCACCCGGTGGTGCACTTCACGCGGACGGTGGAGGAGTACCGGCAGGTCGCGCCGATCGCCTCGGCGCAGGGCGTCGGGGTGGTCAACGGCGGTTACACGTACGACAGCGAGCTGGTCGAGGCGCTGCCGGGGGTGCGGCCGGGGACGGTGGTCGCCGAGCTGGACGCGGACACCGTGACCGCGCACCTGGACGCGGTCGACCCCGGCGAGGAACTGGCGCTGTCCGGTTTCCTGGCCGCCGCCCGGGACCGGCTCGACCCGCTGGGCTGTGACGTCGTCCTGCGCGCCTTCCACCCGCTGTCGGTGCCCGCGCTGCACCTGGACGACCGGGCCGCCCGGCACGAGCAGGCCCGCGCGGCGGCCGAGGAGCACGCCGACGACCTGTGGGCGGGCATCCTGGGCTCGCTGCGCGGCACCGCCCCGCGCGCGCGTCTGGTGCTCAACCATCTCAGTCCGCTGGTCCGGCGGATCGGTGCGCTCGGCGATCCGGAGCTGATCGGCACCGCGACCGAGTCGCTGTACGGGCAGGCGCTGCTGAGAGCGCAGCGCCCGCTGCGGGCGGCCGACTCGGCGCTGCTCAACCGGGCGTTCATCGGGCTGCTGGAATGGGCGACCCACGGAGAGGGGGACGGGCGATGAGCGAGATCACGGACTTCGACGCGCTGCGCCGGGCGCTGGCGGAGAACGCCGAGGAACCGGAGGGCCCGGCCCGCAACGCGCGCGCGGAGCAGCTGCTCGCCGAGGCCGAGCGGCTCGACGTCCCGCTCGCGGTGATCGAGGCGCTCGGGCACCAGCTGAAGGTCTACAACTACAGCTCCGAGAAGGACAAGATGTTCGTCCCGTTCGCGCGGCTGCTGCGCATGTGGGACGAACGGCCGGAGGACTTCGACGAGCACGAGACGCACTCGCTGCACTGGGTCTTCAAGTGGATGTCGGCGGGCATGCTGGACCAGCCGCACGTCCCGCTCGCCTCGATCGAGCAGTGGCTCGGCGAGATGGAGCACCGCTACCGGCTCGCCGGGCACTCCGAACGGGCCGTGCGCAGCGCCGAGTTCAGTGTGGCCGCGCACGTCGGGGACCTCCCGCGCGCGGAGCGGGCGTACGGCGCGTGGCTGGTCGCCGACCGCGACCGGATGGCCGACTGCCACGCCTGCGAGCTGCACGGGCAGGGCGCCTGGCAGGTCCGGTGCGGCCGGGACGAGGAGGCACTGGAGCTGTGGCGGCCGGTGCTGGAGGGCGAGTTCGCCTGCGCGCACGAGCCGCACACCGTGCTCGCCTCCTCGCTCGCCCCGCTGCTGCGGCTCGGACGCGTGGACGAGGCCCGCGCCCACCATCTGCGCGGCTTCCGGCTGGTGCGGTCCATGGAGAGCATGCGGGGCGCGTACGCCGACCATGTGGAGTTCTGCGCGCTGACCGGCAACGAGGCGCGCGGTCTGGAGCTGCTGGCGGAGCGGCCGGCGTACTTCACGGACACCGGGCATCCGCGCAGCCGGCTGGAGTTCATGGCCGTGGTGACGCTGCTGATGGACCGGCTGGCCGAGCTGGGCCTGGGCGAGCAGCGGGTGCCGGGGCCGGCCGGGCGGACCTGGAGCGCGGCGGAACTCGCCGCGCACGCGCGCGCGGAGGCGACGGAACTCGCCGGACGGTTCGACCGCCGCAACGGCACCTCGTCCGTCGGTGACCGGATGCGCGCGCGGATGGACCAGCGCCCGCTGGTGGAGCGGCTGCCGCTGGGCGTGCGAGCGGTACGCCCCGCGGCGGGACCGGCCGTCCAGGCCCCGCCCGCCCAGGTGCCCTCGCAGGAGCCCGCCGAACCCGGACTGGCCGCCCTGCTCGCCGAGGCCCGGCGGTTGTCGGACACCCTGCAACCGCACGCGCTGGAGGCGTGGGCGGCGGTCGCGCGGGCCGCACGGGACGGCGCCGGGCTGGAGCCCCGGGACCGCGCGGAGATCGCCGACCACGAGGCGATGGCCCGCGGTCCCGAGGGCCTCGCCCTGTTCGAGCGGGCGGCGGCGCTGTACGCGGAGGCGGGCGACCCCGGTGAGGCGCTGGCGGCACGCGCGCGTGGGGCGTACGTCCGCGCGCTGGCGGGCGAGGTGGACGCGGCCCTGGCCACGGTCACGGACCTGTACGACGAGGTGCTCGCGCTGTACGCCGACGAGGGGACGGGCGTGCGGCAGACCGCGTCGGTGGTGATGAGCCGCGCGCGCGTCCTGATGCGCCGGGTGCACCAGGCCGCCGGACAGGCGGACCCGGACGCGGGCCAGGGCCCCGGGGACGTCCAGGCCGCCGGACAGGCGGGCACGGACGCCGGGCAGGGCGCCCGGGACTCCGGTCGGGTCGCCGGCGACGGGGGGCGTGCCGTCGTGGACGCCCGGCGGGCCGTCGTGGACGCCGAGGCGGCCGTGCGGGAGGTGCTCGCGCTCGTCGAGGGGCGCGGGGAGGACGACGTGCGGCTGGCGGCGCGGGGGGCCGAGGCCCGGGCGATGCTCGCCGAGCTGGCCGGGCTCACCGGGGACGCGGCGCGGGCCGCGGACCTGTTCCGGCGGGCCGCCGACGCGTACGTGACCGCCGGGCTGCCGTGGTTCGCGGTGGAGTACGAGGTGCAGATCGCCGCCCTGGCCCACCAGGCCGGTGACGCGGCCGGGGCCGAGCGGGCGCTGCGGGCGGCCCTGGAACACGGCGGGCCGTACGTGGAGCCGGTCGGGCGGGCCCAGCTGCACCTCCAGCTCGCCGAGGTGCTCGGCGGCCGGGATCTGCCCGGCGAGGCGGCCGAGCACGCCCTGGAGGCCGCGCACTGGGCCGACGAGGCAGGCGAGAGCGGCACCCTGGGCGCCTGGGCACGGCAGCAGCTGGGCGGCCTCCTGCTGCGTCGGGGCCGGTACGCGGAGGCCGCCGAGGTGCTGGAGTCCGCGCTGGCCGACCTGAGCGCCGACACGCACGGAGACGGCGCGGTCGTCCAGGCCCGCTGGTGGCTCGGGGACTGCCTGGGCGAGCTGGGCGAGCACCGGGCCGCCGCCGAGGAGCGGCTCAAGGCAGCCGACCTCGCCCGGCACTGGCCCGAGCAGCAGGACCACGCGACGCTCGCCCACCTCGCCGCCGAGTCGCTGGGCAGCGCCGGGCTGGCGGACGAGGCGGACCGGGCCTACGCCCGCGCGGGCGACCTGTGGCGCTCGCTCGGCAACACCCCGTTCCTGGTCCGCTCGCTGCGCGCCCGCGCCTGGCTGGCACTGGGCCGGGAGTCCGGCGCGGCGGACGCGGCCGCGCTGATGGCGCAGGCGGTACGGGAGTGCGAGACGGCGCTGGCGGCGGCCGGCCCGGCGGACCGGGACCAGCTGGCCGCCGAACTCGGCGGCACCCACCGCCAGTTCGCGGAGCTGCTGGCCCGCTCGGCGTCCGAGGAGGCCGAGGACACGGCGATCCGGGCCGCGTTCGAGGCGGCGCTGGAGCGGATGACCCGGGCCGTGGCGGTGTTCGCCCGGCTCGGCGCGGCCGGGCTGGACAGCCGTACCGGTGCGGAACTGGCCGCGGGCTGGCTGGAGGCGGACCTGGGGCGCCCGGCGCAGGCGGCGGTACGCGCGCGTGCCGTGCTCGCGGCCTTCGAGGGCGCCGACGACGGCGACGAGACCGTCCGGGCGCGACGGGCCGAGGCGGCCCAGCTGCTGGAGGCGGCTCAGGAACAGCAGACGGAGAACGGGAAACGGACGGAGGACGGGACCGCCGGGCCGCAGGGGTGAGTCGGTCCCCCCGCCGAGGGCCGAGACGGCTCAGCTTCCGCAGAAGACCCAGCCGCGGCAGGAGGCCCGGCTGAACGCAGGCGGCCCGGCTGAACGCAGGCGCTCAGCTGAACGCAGGCTGCCCAGGGACATGAGGCGGAGGGCGGGAAACGGGCGGAGGACGGGACCGCCGGGCCGCAGGGGTGGGTCACTCCACGCCGATGAGCAGCAGTGCGCCCTGCCGGCCACCGCGGTACACCACCGTGTCCACGGCCAGGTAGGACTCCCGTACACGGGCCTCCAGGTGCGCGGCGACGGTCTCGGGGGCCTCGTCGCCGACGACGAGCGTGACCAGTTCGCCGCCCGCCTGGAGCATGCGGTCCAGGACGGTGCGGGCGGTGGCCGTCACGTCGGCGCCGATCACCGCCACGTCGCCGTCGATCAGGCCGAGCACGTCCCCGGCCTGGCAGATGCCGGCCGTCGTCCAGGACTGGTGCTCGGCCACGACGACCTCGGCGTACCGGGTCGCGCCCGCCGCCGAGGTCATCTGGACGACGTCCTCATCGAACCGGCGCTCCGGCTCGTGCACCGCGAGCGCGGCGATGCCCTGGACCGCCGAGCGGGTGGGGATCAGGGCCACGCGGATGCCCTCGGTGCGGGCCTGTTCGGCCGCGGCGGCGGCCGTGTGCCGCAGCTCGCCGTCGTTGGGCAGCAGGACGACCTCGCGCGCGTGGGCCCGCCGTACCGCCTGCACCAGCTCTCCGCTGGCGGGCGGTTCCCCGGGGCGGGCCAGCACGGTGGTCGCGCCGGCCTCGGTGTACAGCCCGGCCAGCCCCTCGCCCGGTACGACGGCGACGACCGCCCGCTGGGCGCGCTCGCGCGGCGGACGCTCGCGGCCGGTGTGCACGTCTCCGACGCCGAAGTGGGTGATCCGGATGCGGTACGGCCGCCCGGCCTCCACGCCCGCCTCCACGGCGGCGCCCGCGTCGTCCACGTGCACATGGACGTTCCACAGGCCGTCGCCGCCGACCACGACCAGGGAGTCCCCGAGGGCGTCGAGCCGCGTGCGCAGCCGGGCCACGGCCGCGTCCTCGGCCTCCAGCAGGTAGATCACCTCGAAGGCGGGCCCGCCGGCCTCGGCCGCGTCGGCGCAGTGTTCGGCTTCGCCCCGGCCGGATGCGGAAACGGGCCGCTCACGCTCCTCACGCGCGTGCCCGCCGGGTACGGACACGGCCTCCGGGGTCCGCAGCGGCTCCCGCAGGGCGGCCTCTCCCGGTGCGGCTTCCCCGAGGGGCGGCTCCCCCGGTGCGGCCTCCCCGGGCAAGGTCCCTCGCAGCGAGGCGGACTCGTGCGGGGAGGCGGACTCCCGGAGCGGGGCGTACTCCCGGGGCGGGGCCTCTCGTACCGCCTCTCCCGTGAACGTCTCCACCAGCGCCCCCAGCACCGCCACCAGTCCCCGTCCGCCCGCGTCGACCACCCCGGCCCGCCGCAGCACGGCCAGCTGGCCCGGGGTCGCCGCCAGGGCCGCCCGCGCGCCCTCGAAGGCGGCCCGCGCGACCGTCCCGCAGTCGCCCTCGGCTCCCTCGGCGGCCTCGGCGGCGGCCGAGGCGACCGTCAGCACGGTGCCCTCGACGGGGTGGGCCACGGCCTGCCGGGCGGAGTCGGCGGCCCGGCGCAGCGCCAGCCGCAGCCCCGCGCCGTCGTCCGGCGACGCGTCCCCGGCCTCCGCCAGGACCTGGGCCATCCCCCGCAGCAGCTGCGCGAGGATCGTCCCGGAGTTGCCCCGGGCCCCGATCAGCGCCCCGTGGGCCATGGCCCGGACGGCGTCGGCCGGCGAGGGCTCTCCGTCGCCGGTCTCGTACCCGGCGAACACCGCCTCCACGGCCGTGGCCGCCGACTCCAGGGTCAGGTACAGATTGGTTCCGGTGTCGCCGTCGGCCACCGGATAGACGTTGATCGCGTCGATCTCCGCACGGGCCCGCCCCAGTGCCCGGAGCGCCAGACCGCACCAGGTGCGCACCGCGAGAGCATCGAAGAATGTCTGCGGCACCTGCGCCACCTGCGCCTCCCTGAGCCGGCCGTACGTGGGACGCAGCGTAGACCCCGGACCGGTGCCTTCCGGAAGAGGGCCGGGAGCGAGGCCCTGATCTGCCATGGTAGTTTCGTTGTACCGAAGCAGCCGTTGTATGCTGCTCCGGTTGCCCGATCCGATCGGGCCGTTCCCCTGGCAACGCCACTCAAGATCTCAGGTTTTAGGATCTCGATCCCGGCATGCCGGGATTATCCGTAAGTGCATCTGAAGTCTTTGGAGTGACCCGTGGCTGCCAACTGCGACGTCTGCGGCAAGGGGCCGGGCTTCGGCAACAACATCTCGTTTTCGCACCGCCGTACGTCCCGTCGCTGGAACCCGAACATCCAGCGTGTGCGTACCGTGGTCGGCGGGACGCCGAAGCGCGTGAACGCTTGCACCTCGTGCATCAAGGCCGGCAAGGTCTCGCGCTGACGCTACCTCCCCCATTCTCGACTTCGTTCGAGCCGGGGGACCCCCATCCGCGCGCGGCCACTGTCTGGTTCGCTGCACTGAGCCGGTCCACCTCAGGGTGGGCCGGCTTCTTGCCGTTCCCGCGCACCACCGTGACCGCGCACAGCCGCGTGGCCACACCCGCCGTACCCGCATAGCCACCCGCGCCGTACACCCGTGGCCACCCGCGCCGTGCATCCATGGCAACCGACGCCGTGCATCCACAGCAACCGGCGCGCGGACGCGGGCCTGCCGCCCCGCGCGCGGGTTCAGTTCCTGAACCGCCAGCCGTGGTCCACCGGCCCGATCCCCGCTCCGAGCGCGAACCCGGCGGCGATCGCCCCGGTGACGTACTCCTTGGCCTCGCTCACCGCCTCCGGCACCGGCAGCCCCTTGGCCAGCCCCGACGCGATCGCGGACGCCAGCGTGCAGCCCGTGCCGTGCGTATGCCGGTTGTCGTGGCGCGGGGCCCGCAGCCAGTGCTCCGCCGAGCCGTCCGTCAGCAGATCCACGGCCTCCCCCGGCAGATGGCCACCCTTGATCAGCACCCAGCGCGGCCCGTACTCCAGCACGGCCGCCGCGGCCCGGCGCAGATCGTCCTCCGAGTCGACCCGCACCCCGGTGAGTTGGATCACCTCGTCGAGGTTCGGCGTCGCGACCGTCGCCACCGGCAGCAGCTTGGTGCGCACCGAGTCCAGCGCGGAGGCGGCCAGCAGCGCATCGCCGTGCTTGGAGACGCCCACCGGGTCCACCACGGCCGGCGCGTCCGTGCCGGAGATCAATTCGGCGACCGCCTCGACCAGTTCGGCGGAGGCCAGCATGCCGGTCTTCACGGCCTGTACGCCGATGTCGTCGACCACACTGCGGTACTGGGCCCGTACGGCCTCCACGGGCAGCTCCCAGGCGCCCTGCACGCCCACGGAGTTCTGCGCGGTCACCGCCGTGATCACGCTCATCCCGTGCACGCCGAGCGCCAGCATGGTCTTCAGGTCGGCCTGGATGCCCGCGCCGCCGCCGGAGTCCGAGCCGGCCACCGTGAGAACCCTGGGGATCATGACTCGATGTCCCCGAAGTGGTCCCAGCCGCCCTTGCTGGTCCAGGGCGCCCCGTCGACCGTCACCTGGGGCAGCGCGGAGGGGTTGAGGACCTCGCCGATGACCTTCCAGCGCGCCGGGAGCTTGGCGTCGGGCGGGAAGGTGGCCACGATGGCGTGGTCCTCTCCCCCGGTCAGCACCCACTGGAGCGGGTCCACGCCGACGGCCTGCCCGATGTCGTTCATCTGCGTCGGGATGTCGATCGCGCCGGAGCGGATGTCGATGCGGACCTTGCTGGCCTCGGCGATGTGCCCGAGGTCGGCGATCAGGCCGTCGCTCACGTCGCACATCGCGGTGGCGCCGAGCGCGGCGGCGGCCGGGCCCGCGTGGTACGGCGGTTCGGGACGCCGGTGCGCCTCCACGAAGGCCCGCGGCGAGCGGAAACCGCGGGCGAGCACGGCGTACCCGGCCGCGGACCAGCCCAGCCAGCCGGTGACGGCCACGAGGTCGCCGGGCTGGGCACCCGCGCGCGTGACGGGCTCCTGGTTGCGCAGATCGCCGAGCGCGGTGATCGACACCATGATCATGTCGCCGCGCACGACGTCCCCGCCGACCACGGAGGCACCGGCGACCTGGCACTCGTCGCGCAGGCCGTCCATCATCTCGGTGGGCCAGGTGACCGGCAGTTCGGCCGGGACGACCAGGCCGAGGAGCAGCGCGGTCGGTACGGCGCCCATCGCGGCGATGTCCGCGAGGTTCTGCGCGGCGGCCTTGCGGCCGACGTCGTAGGCCGTGGACCAGTCACGGCGGAAGTGCCGGCCCTCCAGCAGGATGTCGGTGCTCGCCACCACCCGGCGGTCGGGCGCGGCCACCACCGCGGCGTCGTCGCCGGGGCCGACCCGGACCGCCGGGGTGGCGGTGAGACGGGAGGTGAGCTCCCTGATGAGCCCGAACTCCCCGAGCTCACCAACAGTGCCCTTCATGTCCCTAGCTCCCCTTCTCTCCCTTGCCCTGCCCAGTCGCGCTTCATCAGTGTCCCCGATACGGTCGAAGTGACCGTCGCCGCGGTCCCGACGACTGCCGGCACGGCCGTGCTGACCGTCGAGAACGGTCCTGGTGACCGTCAACTTCCGTCGTGCCTGCACCCTGGCGCGCAAGCCCGGTTCCCGCAGGTCTCCCCGCGAGGAGCGGCGACGCGATACCGTGGCGTTCCTTTTCCCCACATGATCCTCGTGGCCGCCCTGGAGGTTCCGTGGTACAGGCGTACATCCTGATCCAGACGGAGGTCGGCAAGGCGTCGACCGTCGCCGAGACGATCAGCAAGATCCCTGGAGTGCTCCAGGCCGAGGACGTGACGGGTCCGTACGATGTCATCGTGCGCGCCCAGGCCGAGACGGTCGACGAACTCGGTCGCATGGTGGTCGCCAAGGTCCAGCAAGTGGACGGCATCACGCGCACCCTGACCTGTCCGGTCGTGCATCTGTAGCCCCCGTCTACGCTTGGCCGGTGAACTTCTTCCGTCACCGGCCTCTCGGCCTGCTCGCGCCCGCCCTGCTGGTCGCCGTCGTGAGCTGCAGCGCAGCGGACGACAGCGACACCGTGGCGGTTCCCACCCCCGACGCGAAGACCGCCCCGCTCTGCCGGGACCTGGACAAGGTGCTGCCGCGACAGGTGAACGGGCAGAGCCGTCAGGACCCCGAGCCCCGGTCCGCGTACACGGCGGGCTGGGGAAACCCGGCGATCATACTGCGCTGCGGCATCGTCCGGCCGCCGAAGATGGTCGATCCGAAGGTGGCCCTGGGTGACGACCCGAACGCGATCGGCGGCGGGGTCAACGGCGTCGACTGGCTGATGGAGAAGGAGAGCGACGGGACGTGGCGGTTCACCACGTCCGGTCGCCTCGCGTATGTGCAGGTGACGCTGCCGAAGAAGCTGTCCGGTTCGGACGACAGCGCCCAGGTGCTGATGGATCTGGCAACGGCCGTGAAGAAGGCGGTCCCGACGGGACTCGCCTCCATGCGGCACTGAGCCCCGGGGTCAGCGCAGCCCGGTGGAGCGGCGCAGCGCGGCCTGCACCAGGCGGTCGACCAGCTCGGGGTAGCCGATCCCGCTCGCCTGCCACATCTGCGGGTACATCGAGATCGGCGTGAAGCCGGGCATGGTGTTGATCTCGTTGATCACGAACTCGCCGTCCTCGGTGAGGAAGAAGTCCGCGCGGACCAGGCCCTCGCAGGAAGCCGCCTCGAACGCGTCCACCGCGAGCGCGCGCACCTCGGCGGTCTGCTCCTCGGTGAGCGGGGCCGGGACGATGCCGGGCGTGGAGTCGATGTACTTGGCCTCGAAGTCGTAGTAGGCGTGCGCGTCCGGCGGCGGGATCTCGGCCGGGACGGAGGCGCGCGGGCCGTCCTCGAACTCCAGGACGCCGCACTCGATCTCGCGGCCGCGCAGCGCCGCCTCGACGAGGATCTTCGGGTCGTGCCGCTGCGCCTCGGCGATCGCCTCGTCCAGGCCGGAGAGGTCGTCGACCTTGGTGATGCCGATCGACGAACCCGCGCGCGCGGGCTTCACGAACAGCGGCCAGCCGTGCTCGCCCGCGAAGTCGACGATCTTCCTGCGGGCGGCGGACTCGTCCTGGGCCCACTCGCGGGGCCGGATCACCACGTACGGGCCCACCTTGAGCCCGAAGGAGGTGAACACCCGCTTCATGTACTCCTTGTCCTGGCCGACGGCCGAGGCGAGCACGCCCGAGCCCACGTAGGGCACTCCGGACAGCTCCAGAAGGCCCTGGAGGGTGCCGTCCTCGCCGTACGGGCCGTGCAGCACCGGGAAGACCACGTCGACCTCGCCGAGCGCCTTGGGCACGGAACCGGGCTCGCTGTAGACGACCTCGCGGTTGGCGGGGTCGACGGGGAGCACCACGCCGCCCTCGTGCGACTCCGCCAGCTCGTCCACGCTGGGGGTACGGCGGTCGGCGATGGCCATCCGCTCCGGCTCGTCGGCCGTCAGCGCCCAGCGGCCGTCGGTGGTGATGCCGATCGGCAGGACGTCGTACTTCGTCCGGTCGATGGCCTTGAGGACGGCGCCGGCGGTGACCACGGAGATCCCGTGTTCGGAGCTGCGCCCGCCGAACACGACGGCCACGCGGGGCTTGCGCGACGGCTGCTCAGGGCTCTGGGGAAGGTTCTCGGTGCTCATATCGCGTTGAGAGTACCCGGAGGTAGCGCCCAAGTCAGCGCGCGCTCCCGGGCCGTCGCTCAGCGTCGCACGGACGGTCGCGGAGCGTCGCGCGGAAGGGCTCACCGCCAGGTCCGGGAGGGCTCGGGACGGTCGCGAGGGGGGCGGCTCGCGCCGGGTCCGGGAAGGCTCGGCGCGGTCGTGGGGAGCGGTTCAGCGGCGCTCGGGCTTGGCGCTGCGCGCCATCAGCTCCTTGAGCGCGACGACCGGCGACTTGCCCTCGTGCACGATGCCGACGACCGTCTCGGTGATGGGCATGTCGACGCCGTGCCGGCGGGCCAGATCCAGCACGGACTCGCAGGACTTGACGCCCTCGGCGGTCTGCTTGGTGACCGCGATGGTCTCCTCCAGGGTCATGCCCTTGCCGAGGTTGGTGCCGAAGGTGTGGTTGCGGGACAGCGGCGAGGAACAGGTGGCCACCAGGTCGCCCAGGCCCGCGAGTCCGGAGAAGGTCAGGGGGTCGGCGCCCATCGCGAGGCCGAGCCGGGTGGTCTCGGCGAGGCCGCGCGTGATGAGCGAGCCCTTGGCGTTGTCGCCGAGTCCCATGCCGTCGGCGATGCCGACGGCGAGCCCGATGACGTTCTTCACCGCGCCGGCGAGTTCGCAGCCGACGACGTCGGTGTTGGTGTACGGCCGGAAGTACGGCGTGTGGCAGGCGGCCTGGAGCCGTTGGGCGGCCCGTTCGTCGGTGCAGGCCACGACGGCCAGGGCGGGCATGCGGGCGGCGATCTCACGGGCCAGGTTGGGCCCGGTGACGACCGCGACCCGGTCGGTGCCGACCTTGGCCACGTCCTCGATGACCTCGCTCATCCGCATGGTGGAACCGAGTTCGACGCCCTTCATCAGGGAGACCAGGACGGTGTCCGGCGCGAGCAGCGGGGTCCACTCGGCGAGGTTGGCGCGCAGGGTCTGGGAGGGGATCGCGAGGACGGTGAAGTCCGCGTCGCGCAGCGCCTCGGCCGCGTCCGCGGTGGCGCGGAGGTTCTCCGGGAGTTCCACCCCGGGCAGGTAGTCGGGGTTGGTCCGGGTGGAGTTGACCGCCTCGGCCAGCTCCGGACGGCGGGCCCACAGGGTCACGTCACAGCCGGCGTCGGCGAGGACCATGCCGAAGGCCGTGCCCCACGAACCGGTGCCCATGACGGCCGCCCGCACAGGCTTGCTCACTTGCTCTGCCCTTCCGCTTGCTTGCCCTGCATCCGCGCCGCCTGGGTGCGGCGCCGCTGCTCGATGCGCTCACGGCGCGGGTCGTACGGCGTCTCGGGCGCCTTCTCGCCGCGAAGCTCCTCCAGCAGGCGGGTGATGGCGGCCATGATGACCTCGGTGGCCTCCTTCAGCACCTCCGGAGTCATCTCCCGGCCGTAGAAGCGGGAGAGGTCCACGGGCGGGCCCGCCAGCACGTGGTGGGTCTTGCGCGGGAAGAGGTTGGGCTTCTTGGCGTACGGCGGCAGCAGTTCGTTCGCGCCCCACTGGGCGACGGGCACGACCGGGCACTTGGTCTGCAGGGCGACCCGGGCGGCGCCGGTCTTGCCGGTCATGGGCCAGCCGTCCGGGTCGCGGGTGAGGGTGCCCTCGGGGTAGAAGGCGACGCACTCGCCGCGCTCCACGGCGTCGATCGCGGCCCGGAAGGCGCTGAGCGCGTCCGTGGACTCTCGGTAGACGGGGATCTGCCCGGTACCGCGCATGGCGGCGCCGACGAATCCCTTCTTGAAAAGCCCGCTCTTCGCCAGGAATCGCGGGACCCGTCCGGTGTTGTACTGATAGTGCGCGTACGCGAAGGGGTCCACGTGGGAATTGTGGTTCACCGCGGTGATAAATCCGCCCTCGGCCGGAATGTGCTCCATTCCACGCCAGTCCCGCTTGATCAGAACCACCAGCGGCGGTTTGCAGATCACCGCGGCGAAGCGGTACCAGAAGCCGATTCTGCGGCGGGGCACAAGGACACCTTCCTCTAGGACTGCCAACCCCGGCGGGGGCCGCACAAGTGTGGCCCCGGGCCGCCGGTCTGTCGAGAACACCGTACGCCCCGCTCCCCCGGGCGCCAGATGGCCCGGGGGACAATGAGCGGGACGAGAGAGGGACGGTACGCCGGTGCAGTGGACCTTGGTCATCCCCCTGAAGCCCCTGACGCGGGCCAAGAGCAGGCTCGCGGACACCGCCGGCGACGGAGTGCGCCCGGGACTTGCGCTGGCGTTCGCGCAGGACACCGTGTCGGCGGCGCTGGCCTGCGCCGCGGTGTCGGATGTGGTGGTCGTCACGGACGACGAGCGGGCCGGCCGGGAGCTGGCGGCGCTGGGCGCGCGGATCGTCCCCGACGCCCCGCGCGACGGCCTGAACGCCGCTCTGGCGCACGGCGCGGCCGTCGTACGGGACATCAGCCCCGGTGCGCCGGTCGCGGCCCTGAACGCCGATCTGCCGGCGCTGCGCCCGGCGGAACTGTCCCGGGTACTGGCGGCGGCCTCTCCATTCCCGCGTGCGTTTCTCGCGGATGCGGCGGCACTGGGCACGACTTTGCTGGCGGCGGCCGGTGACCGTGAATTGCGGCCGGCGTTCGGCGTGGATTCCCGTATGCGGCACCGCGCCTCCGGCGCTACGGAACTCACGCTCGCGGGGGTCGATTCGGTACGGCGGGACGTGGACACGGGGGACGACCTGCGCGCGGCACTGACGCTGGGAGTGGGACCGTATACGGCGACGGCGTCGGCGGGATTGCTTATCCCGGGCGCCTGAGCGGCCCGGTACGCCCCGAGGCGGCGCCGGGAACCGCGCGGACCGTCACCGCGGACCCGTCCTTCGCGGACGGATCCCGGGCCACGGGCGGACGCGGAGCCGAGGGCGGACGCGGAGCCGAGGGCGGACGCGGAGCCGAGGGCGGACGTGGAGCCGAAGCGACCAGTAGGCTGCTGCCATGCAGGCCACCGCATACACGTACGACCCGGAGACCCGCAGCGGACAGGTGCTGCTCGACGACGGCACCCCGGTCCCCTTCGACGGCGCCGCGTTCGACGCCGGGGGCCTCCGGCTGCTGCGCCCGGGCCAGCGCGTGCGGATCGAGACCGAAGGCCGGGGCGACGCCCTGCGCATCACCCTCGTAACCCTTCAAACCCTGTAACTGCCCTTACACACGCCGCGGGCCGGGCTCCCGAGAGGAGTCCGGCCCGGCGCGTGACTGCTGTGGCGGCCTTACGACGTCGCCTTGCGGGCGGTGGTCTTCTTGGCGGTGGTCTTGCGGGCCGTCGACTTCTTGGCCGGGGCCTTCTTGGCGGTGACCTTCTTCGCCGGAGCCTTCTTCGCCGTGGTCTTCTTGGCGGCGGCGGTCTTCGTCGCGGCGGTCTTGGCGGTCGCCGTGGTCTTCTTGGCGGGTGCCTTCTTCGCCGTGGTCTTCTTCGCGGCGGCGGCGGCCGTGGTCTTCTTCGCCGGCGCCGCCTTCTTGGCGGTGGCCGCCTTCTTCGCCGCAGCGGCCTTGGTGGTCTTCTTCGCCGCGGCCTTCTTGACCGTCGCGGCGGCGCCACCGCTCAGGCTGCCCTTGGGCGCCTTCTTGACGGAGACCTCGCCGCCGCGCGGGAGCTTCTTCGAGCCGCTGACCAGGTCCTTGAAGCCCTGACCGGCGCGGAAGCGCGGCACGGAGGTCTTCTTGACCCGAACCCGCTCGCCCGTCTGAGGGTTGCGGGCGTAACGGGCGGGGCGGTCCACCTTCTCGAAGGACCCGAAGCCGGTGACCGAGACCCGGTCGCCCGCGACGACCGCGCGGACGATGGCGTCCAGGACCGCGTCGACAGCATCGGCGGCCTGCTGGCGGCCCCCCATCTTGTCGGCAATCGCTTCTACGAGCTGCGCCTTGTTCACGTCTTCCCCTTCGGAGACATCGCCAGAACGAAAGTGTTCAAGCTTTTTCGCACGTTAGGCAGATATATACCGCAAATCAAACACGAAACGGGCTTATCACCCTTGTGCCGCAACGGACTCGGCTGTCTCGGACGGTTCAGCGGTCCTCTTCGGGGATCCGACCCGCGTCGAGATCCACGGTGAACCGATCGAGCCGCCTTGCCGCGTCGGCGAGATCGTGCTTGGCCGCGGCCGTAATGACCAGCAGCTTCCGGGTCAGCGCCATCCGTACGCCCTCCGGGACTTGCAGTGCGCGCACCTTTGCGTGCGCTTCCTTGAGCTGGTTCGCGACCGCCGTGTAGAGCTGGAGTTGGCCGTCGTGTTCCATGCACAGATTGTGCCATCTGGGGCGAGTTGTCGCCTGCGCAGGGTGTAACTGCCGCCTCAAATGGCCTTCCAGGCACTTGCGGTGGACACGAACACAGCACTCACGTACCCGCACAACGGGCCGCGTAACGTGGGGAGTTGAACGAACGCGAACAGGGACGCAGGGCCGTTCGGGTGCAGACATGGCTGTACCCCCGATCGTGGCGATCGGGGGTACAGGCGGGGTGTTGCGGTGGCCGAAACCAGACCCGTGCGGGGGCTTCGGTCCGCCCGGATCAGACCGGGAGCGTCCGCGGCTTGTAAGCGGGCCGCCCGGCCTCGTAGGCCGCGATGTCGTCCTCGTTCCGGAGCGTGATGGAGATGTCGTCCAGGCCGTTCAGCAGCCGCCAGCGGGAGTTCTCGTCCAGCTCGAAGGGGGCGGTGATGCCCTCGGCGCGCACCTCACGCGTCTCAAGGTCCACAGTGACCTCAGCCGTGGGGTCCTGCTCGGTCAGCTCCCACAGCGCGTCCACGATCTTCTGGTCGAGGACCACCGTGAGCAGACCGTTCTTCAGCGAGTTGCCCCGGAAGATGTCGGCGAAGCGGGAGGAGATCACGGTCTTGAAGCCGTAGTTCTGCAGCGCCCAGACGGCGTGCTCGCGGGAGGAGCCGGTGCCGAAGTCGGGGCCGGCGACCAGGACCGAGGCGCCCTGCCGCTCGGGACGGTTGAGGATGAACTCGGGGTCCTTGCGCCAGGCCTCGAACAGACCGTCCTCGAACCCGTCCCGGGTGACCTTCTTGAGCCAGTGAGCAGGGATGATCTGGTCGGTGTCGACGTTGCTGCGGCGCAGCGGCACGGCCCGGCCGGTGTGGGTGGTGAAGGCTTCCATGGTTCTCAGACTCCAGCGGGCGTGCGGTCGTCGGTCAGGTCGGCCGGGGAGGCCAGGTGGCCCAGGACGGCGGTGGCCGCCGCGACCTGCGGCGACACCAGGTGCGTCCGGCCGCCCTTGCCCTGCCGGCCCTCGAAGTTGCGGTTGGAGGTGGAGGCGGAGCGCTCGCCCGGGGCCAGCTGGTCGGGGTTCATGCCGAGGCACATCGAGCAGCCCGCGTGCCGCCATTCGGCGCCGGCCTCCTTGAAGACCACGTCCAGGCCCTCGGAGACGGCCTGGAGACCCACCCGCGCGGAGCCCGGGACGACCAGCATCCGTACCCCGTCGGCGACTTTGCGGCCCCGCAGGAGATCGGCGGCGGCACGCAGGTCCTCGATGCGCCCGTTGGTGCAGGAGCCTACGAAGACGGTGTCCACCTTGATGGAGCGCAGCGGCTGTCCGGCCGCCAACCCCATGTATTCCAGGGCCTTTTCGGCGGCGAGGCGCTCCGAAGCGTCTTCGTACGAAGCCGGGTCGGGGACGTCCGCCGAAAGCGGCGCGCCCTGGCCGGGGTTGGTTCCCCAGGTGACGAACGGGGACAGCTCGGCGGCGTCGATGACGACCTCGGCGTCGAAGACGGCGTCGTCGTCGGTCTTCAGGGTCTTCCAGTACGCGACGGCCGCGTCCCAGTCGGCGCCCTCGGGGGCGTGCGGACGGCCCTTGAGGTACGCGAAGGTGGTCTCGTCGGGGGCGATCATGCCCGCGCGGGCACCGGCCTCGATCGACATGTTGCAGATGGTCATCCGGGCCTCCATCGAGAGCTTCTCGACGGCGGATCCGCGGTACTCCAGGACGTAGCCCTGGCCGCCGCCCGTACCGATCTTCGCGATGATCGCGAGGATCAGGTCCTTGGCGGTGACGCCCTCGGGCAGCTCGCCCTCGACGGTGATGGCCATGGTCTTCGGGCGGGCCAGCGGCAGCGTCTGGGTGGCCAGCACGTGCTCGACCTGGGAGGTGCCGATACCGAACGCCAGCGCGCCGAAGGCACCGTGCGTGGAGGTGTGCGAGTCGCCGCAGACGACGGTGGTACCGGGCTGGGTCAGACCCAGCTGCGGGCCGACCACGTGCACGACGCCCTGCTCGACGTCGCCCAGCGGGTGCAGCCGGACGCCGAACTCGGCGCAGTTCTTGCGCAGGGTCTCCAGCTGGGCGCGGGAGACGGGGTCGGCGATGGGCTTGTCGATGTCGAGGGTCGGGGTGTTGTGGTCCTCGGTCGCGATGGTGAGGTCGAGACGGCGGACGGTGCGGCCGTTCTTGCGGAGCCCGTCGAAGGCCTGGGGGCTGGTCACCTCGTGCAGCAGGTGCAGATCGATGAAGAGGAGGTCGGGCTCGCCCTCGGCGCGCCGGACGACGTGGTCGTCCCAGACCTTCTCCGCGAGTGTCCTACCCATCGCTTTCCCTCCGGCCGGCAAACGTCCGCCGACCCAACTAGAGATCTTGAGGAGCGGTGGCTGCCCTTCTCGGGCCCCTGAACGTCGTGATTCCGGGCGTCCACCGCCAGGCCCGTTGGTCTGCGGGCCGCTGTGTGATTCCAGGGTGGCGCGTTCCACGGAAAATTGAACTTGCGTTTCACAGAGTGAGACGTGAGTATCGTTGCATGGACAACAGTAGCGGCGTCGGCGTTCTGGACAAGGCGGCCCTCGTCCTGAGCGCTCTGGAGTCCGGTCCGGCCACCCTCGCGGGTCTGGTCGGCGCCACCGGACTGGCACGACCCACGGCCCACCGCCTGGCCGTGGCTTTGGAACACCACCGCATGGTGGCACGCGACATGCAGGGCCGGTTCATCCTCGGCCCGCGCCTCGCGGAGCTGGCGGCGGCGGCGGGCGAGGACCGCCTGCTCGCGACGGCGGGCCCCGTGCTCACCCACCTCCGTGATGTCACCGGCGAGAGCGCGCAGCTCTACCGGCGCCAGGGTGACATGCGGATCTGTGTGGCCGCGGCGGAACGCCTGTCCGGTCTGCGGGACACGGTCCCGGTCGGCTCCACGCTCACGATGAAGGCGGGTTCCTCGGCGCAGATCCTGATGGCCTGGGAGGAGCCCGAGCGACTGCACCGGGGCCTGCAGGGCGCCCGCTTCACGGCGACGGCCCTGTCGGGCGTCCGGCGGCGCGGCTGGGCCCAGTCCATCGGCGAGCGCGAGCCGGGCGTCGCGTCCGTCTCCGCGCCCGTGCGCGGCCCCTCCAACCGCGTGGTGGCCGCCGTCTCGGTCTCCGGCCCCATCGAGCGCCTGACCCGCCACCCGGGCCGTATGCACGCCCAGGCGGTCATCGACGCCGCGGGCCGCCTCTCGGAGGCGCTTCGCCGCTCGGGCTGACGGCAGCAGGACCGTTCCCGCCGGGAGAGAGGCGGCCTCAACGCCGCGGCAGCCTCCACCCGACGGGAACGAACCGCCCCGGGGGACGCGGGGAACCGCGCGGGCGACCGGGGAGCACCCGCGCCCCGACGGACCCGCACGAGCGACCACGCCCGGCCCGCGACCGGCAGGCCCGCGCGAGCGACCCCGACGGAGCCGTGACCGACAGGCCCGCGCGAGACCACGACGGACCGCGCCACGACGACCCCCTCGGCGTCTAGGCCCGCACGTCCTGCCCCGACCGGTGGGCGAACCGGTCCTTGGCGTAGCGGCCGCGCTTCTCCAACGGCACCTGCCCGTGCGCGGCGGCCAGCCCGAACGCCGGCATGTCGCCGTAGATCGCCTCGTACGACCCCTCCGGCACGACGTACGTCTCGTGCCAGATCCCGACCCGCCCCCGCAGCTTTCCGCTGCGCTCCTTGCGGTTGATCAGGGCCCACGCCTTGTGGTGGAACGCGTCCGGCGCGGTCGCGTAGGCGTACAGCTTGTCCTTGGACTCCCAGTACTGCACGACGTAGTACGTCCGCGGCGACGCCGTCAGCAGGACCTTGGCCCGCAGCCCCCGCCCGGGGTCCTTCTCCAGTTCCCGCAGCATGCGGAGCATCGCGAGCATCACCGGCAGCCACTGGTGCACCGCCCAGAAACGGTTGATGCGCATGCCGATCAGCAGGACGACGACCTCGCCCTTCGCGTCAGCGGTGGTACGGGACACCATCTGCTCCCCCTCGTCGCGTCGGTGAGCGGCGCTATCCAACAGCCGATGTTTGGATAGTGCCGTTATCCAAGAAGGAGCGCAAGGGATGCGGCTTGCCGAGCTGAGCAGACGCAGCGGTGTGTCCACCGCGACGATCAAGTACTACCTGCGCGAGGGGCTGTTGCCGCCGGGCCGGCAGATCAACACCACGACCGCGGAGTACGAGGAGGAGCACCTGCGCCGGCTGCGGCTGGTCCGCGCCATGATCCAGGTCGGCCGGCTGCCGGTGGCGACGGTCCGCGAGGTGCTCGGACACGTGGACGACGACTCGCTGGGCCGCACGATCCGGCTGGGCGCGGCCCTGTGGGCGCTGCCGCAGGTCCCGGAGCCCGACGAGGACGACGCGTACGTGCGGGCGGCGCACCGGGAGGTGCATGCGCTGCTGGACGGCCTGGGCTGGGAGAACGCCAAGTCGCTGACGACGATCTCCCCGTCGTACCGGTCCCTGGTGGTGGCGCTGGCGGCGTTCCGTCGGCTGGGCTTCGACTGGGACATCGAACTGCTGGCGCGACGGGCGAAGTTGATGCACCAGGCGGCGATCGCCGACATGGACTTCATGGAGACGTACCGGACGGACGCCGAGCGGGCGGAGGCGGCGGTGGCCAGCGCGGTCCTGGTCGAGCCGATGCTCCAGGCGCTGCACCGGCTGGCGCAGGAGGAGGAGTCGGCGCGGCGCTACGGCTTCGAGTGAGCCGGGGAACGGCGAAGGCCCCCCACCGAGGTGGAGGGCCTTCCCTGTGCGTACCCCCGACCGGATTCGAACCGGCGCTACCGCCTTGAGAGGGCGGCGTGCTAGGCCGCTACACAACGGGGGCCTGGATCTTACGTTTCCGCAGATCCGAGCTGGTCTACCTGGACTCGAACCAAGACTAACTGAACCAGAATCAGTCGTGCTGCCAATTACACCATAGACCAATGATGGCTTAGACCAGTCAGTACCCCCGACCGGATTCGAACCGGCGCTACCGCCTTGAGAGGGCGGCGTGCTAGGCCGCTACACAACGGGGGCCCTAGCGATCCCGACAGGATCAGGATCAGTACCCCCGACCGGATTCGAACCGGCGCTACTGCCTTGAGAGGGCAGCGTGCTAGGCCGCTACACAACGGGGGCTTTGCAGATAAGCTCTGCGAGCTGGCCTACCTGGACTCGAACCAAGACTAACTGAACCAGAATCAGTCGTGCTGCCAATTACACCATAGGCCACTGGAACTCAAGCCCCTGCGGGGTTCTCGTTCTAGTTTGCGTCTCGGGGTTCCGGCCTTTCGGCCCGCTCCCCTCGGCGCAGGAAGAACATTACCCGAAGGTGGACGGGGCTCCAAAACGGGTATCGGCGCGGACGAGTGCCGGGAGTTCGGCGAGGGTCGAGATCCGGTGCGCGACGGCCTCCCCGACGGCCCGCACGCAGCCCGTGCCGCGGTCGATCCACACGGACAGCAGCCCGGCCTCGGCGGCGCCCCGCCCGTCGATCTCCGGGTGGTCGCCGACGTAGGCCACCTCGTGCGGCGGCAGCCCCAGCGCCCGGCAGGCGGCCAGGAAGGCGCCGGCCTCCGGCTTGGAGACGCCCAGCTCGGCGGCGCACAGCACGGACTCGAAGCGGTCGAGGAGGCCGAGGGTGCGCAGCTTGTGCTCCTGGACCGTGAGGCTGGAGTTGGACAGCACCGCGTGCCGGTGGCTGGCCCCGAGGGCGTCCAGGGCGGGCAGGACGTCCGGGAACAGGCTCCAGGCGGCCTCGTAGTGGACCAGATAGCGCGCGAACCACTCGTCGGCCTCGCCGTCGGTCAGCTCCCGGCCCAGGAAGACCCGGGTGCGGTCGCGGCGCTGCGTGACGAAGTCCACCTCGCCGGCGGAGAAGCGGGCCCACTGGACGTCGGTGATCTCCCGCCAGCGCAGAAGGGCCCGCTCCGCGCCGCCGTGGGCGTGCAGCAGGCCCTCGGCCAGGAGGTGGGCGCGCATGCCCTCCCGGTCCGCGGTGGTGTAGTCGAAGAGGGTGTCGTCAACGTCCCAGACCACGGCTCTGATCGTCATGCCACCGACGGTAGCGGGGAGGCGGTCGGCTGTGGGCGCCGTTCCCCTTGCAGCGGGGCTCTGTCCGTGATCGTGAGCTCGGGGGGCGAGGAGAGATCAAGAATCATCATGCACATGCCACAACAGGGCTCGTGGCCCCGGACACACCGACGCGGGGCGGCGGCCGAAGCCACCGCCCCGCGTGTCGTACGGGTGCGTCACACGGCGAGCTTCGCCAGCGCCGCGTCGATCCGCGCGAGGGTGCGCTCCTTGCCCAGGATCTCCAGGGACTCGAAGAGGGGCAGGCCGACCGTGCGGCCGGTGACGGCCACGCGGAGGGGGGCCTGGGCCTTGCCGAGCTTGAGACCGTGGGCCTCGCCGGCGGCCAGGACGGCCTCCTTGAGGGACTCGGCCGACGTCCAGTCCGCCGACTCCAGCTTCTCGCGGGCGGTGCGCAGGAGGGCGTCGCTGCCCTCCTTCATCGCCTTGGCCCACGACGCCTCGTCGAAGACCGGCTCGTCCAGGAACAGGAAGTCGACGTTGTCGGTGATCTCCGACAGGACCTTGAGACGGGTCTGGGCGTGCGGGGCGATCGCCTCCCACTTCGCCGCGTCGAAGTCCTCCGGCGCCCAGGGGGCGAACGGCGCCTGGAGCCACGGGCGGCAGCGCTCGGCGAACTCCTTCACGTCCAGCATGCGGATGTGGTCACCGTTGATCGCCTCGCACTTCTTCAGGTCGAAGCGCGCCGGGTTGGGGTTCACGTCGGAGACGTCGAAGGCCGCGACCATCTCCTCGATCGTGAAGATGTCCTGGTCCGCGGAGAGCGACCAGCCGAGCAGGGAGAGGTAGTTGAGCAGGCCCTCGGGGAGGAAGCCCCGCTCGCGGTAGAGGTTGAGCGACGACTGCGGGTCGCGCTTGGAGAGCTTCTTGTTGCCCTCGCCCATGACGTACGGCAGGTGACCGAAGGCCGGGATCTGCTGGGCGATGCCCAGTTCCATGAGCGCCTTGTACAGCGCGACCTGGCGCGGGGTGGAGGAGAGCAGGTCCTCGCCGCGCAGGACGTGGGTGATCTCCATCAGGGCGTCGTCCACCGGGTTGACCAGCGTGTACAGCGGGGCGCCGTTCGCACGGACGATGCCGTAGTCGGGCACGTTCTCCGGCGTGAAGGTCAGCTCGCCGCGGACCAGGTCGGTGAAGGTGATCGCCTCGTCGGGCATGCGGAAGCGGACGATCGGGGTGCGGCCCTGCGCCTGGTACTCCTCGACCTGCCCGGCGGTCAGGTCACGGCAGTGGCCGTCGTAGCCGGACGGCTTGCCGGCGGCGCGGGCGGCCTCGCGGCGGCTGTCCAGCTCCTCCTGGGAGCAGTAGCAGTGGTAGGCGTGGCCGCCGTCGAGGAGCTTCCGCGCGACGTCGGCGTAGATGTCCATGCGCTGCGACTGACGGTACGGCGCGTGCGGGCCGCCGACCTCGGGGCCCTCGTCCCAGTCGAAGCCGAGCCAGCGCATCGCGTCGAGCAGCTGGTTGTACGACTCCTCCGAGTCGCGGGCCGCGTCGGTGTCCTCGATACGGAAGACCAGGGTGCCCTGGTGGTGCCGGGCGAACGCCCAGTTGAACAGGGCGGTGCGGACCAGGCCCACGTGGGGGTTACCGGTGGGCGAGGGGCAGAAACGGACGCGTACGGGGGAGCCGGGTGCGCTAGCCACGCTTGACAACCTTGTTGGTGAGAGTGCCGATGCCTTCGATGGTGACGGCGACCTCGTCGCCGACGTTCAGGGGGCCGACCCCCGCGGGGGTACCCGTGAGGACGACGTCGCCGGGGAGCAGCGTCATGGCCTCGGAGATGTTGACGATCAGGTCCTCGATGGAGTGGATCATCTCGCTCGTGCGGCCGAGCTGGCGCTGTTCGCCGTTGACCGTGAGCTGGACGGTCAGGTCGTTGGCGCGGGCGAGGTCCAGGTCCGTCTCCACCCAGGGGCCGAGCGGGCAGGCGGTGTCGAAGCCCTTGGCGCGGGCCCACTGCTTCTCGCGCTTCTGCACGTCGCGGGCGGTCACGTCGTTGGCGCAGGTGTAGCCGAAGATCACGTCCTTGACGCGCTCGCGCGGGACCTCGCGGCACATGCGGCCGATGACCACGGCCAGCTCGGCCTCGTGGTGCAGTTCCTGGCTGAACGACGGGTACTGGATGTCGTCACCGGGGCCGATCACGGAGGTGGACGGCTTGAAGAAGGCGAACGGCGCCTCGGGTACCTCGTTGCCCAGCTCGCGCGCGTGGTCGGCGTAGTTGCGGCCGAACGCCACGACCTTGTTGGGGAGGACCGGCGGGAGCAGCCTGACCTTGCCGAGCGGAACCTTCGTCCCGGACAGCTCGTAGTCCGCGAACGGGATGCCCTTGATGATGTCGAGGACGAGTTCGTCCTGCTTGTCGCCCTCGACCGCGCCGAAGGCTACGTTCCCGTCGATGGAGAACCTGGCGATGCGCACGGGATCCTGCGCCCCTCACTGAGAACCGGCGTACTGACGCCCCAGGTTATCGGAGCCGTTCACAGTTCCTCGCTCCTGGGGGCATCGCCGCAGGTCAGAGGCGGGTCACCGGGACAGTGGGCGGCCCTGCGGCAGCACCGGGTCCGCGGGGACGGACACGAGCGCGGCCGGAACGACCCGTCGCGTGATCATCCCGGCCGCGCTCGGCGGAGTCCGTGTCACTCGCCGGCGGCGACACCCGCACCGGCCGGGATCTCCATCAGGACGGTGCGCCGGGGGTTGGCCGTCTGCGCGGGGAGATCGACGGAGTGCTCCGGCAGCTCGGGCGTCTGCAGCTCGCCGGCGTCCTCCAGGTGCACCAGGGTCGTGCGTCGCGGGTTGGCTATCGTGCGGAACATCATCGTCGTCTTCACGGTTGCAGGAGTCCTAGTCGTGTGTCGGCGGGCTTACAGGTACGACCCTCATGTAAAGCGTCAGGCTAAACATCCGATTCCCCGACGAAGACGCCAACTGCCCACGATGTGCATGTGAGTTTGCTCACGACCTCACGGGCAAACCGGTCAATTCCGGCCGCCCATCCGGGCCAGCGAAACGGACATTGACCCCCTGAAGCTGCCATTCCGCTCCTGATCATGGCGACTGGGACACCTGGCACCGGCTGGCGGCTCGTAGCGGTACGTCCGATATGGACCGAATGCGGATCCACGGCTGGTAACGCACCCCTCACAGGACGTCACGGAGGTCACAGCTCGGTCCACTGCCCTTGTTGGAGATCCTGCACTGTGCTGGAATTCCACGGACCGCCGCAGGATCGAACCGGCGCAGGGGCGCACCACAGCGCCGAGCGGCGGTGAGATAGGGGGGAACCGCGCCGGTCACTCAAGACCACCGGTGGGCGCATTCAGGGCGCTCTCCACAACGCCGACACCGTGTCCCTCCGTTCGCGCGGAGGGGCGCCTGGTCCAGAGGTTGCGACGCTAGTGCAGGGACGTTTCAAGAGGGATGGCAGCGCTTCGGCGGAGCCGGAGCCGCACGGCGGGACTGCCCCCACGAAAGGCAGCTCCGTGCCCCAGCACGCCCAGACCCCGGGCCCTGCCCCGTCCGGAGACGGCGGTGAGCGCGGCGGCCGGTCCGGCGGCTCGGCCTCGTCCACGACGGCGGCGCCCGCGGGCAACCCCACCCCGACGGTGAAGCCCACCCCGGGCGTGACCGGCCCCGGTTCGCGGCTGGCCCTGCGCAACTGGCGCATCTCGACCCGTCTGGTGTCGCTGCTCGCGCTGCCCGTGGTCGCGGCCACGTCGCTCGGCGCGCTGCGTATCGACCAGAACATGCAGGACATCCAGCAGCTCGACAACATGAAGCTGCTGACGGACATGACCAAGCAGGCCACCGAACTGGCCCAGCAGCTCCAGGACGAGCGCGACCAGGCGGCCGGCCCCCTGGCCCACGGCGGACTGAAGGCGAACGACTACCAGATCAAGGGTCTTCAGGAGAAGACCGACCGGGCCCGCGAGAACTTCCTCGACGCCTCCGAGCAGATCGACGCGGCCAGCAAGGACGGCAACCTCCAGGGCGTCCGCGACGCGCTCGTGGGTCTCGCCAACCAGCTGGACGACCTGGCCAAGATCCGGCAGAAGGCCTACACGTCCAAGGACAACGCCTCCCAGACGGTCGAGTCGTACCACCGCCTCATCACCCAGCTGATCGGCCTCTCGCAGGACATGGCCGAGGCGTCCAGCAACCCGGAGATGATCTCGCGCACCCGCGCCCTGGCGGCGTTCTCCACCGCCAAGGAGTACGCCTCCGTGCAGCGCGCCATGATCGCCGCCGCGCTGCCCGCGACCACGGACACCAAGGGCGACCTCTCCGAGAACGACCGCCTCTACGGCCAGTCGGCGTACGAGAGCGAAGGCTCCGAGCTGGCGATCTTCCGCAAGATCTACGCCGACCAGAACGCCGAGGAACTCCTCAAGCCGATCGACGAGGGCAACCCGACGATCGAGTCCGCCGACACCTACGCCAAGCGTTCCTTCGAGTCCCCGGACGGCCTCCAGCAGCTGCCGGCGCGCTCCTACAAGGACTGGGTGGACGACAGCTCGACCAAGATCGAGCAGATGAAGAAGATCGAGCACACGCTGCTCGAGGAGATGGAGCAGAAGGCCCGCGAGCTGAAGAGCGCCACCCAGCAGGACGCCATCATCTCCGGTGCGCTGATCCTGCTCGTGCTCGGCGTGTCGCTGGTCGGCGCGTTCGTCGTGGCCCGCTCCATGATCCGCTCGCTGCGCCGGCTCCAGGAGACCGCCACCAGGGTCGCCCAGGACCGCCTGCCCGAGCTGGTCAAGCAGCTCTCCGAGTCCGACCCGCAGGACGTCGACACGTCCGTGGAGTCGGTCGGTGTGCACTCCCGGGACGAGATCGGCCAGGTGGCCACGGCCTTCGACGACGTGCACCGCGAGGCGGTCCGCCTCGCCGCCGAGCAGGCCCTCCTCCGGGGCAACGTCAACGCGATGTTCACCAACCTCTCGCGCCGCTCCCAGGGCCTCATCCAGCGTCAGCTCTCGCTCATCTCCGAACTGGAGTCCCGCGAGGCCGACCCGGACCAGCTGTCCTCGCTGTTCAAGCTCGACCACCTCGCGACGCGTATGCGCCGTAACGGTGAGAACCTCCTCGTCCTCGCCGGTGAAGAGCCCGGCCGTCGCTGGACCCGCCCGGTCCCGCTGGTCGACGTGCTCCGCGCCGCCGCGTCCGAGGTGGAGCAGTACGAGCGCATCGAGCTGGCCTCGGTCCCGACGACCGAGGTCGCCGGCCGCGTCGTCAACGACCTCGTGCACCTCCTCGCCGAGCTGCTGGAGAACGCCACCTCGTTCTCCTCCCCGCAGACCAAGGTCAAGGTCACCGGTCACGCGCTGCCCGACGGCCGCGTGCTGATCGAGATCCACGACACCGGTATCGGCCTCTCCCCCGAGGACCTCGCGGCGATCAACGAGCGGCTCGCCTCGCCGCCCACCGTGGACGTCTCCGTCTCCCGCCGCATGGGTCTGTTCGTGGTCGGCCGGCTGTCGCAGCGCCACGGCATCCGCATCCAGCTCCGTCCCTCCGACTCCGGTGGTACGACCGCGCTGGTCATGCTCCCCGTCGATGTCGCCCAGGGCGGCAAGAAGCCCGCTCCCGGCAAGCCCGGTGCGCCCTCGACCGGTGGCCCCGCCGCCGCGCAGGCCGCCGCGGGTGCGGCCGCGGCCCGGCGACAGGCCGGCAACGGCAACGGCGGCGCCCTCGGCGGCGGTCCGGCCGGTGGCGGTCTGCTCGGTGCCGGTCCGGCCCCGCGCGGCCAGGTCGGCTCCGCCCAGGGCCCCCGGGCCGCGCTGCCCGGCACGGGCCAGGGCGGCCGTCCCGGTGCGCCGGGCGGAGCGCGCGGTCCCCAGGGCGGTCCCGGTGCCCCGCAGGGCAACCGGCCCATGCCCGCCGGTGCCGGTGCGGGTGGCTTCGGCGGTCAGACGCCGGGTGCCCCGCAGGGCCTCCAGGCCGCCAACCCGGCCGGGCCGCAGCAGGACCTGTTCGGCGGCGGCGGACGTACCCGCAAGCGCGCCGGCGCCCCCGGCGACCAGGGCCGCCAGCCCCAGCTGCCGCCGCGCGGCGGTCCGCGGGCCGAGCTGCCCGGCGGTGACCCGCAGTCCCGGACCCCGGACTGGAGCGACGCCCAGGCCCCGCTGTCCCGCGCCTCGCTGGACACCCCGCGCGGCCATGACGAGCAGGATCCGACGCAGACCGCGCGCATGCCGCGCGTGGACGACCGGCAGGGTCCGGGCTCGACCTCGGAGATACCCCGGATCGACGCCCAGGGTCCGGCCGCGACCGGCGAGTTCCCGCGCCCCGAGCTGCCCGGTGCCGGCGGCTCCGCCCAGCACACGGGCCAGTTCGCCCGTCCGGACGCCGGCCAGCACACGGGACAGTTCGCGCGTCCCGACGCCGGCCAGCACACGGGACAGTTCGCCCGTCCCGACAACCTCCAGCAGACCGGCCAGTTCGCGCACCCCGACAGTGCGCAGCACACGGGACAGTTCGCCCGTCCCGACGCCGGCCAGCAGCCGGGCCGCTTCGGCGGTCCCGCCGACGGGCAGGGCACCGACCCCTTCCTCCGCCCCGACGTGTTCGGCACGTCGGCGACCGGACGCCCGGACGGCAACGGCGGGCAGAGCACGGGCCAGTTCCCGGCCCCGCAGGCGCCGCAGGCGTACGACGGCGGCTACGACAACGGCTCCACCGGGCAGCACGCCCTGCCGGGCCAGAACGCCGGGCACACCGGGCAGTTCGAGCGCCCGCAGCCGGCCGGCCGTGACGACTTCGGCGCCCCGCGTCCGCAGGCCCCGGCCCCGCAGCGTCCGGGCCGCGCCGAGCCGGAGGCGCTGCCGCCGGCGAACAACCCGGGTGACGGTCGCACTCCGCTGTACGACACGCTGGAGACCAACTGGTTCCACGGCAGTCAGCAGCAGGAGAGCGCACCCGCTCCGCAGCAGCCGCAGCAGCCGGCTCCCGCGCCCGCTCCCCAGCGGTCCGCGTCGAGCACCGGCTCCTGGCGGACCTCGCCGAACGACGAACTCGTCCGGCAGGCCGAGCGCGTCCGGCAGCCCGCCGCGGGCGGAGTCACCACCTCCGGCCTGCCGCGCCGTGTACCCCGGGCCAACCTGGTGCCCGGCACGGCTCAGCAGCAACAGCACCAAGCCGGTCCGCAGGTCTCGCGTGCGCCTGACGACGTACGCGGACGGCTGACCAATCTTCGTCGGGGCATCGCTCAGGGCCGTCAGGCCGGCAGCGGCCAGACCGGCAGCTTCCCGAGCCCCACTCACCAGCAGGAGCGTTAGTTGAGTCCGATGAGCCAGGCGGCACAGAACCTGAACTGGTTGATCACCAACTTCGTGGACAACACCCCCGGGGTGTCCCACACCGTGGTGGTCTCCGCCGACGGCCTTCTGCTGGCGATGTCCGAAGGCTTCCCGCGGGACCGCGCCGACCAGCTGGCGGCCGTCGCGTCCGGGCTGACCTCGTTGACGGCCGGGGCCTCCCGGATCTTCGAGGGCGGCACGGTGGCGCAGACGGTCGTCGAGATGGAGCGCGGGTTCCTCTTCTTGATGTCCATCTCGGACGGGTCGTCCCTCGCGGTCCTGGCCCATCCCGAGGCGGACATCGGTCTCGTCGGCTACGAGATGGCACTGCTCGTCGACCGCGCGGGTGCGGTACTCACCCCGGACCTGCGCGCCGAACTCCAGGGAAGTCTGCTTCACTGACCTCCCCCGGCACCACCCACCTCACAAAAACACCGTCCGGCCGCCACAATCCCCCCACCGGCCCCGTCAGACGGCTTGACTGACCGACTTGCTGTCCCGCCCGGAGGATTCATGACCCCGCCCACCGCCCATCATGATCCGTACGCGGAGCCGTACGGGGACGAGGGCGACCAGCCGCTGGTGAGGCCCTACGCCATGACCGGCGGCCGGACCAGGCCCCGCTACCAGCTCGCCATCGAGGCGCTGATCAGCACCACGGCCGACCCGGCAGCGCTCATGGGACTGCTCCCGGAGCACCAGCGCATCTGCCACCTGTGCCGTGAGGTCAAGTCGGTCGCGGAGGTCTCCGCGCTGCTGGCCATGCCGCTCGGTGTGGCCCGGATCCTGGTCGCCGACCTCGCAGAGGCCGGCCTGGTCGCCATCCACCAGCCGGGTGGCGACGAGAACAACGGCGGCGCTCCGGACGTGACGCTGCTCGAAAGGGTGCTCAGTGGACTTCGCAAGCTCTGACGCGGGCCGGGCCACCACCTCGGCGAAGATCGTGGTGGCGGGCGGCTTCGGCGTGGGCAAGACCACGTTCGTCGGCGCCGTCTCGGAGATCAACCCGCTGCGCACAGAGGCCGTCATGACGTCCGCTTCGGCCGGCATCGACGACCTCACCCACACCGGGGACAAGACCACCACCACGGTGGCCATGGACTTCGGCCGTATCACCCTGGACCAGGACCTCATCCTGTACCTGTTCGGCACCCCCGGCCAGGACCGCTTCTGGTTCATGTGGGACGACCTGGTCCGCGGTGCCATCGGCGCCGTCGTCCTCGTCGACACCCGCCGCCTCGCCGACTGCTTCCCCGCCGTCGACTACTTCGAGAACAGCGGCCTGCCCTTCGTCGTCGCCCTCAACGGCTTCGACGGCCAGCAGCCCTACGCTCCCGAGGAAGTACGGGAAGCGCTGCAGATCGGGCCGGACACCCCGATCATCACCACGGACGCCCGCCACCGCGCGGACGCCAAGAGTGCCCTGATCACGCTGGTGGAGCACGCCTTGATGGCGCGGCTGAAGTAGGACTCAAATACGACGGGCCGTACGGCAGTTGTCGTAAAGGGATCGGAGCCGACTGTGGCCTTTGACACGGTCGGCTCCGGTGTTCATAACAGTTCGGCAGAGGAATCGCCGGGCATCACCACGCGACGCGGTCGGCTGGTGCCGCTGTGCGCACGAACGCCCCGCCTTTTGGCGGGGCTCGCTCTTTATGACCGTTTTATCTGGCGCTTACAACGGCCCCGTCACCGGGTTTCCACTGTTTGGAAGTGCGCTGGTCCACGTGCTGGAATGCCTGAACTGCCCAATGGTCGAAGACGTACTAAGTAGTGGTCTGTGGCGAACCGGGCTCTGAGAGACTGCGGCACGACGAAGGTGCCGACCGCCGAGAGGTTGTTGGTCGAGTGAGGCGAAGCAAGAACGGTCCCGAGCCGTCGGCGCGGGGCAACTTCACCCCGCCGCCGCGCGCTGCGGCGCCCACCCCCGTTCCCGCTGCGGAACCGGCGGCCACTCCCGCGTCCAGCGGCGGCCGTCTCTCCCCGCGGAACTGGCGGGTGCCGACCCGGCTGAACGCCATCCTGCTCATACCCGTGGCGGTCGGCCTCGTCATGGGCGGCTTCCAGGTGAAGAACTCGATCGACACCTGGCAGCAGGCCCGCGACGCCGAGAACACCGCCCGCCTGGTGCGCGCCGCCCTCGGTTACGCCGACGCTCTGGAGAACGAGCGTGACGTCACTGCGGCGCCGCTGCTGCTGAAGAAGAACAACGCGACCGGCAAGGCGACCGTCGAGCAGGCCCGCAAGGCCACGGACCAGGCCGCCGACACCTTCCACGAGGCGACGAAGAGCGCGCCGGACGAGTCCGGCCTGCAGCGCCGGCTGAAGCTGTTCGGCGAGGCCGAGCCCAAGCTGGCGCAGCTGCGACAGGATGCCTACACCTCCAAGAAGACCGGCGTCCAGACGGAGGAGGGCTACGTCG
Source organism: Streptomyces sp. NPDC038200 (assembly GCF_055600785.1). NCBI lineage: Bacteria > Bacillati > Actinomycetota > Actinomycetes > Kitasatosporales > Streptomycetaceae > Streptomyces > Streptomyces sp. NPDC038200. Next base: position 226,609 of record NZ_JBVJYH010000008.1, read on the forward strand.
CCGTCGCCCACCCCCTGATGGAGTTCGCCAACGAGCTGGGCCTCGGCACCGGAAACATCACCTCCTACGGCCGTACCGTCTACGCCATCTCGCTGACCAAGGCGGCGCTGTCGCTGGAGCGCTCGATCGGCACGCATCTGCTGGTCAAGCCCGGCCCGGACGCCCCGAACCTGGCGACCCAGCGGGTCTCCCTGTCCTCGTACGCCTACCTCGAGCGCATCGCCATCGAGGAGTACACGGGCGGTGGCACCGAGGCCGACGCGCAGAAGCTCGACGACGCCAAGGAGAAGATCAAGGCGGACGGCGCCGCCATGGTCGAGAAGGCCAAGGCCGCGGACCCGAAGTACGTCGCTCCCCCGGCCGACCCGACCGACATGGTCACCCTGCTCGCCACCATGCAGGACACCAGCCCGCTCACCCGCCAGGGGCTGGCCGCCAAGGGCATCACCGCCGACAACTGGTGGGCGGCGAACACGCTGAAGTACAAGGCCTACCGCCAGATCGAGTCGGACCTCGCCGACAAGGCGGTGAACGAGGCGTCCGGTATCGCCGACGACGCCAAGACCTCCGCCTTCATCACCGGTGCGGTGGTCGTCATCGCCCTGCTGGCCGCGTTCATCCTGGCCGGTCTGGTGGCCCGCCAGATGAGCCGCTCCATGCGCCAGCTGCGCAACGCCGCCTTCGGCATCGCCGAGCAGCGGCTGCCGATGCTGGTCGACCAGCTGTCGCGCACCGATCCCGGCCGCGTCGACACCCGGGTCACCCCGATCCCGATCACCACCAAGGACGAGATCGGCGAAGTCGCCCGCGCCTTCGACCAGGTCCACCGCGAGGCGGTCCGGCTCGCCTCCGAGCAGGCACTGCTGCGGGGCAACATCAACGCGATCTTCACGAACCTGTCGCGCCGCAACCAGTCGCTGATCGAGGGCCAGCTGACCCTGATCACCGACCTGGAGAACAACGAGGCCGACCCGGACCAGCTGGAGAACCTCTTCAAGCTGGACCACCTGGCCACCCGTATGCGCCGCAACGGCGAGAACCTCCTGGTCCTCGCCGGCGAGGAGCCCGGCCGCCGCTGGGACCAGCCGGTGCCGCTGGTCGACGTGCTGCGCGCCGCCTCCTCCGAGGTGGAGCAGTACGAGCGCATCGAGCTGTCCGGCGTGCCGGAGGCCGAGATCCACGGCCGCGCGGTCACCGACCTCGTGCACCTGCTGGCCGAGCTGCTGGAGAACGCCACCACGTTCTCCTCCCCGCAGACCAAGGTCCGCGTCACCGCGACCCGTCTCCCCGACGGCCGCATCATGATCGAGATCCACGACAAGGGCATCGGCCTGACCGCCGAGGACTTCGCGGACATCAACCACAAGCTGGCCAACCCGCCGACCGTGGACGCCGCGATCTCCCAGCGCATGGGTCTGTTCGTGGTCGGCCGGCTGTCCGACCGGCACGGCATCCGGGTCCAGCTGCGCCCCTCGGGCGAGCAGGCCGGCACGACCTCCCTGGTCATGCTGCCGGACGCGATCACGCACGGCGGTGGCGGCGAGGCTCCGCTGGACCGCGAGGAGTTCACCGTCTCGCAGATCATCCCGGAGCAGCACTTCCAGGGTGAGAGCTTCGGCCAGCCGCAGCCCCTGCGCACCGCCGCGGAACTCGGCTTCGACGACAGCCAGTACGTGGAGGTCCCCGACGACATCCGCGGGCTGGACCCCGTCGGCCGGTCCCTGATGCGTGAGGAGCGCCGGGCCGCCCTGGAGGCCCAGTCCCACCAGCCCGACGAGCCGCAGCGGGAGTCCACCGGATACACGGACCCCTTCACCGGTCAGCAGGCGTACCAGGAGCAGCCGCAGCAGGCGTACGACGAGCAGCCGCAGCAGGCGTACGACGAGCAGCCCCAGCAGACGTTCGAGGCGCCGGCGTACGAGAACCAGCAGCACACGTCGTACGAGCAGCCGTACGAGCAGTCGTACGACGAGCAGTACTACGCGCCGAACGGCGAGCAGCCGCAGCACGACGGCTTCTCCTCCAACGGCGGCTATCCGGACCCCGCAGCGCCGTATGCGGAATCTGCCCAGACGCCGTCCTACCAGGACGACTGGCCGCAGCAGGACGGCTACCAGAACGGTTACCCGGCCCAGTACGCTCCGGAAGCGGAATCCTCACAGGCCACTGACGCAGGTGAGCGGAACCGCGTAGGCTTCGACCGTCCGGGAACGGCCTCCCCCGCCGCACACGGGCTGACCGACGCCGGGCTGCCCCGCCGCGGATCCGCCACGAGCGGTTCGAACGGCACCGGCTCCGCGAACGGCACGACGCGCGCGCAGCAGGGAACGCCGGCCCCCGGGAACGCGGCGGGAGCGAGCGGCGACAACGACTGGCGTTCGGCGAACGACGAGCGCTGGCAGCAGGCCTCGCAGCTCCGGAAGCCCAAGGCAGGCGGGGTCACCGCCTCCGGTCTGCCGCGGCGGGTGCCCAAGGCCAATCTGGTCGAGGGTTCCGCCGAAACCACCCCCCAGGGAGGCCCACAGGTCTCCCGCGCCCCGGAGGACGTCCGGGGCAGGCTGAGCAACCTGCGTCGGGGCGTCCAGCGCGGACGCAGCGCAGGCAGTGAAACGAACGGCCAGGCCCCCAGGAATCAGCACGGTGGGCCTGACAGCACCTACAACCAGGAGCGTTAGTGTGAGCCCGATGAGCCAGGCGGCACAGAACCTGAACTGGTTGATCACCAACTTCGTGGACAACACCCCGGGGGTGTCCCACACGGTGGTGGTCTCCGCCGACGGACTCCTTCTGGCGATGTCCGAAGGGTTTCCCCGCGACCGCGCCGACCAGCTCGCGGCCGTCGCCTCCGGTCTGACCTCGCTGACCGCCGGTGCCTCGCGCATCTTCGAGGGCGGCAGCGTGAACCAGACGGTTGTGGAGATGGAGCGAGGATTCCTCTTCATCATGTCCATCTCCGACGGTTCGTCGCTCGCGGTCCTGGCGCACCCGGAGGCGGACATCGGCCTCATCGGGTACGAGATGGCCCTTCTGGTGGACCGCGCGGGCACGGTCCTGACCCCGGATCTCCGTGCGGAGCTCCAGGGAAGCCTTCTCAACTAGTAATCGGACGGTGCGTATTCGTGTCCCGGGGCCGTAAGGTTTCGGGACGCGGCTCCACAGGGATGGGTGCCCGGCGCAGTCGGAGGAGGAGAAAGTGGCAACACCCCCAGGCGGTTCGTCTTCGGGCAACTGGTCGTACGGCCCTGCCCAGGGCCAGGGCGACGGTTCGGCGAACCGGTACAACTTCCCCTCCGCCCCCAGCCACCGGCAGCCGTACGCACCGCAGGGTCCCGGCCCGTCGCCGTACGACCAGCCGCAGGCCCCGCGCATCCAGCCGGTCCAGCCGCAGCGCCGCCCCGAGCCGGCTCCGGCCACGGCGAACAACAACCCCTTGGTGCGTCCGTACGCCATGACCGGCGGCCGGACCCGCCCGCGCTACCAGCTCGCCATCGAGGCACTGGTGCACACCACCGCCGCTCCGCACCAGATGCAGGGCCAGCTGCCCGAGCATCAGCGGATCTGCAACCTGTGCCGGGAGATCAAGTCGGTGGCCGAGGTCTCGGCCCTGCTGACGATCCCCCTCGGCGTGGCCAGGATTCTCGTCGCCGACTTGGCGGAGGCGGGCCTGGTCGCCATCCATCAGCCCGGCGGCGACGAGAACGCCGGTGGCCAGCCAGACGTGACACTGCTCGAAAGGGTGCTCAGTGGACTTCGCAAGCTCTAGCGGCGGTCCTTCCCGCTCCACCACCTCCGCGAAGATCGTGGTGGCGGGCGGCTTCGGCGTGGGCAAGACCACGTTCGTCGGCGCCGTCTCGGAGATCAACCCGCTGCGCACAGAGGCCGTCATGACGTCCGCTTCGGCCGGCATCGACGACCTCACCCACACCGGGGACAAGACCACCACCACGGTGGCCATGGACTTCGGCCGTATCACCCTGGACCAGGACCTCATCCTGTACCTGTTCGGCACCCCCGGCCAGGACCGCTTCTGGTTCATGTGGGACGACCTGGTCCGCGGCGCCATCGGCGCGATCGTCCTCGTCGACACCCGCCGCCTCGCCGACTGCTTCCCCGCCGTCGACTACTTCGAGAACAGCGGCCTGCCCTTCGTCATCGCCCTCAACGGCTTCGACGGCAACCAGCCGTACAACCCGGACGAGGTGCGCGAGGCGCTGCAGATCGGCCCGGACACCCCGATCATCACCACGGACGCCCGCCACCGCGCGGACGCCAAGAGTGCCCTGATCACGCTGGTGGAGCACGCCCTGATGGCGCGCCTGCGCTAGCCGCTCCCCGCTTCACGAAGGGGCCCTTCCCGCCGGGAGAGGGCCCCTTTGTCGTACCCCGGTGCCAGACTGGTCACCGCGGAGAGGGGGATGCGATGAGCGGTGCGGAGGCGGCCGCGTTACAGCTGGGGACGACCGTGGCGACGGCCGCGGCCCGGAGGTGGCTCGGAGGGACGCCGCGCGAGCGGGAACGCCGGACGGACCTGGCGGAGCTGATCCGGTCGCGGGTGTCGGGGCTGCGGTTCCAGCGGGGCGTGGAGCGGCAGTTCGAGGAGATCGCGGACGCGGTGTACGACCGGCTGGCGCCGTTCCTGGACAGGGAGTTCCCCGGCCTGGAGGAGAGCGGCCGGCAGGCCGTGATCGACGGCGTGTGCGACACCTTCGCGGCGGCGGACCTGCCGGAGACGGTCGCCCTGGCGGCGGACGTGAATCCGGCGGAGATCGTGCGCCGGGTGACGGGAGCCGTGACGCCCCCCGAGTGGTTCGGCGAGGCGGAGAGCCGGCTGTTCGAGGTGCTCTTCGCGGAGTGCGTCGAGTACTACGTACGGATCGTGCAGGGGTTGCCCGCCTTCGAGGAACGGGCACTGAGCGAGCTGCTGACGCGTACGACGTCGCTGGGCGCGGAGATCGCCCGGGTGCTGGAGCGCCTGCCGGACCGGTCCCTGTTCGCCCCGGAAGGCACGGACCGGGACGGCGAGTTCCGGTGGCGCTATCTGGCCCTGGTCAGCACGACCCTGGACGAGGTGGAGCTGTTCCGGCGCACGTCCGACCGGGCGGGGGCGCAGGTGCGGCTGTCGGTGGCGTACGTGAGTCTGCGCGCGACGGGTGACGACGGCAGCCGGCGCCGCCCGGTCCGCTCCCTGCCCGTGCTGCGTCCTGACATGAGCGACTGGGAGGAGCCCGGGAGCGAGAGCGCCGGGATGCGGGTGGAGGCGGCCCTCGGCGGAGCCTCGCGCGTGCTGCTGCGGGGCGAGGCGGGTTCGGGCAAGACGACGCTGCTGCGCTGGCTGGCGATCACGGCGGCGCGGGGCGCCTTCTCCGGCGAGCTGGCCGGCTGGAACGGCCTGACACCGGTGTTCGTGAAGCTGCGCGAGTTCAGCGGACGGGCCCTGCCCAGGCCGGAGGCGATGCTGGACTCGGTGGCCGGACAGCTCACCGGGGTCATGCCGAGGGCGTGGGTGGAACGCCAACTCGCCGACGGCAACGCCCTGTTGCTGATCGACGGTGTGGACGAGCTGCTGGACAGCGAACGGCGGGGCGTACGGGAGTGGCTGCGCAAGCTGCTGACGGCGTACGGCTCGGTGCGGGTCGTCGTCACCTCCCGCCCCGCGGCGGCACGTGCCGACTGGCTGCGCCGCGAGGAGTTCACGGCACTCCACCTGGACCGCATGGCGCCGCCCGACCTGGCGGCCTTCGTCCGGCAGTGGCACCAGGCCGTACGGGAGCTGGGCGACGACCTGCCGTGTGCCGTGGAGGAACTCCCCCGCTACGAGCAGTCGTTGCTGACGAGCCTGAAGGACCGCCCGCATCTGCAGTCCCTCGCCGGTACGCCGTTGCTGGCGGCGATGCTGTGCGCCATGCATCTCAACCGGGGCAGCCAGCTCCCCCGGGACCGGATGGAGCTGTACCGCAACGCCCTGCACACACTGGTCCACGAACGGGACGCGGACCGGAACGTGCCGAGCGCGGTGGACAGCCGGCTGAGCCTGAACGACAAGCTGGTGCTGCTCCGGGATCTGGCGTGGCGGCTGTCCGACAACAACCGCAGCGAGATCGGGCTGGAGCAGGCGGCGGTGCACGTCGGCAGGAAGCTCACGGGGATGCGGCATCTGGAGGAACAGGACGGCGCGCCGGTCCTGGAGCAGCTCCGGGACCGCTCGGGGGTCCTCCGCTCCCCCGCCGAGGGCCGCCTGGACTTCGTCCACCGGACGTTCCAGGAGTACCTGGCCGCCGAGGAGGCGACGGAGGAGGACCGCGTCGGCAACCTGATCGAGCGGGCGCATCTGGACCTGTGGCGGGAGACGATCATCATGGCGGCGGGCCATGCGAACCGTCCGCAGCGGGAGGAACTGCTGGGCGGCATCCTGGACCGGGCGCGAGACGAACCCCGGTACGGCAGGAAGCTGCGGTTGCTGGCGGCGGCCTGCCAGGAGACGGTCCCGGAGGTCTCCGAGGGGCTCGCCGGGCGGCTGGAGGAGGCGGTGGCCGAGCTTCTTCCGCCGCGCCGGGACACGGACCCGCCGAGGCTGGCGGCGGTCGGCCCGGGCCTGCTGCGGAAACTGCCCGGAACGCTGGACGACCTGACGCCCAAGGCGGCGGTACAGACGGTGCGGACCGTGGCGCTGATCGGCGGGCAGGAGGCCCTGGGACTCCTGGCGGGATACGCGGAGGACCGGCGCCGGGACGTGGTGGCCGCGCTCATCGACGCGTGGGCGTATTTCGACGCGGATGCTTACGCCGATCGGGTGATGGGTGGGCTTCCGCTGGAACAGCACTCGGTGGTGCTCACGCACTCGGCCCAGCTGCGTGCGACGGTACGGCTGAGGTCACTGACCTCGCTGAGGATCATGTTCGGACTACAGGACCTGGCCATCCTCGGTGAGCTTCCGCCGCTCCAGGAACTGGCGTGCAACGTGCGCGGCACAGCCGACCTGTCCCTGCTGAAGGCCCACCCCGGGCTCGAGAACCTCCAGCTGTTCGGCGATGCGGCGGTCCGTCATCCGGAGGCCCTGACCGATCTGCCCGAACTGCGCCTCCTCCAGTTGCCGCTCGGCGGCCCGGACGGCATCGAGGGCCTGCCGGTCCCGCCGAACCTCTACTGGCTGGCCCTCTCGGGAGTCACGGTGGCGACCAGCCTGGACTTCGTGACCCCGTTCACGGGCATCGAGTATCTGCACCTCGTCGGTAGGCCCGCCAGCCACCTGCCCGACCTGGCCCCCCTGTCCGCACTGACCGGTCTGCGCGGCCTGAACCTCTACAACTTCTACGTCCTCGACATCCTCGGGCAGTTGGAACCGGTCCATCCCAAGCTGATCGATCTCACTCTGCTCGACTGTTTCCTGCCCGACACACTCGACGGCCTGCGCGCCCTGAGCCGGCTGAGGCGGCTGGAGCTGGAGAACTGCCTGACTCCCGATGGCCCCGTCGCCCCGCCCGACCTTCCCGGCGTCACCGTCACCGTCCGCTGAACACACCGCGGCCCCGCCCTCCCCCAAGGGGGCGGCGGGGCCGCGGTGACGCGCGGAAAACTCAGTGCCAGCTGTGCGGTGCCCGGAAGCCGCCCTCGCGCTCCAGGCGGCGCCAGCCTGCCTTGGCGCGGGCCCGGTGCGTGACCGAGGGCTCCGGGCGGGCCGCGGCGCGGGCCATCAGGATGGCCGTGATGGCGGCGACTTCCTCGGGCTCGGCGTGGCCCTTCTCGACGCGGATGTCAGGAGTGCTCATGGGTGTCAGTCTCCGTGAGAGAGAGGTCCGCGGGATTGCCGCGGCGGGTCCGCTGGGTTACTGCGGGGGGTTGCCGTGCTTGCGCGAGGGCAGGTCGGCGTGCTTGGTGTGCAGCATCGCCAGGGACTTGCTCAGCACCTCGCGGGTCTCGGCGGGGTCGATCACGTCGTCCACCAGGCCGCGCTCCGCCGCGTAGTACGGGTGCATCAGCTCGGCCTTGTACTCCTTGACCATCTTCTGACGCATGGCCTCGGGGTCCTGCGCGTCGGCGATCTGCCGGCGGAAGATGACGTTGGCCGCGCCCTCCGCACCCATCACGGCGATCTCGTTCGTCGGCCACGCGTAGGTGAGGTCGGCACCGATCGACTGGGAGTCCATGACGATGTAGGCACCTCCGTACGCCTTGCGCAGGATGAGCGAGATCCTCGGCACGGTCGCGTTGCAGTAGGCGTACAGCAGCTTCGCGCCGTGACGGATGATTCCGCCGTGTTCCTGGTCGACACCGGGGAGGAATCCCGGCACGTCCAGGAGGGTGATGATCGGGATATTGAAAGCGTCACACATCTGGACAAAGCGCGCAGCTTTTTCGCTCGCTTCGATGTCCAGGACGCCGGCGAGGACCTGCGGCTGGTTGGCGATGATGCCCACCACCTGGCCGTCGAGGCGGGCCAGGGCGCAGATGATGTTGCGCGCCCAGCGCTCGTGGACCTCCAGGTACTCGCCGTCGTCGACGATCTCCTCGATGACCTTGGCCATGTCGTACGGCCGGTTGCCGTCGGCCGGGACCAGGTCCAGCAGGACGTCGCTGCGGCGCTCCACGGGGTCCGCCGAGTCCACCCGCGGCGGGTTCTCGCGGTTGTTCTGCGGGAGCAGGGACAGGAGATAGCGCACCTCGGCGATGCACGTCTCCTCGTCGTCGTACGCGAAGTGGCAGACACCGCTCGTCTCGGCGTGGACGTCCGCGCCGCCCAGGCCGTTCTGGGTGATCTCCTCGCCCGTGACGGCCTTGACCACGTCCGGGCCCGTGATGAACATCTGGGAGGTCTCGCGGACCATGAAGACGAAGTCCGTGAGGGCCGGGGAGTACGCCGCGCCGCCGGCGCACGGGCCGAGCATCACGCTGATCTGCGGGATGACGCCGGACGCCTTGGTGTTGCGCTGGAAGATGCCGCCGTAGCCGGCGAGGGCGGAGACGCCCTCCTGGATGCGCGCGCCGGCGCCGTCGTTCAGGGAGACCAGGGGCGCACCCGCCGCGATGGCCATGTCCATGATCTTGTGGATCTTGGTGGCGTGGGCCTCGCCGAGCGCGCCACCGAAGATCCGGAAGTCGTGGGCGTAGACGAAGACCGTGCGGCCCTCCACCGTGCCCCAGCCGGTGATGACACCGTCGGTGTACGGCTTCTTCGCCTCCAGGCCGAAGCCGGTGGCCCGGTGCCGGCGCAGCTGCTCGACCTCCTGGAAGGACCCGGGGTCGAGGAGCAGGTCGATCCGCTCCCGTGCCGTCAGCTTGCCCTTGGCGTGCTGCGCCTCGGTCGCCTTCTCGCTGGGGCCTGCCACGGCCCGGGCACGGATCTCGTGCAGTTCGGCGACCCGTCCGCGTGCGTCCGTCGGCTCGCCGGTCGGCTCACCCGTCGTCTCTTCCAAAACGGTCATGTAGCGACCTTACGAAGGACACGAAGAAAAGCGAGCCGTCGACTCTGTACAGTCTCCGGCCCGTTTTCCTGGTACCAGTGAACAGAACCATGGCGGCATGCAGCCGTTCCGACTGCTCAGGAGGCCGACTCCTTGTAGGTAGGCCACAAAGCCGTCAGCTGAGAGCCACCTCACATTCGTGGGTGGAACATGCCATCCCCGGAGTGACACGGAGACTCAGACGGCGGTCCGCCGAGAGGACCTCGATGCCGTCGCCGGCCCGGGTCACCGCGCGCACCGGGTGGTTCCAGATCAGCTCCAGGGGGGCTCCGGTGCGCGGCGGCTCGCTCACGCAGAGGGTGGCCGTTCGGCCCCGGCGGACGACGAGCACGCTCGCGCCGGCCGAGACGCTCAGGTCTCCCACCGTACCGGCCCGCCAGAAGTTGGCTCCGGTCAGACCCAGACGGGGGACGGTGACGGCCTGGCGGCCGGTGTCGTTGGCGAGGACGGTGAGCCAGTGCGGGTCGGCCGCGCGGACGGCGGTCTGCGCGCGGGAGGCGCCGGGCAGCAGGACGTAGACGTACCGCGCGGCCGCCGGATCGGTGCCGTGGTCGAGCCAGAGGGTCTGCCAGCGCCGGGTGTGCCGCTCGGTGTCGCTCGCGGTGTTGATGTCGGACCAGGCGCCGGTGCGGTCCTCGCGCAGGGTGCGCAGTTCGCCGCCGCACGGCAGGATCCATCCGCCGTGCTCCGCCAGGTGCGCCCAGTTCCGGCCGCGGGCGAAGCGCTGCGTGCCGTTCTCCCCCAGGTTGCGGTTGTCCACGACGGTCTCCACCGGGACGCCGTCGGCGCAGGTGATCCCGGCGCCCAGGCAGACGACGGCGTCGGCGAGGAAGAACCAGGACTTGTGGGCCCGCAGGGTGGAGCCGAGGCCCTCCAGGTGCTGGCCGACCGCCGCGTGGGTGCCGTCCGTGGTGCCGCCGACCCAGCGGACGTCCGGCTTGGGGGCGCCCCACTCGCCGCCGGCCCGGTCGGCCAGCCGTCTGGTCGACACGGTGGTGCCGGGCAGCCGGTACCAGTCGACGGTGGGCCAGTACCAGTCCGTGTACTGGTCGCCGCGACCCCGCGGCCACCAGGAGAGCATGCCGGAGCCGGTGTGCCAGCCGCGCGGGTTCTCGCCGTTGCCGCACTCGTAGTGGGCGATGCGGTCGCTGGCCATGGCGAGGGCTGCGGTGAAGCGGGGTGCGCGGTGGACGGCGCGGTCCATGGCCGGGAAGAGCCGGTGACCGAGGGGTTCCGGGGCCGCGGGTCCGGGCGACTCGGCGATGGCGTGCAGCCGCGCGAGATCGGCCACTCCGAACTGACGTGATGTCAGCACCGGTGCGGTGGTGTCCCGTTCGATCCAGCCCTTGACGCGGCCGTGCCACCGCTGTCGCTCCGCCGGGCTCGCGCCGGCCGCGAGCAGGGCGACGGCGGCGATCAGGGCGTGGCCGTGGTAGTGGTCGCTGCGCATGACGTGCAGGTCGTCGTCGCGCAGGTGCCCCCGGCTGATGGCACGGCCGTTGACGCAGTCCGCCACCAGCCCGTCGTGGACGAGGGGCGCGTAGGCGTGCTCGACGCTGTCGAGGACGTACTGCCGGGCGGGGTCGGTCACCTCCCAGGCCGAGCCGGCGAGGAGTGCGAACAGCCGCCCGAGGCCGTCGAGGAGTACCTGGCCGTAGGTGCCCGAGTAGGCGACCCAGGTGTGCTGGACGAAGGAGCCGTCGGCATGGAGACCGTCGCCCCGGGTGACGTACGGGAAGACCGGTGAGAGGGCGTCCCGGGCGAGGGAGATCCGGCCGGGGTCCCGGCCGAGGATGCCGCGCAGGGCGACCGAGCGGCACAGGTCGACGCGGTTGGCGCCGGTGGAGGTGCCGGAGTAGTCGGTGAGCAGGGCGTCCGGGAGGAAGTGGTCGACGGCCGCGCAGGCCGCCGCGATCCGGTCCGGGCCGAGGTGCGCGTACAGGGCGGCCGTGATGTCCATGAGCAGCCGGGGGCTGCCGATCTGCCACTCCCACCAGTTGCCGTAGCGGGTGGTGGCGGGGTGGTAGACCGTGGCGGAGAGGTGGTCGAGGCCGCGGAGCACGTCGGCGAGGAGACCGGGGTCGCCGGTGACGCCGGTGCCGTCCTGCGCGTACGCCTGGGCCATGGTCCACAGGCGGCCGTAGCTGAAGGTGATGCCGGCCGGCGGGTCGAAGGGGTGACCGGGCCAGAGGGAGTCGGGGGCGGGTGCCATGCCGGCCCTGAACTCCTCCGCGCGCCGCCCGAGTTGGCCGAGCCGGGAGGCGTACGGCTCGGCGTCCGGGTCGTAACCCGTGCCCAGCGCGAGGTCGAGCCAGCGGCGGCGCAGCAGGTCGTACGGGTCGTCGTCGGCCGCCCGTACGCCGGGCGCGGGCGTGGCGGCGAGGGCGGCGGCCAGCAGGAGTGCGCGTCGGGTCATGCCCATGGGGCCGGTCACCGCCCTCCCCCGCCGGTTCAGCAGCCGCCGCAGTTGTAGTAGAGGACGTCCCAGTGGTTGCCCTCGTCGGCGTAGATGTTCCCGGAGCCGGACTGGTACTGCGGAGCGCCGTCGCCGCGGAGGCCGATGTACGTGAAGTTGTTCTTGATGTACGACGTCACGCAGGTGTTCTTGCCGTAGTCGAGCTTGTAGCCGTTCCAGTGCGAGTAGGTGCCGGAGGCGTGGCCGGTCTCGGTGCCGCCGGTGATGTTGAGCGCGCATCCGCTGGCGCCCTTGAGGGTCTGGGCGCCCTGGGCGGTGGCGAGGTTGAGCTGCTCGAAGGACGTGCAGGTGGAGTTGTTCCGGTCGGAGCAGTTGCCGGAGGACGACCAGGTGATGCCGACCTGGCGGAACATCGAGGTGGCGGTCGCGTGGCTGATCTTGGTGACGGCGAAGGCGTCGGTCGCGGTGCCGAGGACGGCGACACCGGGCGCGACGACGAGGGCGAGCGCGGTGAGGAGCGCGCGGGTCTTCAGCGGCTTCATGGGGACCTTCCTGCGGTGGGCCGTGCTTCCGGTGGGTCGGCTGTGCAGGTGGTGCAGGCAGATGGTGCCCGAGCGTTCCGCGCGCGCGCCAGAGGGCATGCGTGGTGACTCTGTGAAATCGTGGGAACACGTTACGGATGATGTTGAAAATTAAACGGGATGGGTCTACTGTCGGAGACACGAGTTCGTTTAACGTTCAACCAGGAGCGCGTCATGGGCATCTTCAGCCGCAAGGACACCACCCCCGCCCCCGCCGCACAGGCCGCCGGTCCCGAGCTGGCCGCGCTGACCGGCGACTACACCATCGACCCGGCCCACACCACGATCGGCTTCGTGGCCCGGCACGCCATGGTCACCAACGTCAAGGGCGGTTTCCAGGACTTCAGCGGCACGCTGCACCTGGACGGCGCCGACCCCAGCCGCTCCACCGCCACGCTCGACGTCCAGATGGCGAGCATCGACACGGGCAACGCCGACCGGGACGGCCACCTGAAGTCCGCGGACTTCTTCAAGATCGACGAGTTCCCGACCATGACGTTCCGCTCCACCAAGGCGGAGGCCCTGGGCGGCGACGACTACCGCATCACCGGCGACCTCTCCCTGCTCGGCGTCACCAAGCAGATCTCGATCGACCTGGAGTTCAACGGCTCCGCGAAGGACCCGTTCGGCAACGAGCGCGCCGGCTTCGAGGGCACGGCCGTGCTCCTGCGTTCCGAGTGGGGCCTGACCTGGAACGCCGCGCTGGAGACGGGCGGCGTCCTGATCTCCGACAAGATCAAGCTGGTCTTCGACATCTCGGCGATCAAGAACGCGTGAGCCGCCCACGGCCCGGCCTGCGTGCCACGGCGGCCTGCGGTCGGGGGTGGGTGTGCGGACTCGCCGCGTCGCCACCCCCCACCGTGAACTCGCACCACACGATCTTGCCCGGGTCCCGCTCCCCCACGCCCCACTTGTCCGCGACGGCGGCGACGAGGAGCAGACCCCGGCCGTGCTCCGATTCCGGCGACCCGTCCGGGATGCGGACTTCCCCCGGGCCACTGTCGTGCACCTCCACGCGGACGACACCGTCGCCGTGCAGGATCAGTCGGAGGGCGAAGCCTCGACCGGCGGGGACTCCGTGGAGCAGGGCGTTGGTCGCCAGTTCGCTCACGCAGAGCAGTACGTCGTCGCCGCGCTCGAGGATGCCCCAGTCCGCCAGCGCCTGGCGGGCGAATTCCCGGGCGAGCCGTACGGACCTGCGATCCCGGCGGTAGGTCGCCTGACGCGTGTGGGGATGCTGGGATTCTGCGTTCATGCGGCCAGTGTCACTGTGCGTCACTACAGTGGGTCAGTGAGTGAAGTCGTAGTCGTGATTGCTACGAGCCCACTACGAGGGGTTGCGGTGCGTACGGGGGAAGGGAACGGCCATGCACGTGGCGATGAGGCCCAAGAAGGTCGGTTCGTGGCACGCGGTCGGTGCGCTCGTGGCGCACTTCAGGAAGAAGGCGCGTCTCACGCAGGAACAGTTCGCGGAACTGGCGAACCTCGCCGTCGACACGGTGGGGTCGATCGAGCAGGGCCGGCTGGCACTTCAGCCGGATCGGGCGGAGCAGTTCGATGAACTGCTGGACACGGGCGGGGCGTTAGGGGTGCTGGTGGCCAGGCTGCCGGTGCGGGATCGGATCGTGCAGTTCGCGCAGGGGCTCGTGGATCATGAGCAGGAGGCGGTGAGCATCCTCGCGTACGAGACCCAGATGGTGCCGGGGTTGCTTCAGACCCGGGAGTACTGCCTGGCTGCCTTCGACTCTCGATATCCCGCACTCGGAAGCGAGACGGCTGAGCAGTGGGTGAACGCCCGTATGGAACGTCAGCTGATCTGGCAGCGGGACCGACCGCCGGTTGGTCACTTCGTGCTGGAGGAGAGCGTCCTGCGGCGGGAGGTAGGTGGCCTGGAGGTCATGCAAGCACAGGTCCGTCAGATTCTGGATTACACCGAACCGATTCACATGAGCGTGCAAATCATGCCCATGGATCGCATGCCCCACGCCGGTCTCGCGGGCCCCATGACCTTGCTCGAAACCCCCGAGCACGAGCGCTTGGTCTACCTGGAGGTACAGCGCGCAAGCTTCCTCGTCGACGACCCTGAAGAGGTCAGCGATTACCACCTCAAGTATGGAATGCTGCGGTCACAGGCCCTCTCGCCCGACGAGAGCGTGCGCCTGCTGAACGGACTGCTAGGAGAGTCATGAACACCGCAGCAGCACTCGCATGGTTCAAGTCGAGCTACAGCAGCAATGAGGGCGGTAACTGCCTGGAACTCGCCTACACCTGGCGCAAGTCCACCCACAGTGGCAGCGAGGGCGGCGACTGCGTGGAAGTAGCCACCCACCCCGCCGCCATCCACGTCCGTGACTCCAAGGCGGCTCCCGTCGGTCCTGTTCTCACCCTCTCCCCCGCCACCTGGAGCGAGTTCCTCTCCGGCATCACCCGCTGAAGCCGTATCGGCAGCGACGGGCACTGGCGCGGCACGGGGTCGGCGGGTCGGCCGGAGGGGTCAGAAGCCGCCGCCGAAGTCGCCTCCTCCGCCTCCGCCGAAGTCACCGCCTCCGCCGCCGTCGAAGCCGCCCCCGCCGTCGAAGCCGCCGCCGAAGTCACCGGGGTCGAAGTCCGTGCCCGAGACGTCGCCGCCCTCGTAGCCGCCGGAGCCGAAGTCGCCGTAGCCGGTGCCGTAGTCGGCGGCGTACGACGGCGTGGCCATCATGCCGCCCAGCAGCGTGCCGACGAGGAGGCCGGGCAGGAGGCCGCCGCCGAAGTAGCCGCCGGCCCAGGGGCCGTAGGCGGGGCCCGCGTCCCAGTAGGGGCGGCGGCCGTAGTCGGTGTCGACCTCGCGGACGACCGGGTCGCGGCCGTCGGCCAGCCGGGTGGCGTCGGCCGCGCAGACCGGGACCTGGCGCGGGGCGCCGCCGGGCGGGGTCCAGGTGGCGTCGCTCACCGAGGGGCCGTGCCGGGGGTCGAAGAAGCAGGGCGGGCGGCGCTCCGGGAGGGAGCGGTGCTCGCGCCGGGCGGCCAGCTGGGCCAGGGAGAAACGGCCGTCCTCCAGCGCCTCGGTCACCGCGCGGACGCCTTCCGGTTTCGCCGCCGCGGCCATGCGCTGTTTGGCGGTCTCGTAGGCGTCCAGGGCGCGCTCGTAGTCGGCGCGCATGGCGTCGTCGGCGCCCGGTTCCGAAGGGTGGAAGTCCAGGCGGTCGAGTTCCTCGCCGAACGCGGTGATGTCCTCGTCCACGACCACCCGCAGCCGGTCCAGGGCGGCTCGCTGCTCCTCCTCGCGGCGTCGGCGGTTGCGGCGGACCAGGGCGTACGCGCCGGCGCCGCCGGCCACCACCACCGCGCCCGCCGTGATCAGAGCGGTGGTCGAGGCGCCGCCGCCGTCCCCGGCCGAGCCGCCCCAGCTCCTCGGGGCGCGGCCGCCCATGTTGGCCAGGGCGCGGTCGGTGAAGTCGGTCAGCTGGGCCTTGGCGTCCTCCCCCTGGACGCTGGTGACCAGGTTCCGCCGGGCCGACGCCGACATGACGGAGGAGTCGGCGCGGGCGTCGAAGCGGTCGCCGAGGCGGATGCCGTAGAGACCGGTGATGCCGGTGGCGGAGCGCAGTTTCGCGAAGAGGTCCGCCGTGGGGTAGCCGGCCGGGAGGACCGTGACGAACAGGGGTTTGCCGGCGTCCTCGATCCGTGCGGCGAGCGTGTCGGCGTCCGCCGCGGACAGCTCGTCCCGGGCCGCCGGGTCGACGTAGACCGGGCTGTCGCGCAGTGCCCGGGCGATGGTGGAGACGCTGGTGTCCGCCCTCGCCCCGGGTGCGAACGTGGTCGCCCACACCAGGGCCAGGACGGTCAGCAGCAGTGCGGTGAGGCTTCGGGTCCGCGGGACTGCCTTCATACCTCGAAACTACCCGAAGCCTCCCGATCCGGTCATTTGTCCGGTCTGCGGGATCAGGCCGCGCGGTAGGCCGCCGCCAGCTTCTCCACCGCCTTTCCGTATCTGCCGGTCAGCAGCAGGTGGTCGGCGTCGGCGAAGGGTTTCGCCACCGCAGCCGTGAGGTGGCCGGCCGTCTTCTGCTGGACGAGCAGCCGGGCCCTGGTCACCAGCGCGCGTCCGGTGCGGTCGTCCCCGTGCCGCTCGGCCGCCGCCGCCCGGGTGCCGAGGTCGCGCAGGGTGGCCGTTCCGCCCTTCGGGACCTGGGTGAGCGTGGTCAGACCCCAGCCGTAGGGGAACTGCGGATCGTACGAGGGGTCGCCCACGTTGATCGGCAGCTGGGACTCGGACCTGGGCCAGGTGACCGGGAGCTGTCCGGTGAAGGGGCGCTTGCCGTAGAGGACGTCGGCGACGCCCTCGCCCTCGGTGCCGGGCAGCCAGGAGGCGACCAGGGCGTCGATCTCGTCCAGCCGGTCACCGACGAGCTGCGGGCGGCCGGAGACGATCAGCACCACGCACTTCATGGCCGCGCAGACCTTGTCCACGGCGGCCCGGTCGGCCGCGGACAGGGACAGGGAGTGGCCGTTGCCGACGTCACCGACACCCTCGGCGTACGGGGTCTCGCCGACGACGACCACGCCGACGTCGTGGCCGGTGGTGGGGGCGGAGGCGTCCTTGGACCAGGTGACGTCGCCGCCCGCCCGGCGCAGGCCCTGGAGGACGGTCGTTCCGGGGACGGTGTTCCCGGAGGCGCCCTGCCAGGTGAGGGTCCAGCCGCCGGTCTGGTTGCCGATGTCGTCGGCGTTGGACCCGGCGACGTACACCTTCTGGCTCTTCTTCAGCGGCAGCAGGCCCTGGGAGTTCTTCAGCAGTACCTGCGACTCGGCCGCGGCCCGCCGGGCCACGGCCCGGTGTTCCCGCGAGCCGATCCGCGCCGCCCCGCTCGTGTCGGCGTAGGGGTGCTCGAAGAGGCCCAGCTCGAACTTCTTGGTGAGGATGCGGGCGACGGCGTCGTCGACGCGCTTCTCGCTGATCCGGCCCGCCTTCACCTCGTCGACGAGTGTGGCGGTGAAGTCCTTGTAGCCGTAGGGGACCATCATCATGTCCAGGCCCGCGTTGACGGACGTGCGGACGTGGGCGGCGTAGTCGCCGGGGAGCTGGTCGATGGCGTTCCAGTCGCTGATGACGAAGCCGTCGAAGCCCAGCCGGTCCTTGAGCACGCCGTTGATCATGTCGCCGCGGGCGTGCATCTTCACCGCGCCCTTGCCGTCACCGAGGTCGAGGGAGGAGTACGACGGCATGACCGTGCCGACGCCCCGCTCGACGGCCTCGCGGTACGGCGCGAGATGGATGTCCTCCAGCTGCTCGCGGGTGACGGTGGTGACGCCCTGGTCGATGGTGTAGGTCCCGGTGGTCGAGGAGCCGTACGCGGTGCCGCCGTCGGCCACGAAGTGCTTGGCCGTCGCGAGCACCTTGTCGTCGCGCTTCAGGTCCTTGCCGTCGGCGCGGCCCTGGAGGCCCTGGATCACGGTCTCCATGGACTCCACGAGGGCGGGGTCCTCACCGAAGGACTCGTACGAGCGGCCCCAGCGTTCGTCGCGGCTCACGCACAGGCAGGGCGCGAAGTCCCAGGGGACGCCGGTGGCGCGGACCTCCGCGGCCGTCACCGCGCCGGTCCGGCGGGCGAGCGCGGGGTCCCGGGTGGCGCCGATGCCGATGTTGTGCGGCATGAGCGTGGCGCCGGTCAGGTTGTTGTGGCCGTGGACCGCGTCGACGCCGTAGATCAGCGGGATCTGGAAGCGTGTCGCCTGTGCGCGGAGCTGGAAGCCGTCGATCATCCTCGCCCACGCCTCGGGGGTGTTGGGCGTGGGTGTGGAGCCGCCGCCGGAGAGCAGCGAGCCGAGGGCGTAGCCGGTGATGTCGCCCGGCTGGGACATGGCGCCGCGCTCGGCCTGGGTCATCTGGCCGGCCTTCTCCGCCAGGGACATCCGGCCGAGCAGGTCGGCGACCCGCTTGCGGACCGGCAGTCTGGCGTTCAGGTACGGCAGCCCGTCCGCGTCGATGACGATCCGCGGGGTCTCGGCGGGGGCCTTGGCGCCGGCGACGGTGAGTTCCAGGGGGACGGTCTCGGCGGGTTCGGCCGCCCGGTCCTTGCGGGTGGGCACCGCGATGGTGCGGGTGGCGCCGGACGCGGTGCCGGCGGGGAAGGTGAGGGTGCCGGAGGCGGGGGTGTAGTCCTGGCCGGGGGCCGCGGTGCCGTTCGCCGTGGCCCAGGTGACGGTCACCGGGTCGGCGAGGGGCTGCTCGCCGGTGGTGGCCACGGTGACCTTCACCTTGGCCGTCCGGCCCTCCTTGACGGGGACGACCGGGGCGTCGGTGGTGACGGAGGCGCGCAGTGCCTGGTCGGCCGTGCCGTACAGCTCGACGTCGTCCATGGCGAAGTCGCCCTTGCCGCCGGTCGGGAGGGTGACGGCGTAGCCCCACATCTCCTTGAGGCCGAGGACGTGGTCGATGCCGCCGACGGGCTGGTAGTCGGTGCGGTAGGCGAAGTCGGTGAAGGGAAGCTCGATCCGCTTCCAGCCGGTGAAGTCGTCGGTGAAGGAGGTGGTCCACAGCTCGGACGCCTCGCCGTGGGCGCCGCCGTCCTTGATCTCGAAGGTGATCTTCTTGCCGTTGTTCCGGCCGTCCCACCAGAATCGGACGCCCCGGTGGGCGGACCAGTCGTGGGCGGGCGCGGTGGCGGCGAAATCGTGGGTGAAGCCGCCGTAGCCGCTGATGTCGTAGCCGCCGGCGAGGACTTTGCCGCCCTCGGGGGCGTCGGCGCGCTCGGCGAGGCGGAGCGCGGGCGGGTCGTCGGTGTCGCCGCCCCAGGTGAAGATTCCCTCGGCGGGCTGGGCGGCGAAGGGCACCTCGCCCTCGAAGCGGTCGACGGGGACGGGGGCCGGCTCGTCGGCGGCTCGCGCGGTCGCCGCCCAGGGCAGCAGACCGGCGAGGAGTGCGGCGGAGGCGAGCAGGGCGGTTCTTCGCATGGACCTTCCCTCGGCTCTCGTGGTTCACTCAGGGCTTAGCTCACGCCGTGAGTTAACTAACGCCGCACAGAACCGTCAAGACGACCCGTCAGCTTTTGTCGACCCGAGAGGAAGGGCGACGCACCATGAGGAGAACCCCCCGCACAGTCCGGCTGCTGCTCGCCGGGCTGCTCTCCGCCGCCGGTGTCAGCGTGGCCGTGCCCCCCGCGCACGCGGCCGGTGAGCAGGTCACGGCCTGGCTCACGACCACCGACGACTCCGCCGGCCGGCACGTCGTACGCGGCCTCCAGGCACAGACGCCGTTCGCCTTCCAGTCCGGGACGGGCGGCGGCGGCGAGAACATCACCGTGGACGAGAACACCCGCTACCAGACCTTCACCGGCGGCGGCGCCTCCTTCACGGACACCGCCGCCTGGCTGATGAACAGCAGTGGGGCGCTGTCCCCGTCGACCCGGGACGCGACCATGCGCAAGCTGTTCTCCCCCACGGACGGCATCGGCCTGTCCTTCCTGCGCAACCCGATGGGCGCCTCCGACCTCGCGCGCTACGGCTACACCTACGACGACGTGCCGGCCGGTCAGTCCGACCCGTCGCTGGCGAAGTTCTCCCTCGCGCACGACCTGGCGGACGTCGTCCCGCTCACCAGGCAGGCGCTTCAACTGAACCCGTCCCTGACTGTCATGGCCTCGCCATGGACGGCGCCGGCCTGGATGAAGGACAGCGGCTCGCTCAACGGCGGCTGGCTGAAGGCCGAGGACTACGGGGCGTACGCCTCCTACTTCGTGAAGTACCTCCAGGGGTACAAGGACCAGGGCGTCAACGTCTCCTACGTCACCGCGCAGAACGAGCCGACCTGTTGTTCCGGTTACCCGTCGATGAGCTGGAACGCCGACGGCCTCGCGTACTTCACCAAGAACGAGCTGCTGCCCAAGCTCCAGTCGGCGGCCCTGGCCACCAAGGTGCTGGCGCACGACTGGAACTGGGACGTCTACGACTCCTACGCCGCCCAGACCGTGAACGACCCGGCCGTGCGCAACCACCCCAACTTCGGCGGCATCGCCTGGCACGGCTACGGCGGTGACATCGCCAAGCAGACGACCGTGCACAACCAGTACCCGGCGCTGGACGCCTTCGGCACCGAGCACTCCGGCGGCACCTGGATCGCCAACCAGCAGCGCGAGGACATGTCCAACATCATCGACTACACCCGCAACTGGGCGAAGTCGGTGACCAAGTGGTCGCTGGCCGTGGACCAGAACATGGGCCCGCACAACGGCGGCTGCGGCACCTGCACCGGCCTGATCACCGTGCACAACGGCGACGGCGCGAGCGGGACCGTGGACTACACCGTCGAGTACTACACCATGGGCCACCTGACCAAGTTCGTCCGCCCCGGCGCCCAGCGGATCGCCTCCACCGCGTCCACCGCCGTACCCAACGTGGCCTGGCGCAACCCCGACGGCGGCAAGGCGCTGATCGCGTACAACGACTCCGCGTCGGCGAAGACGGTCACCGTCAACTGGGGGTCCCAGCACGCCACCTACTCGCTGCCCGGGAAGACCTCGGCCACCTTCACCTGGTCCGGCACCCAGTCCGGCGGCGGCGCCCGGACCGGCGCCTTCGTCGGCCTCGCCGGCAAGTGCCTGGACGTGGCGGGCGGTTCGGGCGCCAACGGGACGGCGGTACAGCTCTACGACTGCAACGGCTCCACCGCCCAGCAGTGGACCGTCCAGGCCGACGGCTCCGTCCAGGCGCTCGGCAAGTGCCTGGACGTGGCCTCCGCCTCGACGGCCGACGGCGCCAAGGTGCAGCTGTACGACTGCAACGGAACCGGTGCCCAACGGTGGTCGTACAACGCGGCCACGGGTGACGTGGTGAACACGGCGGCGAACAAGTGCCTCGACGTCACGGACAACTCGTCGGCGAACGGGGCCCGGGCCCAGATCTGGTCGTGCACCGGGGCCGCCAACCAGAAGTGGACCCTGCGGTAGGGCCGGACCATGCGACGCACGGGGGCCGTGACGGCGGGGATCGTCGGCGGGAGGCTGCCGCGCAGCGGCTGCGCCGCCGTCGGCCCGCCGCTCACGGGGGTGCGCGAGCGGCCCGCCCGGGACGCAGGCTGAGCGGCGGCCGTCCGGCGGCTGGGGGACGATGAAGGAGACCGGCCGTTCCCGATCTCCCGGCGACCCTGGAGTCCTCATGACGACACCGCAGGATCTGTTCCTCGTCAGCCTGGACATTCCCCGCGAGCAGCCCGTCGAGCAGGGCGACCTGTCCCTGGCGCTGGCCGGCGCCGAGGTGATCGACCTCCTCGGCGCCCGGGCGCTCGGACTTCAGGACGGGCGGATCGTGCCGGGGCCGGTGCTGACCACGGGTGACCGGCTGCTGGACGAGGCCGGGGCCGCACTGGTCCGTCAGGAGCCGTACGAGACGGTCGAGGACTGGCTGTGGCGGCGCGGACAGGGGCTGGCCACCGCCTACCGGGACGTCCTGGAGTCCGAGGGACAGCTCACCGGCAAGCGCCGGCACTGGCTCGCGCTGCGCGACCGGGACGACCCGCGCGCCGACACCCCGGCCCGCCGGCGCGCGGCCGACCGGTGGTGGTCCCACGAGCCCGTGCTGGCGGGGCTCGCCTCCACCCTGGGCATCCCGGACGACCGCCCGGCCGCGCCCGAGCCCGAGGACGAGGCCGTCGTCACCGTGCTGGTCGCGGTCGGCGACGCGGTGACCGAGCTGGAGGCCGTGCGCGAGCGGCGCCGCATCGAGAACGTGGCCTTCGACAACATCTGGCGGGCCCCCTGACCGGACGGGACCGGCCGGCCCTCACAGGATCAGCTGCCCGATGCCCAGCAGGTTCCCCTCGCTGTCCCGGAACCACGCGCCCCACTCCCCGCGCGCGCCCTTGCTCGGGTAGTTGCCCTCGATCTCGGCGATGCCGTCCCGGGTGCGCAGGCCGGGCGCGTCGACCTCCTCGAAGACCACGCCGCGGCGGCACAGCTCCGCCACGGCCGCCCGGATGTCGTCCACCTCGAAGGCCATCTGGGTGAAGGTGCCGGGCGAGGCCCCCGTCGAGCGGAACACGACGAAGTCCACGCCCCCGCACCGGTACAGCAGCCCGCCGGGCCGTTCGTCCACCGGGTGCAGGCCCAGCTTCTCGGCGTAGAAGCGCCGGGCCCGGTCCAGGTCCCGCGCGGGCAGCCGGGTCGCGACACGGGCCCCGGACAGCGCGTCGCTCGCGTGTGAGGTCATCCCTCCACTGTGGCTACTCGGCCGGCTCCACGCCCGCCCGGAGCAGGCCGTACGTGTAGGCGTCCTCCAGGGCCTGCCAGGAGGCGGCGATCACGTTCTCGGCCACCCCGACCGTGGACCACTCGCCGGAGCCGTCCGAGGTGGAGATCAGCACCCGGGTGGTGGAGGACGTGCCGTGCTTGCCCTCCAGGATGCGGACCTTGTAGTCGACCAGCTCCAGCTTGGCGAGCTGCGGGTAGATCTTCTCCAGCGCCACGCGCAGCGCCCGGTCCAGGGCGTTCACCGGGCCGTTGCCCTCCGCGGTGGCGACGATCCGCTCGCTCTTGGCCCACAGCTTGACCGTGGCCTCGTTGGCGTGGGTGCCGTCGGGGCGGTCCTCGACGATGGCCCGCCAGGACTCGACGTCGAAGTACTTCAGCGGGCGGCCCTCGACCTCGGCGCGCAGGAGGAGTTCGAAGGAGGCGTCGGCGGCCTCGTAGGTGTAGCCCTCGAGCTCGCGCTCCTTCACCCGCTCCACCACCCGGCCGACCAGCTCGCGGTCGCCGCCCAGGTCGATGCCCAGCTCCTTGCCCTTCAGCTCGACCGAGGCACGGCCCGCCATGTCGGAGACGAGCATGCGCATGGTGTTGCCGACCAGCTCGGGGTCGATGTGCTGGTACAGGTCCGGGTCGACCTTGATGGCGGAGGCGTGCAGGCCGGCCTTGTGCGCGAAGGCGGACACCCCCACGTACGGCTGGTGCGTGGACGGCGTCAGGTTGACGACCTCGGCGATGGCGTGGGAGATGCGGGTCATCTCGCGCAGCCGGCCCTCGGGGAGCACCTGCTTGCCGTACTTCAGCTCCAGGGCCGCGACCACCGGGAAGAGGTTGGCGTTGCCGACGCGCTCGCCGTAGCCGTTGGCCGTGCACTGCACATGGGTGGCGCCGGCGTCCACGGCGGCCAGGGTGTTGGCGACCGCGCAGCCGGTGTCGTCCTGGGCGTGGATGCCGAGCCGGGCGCCGGTGTCGGCGAGGACGGTGGAGACGACCGCCTGGACCTGAGCGGGGAGCATGCCGCCGTTGGTGTCGCAGAGGACGACGACGTCGGCGCCGGCCACCGCCGCCGTACGGACGACGGCCTTGGCGTACTCCGGGTTGGCGCGGTAGCCGTCGAAGAAGTGCTCGCAGTCCACGAAGACCCGGCGGCCCTGCTCCTTCAGGTACGACACGGTGTCGCGGACCATCTCCAGGTTCTCGTCCAGGGTGGTGCGCAGCGCCAGCTCCACATGCCGGTCGTGCGACTTGGCGACCAGGGTGATCACCGGGGCGCCCGAGTCCAGCAGGGCCTTGACCTGGGGGTCGTCGGCGGCCTTCGCCCCGGCGCGGCGGGTGGCGCCGAAGGCGACCAGCTGGGCGTGCCGGAAGTCGATCTCCTCCTGGGCGCGGGCGAAGAACTCGGTGTCGCGGGGGTTGGCGCCCGGCCAGCCGCCCTCGATGAAGCCCACGCCGAAGTCGTCCAGGTGCCGGGCGATGGCGAGCTTGTCCGCGACGGTGAGGTTGATTCCCTCGCGCTGCGCGCCGTCGCGCAGCGTGGTGTCGAAGACGTGGAACGAGTCGTCGAGCTCGCTGGTTGCCGTCTCGGTCATGGTCTCAAGGCTCCTGTTGTGGATCTTCGGTCTTACCGGAATAACCGGCTCCACCGTCCCCCCAATATTCCCTCGCGCTCCGCTCCCGGCTGAAGGTGGGCCGGAAAACGAAAAAACCCCTCGCGGGTGCGAGAGGTCTGCGCGCGGGTCGAGGACGACGGTGGCCACCCGCACCTGGTCGTACGAGGCGGTCACTGCGGACCGGCGCGCCTGCTGCCCATAATCATGGCGAACGAGAGCACGGGGGCAGTCTGGCACAGCGTGGCCCCCGGCTCACGGTCCGTCTCAGGATGCGGGCGTCAGGCTGGACTCCCCGGACCCCGCCCCGGCCTCCTGACCGGCCTTCACCCGGGCCAGATCCAGGTCCTTCGTCTCGCGCATGGTGACGTACACCACCAGGGACACGGCGGCGCAGGCGGCCACGTACCAGTAGAAGCCGGACTCGATGCCGCCCTTCTTGAACCACAGAGCGACGTATTCGGCGGTCCCGCCGAACAGGGCGTTGGCGATGGCGTACGGCAGGGCCACGCCGAGCGCGCGGACGCCGGTGGGGAACAGCTCGGCCTTCACACAGGCGTTGATGGAGGTGTAGCCGGTGACCACGACCAGCGCGAGCAGGGCGAGGCCGAGCGCGGACCAGTAGCCGTCGGCGTGCCGCAGCAGCGTCATGACCGGGACGGTCAGGACGGTGGAGCCGACCGCGAAGGTGATGAGCAGCGGGCGGCGGCCGATGCGGTCGGAGAGGGCGCCCGCGAGCGGCTGGAGGCAGGCGAACACGATCAGCGCGGTGAAGGAGACGAGGGTGGCCGTCTCCTTGGACAGGCCGGCCGAGTTGGACAGGTACTTGGTCAGGTAGGTGGTGTACGTGTAGTAGGCCACCGTGCCGCCCATGGTGAGGGCGACGACCAGGAACGCCTCCCGCTTGTGCCGCCACAGCGCGCGCAGGGTGCCGCGCTCCTCGGCGCCCGAGGTGTCCTCCGCGTACACCTCGGTCTCCAGCATGCTGCGGCGCAGATAGAAGACGACGGCCGCGCCGAGCGCGCCGACGACGAACGGTATGCGCCAGCCGTAGCTGTGCAGCGCGCTGTCGGACATGGTCCGCTGGAGGATGATCTGGAGTCCGAGGCCGACGATCTGACCGGCGGTCATCGACACGTACTGGAAGCTGGAGGCGAAGCCGCGCCGGGCCGGGTCCGAGGCCTCGGTCAGATAGGTGGCGCTGGCCGCGTACTCGCCGCCCACGGACAGCCCCTGGAGCAGGCGGGCGACGAGCAGGACCAGCGCGCCGCCGTAGCCGGCGACGGCGTAGGTGGGGGCGACGGCGATGAGGACCGCGGACGCCGACATGAGCGAGACGGTCAGGGTGAGCGCCGCCTTGCGGCCCTTGCGGTCGCCCACCCTGCCCAGCAGCCATCCGCCGACCGGACGCATGAAGAAACCGACGGCGAAGATGCCGGCGGTGTTCATCAGCTGGGCGGTGGGGTTGCCGCTCGGGAAGAACGCGCCGGCGAAGTAGGTGGCGAAGCTCGCGTACACGAACCAGTCGAACCACTCGACCATGTTTCCCGCCGAGCCGACCCAGATCTTCTTCCAGTGTTGTCGTCCCATGGGCCGGTACATGCCCGCCCACGGAGGAAACGATTCCGATGCCGCCGTCGGGCTTGCCGCCGAACCTGGAGGCGGGTGCGCCGTGGCCGCTCGCGCGCCCCCCCCGCCCCTAGGGCGTCGCAGCGAGCCCTTCCTCGACGAACTCCCGTACGTGCTCTATCACCTGCGCGCGATCGGTCCCGCGCAGTCCGATCGCCACATGGATGGAGAAGCCGTCCAGCAGCGCGCGCAACCGCGCCGCGAAACGGTCCGCGTCCACCCCGCGGAACTCCCCGCGGGACACGCCCTCGGCGATCAGGGCGACCAGGTCGCGGTGCCAGGCCCCCTCGATGGCCGCCTGGCGGGCCCTCGCGTCGTCGTCGGCGTTCTGCGAGCGGTTCCAGACCTCCAGCCACAGCGTCCAGTGCGGGTCGCGGTGGCCGTCGGGAACGTAGAGGTCGACGTAGGCGGACAGGCGCTCGCGGGCGGTCCCGGGGCCGGCGAGCAGACGGCCGCGCTCCGCGCCGAGGCGGCCCTCGCTCCACTCCAGGGTCCGCAGCAGCAGTTCGTCCTTGGAGCGGAAGTAGTACAGCAGGTGCCCGCTGCTCATGCCGACCTCGCGGCCCAGCCCCGCCATGGTCAGCTTCTCCAGGCCGTGCGCGGCGATCATGTCCATGGCCGTGGCGAGGACGTCCTCGCGGGGCGGGGCGGGGGTACGGCGGCGGGGGGCCGGGGTCCCGCTCATGCGGGCACCGCCCCTGCGGCGCCGGGCGGGAAGTGGGTCGCACAGACCAGGACGTTCACCCGTATGTTCTACCCGACGCCGGCCGTCACCGGGTCTTCGGCTGCTGCTGGGTGATGCAGTGGATGCCGCCGCCGCCCGCGAAGATCGCCCGCGCGTCCACCAGGGTCACCGTCCGCTCGGGGAACAGGCGGCGGAAGATGCCGGCGGCGATCTCGTCGCGCGGGTCGTCGAAGCCGCACAGCACGACCCCGCCGTTGCACAGGTAGTGGTTGATGTAGGAGTAGTCGGCCCAGTGGCCGTCGGCCTCCAGGACGGTCGGGGCGGGCACCTCGACGACCTCCAGCCTCCGGCCCCGGGCGTCGGTCGCCGACTTCAGCAGGCCGATGACCTCCTTGGTGACCTCGTGGTCGGGGTGCGCCGGGTCCGGCTGGTGGTGGGCGACCACGACGCCCGGGCGGGCGAAGGCGGCCACGATGTCGACATGGCCGAGGGTGCCGAAGCCGTGGGGCGGGTAGTCGCCGGTCAGGCCGCGCGGCAGCCAGATCGCCTTGCCGGTGCCGAGGTGGGCGTGGATCTCGGCCTCGACCTCCGCCCTGGACCAGTGCGGGTTGCGCTCGGGGCCGAGCTGCACGGTCTCGGTGAGCAGCACGGTGCCCTCGCCGTCGACGTGGATCGCGCCGCCCTCGTTGACCAGCTTCGAGGCGTACGTCTGCGCACCGGCGAGGTCGGAGACGTACGCGCCGATCTTCGAGTCGTGCTCCCAGCGGGCCCAGTCCTGGGCGCCCCAGCCGTTGAACGTCCAGTCCACGGCGGCCAGCCGGCCCTTGTCGTCGGTCAGGAAGGTGGGGCCGATGTCCCGCATCCAGGCGTCGTCCAGTTCGCGCTCGACGGTGTCGATGCCGGGGCCGAGCAGCGCCCGCGCCTCGGCGGACTGGCCGGGGCCGCACACGACCGTCACCGGTTCGAAGCGGCGGACGGCGCGGGCGACGGACGCCCAGGCGGTCCGGGAGGCGGCGAGGTCGTCCGGGTCGTCGAAGGTGGGGTTGGGACCCGGCCAGGCCATCCAGGTGCGCTCGTGCGGGGTCCACTCGGCGGGCATGCGGAAGCCGTCGGCTGCGGGGGTGGTCATGTCGCGGGTCCTTAGAGGAAGTAGAGGCGGTTGAGGGAGACGGAGTCGGCGGGCTCCGAGCGCAGCGGGTCGCCGTCGAGGGTGACCAGGCCGGTGCGCTGGTCGACGTCGACCGCTCCGATCCGGGCGTTCAGCCGCAGGTCGGCCGGTCCGATGCCCCGGGTGCCGCGTACGGCGACCCGGCGGCGGCGGGTGGGCATCGTGTCGTTGCCCTGGTCGACGGCGGCCCGGGCGACGAACGCGACCGAGATGTCCGCGGCGGTGGCGCCGTACGCGCCGAACTGCGGTCCGAGGACGAGGGGTTCGCAGGTGTCGGTGGCCGCGTTGGGGTCGCCGACCACGCCGTACGCCGGGAAGCCGGCCTTGAGGACGAGCTGCGGCTTGGCGCCGAAGTACTCGGGGCGCCACAGCACGAGGTCGGCGAGCTTGCCGACCTCGATCGAGCCGACCTCGTGCGCGAGGCCGTGCGCGATCGCGGGATTGATCGTCAGCTTGGCCATGTAGCGCAGCACGCGGGCGTTGTCGTCGCCCTCGCCGTCGCCCGCCATGGGGCCCAGCTCGGCCTTCATCTTGCCGGCCATGGCGAAGGTGCGGCGGACGGTCTCCCCGGCGCGCCCCATGCCCTGGGCGTCGGAGGAGGTGATGCCGATCGCGCCCAGGTCGTGCAGGACGTCCTCGGCGCCCATCGTGCCGGCGCGGATGCGGTCGCGTGCCATGGCCGCGTCACCGGGCAGGTCGGGCTTGAGGTCGTGGACGGAGACGATCATGCCGTAGTGCTCGGCGACCGCGTCCCGGCCGAAGGGCAGGGTGGGGTTGGTGGAGGAGCCGATGACGTTCGGGACGCCGGCCATCTTCAGCACGTTGGGCACGTGTCCGCCGCCGCAGCCCTCGATGTGGAAGGCGTGGATCGTGCGGCCCTCCAGCACACGCAGGGTGTCCTCGACCGACAGGCACTCGTTCAGCCCGTCGCTGTGCAGGGCGACCTGGACGTCGTGTTCCTCGGCCACCCGCAGCGCGGTGTCCAGCGCACGGGTGTGGGCGCCCATGTCCTCGTGCACCTTGAAGCCGCTCGCCCCGCCCTCGGCCAGGGCCTCGATCAGGGGTGCGTCGTGGGACGACGAACCCCGGCCCAGGAAGCCGATGTTGACCGGCCAGGCGTCGAAGGCGTTGAACGCGTGGCGCAGCGCCCAGGGCGAGTTGACGCCGACGCCCCACACGGGGCCGAACTCCTGCCCGATGACCGTGGTCACGCCGGAGGCGAGGGACGCCTCCATGATGCGCGGGGACAGCAGGTGGACGTGGGTGTCGACGGCACCCGCGGTGGCGATCAGCCCCTCGCCGGAGACGATCGACGTACCCGTGCCGACGACGACGTCGACACCGTCGAGGGTGTCCGGGTTGCCGGCGCGTCCGATGGCGCAGACCCGGCCTTCCCGGATGCCGATGGACACCTTCCGGATCCCCTGCACCGCGTCGATGACGACGACGTTGCTGATCACGACGTCGCAGGTGGCACGGACGGCGGCGGCCTTGAGGTGCAGTCCGTCGCGGGCGGTCTTGCCGAAGCCGGCCAGGAACTCGTCGCCGTACTTCTGGGCGTCGGACTCGACGCGGACGGTCAGTCCGGAGTCGCCGAGGCGGATGCGGTCGCCGGCCCGGGGGCCGTGGGTGGCGGCGTAGGCGTGCGGGTCGACATGGATCGACCGGCTCACCTCTCGTCCCTTCGAGCGGCTCATCGCTCCTCGCCTCCTTCCGGCGTCACTCCGAGATATCCGCAGGCGGCGGCCCGGCGCAGGGCCTCTTCCTTCGCGCCCGGCGCGTCCAGCGGCCCGTCCACCAGTCCGGCGAAGCCGATCGCGATGCGCGCGCCGCCGACCGGGACCAGTCCGACCTCCTCGCTCTCCCCGGGACCGAACCGGACCGAGGAGCCCGCGGGGACGGCGAGCCGCATGCCGTAGGCCGCACGGCGGTCGAAGTCGAGGCGCGGGTTGGCCTCGAAGAAGTGGAAGTGGGAGGTGACGGAGACCGGCACGGTCGCGGTGTTGGTGACGCGCAGCCGCACGGCGGGCCCGGGGTCGGCGTGCTCGGGGCCGGGCAGCAGCGCGCCCGGGGCGTCCTCGCCCAGGCCGCCGCCGATGGGGTCGGAGACGACCGCGAGCCGGGAGCCGTCGTCGAAGACGGCCTCGACCATCACCTCGGTGACGACGTCGGCGACGCCCGGCAGCACGTCGGCGGGACCGAGCACGGAGCGGGCCGCCTCGATGGCCTCGGCGAGCCGCTTGCCGTCCCGGGCGGCCTCGCAGACGGTGTCCGCGATCAGCGCGGTGGCCTCCGGCACGTTCAGCCGGAGACCGCGCGCCCGGCGGGCCCGGGCCAGTTCGGCGGCGCCGAAGAGGAGCAGCCGGTCACGTTCCGTGGGGGTCAGTCTCACGACGCGACACCTCCTTGTCT
The DNA here is from genome assembly GCF_055600785.1 of Streptomyces sp. NPDC038200. Taxonomy (NCBI): domain Bacteria; kingdom Bacillati; phylum Actinomycetota; class Actinomycetes; order Kitasatosporales; family Streptomycetaceae; genus Streptomyces; species Streptomyces sp. NPDC038200. The sequence continues at coordinate 256,785 of NZ_JBVJYH010000008.1, forward strand.
TCCACGGATTAGAGCATCACTCTAAACAGAGAATTCATGAAACAGAAGCATTGACCGGGGGCAGGGCCTCACGTCACATTGAACGTCGCTCTAAACCAATGGCGGCCGTCGAAGGAGACCAGCCATGCCGATCGAACAGCGCGGAGTCGACACCGTCCCGGACGAGGAACGCACCAGCGGCCCACGGGACCTCGTGTCGATCCTGCTCGGCTCCAACCTCTGCCTCGGGGTGATCATCTTCGGCTGGCTGCCGCCGTCCTTCGGGCTCGGCTGGTGGGCGTCGGTGAGCGCCGTCGTGGCCGGCACGGTGATCGGCACGCTCTTCACGGCCCCGCTGGCCCTGGTCTCCCTGCGCACCGCGACGAACCTGTCCACCTCCTCCGGCGCCCAGTTCGGCGTGCGCGGCCGGCTGATCGGCTCGGTGGTCGGGCTGCTGCTCGCCCTCGGCTACACCGCGCTGACCGTGTGGATCGGCGGCGACGTGATGCTGATGGTCCTCGACCGGCTCTTCGGCGTACCGGCCGACGGGATGTCGTACGCCCTCGTCTACGCGCTGCTCGCCGCGGCGACGGTCGCGGGCGCGGTCTACGGCTACCGGGTGCTGCTCGCCATGTCCCGGGTGCTGGCCGTCGGCATGACGGCCCTGCTGCTGCTCGGCGTCCTCGCCTACGCCCCGCACTTCACCACCGCCGCGCTGCCGGGCGCGGGCGGCTATCTGCTGGGCTCCTTCTGGTCCACCTGGTTCCTGGCGGCGGTGGCGGCGGGCCTGTCCGGTCCCATCGCCTTCATCACCCTGCTCGGCGACTACACCCGCTACATCTCCCCCGCCCGCCACTCCTCGCGCCGCGTGCTGCACGCGACCTGGCTCGGCCTGATCCTGGGGCTGCTGGTGCCGCAGCTGTTCGGCACCTTCACGGCGTACGCGGCCCGCGCGGCCACCGACTACGCGGGCCCGCTGGTCGCGGCCTCCCCCGGCTGGTACCTGGTGCCGCTGCTGCTGGCCGCCTCGGCCGGCTCGGTGGGCAACGCGGGCCTGATGCTGTACTCCATGGGCCTGGACCTGGACGCGATCCTGCCCCGCGCCTCCCGCGCCCGCGCCACCTGCACCGTGGCCGTCGTGGCCACCGCCTGCGTCTTCGCCGGCCACTACGCCTGGAACGCGCAGTCGGCGATGACGTCCTTCGTGCTGCTGCTCACCGCCGTCGGCACCCCGTGGGCGGTCGTCACCCTCATCGGCTTCGTCCGCTGCCGCGGCGTGTACGACGCCGACGCCCTCCAGGTCTTCAACCGCCGTTCGCGGGGCGGGATCTACTGGTACCGGGCGGGCTGGAACGTCCAGGCGACCGTGTCGTGGGCGCTGGGCGCGGCGGTCGGCCTGCTGGCGGTGTCCCTGCCGTCGTACGAGGGACCGCTGCTGCGCCTGACCGGCGGGGTGGACTGCAGCTTCCTGCTGTCGGGGCTGGTCGGCGGGGTGGTGTACCTGCTGCTGACGCAGGCCGGCCCGCGCCCCGAAGGGGCGCGGGGCACCGCGCGACCGGCCACGGCGGTCCCGCAGACACCCGACGCCCCTTCGCGCGAATGCGCACCGCGCGGTTAGCCGATCCTGTGCATCCAGCCGTGCTTGTCCTCGGTCATGCCGCGCTGGATGCCGAGCAGGGCCTCGCGCATCCGCCGGGTGACCGGGCCGGGGGTGCCGTCGCCGTGGGTCCACTGGTCCGTCTTGGTCTTGGCGTGACCGATCGGGGTGACCACGGCCGCCGTACCGCACGCGAAGACCTCGGTCAGCGCACCGGACGCGGCGTCCTCCCGCCACTGCTGGAGGGTGATCTCGCCCTCCTCGGCGGTGTAGCCGAGGTCGCGGGCGACCTGGAGGAGGGAGTCGCGGGTGATGCCCTCCAGGATGGAGCCGGTGAGCGACGGGGTGATGATCCGGTCGCCGTACACGAAGGCGACGTTCATGCTGCCGCTCTCCTCGACCTTGGTGCGGGTGACCGCGTCGAGGTAGACGACCTGGTCGCAGCCGTGCGCGGCGGCCTCGGCCTGCGGGAGCAGGGAGGCGGCGTAGTTGCCGCCGGTCTTCGCGTCGCCGGTACCGCCGGGGACGGCGCGGACGTGGTCCTCGGAGACCCAGATGGTGACCGGCTTCACGCCGCCGGCGAAGTAGGCGCCGGACGGAGAGGCGATCAGCATGAAGAGGTACTCGTTGGCCGGGTGCACGCCGAGCCCGACCTCCGTGGCGAACATGAACGGCCGCAGGTACAGGGCCTCTTCGCCGCCGTGCGGCGGGACCCAGTCGGCGTCCTGGGTGAGCAGCGCGTCCAGCGCGGCGATGAACAGCTCCTCGGGCAGCTCGGCCATGGCCATGCGGCGGGCGGAGCTGCGGAACCGGCGGGCGTTGGCATCGGGGCGGAACAGCGCGATCGAGCCGTCGGACTGACGGTAGGCCTTCAGGCCCTCGAAGATCTCCTGGCCGTAGTGCAGGACGTGGGTGGAGGGGTCCAGGGAGATCGGGCCGTACGGGACGAGCTGAGCGTCGTGCCAGCCCCGGCCCTCGGTCCACTTGATCGTCACCATGTGGTCGGTGAAGTGGCGGCCGAACCCCGGGTTGGCCAGGATCGCCTCGCGCTCGGCGGCGGCGAGCGGGCTGGCGGAGGGCTTGAGCTCGATCGTGGGCGTCGTCATCAGTGGTTGTCCTTCACCGGTTGTAGTGACGGGCCGCGCTCACTCCTGTACTGCCAGTCGTCAGTGCTAGGACGTCCGAGCATTCCCTCATATCGCGGCTCCGCGTTCGATTATCGCGCGGGGGCTGCGCCGTCAGGAATCGGGGTGAAGCGGCCCAGGGATTGATGGTGGCACCCGGTGAGGCACAGGAAAAGCCGCCGGGTGCGGTTGCGACCCGGCGGCTCGGTGGTGGCGCGGCGGGTCAGCCGGCTACGCGTACGGCGAGGGCGTCGCCGATCTGGGACGTGGAGCGGGCCGGCTTTCCGGCACGCTCGGTGAGGTCCGCGGCGACCGCGGCGTCGATGCGGTCGGCCTCCGCGTCGTAGCCGAGGTGGCGCAGCAGCAGGGCGACGGACAGGACGGTGGCGGTGGGGTCGGCCTTGCCCTGACCGGCGATGTCCGGGGCCGAGCCGTGGACCGGCTCGAACATGGACGGGAACTCGCGGCCGGGGTTGATGTTCCCGGAGGCGGCCACGCCGATGCCGCCGGAGACGGCCGCGGCGAGGTCGGTGATGATGTCGCCGAAGAGGTTGTCGGTGACGATGACGTCGAAGCGGCCGGGGTCGGTGACGAGGTAGATCGTCGCCGCGTCGACGTGGATGTAGTCGGTGGTGACCTCGGGGAACTCCTCGGCCACCTTGTGGAAGATGTTCGTCCACAGGTGACCGGCGAAGGTCAGCACGTTGTTCTTGTGGACCAGCGTGAGCTTCTTGCGCGGGCGTGCCTGGGCGCGGGCGAAGGCGTCGCGGACCACGCGCTCGACACCGTAGGCGGTGTTGACGGAGACCTCGGTGGCGACCTCGTGGGCGGTGCCCTTGCGGATCGTGCCGCCGTTGCCGGTGTAGGGGCCCTCGGTGCCCTCGCGGACGACGACGAAGTCGATCTCCGGCTGGCCGGCGAGCGGGGTGGCGACACCGGGCAGGAGCTTCGACGGACGCAGGTTGACGTGGTGGTCGAAGGCGAAGCGGAGCTTGAGCAGGAAGCCGCGCTCCAGGACGCCGGACGGCACCGACGGGTCGCCGATCGCGCCGAGCAGGATGGCGTCGTGCTGCTTCAGCGCGTCGAGGTCGGCGTCGGTGAGGGTCTCACCGGTGGCGTGGTAGCGCCGGGCGCCGAAGTCGTAGTCCTTGGTCTCCAGCTTCACATCCTGCGGCAGGACGGCGGAGAGGACCTTGAGACCCTCGGCCACGACTTCCTGGCCGATGCCGTCACCGGGGATCACTGCGAGATCGATGCTGCGAGACATGTCGGCACCCTACTCCTCGTCCCATGGGATGACACGCCCTGTCCGCCATCCGGACACGCGGACGGGTCGCCGGTGTCCTCCCGTCGGCTGGCGTTCACCCGTAGGTGGCAGGGGCGTCGGGCGCCGGTGGAAGGTTCCGCGCATGGCTGCGTTTTCCAGGGGGACGCCCCCCGGACCCTCCGGGCCCCCCGTCCCCGATGTCGGCATTCCGCCGCGGCTCGCCGAACGGCTGAGCATGGCCGAGCAGTACGAGTACCTGCGCACCCGGGTGCTTCCCCGCCGCACCCTGGTGACGGCCGGCGCGGTGGCGGGCGGCCTGCTGACCGGCTGCGCGACCGCCTCCGGGGCGAGGTCCGGCGCGACCGGCTCGCGGGCCCCCGCCCCGGCCACCTCGCGGGCGCCCGGCTCGGTGGTCAGCCCGTTCGGCCGCCATCTCGCCTTCGGCGCCGATCCCAGGAGGCAGATGAGGATCTCCTGGCAGGTGCCGTTCGCGGTGCGGCGGCCCTACGTGCGCATCGGTCTGCGCCCCGACGACCTCGGGCGCCGGGTGACGGCCGAGGTGCGCCCGCTGCACACCCCCGGGGTGGAGGGGGTGCGGCCCGCGCTGGAGCAGTACTACGTCCACGCGGCCGTGGACGGCCTCACGCCCGGCACCACGTACTACTACGGGGTCGGCCACGACGGCTGGGACCCCGCCGCCGCCGCGCACCGCGCGGCCACCGCGTCCTTCCGCACGGCACCCGCGGGCCCGGAGCGGTTCGTGTTCACGGCCTTCGGCGACCAGGGCGTCGGCCGGGCCGCGCACGCCAACGACGACCTGGTGCTGCGGCAGAAGCCCGCCTTCCACCTGCACGCCGGCGACATCTGCTACGCGGACGTCAACGGCACCGGCCGGCAGACGGACGGCTACGACCCCGCCTTCTGGGACCTGTTCCTGAAGCAGAACGAGCCGGTGGCACGGTCGGTGCCGTGGATGGTGACGACCGGCAACCACGACATGGAGGCGTGGTACTCGCCGGACGGCTACGGCGGTCAACTGGCCCGGTTCTCCCTGCCCCAGACCGGCTTCGACCCGCACGGCACACCGGGCGCGTACGCGTTCACCTACGGCAACGCCGGCTTCGTGGCGCTGGACGCCAACGACGTGTCCTACGAGATCCCCGCCAACCTCGGGCACAGCGGCGGACGGCAGACGGCCTGGCTGGACCGGACGCTGCACCGGCTGCGCGCCGCCGACGGCATCGACTTCGTGGTCGTCTTCTTCCACCACTGCGCCTACTCCACCTCGCAGCACGCCTCGGACGGGGGCGTGCGGCGGGAGTGGCTGCCGCTGTTCGCGAAGCACCAGGTGGACCTGGTGATCAACGGGCACAACCATGTGTACGAGCGCACGGACGCGATCAGGTCCGGGAGGACCGGCCGGGCGGTGCCCGTCGGCGGCTCCACCGACCCCACCCGGGACGGCGTCGTGTACGTGACGGCGGGCGGCGGCGGCCGGGACCTGTACGCCTTCCCCTCGGGGGTGCGGGACAGCTACGAGGGACACGTCACCCGGCACGAGGCCGTGCGGACCTTCGCCTGGACGAAGGACAAGGACCGCGCGCCGGAGACGGCGGAGTGGTCCCGGGTCCGCTACACCGGCTTCTCGCTGCTCTCGGTGGAGGTGCGGACGGGCGCGTCGCCACGGCTGGTGGTGTCGGCGCTGGCCCAGGACGGGCGGCGGATCGACCACTTCGAGGTGCGGCGCGGCGGGTGAGGGCCGCGCCGCACCCCGCGGGGATCTCCCCCCGCCCGGACGTGGCCGAGCGGGGGGAGGGTGCGGCTCCCGGCTGGTGGTCCGGCTCAGTGGCCGGTCTCGCCGCCGTTGTCCCGGCGGTCCAGGGCGCGCTGGAGGGCGGCGGCGGCGTTCTTGCGGTCGGACTCGCCGGCGTGGGACACGTGGCGGACGCGGCGGCGGACGGTCGTCTCGGCCATGGGGATCGACTCCTTCGGAGAACGCGGAGCACGGCGGTGAGGGGATACGAGACGCCGGAAGAGGCGGGGAGCACCGGCCGCAGGGGTTGCCTGCACAGGGCCCGGCTCACGACCGCCATTCGCTGGATCGAGCGAGACGTTCGGCTTCTTTCAAGCTAAGGGAGTCGCCCGCGTCTGTCTGCACAATTACTCGGACTTCCTACTATCTGAGACGGTGGACTGGGTCACACCGCTCTGAGCTGGGGCTTCGCGCGTTCAGGGGTACTCCTCCCGAGGGAACGCAGGATGCGGATCAGGGCGCGTACGGCGGTCGTGGCGGCCAGTTCGGAGGTGGTCGCGTAGCCGACGGACCGGTACGGCCGCCCCGGGCCGAGGTCGGTGATCTCCACGGCGGCCGGGGCCCCGGTGAGCGACAGCTCCGGCATGATCGCCATGCCCAGGCCGCTGCCCACCATCGACAGCACCGCCCCGTCGTCCTCGGCGGTGACGGTCGCCGCCGGGATCCAGTCCTGGCCGGCCCACCAGTCGCGGGTGTACGAGCCGCAGTTCTCGCTCCAGTCGACGAGCGGCAGGGAGCGCGGCGCCGGGTGCCCGGCCGGGTGCACCAGGAAGTACGGCTCCTGCAGCAGCACCCCGCCGGTCAGCCCCGCGGGCAGGACCGCCGGATCGCCGAAGGTGGCGATCCCCAGGTCGGCCCGCCCGGCGCAGACCTCGCCCGCGGTGCCGGGGCCCAGTTCCCGTACGACGGTGACGCTCACCTCGACCCCGGGGTGCAGGGCGGCCAGCCGCTCCAGGGCGGACGGCAGCAGATGGAGGGCCGCGCTGCGGAACGCGGCGATCCGCAGCCGTCCGGCCACCTCGCCGGTGCCGGCGCCCCGGACGTCGTCGGCCATCGCCTCCAGCATGCGCAGCACGCGCCGGGCGTGGGCCGCGGCCCGCTCCCCGGCGGCCGTGGGCCGGGCCCCGAACCGGCCGCGCTCGAACAGGACCGCACCCAGCTTGCGCTCGATGCCGCGGACGGCGTGGGAGACCGCGGACTGGGTGGCCCCGAGCCGGACGGCGGCGGCGGAGAAACCGCCCTCGTCGGCCACGGCGACGAGGACGCGAAGCTCCTGCGGGGCAAGGTCGGCTGCGCTCACTCGGGTCTCCTGCCTGCGCCTATGAGGACGCCTCATGGATGGGCGTGTTCCATGAGCGCAACCCTCTGCCCGGGCACGCCATTCCTGCCTACGGTCCCCTGCCATGACCGAGACCGCGCTCACCGTGCACCAGACCGCCCGCCCCACCGGTTTCCCGACGGCCGGCCACTTCCGCTTCGCCGAGTCCCCGGTCCCCGAACCGGCCCCCGGCACGGCGCTGGTGGAGAACCTCTACTGGTCGGTTGACCCCTACCACCGCGAGATGATGGACGGCGACTTCGCGCTGGACGCCCCGCTGGAGGGCCGGACGCTGGGCCGGGTCGTCGCCTCCCGCACCCCGGCGCTGCCCGAGGGGCGGATCGTCTTCCACCGGCAGGGCTGGCGCACCCACTCCGTGGTCCGCCCCGAGGAGGTCCGCCGCATCCCCGACCATCCGGGCGTCCCGCTGTCGGCGTACCTGAGCGTGCTGGGCGGCACCGGCCTGACCGCCTACATCGCCCTCACCCGGATCGCCCGGCTGCGTGCGGGCGAGGACCTGTTCGTCTCCGGCGCGGCGGGCGGGGTCGGCACGGCGACCGGCCGGTTCGCCCGGCTGCTCGGCGCGGGCCGGGTCACCGGCAGCGCCGGCACCCCGGAGAAGGTCGAGTACCTCACCCGCCACGTCGGGTACGACGCGGCCTTCGACTACCACAGCGCGCCGGTCGCCGCCCTGCTGGCCGAGGCGGCCCCCACGGGCATCGACGTCTTCGTCGACAACGTCGGCGGCGACCACCTCGGCGCGGCGATCGGCGCGCTGCGCGAGCGCGGCCGGGTGGTGCGGGTCGGCACGATCAGCCAGTACAACACCCCGGACGCGCCGCCGGTGCTGTTCGACCACGCCGACGTGGTGGAGAAGAGCCTGCGCATCGAGGGTTTCCTGGTGCGCGACCACCGCGACGCGCAGGAGGAGCTGTACGACTTCGCCGTACCGCATCTGCGCAGCGGGGCGCTGGTCGCGGACCAGACCGTGATCGACGGCTTCGAGCGGATCGTGGAGGCGTTCCTGCTGATGCTGCGCGGCGGCAACACCGGCAAGATCCTGGTCCGCGCGGCCGGCTGAACCCCGTCAGACGACGTCCCCGTCCCGCCAGTCGAAGACCAGCTCCCCGGCCGGGTCGAGCGGTCCGGCGAGCGCGGGCAGCAGATACACGTCCCCCTCCTCCTCCGGCAGCCGCACGATCCCGTCCGGTGAGAGGGCGTGCACCTGCCCGGGCCAGCACTGCCAGCCCCGGGCCGTGTACAGCGGGGCTCCGTCCTCGCTCGCCGACAGCGCGCCGAGGTCGTAGGCCCGCTCGGTGATCCGCTCCAGCTCGGCCATCACCCGCCCGCCGAGCCCGGTCCGCCGCACGTCGGCCCGTACGGCGACGGCCTCCACGTACCCGGTGCGCAGCCAGCGCCCCCGGTGCCGCAGGCGGCGCGGCACGACCGAGCCGTGCGCGGCGAGCCCGGTCCCGTCATGGACGAGTGCGTGCATGCCGCCCAGCCCGTGCTCCCAGTCCTCGTCGGAGAAGTCCCCGTCGAAGGCCGCGTCCAACAAAGCGCGGACGGCCCGGAGTTCGGAGGGTTCGAGATCGGCGGTGTGGGCGAGCCGGAGGCGAGGGGTCATACCGACAGTATCGGGGGCGCGGGTCGGGGGCCGGGCGGGGGCCCTCGGCCTGGGCGTGCCCGCGGTGCGCATGGGAACGGCCCGGGAAGCCCGCTCGATCGTCGGGGTTCCCGGGCCGTGTCCGTGGGGGGGCGGTCAGCCCATGTGGGGGTAGCCGTAGTCGGTCGGTGCGACCAGGGTCTCCTTGATGGCGCGGGTCAGCGTCCAGCGGAGGAGGTTCTGGGGGGCGCCGGCCTTGTCGTTGGTGCCGGAGGCCCGGCCGCCGCCGAAGGGCTGCTGGCCGACGACGGCGCCGGTCGACTTGTCGTTGATGTAGAAGTTGCCCGCGGCGAAGCGGAGCTTCTCCATCGTGTACGCGGCCGCCGCGCGGTCGTTGGAGATGACCGAGCCGGTGAGGGCGTAGTCGGAGACCGACTCCATCTGGGTCAGCATCTCGTCGTACTTGTCGTCCTCGTACACGTACACGGCGAGGAACGGGCCGAAGTACTCGGTCGTGAAGACCTCGTTCTCCGGGTCGGTGCACTCGACGACGGTCGGGCGGACGAAGTAGCCGACCGAGTCGTCGTAGGTGCCGCCCGCGACGATCGTGCAGGCCGGGTCCGCCTTGGCGCGGTCGATGGCGGCCTTGTTCTTGGCGAAGGCACGGTCGTCGATCACGGCGCCGAGGAAGTTCGACAGGTCCGTGACGTCACCCATGGTGAGGTAGTCGACCTCGGCCGCGAACTCCTCCTTGAAGCCCGAGTTCCAGATGGAGGCCGGGATGTAGGCGCGGGAGGTGGCGCTGCACTTCTGGCCCTGGTACTCGAAGGCACCGCGGGTCAGGGCGGTCTTGAGGACGGCGCGGTCGGCGCTCGGGTGCGCGACCAGGAAGTCCTTGCCGCCGGTCTCGCCGACCAGACGCGGGTAGGAGCGGTACTTCTCGATGTTGTTGCCGACCGTCTTCCACAGGTGCTGGAAGGTCTTGGTCGAGCCGGTGAAGTGGATGCCGGCCAGGTCGCGGTGGTTCAGGGCGACCTCGGAGACGGCGATGCCGTCGCCGGTGACCAGGTTGATGACGCCCTTCGGCAGACCCGCCTCCTCCAGCAGCTGCATGAGCAGGACGGCGGCGTGGGTCTGGGTCGGGGACGGCTTCCAGACCACCACGTTGCCCATGAGCGCGGGCGCGGTGGGCAGGTTGGCGGCGATCGCCGAGAAGTTGAACGGGGTGATCGCGTAGACGAAGCCCTCGAGCGGGCGGTGGTCCAGGCGGTTCCACACGCCGGGGGAGTTCGCCGGGGGCTGCTCGGCCAGGATCTGGCGGGCGTAGTGGACGTTGAAGCGCCAGAAGTCGACCAGCTCACAGGGGCTGTCGATCTCGGCCTGCTGGGCGGTCTTGGACTGGCCCAGCATGGTGGAGGCGGCGATCGTCTCGCGCCACGGGCCGGCCAGCAGCTCGGCGGCGCGCAGGATGATCGCGGCGCGGTCGTCGAAGGACATCGCGCGCCAGGCCGGCGCGGCGGCCAGGGCCGCGTCGACGGCGTCCCGCGCGTCCTGCTCGGTGGCGTGGCGGCCGGTGCCGATGACGGCCTTGTGGTTGTGCGGCTGCACGACCTGGAAGGTCTCGCCGCCGCCCATCCGCCGCTCGCCGCCGATGGTCATCGGCAGGTCGATCGGGTTCTCGGCCAGCTCCTTGAGCTTGACCTCCAGCCGGGCGCGCTCGGGCGAGCCGGGGGCGTAGCCGTGCACCGGCTCGTTGACGGGGGTGGGGACCTGGGTCACAGCGTCCATGAGATCCTTGACTCCTTGTACGTGAGCGGGTGTTTCGGGCTCAGCCCTTGCTGACCATCGACCGGAGGAAGAAGCGCAGGTTCGCCGGCTTCTCCGCGAGACGGCGCATGAAATAGCCGTACCAGTCGGTGCCGTAAGCGGTGTAGACGCGCATGCGGTGACCCTCGGCGGCCAGTCGCAGGTGCTCGTCGCCGCGGATGCCGTACAGCATCTGGAACTCGTACTCGTCCAGCTTGCGGCCCGCCTTGTGGGCCAGCTCCTGGGCGATGGCGATCAGGCGCGGGTCGTGGGACCCGATCATCGGGTAGCCCTCGCCCTCCATCAGCGTCTTCAGGATACGGACGTACGCCTTGTCGATCTCGTGCTTCTGCTGGTACGCGACCTCGGCGGGCTCCTTGTAGGCGCCCTTGACGAGGCGGACGCGGCTGCCGGACTCCGCCAGGCGGCGGGCGTCGGCCTCGGTGCGGAAGAGGTAGGCCTGGATGACGCAGCCCGTCTGCGGGAAGTCCTTCCGCAGCTCCTCGTGGATGGCGAACATCGAGTCCAGGGTGGTGTGGTCCTCGGCGTCCAGCGTCACGGTCGTACCGATGGCGGCGGCGGCCTCGACGACCGGGCGGACGTTCGCCAGGGCCAGCTCGTGGCCGCCCTCCAGGGCCTGGCCGAACATCGACAGCTTGACCGACATCTCGACCCGCTCGCCGAGCTGAAGCTCCTTGAGGTGGTCGATCAGCGCCAGGTAGGCGTCCCGGGCGGCGGCGGCCTGCTCGGGGGTGGTGATGTCCTCGCCGACGACGTCCATCGTCAGCTCCAGGCCCTTGGCCGTGAGGTCCCTGATGATCGGGACGATGTCGGCCACGGTCTCGCCGGGGATGAAGCGGTCGACGACCTGCTTGGTCACCGGAGCCGCCGATATCAGGCGTCGCATCCGGTCGCTGCGCGACGCGGCGAGAATCACGGGACCCAGCACGGGGCACCTCCACAACAAGACCAAAGTGGCCGAACCCCACGATTCGGGTACGGCACGGAGAACCACCGTGAAACCTAAGGATCTCTTCGATCGTCGGCCATCGACAGCTGTCACGCATCCGTGCCCGGTATCTCAGACAGATGTATGAAGGACGCCGGAAAATGGGGGAGAATGCCCGAGTGGCGGCGGAATACAAGGCGGACTACCAGGAACTGGTGGACGAGATCTCGGAGCTGCTGGGCGCCCCGGCGACCCTGGAGAACCGGGACTTCGAGCTGATCGCCTTCGGTGCCTACGACAGCGAGGGCGAGCTGGACCCCTCCGCACTCGACCCGGTCCGCACCCGCTCGATCCTGACCCGGCGCTCGACGGCGACCGTCCGGTCCTGGTTCGAGGGCTTCGGCATCACCCGCGCCACCGGACCGGTACGCATCCCGCCCAGCCGTGAGGCCGGCGTCCACCGCGGCCGGATCTGCCTCCCCGTACGCCATCGCGGCGTCGTCCTCGGCTACGTCTGGCTGCTGGACGGCGACCCGGGGCCGACCGGCGCCCAGCTGACCGCCGCGATGCGGGTGGCGGACCGGATCGGCGCGCTGCTCGCGGACGAGGCGGAGGCCGGGGCGGGGCTGAGCCGGGAGCTGCGGGCGGTGCTCACCGCGGAACGCGGCTGGCAGCAGGACATGGCGGTGGCCGACCTGCGCGCCGCCCTGGGCACCCGTGCCGACGGCCCCCTCACCCTGGTGTGCGTCGCCCCCTGGGCGTCGGCCGACCCCGACGACGCCCCGGCCGCCCGCACGATCCCGCACGCCACGGCGCTGTGCACGCTTCCGTGGGGCGCGACCGGACAGAGCCTCGCGCTGCTCGTACGGCTGCGGACCACGGAGGCGAGCACCCCGGCGCTGGCGGCGGCCACCCGGCTGCTGAAGGAGGCCGAAGGGGCCCGTGGGGCGTCGCCGGGCACCGCGCGTGGCGCCGGGGCCCGGGTGGCGGCGGCGGTCGCCGCCGGCTTCGCCGCGGACGCCCGGGGCGCCGGTTGCGCGGCCGGGATCGGGGAACCCCGCACCGGCCTCGCCGAACTGGGCGCCGTCTGGCAGGAGGCGTCGGCCGCCGCGCGCGCCGCGCTGGCCGAGCCCAGGTTCGGGCCGGTCGCCGAGTGGGCGCGGATCGGGGCGTACCGGCTGCTGACCGCGCTGCCGCCGCAGGCCGCGCACGACCGCGTGGTCGGCCCGCTCCTCTCCCCCGCCCACCGGGAGCTGGCCCGCACGGCCGAGGTCTATCTCGACTGCGCGGGCCAGGCCGGCCGCACCGCCTCCGAGCTGGGCATCCACCGCCAGACGCTCTACTACCGGCTGTCCCGGGTGGAGCAGCTGACCGGCCTGGACCTGGACGACGGGGAGGACCGGCTGCTGCTGCACATGGCACTGAAGCGGGCACGCCTGTGACCGTCCCGCGGCTCAGGGCCCGGCGGATGCCGGGGCCGGTGACCGTCCCGCGGCTCGGGGCCCGGGGTGCCGAGCCGGTGATCGCCCCGCGGTTCAGGGCGGCCCGGCGGGTGCCGAGCCGGTGATCGCCCCGAGGGCGTGGCAGAGCGCGGCGTCGCTCGCCGGGCCCTCGGTCCAGCGGGCGCCGATGTGGCCGTCGGGGCGGACGAGCAGTGCCCCCCGCGGGCCGAGGCCCCAGGTGTCGGCGTGCTCCCCGGGGAGGGGTTCGACGCGCAGCGGCCAGGGGGTGCCGGGACGGGGCGCCCAGCGGGCGGGGTCCGGGGTGAGCAGGGTGAACCATTCGCCGCAGGTGTCGAGCGTCGACCGATCGGGGCCGAGCCAGAGGTGCGGCAGGCGCCGGCCGGGCTCGGCGGTGGGGAGGTAGTCCGGGCCCGCGGACCCGCCCGGCTCGGCGGTGGGGACGCGATCCGGGCCGGTGTCCACGTCCGGCGGCCGGGGCGGGAGGCCGGCACCGGGGAGGACGGCGGAGGAGCGGTAGGTGACGCCGAGCACGAGTCCGAGTTGTGCGAAGTACCGTTCGGACCAGGGGACTTCGACCGGGGCCGAGACCGCTGCGCCGGTCCGGAGCCGTTCCCGGCGCCGGTGCTGCACCCGGCCCGCCAGCTGGGCGTTGGCCACCGCCTGGCGGAGCGTCGCATGGGCGACGGGCCGGCGCTCCGCCTCGTAGGTCGCGGGCAGGCCGGGGTCCGCCCACCCGTGCAGCACCCCGGCCAGTTTCCAGCACAGGTTGTGCACATCGGCGACCCCGGCGTTCATGCCCAGCCCTCCGAAGATCGGAACCGCGTGCGCGGCGTCGCCGGCCAGCAGGATCCGGCCGTGGCGGAGGCGGTCGGCGACGAACGCGTTCATCACCCAGTGCTGGACCCGCACCACCTCGGCCCGTACGCCGGCGTCCGGGCCGAGGGCGCGCGTGACGATCCCTGACCAGTCGGCGCCCGCGGCGTCCTCGGGCGTGGGACCGAACCAGGCCCAGCCGCCCTCGGGATAGAGCGGGAGGAAGGAGCCGTGCGCGGTGAAGTAGACGCCGGCGGGCTGCCGGGCGCACCAGCGGTCGAGGTCGGCGTCGAACACGACGGTGGTGAAGCCGCCCAGCGCTCCCGGCCCGGTGGTGCCGATGCCCAGCAGATCGCGGACGGTGGAGTTCGCACCGTCGGCGGCGAGCACGTAACGGGCCCGCACCCGCGTTTCGGCGCCGCTCGCGCGGTCGGCGAGCCGGGCGACGACACCGTCCGGCTCCTCGGTCAGGCCGACGAGTTCGACGCCGAACCGCACCGGCGCCGGCGTCGGCGCCGCGTCGAGCAGGGTGGGCTCCAGCCGGTCCTGGGAGGTGACCACGCCGGTCACGGGGCTCTCGGGCACCGGCGCGCGGATCCCGACCATCGCCGCGGTGGCGAAGTCGGGAGCGTGCAACGTGTCGCGGAAGCGGACCCGGCCGTACTCCGGGGCGAAGGCGCGGGCGGCGATCCGGCCGGCCAGTCCGAGCCGGCGGTAGATCTCCATCGAGCGGACGTTGACCAGCCGGGAGCGCGGAAACGGGGACAGCTCCCCGTGCTTCTCGACCAGCAGCGCCCGTACGCCCCAGCGCGCCAGCAGGGCCCGGGCGGTGAGCCCGACCGGCCCGCCGCCGACGATCAGCACCGGCGTGCCGGTGTCCGCTACGGGCATCTCGTCCGGGGTTCCAGACGTGCGGTCCGGCCCATGGGATCACTGTCGCGCGCCCGGTGGCCGACCGCAATCCGCGCCCCGGGTCAGGTCCGAACGGCGCCCTGGATCACCCGTCGCAGCCCCTCGGTGAGCTGTTCGGCGGTGGTCGCCGACTCCGGGTCGAAGAGCCACTGGACCATGAGGCCGTTGAGGAGGGTCTGGTAGAGGCGGCCCTCGGTCTCGACCCGTTCCTCGTCGAGGTCGGCCTCCGGGAGTCCGGTGAACATGGCGAGGAGCCCCGAGCGGCCCTGCTGCTGCGCCTCCGCCAGCAGCTTGCGCACCTCGGCGATCCGCTCGTCCTGGAACATCAGCTCGAAGCTGAGCAGCCAGATCGCCCGTGACTCGGGCACGGTGCGGATGACGCCGGCCCACACCTCCTGGAAGCGCTCCAGCGAGCCCGGGGGCTGGGTGACCTCGCCGCCGAACGCGGGGTCGAAGTTCTCGCCCACGCTCTCGATCAGCGAGATGTACGCCTGCACCAGCAGGGCGTCCTTCGAGCCGTAGTGGTAGCCGATCGACGCCAGATTGGTGCCCGACTCCTTGACGACGTCCCGCGCGGTCGTACGCAGGAAGCCTTTCTCCAGCAGGCAGCGCTTGGCGCCCTCGAGCAGATCCTCACGGTGTCCCATGCGGTCACCCTACCCCCGATCCATACAACCGTCCTAGACAGATGGATTATACAAACGTTCTAGACAAGCGTTTAAGACGCTCGTACAGTTCTCGGCATGACGACATCCACGAGCACCACCTCCGTCGGCGCCGAGAGCGCCCCCGTCCGGGCCGGGCGCCGCGAGTGGACCGCGCTCGGCGTGCTGATGCTGCCGCTGCTGCTGGTCTCCATGGACGTCTCGGTCCTGTACTTCGCCACCCCCGCGATCAGCGCGGACCTGCGGCCGAGCGGCACCCAGCAGCTGTGGATCTTCGACATCTACGGCTTCGTCCTGGCCGGCCTGCTGATGACGATGGGCGCGCTCGGCGACCGCGTCGGCCGCCGCAAGCTTCTTCTCGCGGGCGCCGCGGCCTTCGGCGGTGCCTCGCTCCTCGCGGCCTACGCGAACAGCGCCGAGACCCTGATCGCGGCCCGCGCGATCCTCGGCATCGGGGGCGCGACCCTGATGCCGTCCACGATGGCCCTGCTGCGCACGATGTTCACCGACCCGGCCCAGCGGGCGAAGGCGATCGGACTCTGGTCCGGCGTGATGACCGGCGGTATCGCCCTCGGCTCGGTGATGAGCGGCCTCCTGGTCGAGCACTTCTGGTGGGGCTCGGTCTTCCTCGTCAACCTGCCCGCGATGGTCCTGCTGCTCGTCCTCGGCCCGGTGCTGCTGCCCGAGTCGAAGAACCCCGAGCCCGGCCGCTTCGACTGGGTGAGCGTCCCGCTGTCGCTGGCCGCCGTGCTCCCCGTGATCTACGGCCTGAAGGAGATCCCCACCGAGGGCCCGCACCCGCAGTACATCGTCTCGATCACCGTCGGCCTGCTCTTCGCGGCCCTGTTCGTCCACCGGCAGCGCACCGCCGGCTCCCCGCTGATCCCGCCGGCCCTGCTGAAGGGCCACGGCTTCACCCCGGCGCTGGTCCTCAACCTCGTCGGCAGCCTCGGCATGATGGGCTCGGCCGTCTTCACCACGCAGTACCTGCAGTCGGTCCTCGGCAAGAGCCCGCTGGAGGCGGCCCTGTGGAGCCTGCTGCCCTCGGTGTTCATCGGGGTCGCCGCTCCGGTCACCGCACAGCTCGTCCAGCGGGGCACCGACCGGGGCTACGTCGTCGCCGGAGGGTTCCTGGCCATGGCGGCCGGTTGTGCGCTGCTCACCCTCATCGGCACCGACTCGCTGTGGCTGGTGCTGGTCGGAGCCGGTGTCCTCGCCTGCGGAATGGTCGCGATCATGTCCCAGCTGACCGACCTCGCCATGAGCGGCGCGGCGGTGGAACGCGCGGGCACGGCCTCCTCCCTGCTGGAGACCGGCGCCGAGTTCGGCGGCGCGCTCGGCATGGCCGTCCTGGGCTCCATCGGCACGGCGCTCTACCGCCACGAGATGCCCGCCACCGCCCCGGACCAGGCCCGCGAGACCCTGGGCGGCGCCCTCGCGACGGCCGCCCGGCTGCCCGGCCGGGCCGGCGACACCCTCCTCGCCACGGCCCGGGAGGCGTTCACCAGCGGAATGCGGGGCGCCGCGCTGGCCGGGGCGCTGCTGCTGGCGCTGGCGGCGGTGGGGGCCGCGGTGACACTGCGGAAGACCGAGGTCGCGGCCGAGGGCGAGATCACGGCCGAGGCCGAGGCCGGGACCGAGATCGGGGTCGGGGTCGGGGTCGGGGTCGGGGTCGGAATGAAGTAGCGCACGAGAAAACGCCGGACGGGCTGAGAGACCTCAGCCCGTCCGGCGTTTTCGGCTTGCTCAGACCAGGTTCACCGACCGAGCCGACGTCGCTCCGATCTCGGAGGCGACCTCGGCCAGCACACCGGCCGTCACCGTGTCGTCGACCGTGAGCACGGCCAGCGCCTCGCCGCCCACCGTCGCGCGGGCGACCTGCATGCCGGCGATGTTGATGCCCGCCTCGCCGAGGATGCGGCCGACGGTGCCGACGACACCCGGACGGTCCTCGTAGCGCAGCACGACCATGTGGTCGGCGAGCGCCAGGTCGACGTCGTAGTCACCGACCGCGACGATCTTCTGCACGTTCTTCGGGCCGGCCAGCGTGCCGGAGACCGACACCTCCTCGCCGGTGCCCAGCGTGCCGCGCACGGTCACCACATTGCGGTGGTCGGCCGACTCCGAGCTGGTGGTCAGGCGCACCTCGACACCGCGCTCCTGCGCGAACAGCGGGGCGTTGACGTAGGACACGGTCTCGTCGACGACGTCCTCGAAGACACCCTTGAGCGCGGACAGCTCCAGCACCTTCACGTCGTGCTGGGTGATCTCGCCGTAGACCTCGACGTCCAGGCGGACCGCGACCTCGCCGGCGAGCGCGGTGAAGATCCGGCCGAGGCGCTCGGCGAGCGGCAGACCCGGCTTGACGTCCTCGGCGATGACACCGCCCTGGACGTTGACCGCGTCCGGCACCAGCTCACCGGCGAGGGCGAGGCGGACCGACCGGGCGACGGCGATACCGGCCTTCTCCTGCGCCTCGTCCGTGGACGCGCCCAGGTGCGGGGTGCAGACGACCTGGTCCAGCTCGAAGAGCGGGGAGTCGGTGCAGGGCTCCTTGGCGTACACGTCGAGGCCGGCGCCGGCGACCCGGCCCTCCTTCAGCGCCGCGTACAGCGCCGCCTCGTCCACGATGCCGCCGCGCGCGGCGTTGACCACGCGCACGCTCGGCTTGACCTTGCGCAGCGCCTCGTCACCGATGAGGCCGAGCGTCTCGGGGGTCTTGGGCAGGTGGACGGTGATGAAGTCGGAGACCTCCAGCAGCTCGTCCAACGACAGCACCTTGACGCCCATCTGCGCGGCCCGCGCGGGCTGCACGTAGGGGTCGTAGGCGACGACCTTCATGCCGAAGGCGGACATGCGCTGCGCCACGAGGGCGCCGATGCGGCCGAGGCCGACGACGCCCAGCGTCTTCTCGGCCAACTCGACGCCCGTGTACTTGCTGCGCTTCCACTCGCCGTTCTTCAGCGCGGCGTTGGCCTGCGGAATGTTGCGGGCGGTCGACAGCAGGAGACCGCAGGCGAGCTCGGCGGCGGTCACGATGTTGGAGGTGGGGGCGTTGACCACCATCACGCCGGCCTTGGTGGCGGCGGAGACGTCGACGTTGTCCAGGCCGACACCGGCCCGCGCGACGACCTTGAGCTTCTTCGCGGCGGCGATGGCCTCGGCGTCGACCTTGGTGGCCGAGCGGATCAGGATCGCGTCCACGCCGGCGATGGCCGGAAGCAGCTCGGAGCGGTCCGCTCCGTTGCAGTGCCGGATCTCGAAGTCCGGACCGAGTGCGTCGACGGTGGCAGGCGACAGCTCTTCAGCGATGAGTACGACAGGTTTCGAGCTCACGTGAGTCCTCACATGTGCGATGCGGACGGCCGTCCCGACGGCCGCAGGCGGAGGAGGGGGCTAGCCGCGGAAGACGCACGACGCTGTGGGCCTGACGCGTGTTGTGCAGCAGTGTAGTGGCGAGGCGGGATGCGCATTACGCCGCCGCGGAAGGATCACCCGTCCGGGGCTGGACGAGGTGGACAACAGGGGCCGGAGCGATCCGCCCCGGCCCCTGTCCCGAGGCTTACGCCTCCTCGTCGACCCAGCTCATCAGCTTGCGCAGCTGCTTGCCGGTGGTCTCCAGCAGGTGCTCGGAGTCCTGCTGCTTGTACTCGTTGTACTTCTTCAGACCGCCGTGGTACTCGTCCATCCAGTTCTTGGCGAAGGTGCCGTCCTGGATCTCGGCGAGGACCTTCTTCATCTCGGCCTTGGTGGCGTCCGTGATGATCCGCGGGCCCGTGACGTAGTCGCCCCACTCGGCGGTCTCGGAGACCGACCAGCGCATCTTCTCCAGGCCGCCCTCGTACATGAGGTCCACGATCAGCTTCAGCTCGTGCAGGCACTCGAAGTACGCGATCTCCGGCTGGTAGCCGGCCTCGGTCAGGGTCTCGAAGCCCGCCTTGACCAGGGCCGCGGTGCCACCGCAGAGGACGGCCTGCTCGCCGAAGAGGTCGGTCTCGGTCTCCTCGGTGAAGGTCGTCTTGATGACGCCGGCGCGGGTGCCGCCGATGCCCTTGGCGTAGGACAGGGCCAGCGCGAAGGCGTTGCCGGAGGCGTCCTGCTCGACGGCGGCGATGCACGGAACGCCGCGGCCCTCCTCGTACTGGCGGCGGACCAGGTGGCCCGGGCCCTTCGGGGCGACCATGGCGACGTCGACGCCGGCCGGGGGCTTGATGAAGCCGAAGCGGATGTTGAAGCCGTGTCCGAAGAACAGCGCGTCGCCGTCCTTCAGGTGGGGGGCGATGGACTCCTCGTAGACCTGGGCCTGGATCGGGTCCGGGACGAGGATCATGATGACGTCGGCCTCGGCTGCGGCCTCGGCCGGCGTCACCACGCGCAGGCCCTGCTCCTCGGCCTTGGCCTTGGACTTCGAGCCCTCGTGCAGACCGACACGCACGTCCACACCGGAGTCACGCAGCGACAGGGCGTGGGCGTGGCCCTGGCTGCCGTAGCCGATGACCGCGACCTTGCGGCCCTGGATGATGGACAGGTCGGCGTCGGCGTCGTAGAACAGCTCGGCCACTTTGGGTTCTCTCCTTGTGTGCAGGTGGTGCGTCCCACCGTATGACGGCGGGCGGGAAGGAAGTTCGGGGGTCTCGGCATACGGGCGGCCGTCGGTCGTCGGCCGCCCGTCTCAGTCTTACGCCGTCCGGTCGAGCGCGCGCAGCGAGCGGTCCGTGATCGAACGGGCGCCACGGCCGATCGCGATCGTGCCGGACTGGACCAGCTCCTTGATGCCGAACGGCTCCAGCATCTTGAGCATGGCGGACAGCTTCTCGCTGGAGCCGGTGGCCTCGATGGTCACGGCCTCCGGGGAGACGTCGACCGTCTTGGCGCGGAACAGCTGGACGATCTCCACGATCTGGGAGCGGGTCTCGTTGTCGGCGCGCACCTTCACCAGAACGAGTTCGCGCTGAACCGCCTGGCCGGGTTCCAGCTCCACGATCTTCAGCACGTTGACGAGCTTGTTGAGCTGCTTGGTGACCTGCTCCAGCGGCAGGTCCTCGACGCCCACCACGATGGTGATGCGGGAGATGTCGGGGTGTTCGGTGACGCCGACCGCGAGCGAGTCGATGTTGAAGCCGCGGCGGGAGAAGAGGGCCGCGATCCGGGCCAGGATGCCCGGGGTGTTCTCCACCAGAACCGAGAGCGTGTGCTTGGACATGGTCTTTTTACGTCTCTCTCGCTCAGTCGTCTTCGTTGTCGCCGAAGTCGGGGCGGACGTCCCGGGCGGCCATGATCTCGTCGTTGGAGGTGCCGGCGGCGACCATCGGCCAGACCATCGCGTCCTCGTGGACGATGAAGTCGACGACGACCGGGCGGTCGTTGATGGAGTTGGCCTCCGCGATGACCTTGTCCAGGTCCTCCGGGCGCTCGCAGCGCAGGCCCACGCAGCCCATCGCCTCGGACAGCTTCACGAAGTCCGGCACGCGCGTGCCCTTGGCCTGAGGGTTGATGTCCTCGGGGCCGCTGTGCAGCACGGTGTTGGAGTAGCGCTGGTTGTAGAACAGGGTCTGCCACTGGCGGACCATCCCCAGGGCGCCGTTGTTGATGATGGCGACCTTGATCGGGATGTTGTTCAGGGCGCAGGTGGTCAGTTCCTGATTGGTCATCTGGAAGCAGCCGTCGCCGTCGATCGCCCAGACCGGGTGGTCCGGCCGGCCGGCCTTGGCGCCCATCGCGGCCGGGACCGCGTAGCCCATCGTGCCGGCGCCGCCGGAGTTCAGCCAGGTGGCGGGCCTGTCGTACTGGATGAAGTGCGCGGCCCACATCTGGTGCTGGCCGACGCCCGCCGCGAAGATCGTGTCCGCGGGGGCGAGTTGCCCGATCCGCTCGATGACCTGCTGCGGGGAGAGCGAGCCGTCGTCCGGCAGGTCGTAACCGAGCGGGTAGGTCTCGCGCCACCGGCTCAGGTCGCTCCACCAGGCGGTGTAGTCGCCCTTGTGGCCCTCGCTGTACTCCTTCTGCACGGCCTGGACCAGGTCCGCGATGACCTCGCGGGCGTCGCCGACGATCGGCACGTCCGCGGCGCGGTTCTTGCCGATCTCGGCCGGGTCGATGTCCGCGTGGACGATCTTGGCGTAGGGGGCGAAGCTGTCCAGCTTGCCGGTGACGCGGTCGTCGAAGCGGGCACCGAGGGCCACGATCAGGTCGGCCTTCTGCAGCGCGGTGACCGCGGCGACGCTGCCGTGCATCCCGGGCATGCCGACGTGCAGGGGGTGGCTGTCGGGGAACGCGCCGAGCGCCATCAGGGTGGTGGTGACCGGGGCGCCGGTCAGCTCGGCGAGGACCTTCAGCTCGGCCGTGGCCTGGGCCTTGAGGACGCCGCCGCCGACGTACAGGACGGGCCGCCGGGCGGCGGTGATCAGCTTGGCGGCCTCGCGGATCTGCTTGGCGTGCGGCTTGGTGACCGGACGGTAGCCCGGCAGGTCCATCACCGGCGGCCACGAGAAGGTGGTCCTGGCCTGGAGCGCGTCCTTGGAGATGTCGACCAGGACCGGGCCCGGGCGGCCG
Source organism: Streptomyces sp. NPDC038200 (assembly GCF_055600785.1). Taxonomy (NCBI): domain Bacteria; kingdom Bacillati; phylum Actinomycetota; class Actinomycetes; order Kitasatosporales; family Streptomycetaceae; genus Streptomyces; species Streptomyces sp. NPDC038200. The sequence continues at coordinate 278,649 of NZ_JBVJYH010000008.1, forward strand.
GTGGAGGCGATGTGGAACGCCTGCGCGATCGTCCGCGGGATGTCCTCGGCCTTGGTGACCAGGAAGTTGTGCTTGGTGATCGGCATGGTGATGCCGACGATGTCCGCCTCCTGGAAGGCGTCCGTGCCGATCGAGGAGGAGGCGACCTGGCCGGTGATCGCGACCATCGGCACGGAGTCCATGTGCGCGTCCGCGATCGGCGTGACCAGGTTGGTGGCGCCCGGTCCGGAGGTGGCCATGCAGACCCCGACCTTGCCGGTGGCCTGGGCGTAGCCGGTGGCCGCGTGGCCGGCGCCCTGCTCGTGGCGGACCAGCACGTGCCGCACCCGGGTGGAGTCCATCAGCGGGTCGTACGCGGGGAGGATCGCCCCGCCGGGAATGCCGAACACCGTGTCCGCGCCGACCTCCTCGAGGGAGCGGATGAGGGACTGCGCGCCCGTCACGTGCTCGATGGGGGCGGACTGCTGTCCTCCGGAACGGGGCCGCGGCTGCGGATGGTGGGCCCCGGTGGCCTGCTCGGTCATCGGCATTCTCTTCTCGATGCTGAGGGTTTTTGCGAGGTTCGGGCGGATTTCACACGCTGCACGAAAGGCACTCGTGCAACAAAAAACCCCTCGTGCCGCAAGGCAAGCGAGGGGAGCGCGCCGGTGTGGTCGCTGGGCATTCCGGATCGTCCTCCGGTGGGTCCCAGCTCAGCCGACGCGCTGTCCAAGTACGAGAATTCGGGTGCGCATGGAACTGACCCTCTCCCCGGCACGCACCACGTGTCAAGTAGGTGGGACGGGAGTCTCAGAATGTGAACGCAGGGCACTGCCGCCTCCGAAGACAGCGGGAACACCCCCTGTGTACACCCCCTGCGGTTCTCTCGCACTGCCCGCGAACACCGGTTCGGCCGCGGCATGCGGAATCGGGTACTGGCCGGATCCGAGCGCCCGGCGCAGCCGGTACTCGTCCAGCGGGCCGGTGAACGCCATGCCCTGTCCGTGGGTGCACCCCATCGCCCGCAGCGCGAGCACCTGTTCGGGCAGATCCACGCCCTCGGCGACCGACTGGAGCCCGAGATCGCCGGCGATCCGCAGCAGACCGCTGGTGATCTTGTGCAGCCGCGCGGACTCCACCACGCCCTCGACCAGGCTGCGGTCGAGCTTGAGGATGTCCACGGGCAGCCGCCGCAGGGCCGTGATGGCGGCGTAGCCGCCGCCGAAGCCGTCCAGCGCGATCCGCACCCCGAGCCGGCTCAGCGCGGTCAGCCGCCGCTCCAGCTCCTCCAGGCAGACCCCCGGGTCGGCGTCGGTCAGCTCGACGATCAGCCCGCCGGGCGGCAGCCCGTGCCGGGTCAGCAGCGCCTCCACCGAGGCGAGGGGCGAGGAGCGGTCCAGCAGCCGCCGGGCACTCATCCGCACCGTCACCGGCACGGCGAGTCCGGTCGCGGCCCGCTCGGCCGCCTGCTCCACGGCCTCCTGCAGTATCCAGCGGTCCAGCTCGGCGGTCTTGTCGCCGTCCTCGGCCACCCTGAGGAACTCCGCCGGCGTGAACAGCACCCCCTGCGAGGAGCGCCAGCGCGCCTGCGCGGAGACGGCCGTGATCCGGCCGTTCTGCAGACACACCACGGGCTGGTGCAGCAGAGCGAACTCGCCGTCGTGCAGCGCGGCCCGCAGGCGCGTGGCCAGCTCCGCCTTGCGCACGACGTCCTGCTGCATCTGCGGCTTGTACAGCTCCACCCGGCCCTTCCCGGCCGACTTCGCGCGGTACATCGCCAGGTCGGCGTTGCGCAGCAGCTCGCCCGCGCCGAGACCCGGTTCGGCGAAGGCCACGCCGATGGAGGCGTTGACCCGGACATCGTTGCCGTCGATGGCGTACGGCTGGGAGAGGGTCGCCCGGAGACGGTCGGCCAGCTCCAGGATGTTCCGCTCCCGGGCGGCACGGTCCCGCGTACCGTCCCCGACGATCAGGGCCGCGAACTCGTCGCCGCCCAGCCGGGACGCCGTGTCGCCGTGCCGGACCGCGTCCTGGAGCCTGCGGGCGGCCTGGACGAGCAGCTCGTCGCCCGCCTGGTGGCCGATCGTGTCGTTGACGGCCTTGAAGCCGTCCAGGTCGATGAAGAGCACCGCCGTACCGCGCAGGGCGGCGCCCCGGTCGGTGGCCCGGCGGCCGGACAGGGCCTGCTGCACGCGCTTGGTGAACAGCGCGCGGTTGGGCAGGTCGGTCAGCGGATCGTGCTCGGCGTTGTGCTGGAGCTGTGCCTGGAGGCGCACCCTTTCGGTCACGTCCCGGCTGTTGAAGATCAGCCCGCCGTGGTGGCGGTTGACGGTCGACTCGACGTTGAGCCAGCCGCCGTCGCCGGAGCGGAACCGGCACTCGATGCGTGTGGTGGGCTCTTCGAGCGGGCTGACGGCGAGGAAGCGGCGCACCTCGTGCACCACACAGCCCAGGTCCTCCGGATGGATCAGACCGGCCAGCTCGGTGCCCACCAGTTCCTCGGCGGCCCGGCCGTACACCCCCGCGGCGGCCGGGGAGACGTACCGGAGGATGCCGTTCGGCGCGGCGATCATGATCACGTCGCTGGAGCCCTGCACCAGGGAACGGAAGTGGTTCTCCTTCTGGGCCAGTTCCTGGGTGAGGGTGATGTTGTCCAGCAGCATGATGCCCTGCCGGATGACGAGCGCCAGCACCACGGCGCCGGCGGTGATCAGCACGACGTGGTCGGGCCTGCGGCCGTTGAGGACGTTGTACAGGATGCACACGGCTGCGGCGAGGTACGGGGTGAGAGCGGCGAGGGAGCCGCTGAGCGGCCGGCCGGCCGGATACCGGCCGTGCTCGCTCCCCGGCGCGGGCAGGGGAAGGTGGTGACCCGCGCTCCGCTGGCCCGGCACATGCTCGTGCACCACGCGCGTGTGCCCGTCGACCGCGCGGGGCTCCCGCGCGCTCCGGCGCCGGGGCGCGGCCCAGGGTGCGTAGGCGAGCAGCAGCGATCCGGCGAACCAGCCCGCGTCCAGCAGCTGCCCGGAGCGGTAACTGCTGTGCAGCAGCGGCGAGGTGAACAGGGCGTCGCACATCACGGTCAGCGCGAGCGCGCCGATCGCGGTGTTCACCGCCGTACGATTGCCCGGCGCGCGGCGGAAGTGCAGCGCGAGGACCATGCTGACGAGCGCGATGTCGAGCAGCGGGTACGCCAGCGACAGCGCGGCGTGCGCCACGCTCGACCCGTCGAACCGGGCCGCCTGGGCGAGCGCGAGGCTCCACGAGAGGGTGAGCAGCGAGCCGCCGATCAGCCAGGCGTCCAGGCCCAGACAGATCCAGCCCGCCCTCGTCACCGGACGTTTGGCGAGCACGAGCAGGCCCACGATGGCGGGCGGCGCGAAACACAGGAAGAACAGGTCGGCGTAGCTCGGGCTGGGCACGGTCCGGCCCAGCACGACCTCGTACCAGCCCCAGATCGCGTTGCCCAGGGCCGCCATGGCCGAGGAGAGGGCGAACAGCAGCCAGGCCGACCGGAAGCGCACGCGCCGGGTGCGGGCGTACAGGAAGCAGGAGACGGCGGCGGTGCCCGCCGCCGCGCTCAGTCCGAAGTCGCCCATGAAGAGCGCGACTTCGTCCGTGCCCCAGTCGAACGCGGCTCCGACGGCGTAGGCCGCGCAGACCAGGGCGATGACGAGCTGCTCCATCAGCCGGGTGCGCTCGCAGGCGAGCGGCCGGCGGGGCGGCGGCGCCTCGTGCGGGTGCGGTGCGCGCACCGCTCCGTCGAGGGTGGTCGTCACAGAGGGCGGCGCACTCACCGGGGCCTCCCGGTGAGTGCCGCCCCCGGGTCCCGACGGTCCCGGTGCGCTGGATGCGCATGCCTGCGACGGCCGCTGTGCCCGGGCCGGTGGTGACTGTGATGGCCGGAGTGGTGGCCGCGTCCGCGTGCCGCCGAGCGCCAGGGTCGCCGTCGGCGGCTCCGCCGCGTCGGATCGTTCGTCCATAGGCCGTGCATCGCCCGTCGCCCCCCTCACAAATCTGAAATGTCCATCCCCGGCGCCGATCGGTCAGCGGCGCTGCCCCTGTCGGGACGATACACCAGGATCGTCACTCAGGGACATAGCGTCTCTACGCTCCGTGACGACCAGCGGATATGCCAGCACGAAGCGCGTCCGAAAGATTGCGGAGGGTGCCGGAAGCCGCCTACCGCCCCTTTGCTCCCGCCGTTTCGGATCCGGTCGTAAGGATCACGTTTCGCAGGGGCTCCCGGTTCACGAAACGGGTCAGCTGGTCGACGAGCAGCCGCTTGGCACGCGGCAGGAAGGCCGAGGAGGGGCCGCCGACATGGGGGCTGATCAGTACACCGGGCGCCTGCCACAGGGGGTGCCCCGGGGGCAGCGGCTCCGGGTCGGTCACGTCCAGGGCGGCGGTGATCCGTCCTCGCTCCAGCTCGGCGAGGAGCGCCTTGGTGTCGACGACGGGTCCGCGCGCGACGTTCACGAGCAGCGCGCCGTCCTTCATCCGCGCCAGGAAACCGGCGTCGACGAGTCCCTGGGTGTCCTCCGTGAGCGGCGTGCACAGGATCACGACGTCCGCGTCGGGGAGCAGTGAGAGCACGTCGGTGATCGGGTGCACTGGACCGCGCGCCGTGGTGCGCCGGGAGCGCGCGATGCGCGCCACCCGCGCGACCTCGAACGGCTCGAGCCGGTCCTCGATGGCGGCACCGATGGATCCGTAACCGACGATCAGGACGTTCTTGTCGGCGAGGGAGGGGTGGAATCCGGCCGCCCAGCGCTCCTGTCGCTGGGCGCGGACGAAGTCGGGGATGCCCCGCAGCGCGGCCAGCGTCAGGGTGAGCGCCAGCTCGGCCGTGCTCGTCTCGTGCACCCCGCGCGCGTTGCACAGCCGTACTCCGGGCGCGATCGCCGGCAACTGTGCGGTGATGTCGTCGACGCCGGCGGTGAGCGTCTGGATGACCCGGACGTTCGTCAGGTGCTCCAGCGGACCCGTCCTGACCGACAGCCGCTTCATGTACGGCACCACGTACACCGCGCACCGCGCCGGGTCGCCGGGGAAGGGCTGCGCGCCGTCCTCTCCCCCGTCCCAGAACAGGTACCGGGGCCCCGTGGGCAACCCTTCGATCTCCTCGGGCGGAATGGGAAGCCACACGTCTCCAGTCATGCAAGGAGGCTATGTCAGGCACGCGCGCGTGCAGAGGTTAGGTTGGGGGCCGGGCAGAGGGAGGTTCACGAGCAGGTGGAGCGCAGGACGATCGGCGCGGGGGGACTCGCGGTGGGGGCCGTCGGACTCGGATGCATGCCGATGAGCTGGGCGTACAGCGGCTCGCGGCAGCGGGGCGACGAGTCGCTCAGAACCGTGCACCGGGCGCTGGACCTGGGCTCCGACCTTCTGGACACCGCCGACATGTACGGCCCGTTCACCAACGAGCTGCTGCTGGGCCGGGTGCTCAAGGAGCGGCGCGAGGACGCCTTCGTGTCCACGAAGGTGGGGCTGCTGGTGGGCGAGCAGCACATCGTGGCCAACGGCCGCCCCGGCTATGTGCGGCGGGCCTGCGACGCCTCGCTGCGCCGGCTGCAGACCGACGTGATCGACCTGTACCAGCTGCACCGCGCCGACCCCGAGGTGCCCGTCGAGGAGACGTGGGGCGCGATGGCGGACCTGGTGCGGGCCGGGAAGGTACGGGCGCTGGGCCTGTGCGCGGTCGGGGCGCGCGGCGGGCGCCGCTCGGGCACCGGGCTGCACGACACGACACTGCGCCAGTTGCAGCGGGTGCAGCAGGTGTTCCCGGTGAGCGCGGTGCAGGCGGAGCTGTCGGTGTGGTCGCCGGAGGCGCTCCAGGCACTGCTGCCGTGGTGCGAGGCGCGCGGTGTGGGCTTCCTGGCGGCGATGCCGCTGGGCAACGGCTTCCTGAGCGGCACGCTGACGCCGGGCGAGGGCTTCGAGCCGGACGACGTGCGTGCCCGGCATCCCCGGTTCACCGCCGAGATGATGGCGGCCAACCAGCCGATCGTCGCCGGTCTGCGGCGCATCGCCCGCCGGCACGGCGAGGAGGTCACGCCGGCCCAGGTGGCCCTGGCCTGGGTGCTGGCGCAGGGCCGCCATGTGATCGCGCTGCCGGGCACCAAGCGGGAGCGCTGGGCCGCCGAGAACGCGGCGGCCGCCGGGCTGCGGCTGACCGCGCAGGACCTGGCGGAGGTGTCCCGGCTGCCGGAGGCCCTGGGGTCGTGGGACTGACCTTCGAAGCCATCGCTCGCCCCGCGCCGGGAACCCTCGGGGCTCCGGCGGAGTATCACAGGGAGAGGGTGCCGTCGGACCGCTGCCTCGGAGGAACCGTGATCGTGCGACATCGAGCCGTACCGGCCGTACTGGCCGTGACCGCCCTGCTGCTGACGGCCGGCTGCTCCTCCGGAGGCGGCCACCTCCCGGGCGGGCCGCCGGGCGCCACGACATCCGGCGCCACCGCCACCCCGACCGGCACCGCGTCGGCCGCTCCGGCGAAGGGCTCGGTGACGGTGCTGCGCACGGTGGCCGAGGGTCTGAAGACGCCGTGGGGGCTGGCCGCGCTGCCCGGCGGCGGTCTGCTGGTGTCCTCCCGGGACGAGGGCACGATCAGCAGGATCGACGAGAAGACCGGCCGCCGCACCGAGCTGGGCACGGTCTCCGGTGTCTCGCCGGCCGGCGAGGGCGGTCTGCTGGGCCTCGCCGTCTCCCCCGACTACGCCTCGGACCACATGGTCTACGCGTACTTCACCTCGGCCTCGGACAACCGTATCGTCCGCATGCTGTACGACGAGCGGAAGCCGTCCGGCGAGCAACTGGGCGCTCCGGACACGGTGTTCAAGGGCATCCCCAAGGGCTTCATCCACAACGGCGGACGGATCGCGTTCGGCCCGGACGGCATGCTGTACGCGGGCACCGGCGAGAGCGGGCAGCGGAACCTGGCGCAGGACAGGAAGTCGCTGGGCGGCAAGATCCTGCGGCTGACCCCGGAGGGCGAACCGGCGCCGGGCAACCCGTTCCCCGGCTCCCCCGTGTACTCGTACGGCCACCGGAACGTCCAGGGCCTGGCCTGGGACGACCGGCAGCGGCTGTTCGCCGCGGAGTTCGGGCAGGACACCTGGGACGAGCTGAACGCGATCAAGCCCGGGGACAACTACGGCTGGCCGGAGGCGGAGGGACGGTCCTCCGGTGCGGGCTTCCACGATCCCGTGGCCCAGTGGCACACCGACGACGCCTCCCCCAGCGGCATCGCCTGGGTGGACGGCGTGATCTGGATGGCGGGTCTCAAGGGCGAGCGGCTGTGGCGCGTCCCGCTGAACGGCACGTCGGCCGCGGCGGCCCCGCAGGCGTTCCTCAAGGGCACCTACGGCCGCCTGCGCACGGTCGTCGCGGCGGGCGGCGACCGGGTCTGGCTGGTGACGAGCAACACGGACGGCCGGGGCAGGCCGAAGAAGGGGGACGACCGGGTGCTGGAGGCGCGGGTCAGCTAGCCGCGCCGGCCGAGGCTCCCTCCCTCACGGCCCGGTCCGGCTCCCCCGTCGTGCCCCTCCGGCTCCTTCCCTCAGTCCTCGTCCGGCTCCGTTCTCCGCGCCTCGCCCTGTTCCGCCTCGGCGGTCGGCGGTGCTGCGGGCGGGGGTTCGGCGGGGGCCCGTTCGGCGGGCGGAGGTTCGGAGGGGGCCCGTTCGGCGGGTGGGGGCTCGGTGGGTGCCCGTTCGGGCAGGCGTATCACCGCCTTTCCGGACGCGAGGTCGATGGGACCGCGGCCCGGGTCGTTGTCGCCGACGTCCTCACGGGTCAGTTCAAGCCGGTTCTGCTCGTCCCGGGTGTGCTTGCGGCCGGGCGCGAACAGATCCTCGAAGACGTTGAACACGGCTCCCCCTCCCTGCCGGTTTACTCCAGAGTAGGTCTCAGCCCGGCGTTTCGGCAGTGAGCGTCCCCGCCGCGAAGAGCCCCAGCCGGTGTGCCACCGCCGCGGCCTCCCCTCGTCCCGAGACTCCCAGCTTGCTCAGGATGTTGGAGACGTGGACGCTCGCCGTCTTCGGCGAGATGAACAGCTCCTCGGCTATCTGCCGGTTGGTGCGGCCGGCCGCGACCAGGCCGAGGACGTCCCGCTCCCGGTTGGTCAGGCCGAGTGCCGCGGCCGGGTCGGCCGGGTCCGGTCCCGTGGCCCGGGCGAGGGCCAGGCGGGCGCGCTGGGCGAGCCGGGCGACGGCGTCGGCGAGGGGGCGGGCGTCCAGATGGGCGGCGACCGCCGCGGCCAGCCGGAGCAGCTCCACCGCGCGGTCGCGCTGGTCGTCGCCGCCCTCGGCCAGCAGCGCACCCGCGAGGCGGTACCGGACCCTGGCCAGGTCGTAGGGGCGGTCCAGGCATTCGAAGGTGCCGACCACCGCGGACCAGGTGTCGGCGGTGTCCCGGCCCTTCGCGCGGAGCAGCTCGGCCCGGGTCCACTGGCCGTAGGCCCCCCAGAGCGGGACGTCGGTGGTGAGGGTCCGTACGGCCGCCGCTATCCGGTCGAGGGTCTCGGCGCGGCCGGGCCGGGCGGCGTGCAGGGTGCGGGCGTCGGCCTCGGCGGTGGCGGCGACCAGCAGCAGCGGCCAGCCGTGGCGGTGGGTGCCGGCCGGGAAACCGGCCTCCAGGACCGGGAGCAGTGCCGCGCGGACGTCGCCGGTCCTGCCCTGCGCGGCGGCGATGCCGAGGGCGATGCGGGCCAGCGGCAGCGACTGCTGGGGCCTGGGGTCGTGGGTGCCGTACCAGGCGCGGGCGGCGGCCAGTTGCCGGCCGGCCTCGGCGAGATCACCGCGGTCCAGGGCGAGGTCGGCCAGGCGCAGGGCGCCCGTGCCCCGGGGCTTGGCACTGTGCCCGCCCCGCGTCGCGTGCGCGGCGGCCTCGGCGGCCTCCTCCCACTGGCCGAGCGAGTAGAGCGCGTCGGACAGGGTGCCCCACGCCCAGGCGCCGGAGTCCAGCAGCCCGTACCGGCGGCAGAACTCGATGCCCTCACGGAGCAGCGGGACCGCCTCCCGGTCCCGGCCGACGCTCCGCAGCGCGGACGGCAGGTTCACATAGGCGCGGCCCGCGACCGGGTGCATGCCCTCCGCCCGGGTCTCCCGCAGGACCTGCCGCATCTGTGCGAGGCCGGTCTCCGGGTCGCTGGACTCCACCGTCAGGCCGCCCAGGGTGAGCAGGGCGTGCAATTCGGTTTCCCGGGCGCCCACCATCCGGGCGTACTCCACGGCCCGTTCGGCGGCGGCGAGGGCCTCGGGGCCGGGCCGGTGCTGCATGGACCAGTTGGCGGCGACCGCCAGCACCTCGGCGTGCACCTCGGACGGCGGCAGGCCGCGCACCAGGTCCTGGGCGGTGGCCAGTTCCTGCCGGCCGTCGCCCCGCGCCTGGGCCTGGACCAGCCGGGAGCGCTGCACCCAGAACCAGGCGGCGCGCAGCGGTTCCTGCTCGTCCTCCAGGAGGCGCAGGGCCCGCTTGGTGATCTTCAGGGCGCGTTCGCGTTCGCCGCCGAAACGGCCCGCGACCGCCGCCTCCGCCATCAGGTCGAGGTAGCGCAGGGGGGCGGCGTCCGGGTCGTGGCCGCTTGCGGCGCCTCCGCGCCTTTCGGGCGGTCCGGGCGGATAGACCTCGGCGTAGTCGACCGGGCGCAGGGCGGCGCGCACCTCCTCCGGGGCGCTGTCCCACAGCTCCATCGCCCGCTCCAGCAGCCCGAGTTGCTCGGTGTAGGCATGCCGGCGGCGGGCGACGACGGCGGCGGCCAGGACTGCGGGCAGGGCCTTGGCGGCGTCGTGCGCGTGGTACCAGTAGCTGGCCAGGCGCATCACCCGGGTGTCGGCCGGGACGAGGGTCGGGTCGGCCTCCAGGGCCTCGGCGTAGCGGCGGCTCAGCCGGGAGCGTTCGCCGGGCAGCAGGTCGTCGGCGACGGCCTCGCGGACCAGGGAGTGCCGGAAGCGGTAACCGTCGCCGGTCCGGGTGACGGCGAGGATGTTGGCGCCGACGGCGGCCCGCAGCGCCTCGATGAGGTCGTCCTCGGCGAGCCGGGCCACGGCGGCGATCAGGCGGTACTCCACCGTGGAGCCGCCCTCGGCGACGATCCGGGCGACCCGCTGGGCGCTCTCGGGCAGCGCCTCGACCCGGACCAGGAGCACGTCGCGCAGGGAGTCGGTGAGGCCGGTGCAGTTGCCCTCGCAGGCGGCCACGGCGAGTTCCTCGATGAAGAAGGCGTTGCCGTCGGAGCGTGCGTAGATCTCGTCGACCTGGGCCGGGTCGGGTTCGGCGGCGAGGATGCCGGCGATCTGACGGCCGGCCTCCTCGTGGGTGAAACGGGCGAGTTCGATGCGGTGGACGGTGCGCAGCCGGTCCAGTTCGGCGAGCAGGGGGCGCAGGGGGTGGCGTCGGTGGATGTCGTCGGAGCGGTAGGTGGCCAGGACGAGGAGGCGGCCGGCGCGCAGGGTGCGCAGGAGGTAGGCGAGCAGGTGGCGGGTGGAGGCGTCGGCCCAGTGCAGGTCCTCCAGGACGAGTACGACGGTGTGGTCGGCGGCGACCCGTTCCAGCAGCCGGGCGGTGAGTTCGAACAGGCGGGCCATGCCCTGTTCGTCGTGGCGGCCGGCGGCGGCCTCGCCGAGGTCGGGCAACAGCCGGGCCAGTTCCTCCTCCTGGCCGGCCGCCGCGTCGGCGAACTCCTCGGGCAGGGCGTCGCGCAGGGCGCGCAGCGCGGTGGAGAAGGGGGCGAACGGCAGCCCGTCGGCGCCGATCTCCACGCAGCCGCCGACGGCGACCACGGCGGCACGGCCGGCCGCGGCCGCGGCGAACTCCTCCACCAGGCGGGTCTTGCCCACGCCCGCCTCGCCGCCGAGCAGCAGCGCCTGCGGCTCGGCCGCGGCGGCACGGGCGAGCGCGTCGTTCAGCGTGTCCAACTCGTCGGTACGGCCGACGAAAACGGGACTGACGGACCTGGTCTCCACGGGCCCGAGCATCGCACGGGGCCGAGACGACCGGGCACCGGTTTTCCACAGCCCCTGTGCGATTGTCGTACCGCTCATGTGGGTGTTCGGCTGAGCCGACGACGCCGGGAAGGGCGCACGAGGAGGCGCGGGAGGGGGCCCCGGGGACGGCGCCGGGAGAGCCGCGGGAGCCGCCTCGGGAGCAGCCGCAGGAGCGACTACGGGGAGAGCCGGCCCCGCAGGGGAAAGGGTCGTACGACTCCGCTGGGGAGCCGTACGACCCTGGAGCTTCGAGCGGCCGACCCCCGTGCGGCCGCTCTCCGCCGGCGTGGTCACGCGGTGTGCGGCAGCCGGAGCCGGCGGGGGCGGTCGGTATGCGACTCGGCGGCCGGGGCGCCGTGGCCGGCGGACTCCGCGCGGCGGGCGGCGCGGCGGGAGCGGACGGCCTCGCGGGCCAGGCGCTCGCGCTGAGCCGCACGGCGCAGCTCGGCGGAGCGGATCTGGTGCAGTTCGAGCTCGTTCATGGCAGGTCCTTCGGAAGAGTCGGTGTCGTGCCTCGCTGTTCGCGATGACTCCACCTTCGTCTCCCAGGGGGGTCCGCCACATCGGGAGAGTTCCGCATCTTCGGGCGGCGGGCGGGCCGCACGCGCGCATAAGGGGCCTTAGACGGTCCGTAAGGTGCTCACGGTGCACCTAAGGCCCCTCTGACCTGCGATTTCTCAGCCTGCTGAGGGCAGTGCGAGCAAGGCGTCGGAGTACTTCAGGACGGCCAGGATCAGTCCGACGACACCGAGCGAGACGCCCGCCCAGGCGACCGACCTGATCCAGCCGGCCTGCGGGCGGCCGGGGGCGCCGAACGCCGGCCGGGCCAGCACGACCACTCCGGTGATCAGCGCGGCCAGCGCGAACAGGCCGGCCCACAGGGCGGTGGTGTGCCAGGCGTCGCCGTAGACCTCCTTGATCTGCTGGGCGACGCTCGCGGACGACGAGGTCCGCAGCTGGCCGACGAGCTGCTCGCGGGCGGAGGCGACGGTGCCGATCCAGCCGCCGCTGAGCGAGACGAGGCCCAGCGCCGCGGAGACGACGGCACCGGCGCCCTGGCCGGCCCCGGCGGGTGCCTTCTCACCGGCGTCCGCCACCACGCCGGACTCCTCCCCCGCCTCGGCTTCCTCGCCCGCCTCGGCTTCCCGGCCCGGCCGGGGTTCCTCGCCGTCCCGGTTCCCGGCGGCGTCCTCGGCCCCCGCCGGACCCGCGGACGGCTCCTCGATGTCCCGCTCCCGAGCCTGCGCGGTCTCAGGGGCCTGCCCCTTCTCGGCGGTGCGGGCCGCCGCCGTCTCGTCGTCCTTGCGCGCCTCGGTGCCGGTCACGGTGCCGGCCTCGGCGCCTTCCGCTGTCTTCGTTGCCATGCCCGGCACCGTACGGACGCTGTCTGAGAGGTCTCTTAATGATCGTCGTGCGCGTCACGCGCGCGTGCCGCACGCCACTCGGGGGCGAGCACCGCCCAGACCTCGGTGCTGGTGCGCACTCCCCGGTGCGGGTAGTTCTCCCGCAGCACGCCCTCGCGGGTCATGCCGAGCCGCCGGGCCACGTTGATGCTGGGCTCGTTGGCCGAGGACGCGTGCCACTCCACCCGGTGCATGCCGCGCTCCTCGAAGGCCCAGTCCAGCAGCACGTTCAGGCCGCGGGTGACCAGCCCCCGCCCGGCCGCCGCCGGCTCCAGCCAGCAGCCGGCCTCGCACACTCCGCTCGGGGTGTCCCAGACACGGAACAGCAGCCCGCCGACGAGCTTTCCGTCCAGCCAGAGCCCGTGCAGGCTGCCGGCGTCGGCGGCACGCTTGTCGGCGTACGACTTCAGCCAGGCATGGGCACCGCCGAGATCGGACACCACGTCCGGCATACCGATGTGCCGGCCGATGAACTCCCGCCCCCGGTCCACGTTGGCGAGCAGTTCCCCGGCGTGCCAGACCTCCAGGGGGCGCAGTTCGGCGCCGTCGTCACCGAGCGATGTCACGTACATCGTGCCGCTCTTCCTTTCGCAGTTCGTCCACCGTAACCAGGAGCGTACGCAGGACGAAGGCGTCGAGGACGGCGGCGGCGGCGAGCGCGATGCCGAACGCGGCGGTGGCTCCGCCCGCCTGCACGTCCTCCGAAGCCCTCGGCGAGCGGGTCGTGCCCAGGCGGGGGGGGAGAGGGTGGGCAGGGCGAGCACCGCGAAAGGGACAGCCCCCGAAGACCGCGTAAGCGATCGCAGGACACTCTCGCAGGCATAAGTGATCGTTTGCCGTGTTCCGGGCCTTGGTCACTGGAGTCAGAGGGAGGTCACGGGACAGTGCGGCGAACTCTGTCACCCCCGCGGACAGTTCAGTCGAACTGGTCTCCGAGCGCCATCACCATCGTCCCCACGATCAGCAGCCACAGGGCCCTGCGGGTACGGCCCTGGACGCCGAGCACCGCCGCCAGGGCGCAGACCGCGGCCCCGAGGGCGTAGGCGGCGGGGACGCGGGCGGGCGCGGAGCCGGTGAGCCGCATCAGGGAGGCGGCGAGCCCCGCGAGGCAGAGCAGCGCTCCGGTGCCGGCCGCGGTCCAACGGGCCCGCCGGGCGTCCCCGACGTACTCCTCGCCGTCTTCCGCACCCTCGCCGTCGTCCGCGCTGCTGCCCTGGATGCCCTCGCGGTCCTGGATGTCCTCGCGGTCCCGGGCGGCCTCGCGGATCTCGGTGGCCTCGGTTATCGCGGGGCCGGTGTCGGAATCGGTGCGTCCACTCATGGCGCGCGAGCGTACCTCCTCCGGCCGGGAAGTCCCGGCGCGGGGCGGTGCCTTCGGCTTCGGGCACCGGGCACCGGGCACCAGGCAGGCGTACGGCCCCGGAGGGCATGCCTCCGGGGCCGTACGACGGAGTGCGGGATCAGCCCTCGCTGACGCCCAGCCTCTCCAGGATCAGCTCCTTGACGCGGGCCGCGTCGGCCTGGCCGCGGGTGGCCTTCATGACCGCGCCGACCAGGGCGCCGGCCGCGGCCACCTTGCCGCCGCGGATCTTGTCCGCGATGGCCGGGTTGCCGGCGATGGCCTCGTCGACCGCCGTGCCCAGCGCCGAGTCGTCGGAGACGACCTTCAGACCGCGCTTGTCGACGACCTCGTCCGGGGTGCCCTCGCCCGCGAGGACGCCCTCGATGACCTGACGGGCCAGCTTGTCGTTCAGGTCACCCTTCGCGACCAGCTCGGTGACCCGGGCCACCTGCTGCGGCGTGATCGCCAGCTCCTCCAGCGACTTGCCGGACTCGTTGGCGCTGCGCGCCAGTTCGCCCATCCACCACTTGCGGGCGGAGGCCGCGTCGGCACCGGCGTCGATGGTGGCGACGATCGGGTCCAGCGCGCCGGCGTTGAGGATCGCCTGCATGTCGGTGGCGGAGATGCCCCACTCGGCCAGCAGCCGGGTGCGGCGGGCCAGCGGCAGCTCGGGCAGGGCCGCGCGGATCTCCTCGACCCACTCGCGCGAGGGCGCGACCGGCACCAGGTCGGGCTCCGGGAAGTACCGGTAGTCCTCGGCCTCTTCCTTGACGCGGCCCGAGGTGGTGGACCCCGTGTCCTCGTGGAAGTGGCGGGTCTCCTGGACGATCGTGCCGCCGGAGGACAGCACGGCCGCGTGCCGCTGGATCTCGAAGCGGGCCGCGCGCTCCACCGAGCGCAGCGAGTTGACGTTCTTCGTCTCGGAGCGGGTGCCGAACTTCTCGGTGCCGTTCGGGCGCAGCGACAGGTTCACGTCGCAGCGCATCTGGCCCATCTCCATGCGGGCCTCGGACACGCCGAGGGCCCGGATGACCTCGCGCAGCTCGCGGACGTACGCCTTGGCCACCTCGGGGGCGCGCTCGCCGGCGCCCACGATCGGCTTGGTGACGATCTCGATCAGCGGGATGCCGGCGCGGTTGTAGTCCAGCAGCGAGTGGGACGCGCCGTGGATACGGCCGGTGGCGCCGCCGACGTGCGTCGACTTGCCGGTGTCCTCCTCCATGTGGGCGCGCTCGATCTCCACGCGGAAGGTCTCGCCGTCCTCCAGCTGCACGTCGAGGTAGCCGTCGAAGGCGATCGGCTCGTCGTACTGGGAGGTCTGGAAGTTCTTCGGCATGTCCGGATAGAAGTAGTTCTTCCGGGCGAAGCGGCACCACTCGGCGATCTCGCAGTTCAGCGCGAGACCGATCTTGATCGCGGACTCGACGCCGGTCGCGTTGACGACCGGGAGCGCGCCGGGCAGGCCGAGGCAGACGGGGCAGGTCTGGGAGTTCGGGTCGGCACCGAGCGCCGTGGAACAGCCGCAGAACATCTTGGTCTTGGTGCCGAGTTCGACATGGACCTCAAGGCCCATGACGGGGTCGTACGACGCCAGCGCGTCCTCGTACGACACCAGGTCGGTCGTGGTGGTCACGGTGAAAACTTCCCTCTCAGCCCAGCAGGACGTCGTCGTCGCCCAGCCGCTTCAGCTCGCGGTAGAGGATGGCGAGGCCGGTGACGATGCCGGCGGCGGTGACGACGGCGTCGACGAGCCTCAGCGTGTCGTTGTCGGTACGGGCCTTCTTGATCTGCTTCATGGCACCGACCGCGCCGAACGCGGTGGCGGCCATGGACACGTACGTACCGGACTTGGACTTCTTGAAGCCCTTGGCCTTGGACAGTGCGCTCACAGCGACGGAGCCTCCTCCAGCAGCGGGTGGCCCCACTTTTCCACGAAGGCGGCCTCGACGGCGGCGCCGACCTTGTAGAGCCGCTCGTCCTTCATGGCGGGGGCGATGATCTGCAGGCCCACCGGGAGGTTGTCCTCCGGGGCGAGACCGCAGGGCAGGGACATGGCCGCGTTGCCCGCCAGGTTGGTCGGGATGGTGCACAGGTCCGCGAGGTACATCGCCATCGGGTCGTCGGAACGCTCGCCGATCGCGAAGGCGGTGGTCGGGGTCGTCGGGGAGACGATGACGTCGACCTGCTCGAAGGCCTTCTCGAAGTCCCGCGTGATGAGCGTGCGGACCTTCTGCGCGGAGCCGTAGTACGCGTCGTAGTAGCCGCTCGACAGCGCGTACGTGCCGAGCATGACGCGGCGCTTCACCTCGGCGCCGAAACCCGCCTCACGGGTGAGGGAGGTGACCTCTTCGGCCGAGTGGTCGCCGTCGTCGCCGGTCCGCAGGCCGTAGCGCAGGCCGTCGAAGCGGGCGAGGTTCGAGGAGCACTCGGACGGCGCGATCAGGTAGTACGCCGACAGGGCGAGGTCGAAGGACGGGCAGTCCAGCTCGACGATCTCGGCGCCCAGCTCCTTGAGCAGCTCGACCGACTCGTCGAAGCGCTGGATGACGCCGGCCTGGTAGCCCTCGCCGCGGAACTGCTTGACCACACCGACGCGCATGCCACGCACGCTGCCGTTGCGGGCGGCCTCGACGACCGGCGGGACCGGGGCGTCGATGGAGGTGGAGTCCAGCGGGTCGTGGCCGGCGATCACCTCGTGCAGCAGGGCCGCGTCCAGGACCGTACGGGCACAGGGGCCGCCCTGGTCCAGGGAGGAGGAGAAGGCGACCATGCCGTAGCGGGAGACCGCGCCGTACGTCGGCTTCACGCCGACCGTGCCGGTGACGGCGGCCGGCTGGCGGATGGAACCGCCGGTGTCGGTGCCGATGGCGAGCGGGGCCTGGAAGGAGGCGAGCGCGGCGGAGGAGCCGCCGCCGGAGCCGCCGGGGATCTTCGTGAGGTCCCAGGGGTTGCCGGTCGGGCCGTAGGCGCTGTTCTCGGTGGAGGAGCCCATGGCGAACTCGTCCATGTTGGTCTTGCCGAGGATGACGACGTCGGCGGCCTTCAGCCGCTTGGTGAGCGTCGCGTCGTACGGCGGGATCCAGCCCTCGAGGATCTTCGAGCCGACGGTCGTGGGCACGCCCTCGGTGGTGAAGATGTCCTTGAGCGCGAGCGGGACGCCGGCCAGGGGGCCGAGCTTCTCGCCGCGGGCGCGCTTCTCGTCCACGGCGCGGGCCTGAGCGAGGGCACCCTCGCGGTCGACGTGGAGGAAGGCGTGCACCTTCTCGTCGACCGCTTCGATGCGCGCGAGGTGGGCCTCCGTCACCTCGACGGCCGTCAGCTCGCCGGAGGCGATCTTCGCGGCGGTCTCGGCGGCGGTGAGCTTGATGATGGTGTTGTCCGTCATGGCGGTCACTCCTCCCCCAGGATCTGCGGCACCTTGAAACGCTGCTGCTCCTGGGCCGGGGCGCCGGAGAGCGCCTGCTCGGGGGTGAGCGAGGGACGGACCTCGTCCGCCCGCATGACGTTCGTCAGCGGGAGCGGGTGGGAGGTCGGCGGTACGTCTTGGTCGGCGACCTCGCTGACGCGGGCGACCGCGCCGATGATGTCGTCCAGCTGGCCGGCGAAGTGATCGAGTTCTTCGGGCTTGAGCTCCAGACGCGCCAGCCGGGCGAGGTGGGCGACCTCCTCGCGCGTGATGCCAGGCATGCAGCGATCCTCAGGGGTGAGTGTGTGTGGTTTGGGCCCAATCCTATGGGGCGGGCGCCCGTGCCCGTGAAACGGTTTCCCGGGGCACCGTCCTCACCCGTGGCGGCGGTCCCACGCCGCGCTCTTCAGGAAGTGGTTGTCGTACAGCTCCTGGACCTCCAGCAGGCTCTCCGGGGTGGCCTCGCCCAGACGGATCCGCTGGAGGTGGCGGAAGTACTCGAAGCGCTCGACGCCGGGGGTGATGACGATGAGCAGGTCGGCGGTGCTGCCGGGGGCGGCGGCGAAGGCGTGCGGCCGGTCCGGCGGAACGACGATCAGATCGCCGCGCTCGGCGGTGACGACGTCGTCGCCGGAGAGGACCTCGGCCTCGCCGTCGAGCAGATAGAACATCTCGGCCGAGTGGCGGTGCACGTGCGGGCGGGCACCGTCGGCCCCCTCGGCGAGGGTGACCCGCACGGTGGACAGCGCGCCGCCGCTGGCGCTGCTGTCGGCCAGCAGTTTCACGGCGACGGGGGCGCCGCCGACGACCTCCGCCTCGGCGTCCCGGACCAGCACGGTCTCGTCGAACTCGGGCACGAACAACGACATGGCACATCCCCCTCGGCCGGCGGTCAGAGCGCGAACAGCAGTCCGGCGCTGATCAGTACAACGATCGCGGTGGCGAAGTGGATCCCGAAGGCGACGGCTTTCGCGCCGCCCTCGCGCAGGACTATCAGGGTGTCGACGAGCGGCACGAGCGCCACGCAGACCATGAACCAGGCCTCGGCGCGGGCACCGGCGAAGGCGAGCAGGGCGAGGCCCAGCAGCCCGAAGGTGCCGTCCCTCGCCCCCTTGACCGACAGGTAGGCGCGGGCGTCGCCGCGCGGGTCGGCCGGGACGCCGTAGCCGGCCGCCGCGGGGCCGGGCCGGAACCAGAACCGGTAGCCGAGGAAGACGCAGAACAGGTCGAGCAGGACGGCGAGGCTGTACGCGGTGACGGTCATGCTTCTCTCCCCATTGCCAGTTTTCTAGCAGTGCTAGGAACAAGAGTGACGCTAGCAGAGCGATGACAGATTGGCTAGCACTGCTAGAATCACGGTCATGTCGATCCAGACGCGCCGGGAGCGCGAACGAGCGGAACGCGAGCGGCTGATCGTCACGGCCGCACGGGAGCTGGCCGAGACCGAGGGCTGGGACGCGGTGACCACACGCCGACTGGCCGCCGAGATCGAGTACAGCCAGCCGGTCCTCTACAGCCACTTCAAGGGCAAGGAGGCGATCATGGCGGCGGTCGCGGTGCAGGGCTGCGCCGACCTGGCGGTGGAGCTACGGCAGGCCCGTGCGGCGGCGCGGGGCACGCACGAGGCGCTGGCGGCGGTGGCGCGGACGTACACGTCCTTCGCGCGGCGCAGGCCCGCCCTCTACGACGCGATGTTCACGCATCTGGTGGACCTGCCGTTCGCCACGGAGGAGGCACCGGCGCCGCTGCGGGAGGCGTTCGGCGAGCTGCTGGTCGCCGTGGAGCCGATCGCGGCCGAGGGCGAGGACCCGGGCCTGCTCACGGAGACCTTCTGGGCGGGGCTGCACGGGCTGACGACGCTGATGCGGAGCGGCAGACTGCCGGAGCATGCGCACGAGACACGTCTGGCTCTGCTGATCGACCACTTCGCGGGCGGCTGAGCCCGGCCGGCGCGGAGCGCTCCGCGGGGCGGAGGACCGTGCCGCGGGCGGGCCGACGGGGAGGCTACTCGGCGGCGGGCAGCGCGGCGCGCGGCCGCTGCCACCCCCGGGAGCCCCGCGCCAGCAGCCACGCGGTCGCCTCGTCCGGAGGCATCGCCGCGGCCACCAGCCACCCCTGGACCGCGTCGCAGCCCAGATCCCGCAGCCGCTCCCAGGTCTCGTCGTCCTCCACGCCCTCGGCGACGACGAGGAGGCCCAGCGAATGGGCGAGGTCGACGGTGCAGCGCACGATCTCGGCGTCCTCGGCGTCGACCGCCAGCCGGGCCACGAAGGAGCGGTCGATCTTCAGCTCGCTGACCGGCAGCCGCCGCAGGTGCACCAGGGACGAGTACCCGGTGCCGAAGTCGTCGAGGGACATCTTCACGCCGTGCCCGGTGAGCCCGGCGAGGGTGTCGGCGGCCCGCTGCGGATCCTCCAGCAGCACGTGTTCCGTTATCTCCAGCTGGAGCGCCCCGGCGGGGACCCCGTGCCGGGCCAGCCGGGCGGCGACGGAGCCGGCGAAGCCGGGCGTGTGGACGTCGCGCGGGGAGACGTTGACGGCGACGGGCACCCGCAGGCCCTGCGCGCGCCACCGGGCGACCTGGCCGAGCGCCGTCTCCAGCACGTACTCGGTGAGGTGGGGCATCAGCCCCGAGGACTCGGCTATCGCTATGAACTCGTCGGGCGGAACCTTCCCGCGCTCGGGGTGCACCCAGCGCACCAGCGCCTCCAGGCCGGCGACCTGGCCGTCGAAGCGGACCTTGGGCTGGTAGTGGAGCTGCACCTCGTGCGCGTCCAGCGCCCGGCGCAGGTCGCCCAGCAGGCCCAGGCGGTCCGGGGTGTTGGAGTCCCGCTTGGACTCGTAGACCTCGACGCCCGTACGGTCCCGCTTCGCCTGGTACATCGCGACGTCGGCGCGGCGCAGCAGGCCCTCGGCGTCGAGCGCGTGATCGGGGAAGACGGCGACGCCCGCGCTGGCCTCCAGGACCAGGGTGAGCCCGTCGAGGTCGAGCGGGGAGCTGAGGGCGGTGACGAGACCGCGGGCGACGCGCGTGGCCGACGTGGTGGAGTCGGCGACGGGCAGTAAGACGGCGAACTCGTCGCCGCCGAGCCGGGCGGCCTCGGCGCCGCGCGGCAGGGCGAGCCGCAGCCGGTCGGCGATCTGGAGCAGCAGCCGGTCGCCGGCCAGATGGCCAAGCGTGTCGTTCACCGACCGGAAACGATCGAGGTCGATCAGCATGAGCGCGGCACGGGCCCCGATGCGTTCGGCGTCGTCCAGGGCGGTCCAGATCCGCTCCAGCAGCCACTGCCGGTTGGGCAGCCCGGTCAGCGGATCGCGCAGCTGCTCCTCGGCACGGGCGCGGGCCATCCAGAGCGTGGAGTCCAGCGCGATGAGCGGGATGGCGAACAGCGGGAGCAGGACGGGCTGGGCGTCGGCGACGACGCACACCAGGGGCGCGATGCCGAGCAGCGCGACGGCGACCAGTCCCTGTCTGACCAGAGCGGTCCGGGCGACGGTGGGCACCCCGCCGCCGCGCGGGGCGTGCAGGTACCACAGCAGGCCGCGGCTGACGGCGAGATAGGCGACCGCGACCAGGACGACCTCGGGGGCCGTGGCGATGCTCCAGCTGTCGGGACGCCAGGGCTCCTCGACGCTCGGGACCCGGCCGAACGCGCCGAGCAGCAGGGCGCCGACGCCGATGCCGAGGATGTCCACCGCGCCGTGCAGCACGCCCTGCCGCCAGCGGTGCCGGCGGGCGATGCCGACGAGGACGACGACGGTGAGGCTGACCAGTCCGGCGGGCACCCAGCCGTACAGCAGCAGGACGGCGAGAGTGAGGGCGGCGCCCGATCCGGTGCCGCCCCACCAGCGGGCGCGGCCCAGCATCACGAGGTGGCCGACGATGACGCCGGTGAGCAGGGCCAGCGCCCAGCCGACCGTGCCGCACGGGAAGAGGGCGTGGTGGCCGGCGTAGGCGCGGTAGAAGCCGGCGCCCAGGGTGAAGCCCGCGGCGGCGACGAGGGCCGCGGGCAGCGCCGGCCAGGACGGCTGCCGTTCGGTGCCGGCGTCGGCCAGGCCGGGGGCGGACTCGATGGCGAGCGGCAGGGGGCGGGCCTCGGCGGCGGCCGGTCCGGCCGGGCGGATCTGCACGCCCGTACGCCCGTCGTCCCGCCCGGTCCGTCGGTTCCCCCGCCACGCGCCCGCGCGGCGGCGCAGGCGCAGCCATGAGTCCGGGGCGGCGCTCTCGGTCGGTTCCATTCCCGTCCCTCTCACAGCCGGCGGTGCCCACGCCACGCGGCCCGATGCCCGACAACCATCAGCAGCTCCGCGTCGAAGAAACCTTCCCCGCGCCTGTGGAGAGCACGGAGATGCCCCGACCGCAGCTGGGCACGGCAGGCGCACATCTCAACAGTAGGCCGCAGAAGGCTTCCACGGGCAGCGGTCTCCGACGGTTGCCCGAATGCGCCCGGGCCACCCGTATGCAACTGATATGCGCCGATCGGGTGGCCTTCAACCGCTACTCCTCGGTCGGAAGCGCGACTTCGGCCGCGGCTTCGGGGCCCTGCTCCAGAAGGACGGCGAAACCGTCCTCGTTCAGGACAGGAACCTTCACTTGCATGGCCTTGTCGTACTTCGATCCAGGATTTTCACCCACTACGACGAACGAGGTCTTTTTCGAAACCGAACCGGTCACTTTCGCGCCCCGGCTCTGCAGCGCGTCCTTGGCGCCGTCCCGGGTGAAGTTCTCCAGCGTGCCGGTCACGACGACCGTGAGCCCCTCCAGCGGACGCGGCCCCTCGTCCTCCCCGGTCGACTCCTCCTCCAGCGGGACTCCCGCGGCCTTCCACTTGCGGACGATCTCACGGTGCCAGTCCTCGGCGAACCATTCCTTGAGCGCGGCGGCGATGATCGGGCCGACGCCGTCGGTGGCCGCCAGCTCCTCCTCGGTGGCCTGTTCGATGCGGTCGACGGAGCGGAACTCGCGCGCGAGGGCCTGCGCGGCCACCGGTCCCACATGCCGGATCGACAGCCCGTTCAGGAAGCGGGCGAGCGGACGGGACTTGGCCGCCTCGACGTTCGCCAGCAGCGCGAGGGTGTTCTTCTTCGGCTCGCCCTTCTGGTTGGCGAAGACCGTGACCACCTTCTCCTCGCCGGTCTTGGGATCGCGCTTGGGCAGGCCGCTGTCGGGGTCGAGGACATAGGCCTTGATGGGCAGCAGCTTCTCCACCGTCAGGTCGAACAGGTCGCCCTCGTCCACCAGCGGCGGCTCGGCCGGCTCCAGCGGGCGGGTGAGCGCGGCGGCGGCCACCGCGCCGAAGTTCTCGATGTCCAGGCACTCCCGGCCCGCCAGGTACGAGACGCGCTCGCGCAACTGGGCAGGGCAGGTACGGGCGTTGGGGCAGCGGAGGTCGATGTCGCCCTCCTTCATGGGCCGCAGCGCCGTGCCGCACTCGGGGCACTCGCTCGGCATCACGAACTCCCGCTCGCCGCCGTCGCGCAGGTCGACCACCGGGCCGAGGATCTCGGGGATGACGTCACCGGCCTTGCGGATGACGACGGTGTCACCGATGAGGACGCCCTTGGCCTTGACGACCTCCTGGTTGTGCAGGGTGGCGAACTCCACCTCGCTGCCCGCCACCGTGACCGGTTCGACCTGGGCGTACGGCGTGACGCGGCCCGTGCGGCCGACACCCACCTTGATGTCGATGAGCTTGGTGTTGACCTCTTCCGGCGCGTACTTGTAGGCGATCGCCCAGCGGGGGGCCCGCGCGGTGGAGCCGAGCCGCCCCTGGAGGCGGATCTCGTCCAGCTTCACCACGACACCGTCGATCTCGTGCTCCACGGAGTGGCGGTTCTCGCCGTAGTGCGCGATGAACTCGCGGACGCCGTCGAGGTCGTCGACCACGCGGTTGTGCCGGGAGGTGGGCAGACCCCAGGTCTTCAGCAGGTCGTACGCCTGGGAGAGGCGGGTCATGCCCGTGTAGCCCTCCAGGGCGCCGATGCCGTGGACGACCATGTGCAGCGGGCGGGTGGCGGTGACCCGCGGGTCCTTCTGGCGCAGCGAACCGGCGGCGGCGTTGCGCGGGTTGGCGAACGGCTTGTCGCCCGCCGCGACCAACCGCTCGTTCAGCTCGAGGAACTTCTCCATCGGGAAGTAGACCTCGCCGCGGACCTCCACCAGGTCGGGCACCTCGTCGCCCTTGAGGCGGTCCGGGATCTCCGCGATGGTGCGGACGTTCGGTGTGATGTCCTCGCCGGTGCGGCCGTCGCCACGGGTCGCCGCGCGGGTGAGGCGCCCGTTCTCGTAGGTGAGGTTGACCGCGAGGCCGTCCACCTTCAGCTCGCACAGGAAGTGGTACGCCTGGTCGCCCAGCTCCTTGGCGATGCGGTCGGCCCAGGCGGCCAGCTCGTCGTCGTTGAAGGTGTTGTCCAGCGACAGCATCCGCTGGCGGTGCTCGACCGCCGTGAACTCCGTCTCGTAGGACCCCGCGACCTTCTGGGTGGGCGAGTCCGGGGTGCGCAGTTCCGGATACTGCTCCTCCAGCGCCTCCAGGGACTTCAGGAGCTGGTCGAACTCCGCGTCGCTGACGACGGGCGCGTCCTTCACGTAGTACCGGAAGCGGTGCTCCTCGACCTGCTCCGCCAGCTGCGCGTGCTTGTCGCGGGCCTCGGCGGGCACCGCCGTCGTCTCCGCCTGCTTGTCGCCGGCCACCGTGTTGTCCTCCCGTTACTCTGGGTTGTCCGCGAGGGATCTCGCCGCCTGGACGCAGTGGGCGAGCGCCTGCCGTGCGTAGGCGGGGGAAGCACCCGCCAGACCGCACGCCGGGGTGATCGTGACCGCCTCCGCGAGCAGCCCCGGATGCAGGCCCAGCCTGCGCCACAGCGTCCTGACACCCATGACGCTACCGGCAGGGTCTGACAACGGGCCGTCCGTGCCCGGCACGACACCGGCGAACAGCCGCGTGCCGCCCTCGACGGCCTCGCCGATCGCGTCGTCGTCACGCTCGGTGAGAAGCGCGAAGTCGAAGGAGACGGCCGCCGCGCCGGCCCGCCGCAGCAGGGCGAACGGCACGTCCGGGGCGCAGGAGTGGACGACCACGGGCCCGCCGTCGTGCGCGGCGACGACGTCCCGGAGCGTGGCCTCCACGAGCTGCCGGTCGACGGCGCGGTGCGTGCGGTAGCCGCTGGCGGTGCGGACCCGGCCGCGCAGGACGGCGGTGAGGGAGGGCTCGTCGAGCTGGAGGACGAGCCGGGCGCCGGGGACGCGGCGCCGCACCTCGTCGAGGTGCAGCCGCAGCCCCTCGACGAGCGAGGCGGCGAGGTCCCGGCACGCGCCGGGGTCCGACAGGGCGGCCTCGCCGTTCCTCAGCTCCAGGGCGGCGGCCAGCGTCCACGGCCCGACCGCCTGCACCTTCAGATCGCCCTGGTAGTCCTGGGTGAACTCCTCCAGCGCGTCCAGGTCCTCGCCCAGCCAGGACCGCGCCCGCTTGGTGTCCCGGCCCGGCCGGTCCCCGAGCCGCCAGCCGCTGGGCTCCACGCGCGCGTACAGCTCGACCAGCATCCCGGCGGTACGGCCGATCATGTCGGCGCCCGGACCGCGCGCGGGCAGTTCCGGCAGGAAGGGGAAGTCCTCGAAGGACCCCGTGGCGGTCTTGGCGGCCTCGCGGGCGTCCCCGCCGGGCAGCGACCCGACACCGGTGGCACCGGCGAACCTGAACTGGCTGTTTTCGCTCACCCCGGCAGAGTACGTAACACCGGCCGGTCGGCTCACAACCAGGCGGCACCGTACCGGCGCGGGAAGGCGCAGGGCTTCTCCGCTCCGGGCCACCGCGGGCCGGGACCGGATCCCGGTGCCGTCCGCCCCCCGGTCAGCGTCCGGGCCGCACCGTCAGGTCGTTGACCTCCGCGTCCCTCGGCAGGTCCAGCGCCATCAGGATCGTCGTGGCGACCGACTCCGCGTCGATCCACTGCGCGGCGTCGTACTCCTTGCCCTCCTGCTGGTGGACCTTGACCTGCATGGGGCTGGCGGTGCGGCCGGGGTAGACGGAGGTGACGCGGACGCCGTTGGCGTGCTCCTCCTGGCGCAGGGAGTCGGCGAGGGCCTTCAGGCCGTGCTTGGAGGCGGCGTACGCGGACCAGCCGGCGTTGGCGCTCAGGCCGGCACCGGAGTTGACGAAGATCACATGGCCGCGGGCCGCCCGCAGCTGCGGCAGGAAGTGCCGGGTCAGCTCGGCGGGGGCGACGAGGTTGACGTTGAGCTGGTGGTGCCAGGACTTCGGGGTCAGGTCGCCGACCTCGCCGAGGTCGACGACTCCGGCGATGTGCAGCAGGGAGTCCACGCGGTCCGGGAGCGTCTGGTGGGAGAAGGCCCAGGACAGCCTGTCCGGGTCCGCGAGGTCGCCGACCAGGGTGCGCGCGCCGGGGAACTCGGCCGCCAGCTCCTTCGCCCGGCCCGCGTCGCGCGCGTGCAGCACGAGTTCGTCCCCGCGCGCGTGCAGCCGGCGGGCCACGGCCGCGCCGATACCCGAACCGGCCCCGGTGATCACATGAGTAGCCATGCCCGCCATGCTCGCATCAGTGGCCGGCGAGCTGCTCCTCCAGGTAGGCCAGCGCACCGGCCGGCTCGTCCGCGAAGCGGACCAGTTCGGCCAGCGGACGGGGCAGGAAGCCCTCGGCCTCCATCCGGCGGAACTGCTGGTGCAGGCCGTCGTAGAAGCCCGCGGTGTTCAGCAGCACGACCGGCTTCTCGGTGCGGCCGTGCTTCTTCAGCTCCAGGATCTCGGTGGCCTCGTCCAGCGTGCCGGTGCCGCCCACCATGATCACCACGGCGTCGGCCTTCTCCAGCAGCAGCTTCTTGCGTTCGGCGAGGTCGGCGGCGATGACCATCTCGTCGGCGCCGGGCCGCGCCTTGTTCGCCAGGAACTCCACGGAGACGCCCAGCAGCCTGCCGCCCGCCTCGTGCACACCGTCGGCGACCACCTTCATCAGGCCGACGTCGGAGCCGCCCCAGACCAGGGTGTGGCCGGCCTTGCCGATCAGTTCCGCGAACTCGCGCGCGGGGCGCGTGTAACGCTCGTCGAGGTCGGCGGCGGAGAGGAAGACGCAGATGTTCATGGCTCCTACCGTACGGTCACCGCACCGGACGGGAAGAAGCGCGGCCCCCGGGGCGCTGAACCGGTATGACCCAAGGACACACGATCACGATCGACAAGAGCGAGCGGCACGTGCGCGTGGTGCACGGCGACCAGGTGCTCGCGGAGACCGACCGTCCCCTGGAGCTGCGCGAGACGGGCTGTCCGGTGCGCTACTACATCCCCGCCGAGGACGTGCGCCTCGATCTGCTGGCGCCCTCCGACACGCACACCGTCTGCCCCTTCAAGGGCACGGCGTCCTACTGGTCGCTGCCGGACGCGCCGGACCTCGTCTGGGCCTATCCGGACCCCGCACCCGGCGTGGCCGAGATCAAGGACCACTACTGCTTCTACGACACCGACGTCTCATGAGCCGCGGCGGCATCGCCGTGTCGTGACCGATGAGCGCCGTGCCGTGCGGCAGTCTGCACGGCCATGGACAAGAAGACGACTTCCCGCGACGGAACCTCCCTCGCGTACGGAGTGATCGGCCAGGGCCCCACGGTGATTCTGGTGAGCGGCGCGATGTCCACCGGCGGCACGGTGGCGCCGCTGGCGCAGCGCCTCGCGGACCGCTGCACGGCCGTCGTCTACGACCGCCGGGGCCGCGGCGAGAGCGGCGACACGGCGCCGTACGCGGTCGACCGCGAGGTCGAGGACCTGGCCGCGCTGATCGACGCCGTGGGCGGCGAGGCGGCCCTGTTCGGCGTCTCCTCGGGCGGCGCGCTGGTCCTGCGCGCCTGCGCGAGCGGGCTGCCGGCCTCCCGGGCGGCGGTGTACGAGGTGCCGTACGCCGACCATCTGGAGGGCGGCGCCGCGCGGGAGGCCGTCTACAAGGAGCAGCTGGGCAAGGCGCTCGCCGAGGGCCGGCGCGGGGACGCGGTGGAGCTGTTCCTGCGGTTGACGGGCCTGGGCGAGGAGATGATCCGGGGCGCCCGCCAGTCGCCGATGTGGGCGGGCATGGAGGCCGTCGCGCCCAGCCTCGCCCACGACGACGCGGTGATGGGCGACGGCCTGCTCCCCCGCGACCGGGTCGCCGCGATCCCCGTGCCCGTGCTGTCGGTGGCCGGCGGCGCGAGCCCGGAGTGGATGCGCACGGCGTCCCGGGAGATCGCGCGGACCGCGCCCCGCGGCACGTTCCGGGTCCTGGAGGGCCAGACCCACATGGTGGAGCCGGACGCGCTGGGGCCGGTGCTGGCGGAGTTCTTCGCGGGCTAGGGTCTTCCGTTTGGATCCGGCCTGATCCAAACGAGAGGCCCTAGGCGCGCCCGGCGGCTCGGACCGCCTCCGTCGCGCGCGTGGTGGACGCGATCGTCGCCGAGCCCACCACGCGCGTGCCCGCGTACAGCACGATCGCCTGACCGGGGGCGACCCCGCGGACCGGCTCGGTGAACGTCACGCGCAGCTCGCCGTCGACCGGTTCGGCGGTCACCTCGGTCTCGCCGCCGTGGGCGCGCAGCTGGGCGGTGTAGGTGCCGGGGCCGGCGGGGGCGGTGCCGCACCAGCGGGGCTTGATCGCGGTGAGCGCGGTGACGTCCAGGGCGGCGGCCGGGCCGACGGTGACCGTGTTGGTGACCGGGGAGATGTCGAGGACGTAGCGCGGCTTGCCGTCGGGGGCCGGGGTGCCGATCCTGAGCCCCTTGCGCTGGCCGACGGTGAAGCCGTACGCGCCCTCGTGGGTGCCCAGCCTGGCGCCGGACTCGTCCACGATGTCGCCCTCCGCCTTGCCGAGCCGCCGGGCGAGGAAGCCCTGGGTGTCGCCGTCGGCGATGAAGCAGATGTCGTGCGAGTCGGGCTTCTTGGCGACGGCGAGGCCCCGGCGCTCGGCCTCCGCGCGGATCTCGTCCTTGGTGGTGACCGTGTCGCCGAGCGGGAACATCGCGTGCGCGAGCTGCTTCTCGTCCAGCACGCCGAGGACGTACGACTGGTCCTTCGCCATGTCGGAGGCGCGGTGCAGCTCGCGGGAGCCGTCCTCGCCGAGGATCACCTTGGCGTAGTGGCCCGTGCAGACGGCGTCGAAGCCCAGGGCCAGCGCCTTGTCCAGCAGCGCGGCGAACTTGATCTTCTCGTTGCAGCGCAGGCACGGGTTCGGGGTGCGGCCGGCCTCGTACTCGGCGACGAAGTCCTCGACGACGTCCTCGCGGAAGCGGTCGGCGAGGTCCCAGACGTAGAACGGGATGCCGATGACGTCGGCCGCGCGGCGGGCGTCGCGCGAGTCCTCGATGGTGCAACAGCCCCGCGCGCCGGTTCGGAAGGACTGCGGGTTCGCGGAGAGCGCGAGGTGGACGCCGGTGACGTCATGGCCGGCTTCCGCGGCGCGCGCGGCGGCGACGGCGGAGTCGACCCCGCCGGACATGGCGGCGAGGACGCGGAGGGGGCGGGTGCGCTGCGGGGTGTCAGTCATAACCCTTCCAGGGTACGGGGGCGCGGGAACCTGGTCCGCCGGATATCCGTTGACGACCACATGGGGGCGACGACGGAATCGGCGGCGAAGGACGGGGACCGGCGGCTGGGGCGGCGGGCGCTGCTCGTCGGCGGCCTCGTGGCCACGGCGGGCACGGCCGTGCTGGCCCGCGAGGAGCTGTCCCGTCTGTGGTGGCGGCTGCCGGGGGTGGAGAAGTCCCGGGTGGCGGGCGCGGTGGACTTCCGTGGCGCGCGCTGGGTGGCGGCCTCCCCCGCGAACTACCGGCCGGCGGACCGGCCGGACGACTACCGGGTCGACCGGGTCGTCGTCCATGTCACGCAGGGCGGCTACGCGTCGGCGGTGAAGGTGTTCCAGGACCCGGCGCACGGGGCGGCGGCGCACTACATCGTGCGCGAGGACGGGCGGATCACCCAGCTGATCCGGGAGCTGGACGTGGCCTTCCACGCGGGCAACCGGGAGTACAACGAACGCAGTGTCGGCATCGAGCACGAGGGCTTCGTGGAGGACGCCTCCTCCTTCACGGACGCCATGTACGCGGCCTCGGCCCGGCTGACGGCGGCGATCTGCGGGCGCTACGGCATACCCGTGGACCGGGAGCACATCATCGGGCACGTGGAGGTGCCGGGGACGGACCACACGGACCCGGGCCGGTTCTGGGACTGGGACCGGTATCTGCGACTGGTCCGCGCCGCGCGCACCGCGGCCCCGGCGGCCGGATGAGCCCGGGGCGGCCGGTCCGCGCCGGCTAGGTGAGCCCGGCCGCCCGGGCCCGCTCCACCGCCGGGCCGATCGCCTTGGCGACGGCCTCCACGTCCGCCTCTGTGGAGGTGTGGCCGAGGGAGAAGCGCAGGGTGCCGCGGGCCAGGTCCGGGTCGGTGCCGGTGGCGAGGAGGACATGGCTGGGCTGGGCGACGCCCGCGGTGCAGGCGGAGCCGGTGGAGCACTCGATGCCCTGGGCGTCCAGCAGGAGCAGCAGGGAGTCGCCCTCGCAGCCGGGGAACGTGAAGTGGGCGTTGGCGGGGAGCCGGCCCCCGGGCGCCGGGTCGCCGCCGAGGATCGCGTCCGGTACGGCGCCGCGCACGGCGTCGACCAGCTGGTCGCGCAGGGCGCCGATCTCGCGGGCGAACCACTCGCGCTGCTCGGCGGCGAGCCGTCCGGCGACGGCGAAGGAGGCGACGGCCGGGACGTCGAGCGTGCCGGAGCGGACGTGCCGCTCCTGCCCGCCGCCGTGCAGGACGGGTACGGGGGTGTACTCGCGGCCGAGGAGGAGGGCGCCGATGCCGTACGGGCCGCCGATCTTGTGGCCCGACACGGTCATCGCGGCCAGGCCGGAGGCTTCGAAGTCCACCGGCACCTGGCCGAAGGCCTGGACGGCGTCGGCGTGCAGGGGGACGTCGAACTCGGCAGCGGCGGCGGCGAGTTCGTGGACCGGCAGGACGGTGCCGATCTCGTTGTTGGCCCACATCACGGTGGCCAGGGCGACGTCGTCGGGGTTGCGGGCGATGGCCTCGCGCAGCGCCTCGGGGTGGACGCGGCCGTAGGAGTCGACGGGGAGGTACTCGACGGTGGCGCCCTCGTGCTCGCCGAGCCAGTGCACGGCGTCCAGCACGGCGTGGTGCTCGACGGGGCTGGCCAGGACACGGGTGCGGGCCGGGTCGGCGTCGCGGCGGGACCAGTACAGGCCCTTGACGGCCAGGTTGTCGGCCTCGGTGCCGCCCGAGGTGAAGACGACCTCGCTGGGGCGGGCGCCCAGTGCTTCGGCCAGGGTCTCCCGGGATTCCTCGACCGTGCGGCGGGCCCGGCGGCCGGAGGCGTGCAGGGAGGACGCGTTGCCGGTGATGCTCAGCTGGGCGGTCAGCGCCTCCGCCGCCTCCGGGAGCATCGGGGTCGTGGCGGCGTGGTCGAGGTAAGCCATGGTGACGCCGATTCTACGGCGCGCTCGCCGTGGGCTTCGGCCCCGCACCCGCCTCGCTCGCACCCGGGCTCGCAGGCGCGGTGCCCGGCGGTGCCGGCGGCTGCCCCGTCGTCCTCGGGGCGTCCGGTCGAGCCGCTGGTCACAGGCTCCAGGAGACCGTGCCCGACATCTCCATCGCCGTCACCAGGACCACCAGGTCGGCGATGCCCAGGGTCAGGCCCAGGTAGGCGCGGCCCCGGCGGGTCGTGTCGCGCCAGAGGGCGACCACGGCCAGCACGATGGCGATCGGCCCGAGGAAGAGGTTGAGGACGAGCAGGCCGAGGAGGCCGAGGATGAAGGACGCGACGGCCATGCCGTCGGCGTCGCGGGTGCGGGGACGGGTGTCGGTGCGGCGGCCGGTGGCCGGTGCGGTGAGTTGCATGGTGCTCAGCTCCTGAAGTCCGATGCGGCGGTCAGTTGGCCGAGGTGTGACGGCGGCGGCCGTGGCGCTCGCGGAGCGCGAAGACGCCGAGCCAGACGGCGATGACGGCGGCCAGGACGGCGGTGACGGTGAGCGGTGCGTGGGCCACGGTGCCCAGCACGACTCCGAGCAGCATGAGTGCGGCGACGAGGAACAGCATGGGATCAGATCCCCCCTCCGATATGCCTCGTGTTCAGCCGGTGTGAAATCTCGGTGAACAGTTGTAGTAACAGTTGTTCACTGACTTTGAGTCTAGCGCGTCCGACGGCTTTCAAATTCCGGAGAACAGTTGTTAACTGGATGACATGAGTCACACCCTCGGCATCCGGCAGGCCCAGAAGCAGAAGACCCGGCAGGCGTTCCTCGACGCCGCCCTCGCCCTGCTGGAGGAGCAGAGCCTGAGCAGCCTGGGCCTGCGCGAGGTCACCCGAGCGGTCGGGGTGGCCCCGACCGCCTTCTACCGGCACTTCCGCTCGACCGCCGACCTCGGCGTGGCCCTGGTCGACGAGGCGTTGGGCAGCCTGCATCCGATGGTGCGGACGACGGTGTCCACGACGGGTGACAGCGAGGAACGCATCACGCGCGCGATCGAGCTGATCTCCCATCATGTGGACGCGTACCCCGCGCATGTCCGTTTTATCGCCCGGGAGCGACATGGCGGGGTCCAGCCGGTGCGCGAGGCCATCCGGGAGCAACTCGCCCGGTTCGCGCAGGAGGTGCGGACCGAGCTGGCCAAGGACCCGGCGGCCGAGGGCTGGAGCGACGACGACGTGCTGATGCTCGCGCATCTCTACGTCGACCAGATGCTCATCACCGCCTCGCTGTTCCTGGAGGCGCTGGAGGCCCCGGAGGACGAGCGGGAGCGGGTGACGCAGCTCGCCACCCGCCAGCTGCGGCTCATCACGATCGGCCGCAACCACTGGCTCGACTGAGCACCGGGCACACGGGGCGCCGGTCAGGTCTGCCGGGCGCCCGCCGACCGGCCCTCGGTGTGGTCCGCGCCCTGGTACAGGGCCGTGACGGAGCGGGCGGCCGTCAGCAGTTCCGCGCGCGCCTCGGGCGGGTCCAGGACCTCCACCCGCTCGGAGAACACGAGCAGTTGGCGCACCGCCCGGAGCGCCGGATAGGCGAGCCTCGCACGGACCCACTCGCTCTCGCCGTCGTCGTCGGGCGGCTCCGTCAGCTGTGCGGCGGCCATCCGCCGGAACAGGTCGAGCAGATCGCGCCGCACCCGCACGGTGACCTCGATCTCGTCGTCCCGCTCCTCCACCTGCCGGCGCAACACCTCCCACACGTCGCCCAGTTCGACTCCGGCGCGGCGCCGTACGGGCTCGTCCAGCAGGCGGGCCGAGTGCACCCGGTCGGCCCGGAACAGCCGCGGCCGGCCGCGCCGGTCGGCGACCAGGTACCAGACGCCCGCCTTGGCGACGAGGCCGTACGGGTCCACGGTGTACGTCCGCGGTTCCCGGTCCCCGCTGTGCCGGTAGCGCAGCCCGAGGCGCCGGTCGGAGAACACCGCGTCCTGGAGCACCTCCAGGTCCACCGCCTGCTGCGGGCCGGTCTTCCAGCGGGTGGCGTCGACCAGGATGCGGCGGCTCGTCACCTCGGCGGCCGGCCGGTGCGGGGCCGGCAGCGCGGCCATCACCTTGCGCAGGGCCGAGCCGAGCGCCGCGTCGAGGCCGAGCGCGGCATGCGCGCCCTGGGCGGCCAGGATGAACAGGGCCCGCGACTCGTCGGCGGTCAGCCCGGTGACGTCGGTGCGGAAACCGGCGAGGAGTTCGATGCCGCCGTGCCGGCCGCGCTCGGCGTACACCGGGACCCCGGCCGCGGAGAGCGCCTCGACGTCCCGGTAGATGGTGCGGACCGACACCTCCAGCCGGTCGGCGAGTTCGGGCGCGGGGACACGGCCCCGGGTCTGCAGGAGCAGCAGGATCGACAGCAGCCGGCCGGACTTCACCGCGCCAGGATCCCGCCGTGCGGGCGGTCGGAGCAATACCTGACAGCAACTGGCAGGTATCTCGGGGACTCTCCTTGCGAGCACTCACGCGAAGGAAGGCCCCTCATGTCCACCGATCCCCGCCCCCTGTACACCCGCGCCACCGCCCAGGCGGCCCGGCTCGTCCGGACCGTGCGTCCCGAGCAGCTGGGCGCACCCACGCCCTGCGCCGAGTACGACGTGCGCGCGCTGCTGGGTCACATCGTCGACGGCACCCGCCGGATCGCCGTCGTCGGCGAGAGCGACGCGAGGCAGCCCCTGCCGCTGCTCGCGTCCGACGTCCCCGACGACGGCTGGGCCACGGCCTACGACGAGAGCCGGGACCTGGCCGTGACGGCCTGGGAGAGCGAGGAGCGGATGGCGTCGACGGTGCGCGTGCCGTGGGGCGAGATGCCCGGCCGGGCCGCCCTGTCGGGGTTCGTGATGGAGATCGTGGCGCACACCTGGGACCTGTCGGAGGCGGTCGGCCGTCCGCTCCCGCTCGACCCGGAGCTGGCCGAGTTCTCGCTCGCCACCGCCCGGGAGACCCTGCCCGGCGGGCCGCGCGCGGGCCGTCCCTTCGACGCGCCGGTGCCGGCCCCCGAAGGAGCCGACGCCTACGACAGGCTGGCGGCCTGGCTCGGCCGCACCCCGCTCAGCCGAGCCTGACCCGGGCCAGCTGACGGGACTGGGCGACCAGGCGGTCGTCGCTGTCCCAGACCTCGGCGTCCTCCTCCAGGAAGCCGCCGGCCAGGTTGCGGGTGGTGATCGACACCCGCAGCGGGCCGGGGGCCGGGCGGTGGCGGACGTGGACGGTGAGTTCCACCGTCGGCACCCAGCCCTTCAGGCCGATCTCGAAGGCGGTGGGCGGCAGGGCGTCCACCGCGAGGAGCAGCGAGAGCGGGTCGGCGTCGCGGCCGTCGGCGAGGCCGAACCAGGCGCGCATCTCGCCCTTGCCGGAGGGCGCGCCGAGCGCCCAGCCGAGGGTGGCGGGGTCCAGCTTGAGCATCAGCCGGTCGGCGATGGCGGAGCTGCCGTCGACCGGGGCGGGCCCGTCCTCCGGGCCGAAGCACTGCTCCAGCGGCGGGAGCGAGGGCGGGGTGGCGGTCGTGCGGACGTCGTCGGGGAGGGTGGCGAGGTCGCCGTAGGAGGCGAGGACGCGGATGCGTTCCACCTCGTTGCCCTCGGCGTCGTACTGGAAGAGCGAGGCCTGGCCGGTGGAGAGGGTCCGGCCGGTGCGGACGGTCTCGGTGCGGACGACGGCCGGGCCGGGCTGGGAGGCGGTCAGGTAGTGCGCGGAGATGGAGAAGGGGTCCGGGTGCGGGAGGGTGTCCGCGAGGGCCCGACCGAGCACGGCCAGCAGATAGCCACCGTTGACGGCGCTGATGATGGTCCAGCCGGCCGAGAGGTCGATGTCGTAGAGGCCGGGCTCGCGCCGGGTGACCGCGGTGTCGCGGTCGAACTCGCTGTCACCGATCAGGGCCCGCGACGGGGAGGGGGCGGAGGCTGCTTCTGGCATGGCTGAACCGTACAGCAGAAAACTACTAAGCGGTAGCTTTTTATGTGACGGGCGCATGACGTCTCCCGGCCCCGGCCCCAGCCTCCAGCCCCCGACGCCGCCCTCCGGCATCTGGCCTCCGGGTGAGGTTCCGGCAATTTCTCGGTAAGTGTCAGGACACGTCCACAACCCCGGGCGGCCGATCACCCTCTATGGGGACATGAGCCTCACCGGGACTCCGTTCCTCTGTACGACCATCGTGCTGTCCGTGGTCGCCCTCATACTGCCGCTCGTCCTGTGGTCGCGGATGCCCGGGCCCAGGCCCCTGCGCGCCGCGGCCCGGGTGGTCATGCTGCTGTTCGCCCAGGGCACGGCGGTCACGCTGGTCTTCTTGCTGGTCAACAACCAGAACAACCTGTACGACAACTGGGCCGACCTGCTCGGCACCGGTGACCACGTCCAGCAGGCCGCCGACCTCGGCCGGGACGGCACCGGCGGCATCGCGGTGAAGCGGCTGCCCAAGGTGAAGCAGACCTTCACGGCGGCCGACGGACCCGGTATGCGCGCGGCCGGCCAGGTACGCGTCACCCAGCTCAGGGGCCGGGTCTCGGGCGTGAACGCCGAGGTCTACGTCTGGCTGCCGCCGCAGTACGACGACCCGGCCCACCGGCACAAGAAGTTCCCGGTGGTGGAGCTGCTGCCGGGCTATCCCGGTTCCGCGAAGGCCTGGTTCGGGTCGATGAAGACGCCCGAGCAGCTGCTGCCGCTGATGCGGAGCGGCGAGGTCGCGCCGTTCATCCTGGTCGCCCCGCGCACCAACCTGCTGGCCGGCGTGGACACCGGATGCGCCAACATCGCGGGGCAGGTCAACGCCGACAGCTGGCTCAGCATCGACGTGCCGAAGATGGTCATGGACAACTTCCGGGCCCAGCCGGCTCCCCGGGGCTGGGCGGTGGCCGGGTACTCGGCGGGCGCGCACTGCGCGGTCAAGCTGGCCGTGGCCCACCCCGACCGGTACCGGGCCGCGGTGAGCATGTCCGGCTACAACGACCCGATCGGCGAACGCAACTCCCTCGCCGCCCAGACCCCCGCCCTGCGCGCCGCGAACAACCCGTATCTGCTGCTGCGCAAGGCCGCCGTACCGCCCCCGGTCGCGCTGTACGTCTCCGGCGAGTCCGGCGACGGCTACCAGGCGGGCATGGCCCTGGAGTCCATCGCCAAGGCACCCACCACCGTGCGCGTGGTGTTCCTGCCGCGCAGTGCCGGGGGTCACACCATGGCGCTGTGGCATCCGCAGGTCGACACCGTCTTCCGCTGGCTGACCCTCCAGATGGGCCAGAGCCGCGCCAAGGGACAGGACACGTCCGTGGCGGGGGCTACTCCTCGGTCACCGTCGACCGGCGGTTCCACGCACGCGGCGCTCGCCAGTGGAACCGCATCGCGAGCAGACGCAGCACGAAGGCCGTGACGACCGCGAGCCCGCTGGTGAACGGGGTCAGGGCGTCGTAGCGGAGGCACAGGACGACCATCGTGGCGCCGACGATCGCGGGGACCGCGTACAGGTCGCGGTCCCAGCGCAGCAGCGAGGGCACCTCGTTGGCCAGCACGTCCCGCAGCACACCACCGCCCACGGCGGTGGCGAGGCCGAGTGTCGCCGACGCGGTCAGGCCGAGGCCGTAGCTGTACGCCTTCGTCGTGCCGCTGACGCAGAACAGGCCGAGGCCGGCCGCGTCGAAGACGAGCACCCCTGTCTGGATCCGCTCCACGTGCGGGTGCAGGAAGAAGACGACGAGCGTGGCGAACAGCGGGGTGACGAAGTACCCGAGATCCGTGAAGGCGGCCGGGGGTACGGCACCGATGACCAGGTCGCGGAACAGCCCACCGCCCAGCGCGGTGACCTCGGCGAGCACGGCGATGCCGAAGACGTCGAAGTTCTTCCGGACGGCCAGGAGCGCGCCGGAGATCGCGAACACGAAGATGCCGATGACATCGAGCGTGTGCTGGACGGAGGGACTGAAGAGTTGCTGGAGCTGCACCCTGACATTCTCACCTGTCAGGAGGCGAGAACCTTACAAACCCAGGCTCACAGGGTGGGCTTCCCTGTGGTGAACAGCCAGGTGTCGAAGAGATCGTCCAGCTGCCGGCCGCTGATCCGCTCGGCGAGGCGGATGAAGTCGGCGGTGTCCGCGTTGCCGTACCGGTGCAGTTTCGTCCAGGCCGGCAGCAGCCGGAAGAAGGCGGTGTCGCCGATCCGCTCGCGCAGGGCCTGGAGCGTCATCGCGCCGCGCTGGTAGACGGCGGAGGCGAACATCGTGTCGCGCCGCGGGTCGGCCACCTCGATCTGCCAGAAGGCGGAGTCGGCGGGCCGGGAGCCGTAGGCCGCGAGGAAGGAGTCGTGGGCGGAGCGGGTGCCCCGGTGCTCGGCCCACAGCCACTGGGCGTAGGTGGCGAAGCCCTCGTTGAGCCAGATGTCCTTCCAGCGCGCCACGCTGACCGAGTCGCCGAACCACTGGTGGGCCAGCTCGTGCACGATGGTCGACTCGTTGCGCACGGCCGAGTAGGCGGGCTTGCTCTGCACCTCCAGGGAGAACCCGGCCTCGGGCATGTCGTCCACGATCGCGCCGGTCTCCTCGAAGGGATAGGGCCCGAAGACCTGCGACCAGTAGTCGGTGGCGGCGGCGGTGACGGCGTACACGTCGACGTTGCCGCTGTTCTTCAGCACGGGGTCGACGGCGACGTAGATCGGGGTGCCGCCCGGGGTGCGGCCGGTGCGCACGTCGAACTTCCCGAGGGTGGCGGTGGCGAGGTAGGTGGCCATCGGCCGGCTCTCCCGCCAGTGCGTGTACGTCGAGCCGCGGCTGTCGTGCGTCGACACGAGCCGGCCGTTGGAGACGGCGGTCAGCCCCTCGGGCGCCTTGATCCGGATGTCGTAGGTGGCCTTGTCGGCGGGGTGGTCGCTGGACGGGAACCAGGTGGAGGCGGCGTTGGGCTCGCAGGCGACGAAGACGCCGTCGGCGGTCTTCATCCAGCCGTACGCGGAGCCGAACACGATGGGCCCGCCGAGGGCTTCGGGGATGCCGCCGTAGGTGACGGAGACGGTGAAGTCGCGGCCCTTGCGCAGGGTGCGGCGCGGGGTGACGGTGACCTCGTCGCCGTCCCGGGTGAACCCGGCTCGTGCACCGTCGACTTCGACCCTCGTGATCTCCAGTTTCCGGAGGTCGAGGTCGAAGGAGGAGAGGTTCTCGGTGGCGCGCGCGGTGAGGGTGGTTCGGCCGTCCAGCCGGCCGGTGTCCGGGGCGTAGGCGACATCCAGGTCGTAGTGGCGGGCGTCGAAGCCACCGTTGCCGAGCTGCGGGAAGTAGGAGTCACCGATGCCGGACGCGCCGGGGGTGGGGGCGGGGGAGGCCGCGATGACCAGGAAGGAGGCCGCCGCGGTGGCGAGGGCCCCCAGACGTGCCGAACGGGAGAGTGCCATGAGTCGTCCCTTTCGAGCATGTGCCGGTCAATTGACCGGCACGGACGACTCTGCGCTCTCCCGTCCTGCATGTACATGACCTTATTCGGCCGTCATGTCTACTTGTCCTTCGACTGCCGGGAACCGGTCTCGG
This sequence comes from Streptomyces sp. NPDC038200, assembly GCF_055600785.1. Lineage (NCBI taxonomy): Bacteria > Bacillati > Actinomycetota > Actinomycetes > Kitasatosporales > Streptomycetaceae > Streptomyces > Streptomyces sp. NPDC038200. The sequence goes on from NZ_JBVJYH010000008.1 coordinate 316,758, forward strand.
GCGAGGTCTTCGCACCGGGGCCGGTCTTCTTCACGGGAGTCTCCACCGCTTCGGCGGCCTCGGCCGCTTCAGGAGCCTCGGCGGTCTCGGACGCCTCGGCGGTCTCCACCGCCTGAGCGGCCTCCCCGTCCTCAGCGACCTCCGACTCCCCGGCGGCCTCCCCGTCCTCAGCGGCCTCCGACTCCCCGGCGGTCTCTTCGGCCTCAGCGGCCTCCGACTCCCCGGCGGTCTCTTCGGCCTCAGCGGCCTCCGACTCCCCGGCGGTTTCCTCGGCCTCGGCGGCCTCAGTGCTCTTCGGCGCCTCGGCGGTCTCGGCAGCCTCGGCCGCGGGGACCTTGGCCGCGTCCGCCGCCGGCTCCTCCGCCGCCGTCTCCTTGCCGGCCGATCCGCCCGCGGCCTCGGGCACCAGCTCCGACGCCTCCTTCGCCGCCGAGAGCAGAACCGTGTCCTGCGGCGCCTGGTCGGCGAAGTTCTCCGGGTGATGGCAGGCCACGCGCTGACCGGGCCTCAGCTCCAGCAGCGGCGGCTCGGTCGTCTTGCAGATCTGCGTCGCCTTCCAGCACCGGGTGTGGAACCGGCAGCCGGACGGCGGCGCGATCGGCGAGGGCACGTCGCCGCGGAGCAGGATGCGCTCGCTCTTCTGGCCCCGGCGCTTGGTGTCCGGCACCGGCACCGCCGACATCAGCGCCTTGGTGTACGGATGCATCGGCGCCTCGTAGAGCGAGGTGCGGTCGGCGAGTTCCACGATCTTGCCGAGGTACATCACCGCGATACGGTCCGAGACGTGCCGGACGACCGACAGGTCGTGCGCGATGATGACGTAGGTCAGGCCCAGCTCCTGCTGGAGGTCGTCCATGAGGTTGACGACCTGCGCCTGGATCGACACGTCCAGCGCGGAGACCGGCTCGTCCGCGACGACCAGCTTCGGCTTCAGGGCGAGCGCGCGGGCGATGCCGATGCGCTGGCGCTGACCGCCGGAGAACTCGTGCGGGTAGCGGTTGTAGTGCTCGGGGCTGAGACCGACCAGTTCGAGGAGCCGCTGGACCTCCTTCTTCACCCCGCCCTCCGGCTCCACGCCCTGGAGCCGGAAGGGCGCCGAGACGATCGAGCCGATGGTGTGCCGGGGGTTCAGGGAGCCGTAGGGGTCCTGGAAGATCATCTGGATGTCGCGGCGCAGCGGACGCATCTGCCCGGTGCTGAGCCGCGTGATGTCCCGGCCCTCGAAGGTGATCTTCCCGCCGGTCGGGTCCTGGAGGCGGGTGATGACCCGGCCCATGGTCGACTTGCCGCAGCCCGACTCGCCGACCACGCCCAGGGTCTCGCCCTTGCGCACCTCGAAGTCGATGCCGTCGACGGCCTTCACGGCGCCGACCTGGCGCTGCAGGATGCCCTTCTTGATCGGGAAGTGCTTGGTCAGACCCTCGACCTTGAGCAGCACGTCACGCTCTTCGGGGGCCGAGGCCTGCGCCGGGACCGCGGCCTCGGCGACGGTGTCCGTCTTCTTGGTCTCACTCACAGCTTCGGCGCAATCTCTTCGGTCCAGATCCGCTGGCGGTCCTCGGCCGAGAGGTGGCAGGCGGACCAGTGCCCGGTGCTCACCTGCTCCAGCTCGGGGCGCACCGTGCGGGTGACGTTCCCCTTGGGGATGTCCGCGTACGGGCAGCGCGGGTGGAAGGCGCAGCCCGAGGGGACGTTGATGAGGCTCGGCGGGGAGCCCTTGACCGGGATGAGCCGTTCGGAGGTCTCGCGGTCGATGCGGGGCATCGAGCCGAGCAGACCCCAGGTGTAGGGGTGCTGCGGCCGCTCGAAGACCTCGTCGGCCGCGCCGCGCTCCACGCACCGGCCGCCGTACATCACGAGGACGTCGTCGGCGATCTCGGCGACCACGCCGAGGTCGTGGGTGATCATGATGACCGCGGAGCCGAACTCCTTCTGGAGGTCCCGGATCAGGTCGAGGATCTGCGCCTGGACGGTGACGTCGAGGGCGGTGGTCGGCTCGTCCGCGATGAGCAGCTCGGGGTTGTTCACCAGCGCCATGGCGATCATGGCCCGCTGGCGCATACCGCCGGAGAACTCGTGCGGGTAGCCGTCGACGCGCTTGGCGGGCTCGGGGATGCCGACGCGGTCGAGCATCTCGATGGCGCGGGCGCGGGCGACCTTCTTGCTGACCTTGTGGTGCACCCGGTACGCCTCGACGATCTGGTCGCCGACCTTGTAGTACGGGTGCATCGCGGAGAGCGGGTCCTGGAAGATCATCGCCATCTCCCGGCCGCGGAGCTTGCGCACCTCGTCCGGGGCGGCGGAGACCAGTTCCTGGCCGTCCAGCCAGATCTCGCCGGACATCCGCACGTTCTTGCCGCGCGTGCCGAGCCGGTGCAGACCCATGATGGCCTGCGAGGTGACCGACTTGCCGGAGCCGGACTCGCCCACGACGGCGAGGGTCTTGCCCTTCTCCAGCGAGAAGCTGAGCCCGTCGACGGACTTGACCACGCCGTCGTCGGTAGGGAAGTGCACCTTGAGGTCGCGGACCTCCAGGAAGGCCTCGGGCGCCTTGCCGGTGGTGGGCTCGCCCACTGCGGCGCCGGTCTTGGAGAGTTCGGTCACGAGAGCCTCACCCGCGGGTCGGCGGCGGCGTAGAGCACGTCCACCACGAGATTTGCGAAGACGACGAAGAAGGCGGCGAGCAGGGTCACACCGAGGATCTTGGGCAGGTCGTTGTCGGTGATGCCCTGGACCGCGTACTGGCCGACACCGGGCAGCGAGAAGACGTACTCCGTGATCACGGCACCGCCGAGCAGCAGGCCGATGTCCATGCCGAAGACCGTGATGATCGGGGTCAGGGCGGCGCGCAGACCGTGTCGGGTGACAACGGTGCGCTCCGGCAGGCCCTTGGCGCGGGCCGTGCGGATGAAGTCCTCGTTCATCGTCTCCAGCATGCCCGAGCGGGTGAGCCGGGCGTAGATGGCCGAGTACAGCAGGGCGAGCGAACACCACGCCGGGAAAAGGGTGTTGGCCCACTGTGCCGGGTTCTCGGTGAACGGGACGTAGGTGCGGCCGAAGATCGGCAACTGGACGGTGAAGAGCAGGAGCGCCAGGTTGCCCGTGAAGAACATCGGCAGCGAGACGCCGGAGAGCGCGATTCCCATGAAGGCGCGGTCGTAGAACGAGCGCGGCTTCAGCGCGGAGATGACACCGGCCACCACGCCGGAGACCAGCCACAGCACGGCGGCGCCCACGGCGAGCGAGAGGGTGATGGGGATGCGGGAGGTCAGCTCCGGCCAGACCGCCTGGTGGTTCTTGAAGGAGTAGCCGAAGCAGGGTGCATCGCAGTGCACCGTGGTGGGGCCGAGGTCATAGCTGGCGCCGGCCACGATCCCCTTGATGAAGTGCCAGTACTGGACGTAGACAGGCTGGTCCAGACCGAGGTTGTGCTTGACAGCGGCGATGTCCGCCTTCGACGGGCTCTTGCCGATGTACTGCTGCGCCAGCTGGTCCGCTGTCTGGCCGGCAAGCCGTGGCAGCAGGAAGAAGATGGCGAAGGTGACCGCGGAGACGACCAGCAGCAGGATCACTGCCGCGAACGTCCGGCGGAGGATGTACGAGATCACGGGGACCGGCGCTGGTGCCCGCGGGCCGCGAAGCCCGCGGGCACCAATGCCTTCACCTGCCTTCCGGGGCTGCTACTTCGACGCGACGCCGATGTTGAGGTAGTCGTACTGACCGCTGAAGGCCGCCGTGGAAACCAGGTTGGTGTAGGTCGTCGGGCGGCCCAGCAGGACCTTGAAGTAGGTCAGCGGGACCAGAACGGCGTCGTCCATGGTCTTCTTGTCGATCTGCGTGTAGAGGCTGTTGCGCTCGGTGGTGTCCTGCGTGCCGATCGCCTTGCCCAGCAGAGCGTTGACGTCCTTGTTGTCGTACTGCGACAGGTTGGTGTTACCGGACTGGCTGATCGCCTTGCCGTTCAGGATCTGCTGCAGGAAGCCGTAGCCGGAGGGCCAGTCGGCGCCCCACTGCATCATCTCCAGGCCGATGTTCTGCTTCTTGGTGAACTTCGGCACGCCCGCGTAGTCGGTGAAGTACTTACCGGACGGGAACTGCTTGAGGCTGGCGTTGATGCCGACCTTCTTCAGCGAGTTGATGATCGCCGTGGCCGCGTCGACCTCCTGCGGACGGTCGGAGCGGGCCGAGATGTTCGTCGAGATCGACGACTTGCCGCAGGCCTTCAGCTGCTCCTTGGCCTTGGCGACGTCACCCTTGTTGTCCTTGGTGGCGTAGACGTCGGACTTGGCGTAGCCCGGGATGTCCGGCGGCAGGACGGTGGAGGCGATGTCACCGCGGATCGGGCCGCCCTCGGCGGTCTGCACCGAGACCTTGTCGATGGCGTACTGCACGGCCTTGCGGCACTCGACCTTGTCGAACGGCGCGACCGTGGTGTTGATCGCCATGTAGACGAGACGGCCGCCGTAGGTGTTGTCCGTGTTCGCCTTCTTGGCGGCGTCCGTGAGCACCTGGGCCTGCGTCGACGCCTGGACACCGGTACCGGCCAGGTCGATGGCCTTGCCGGACATGACGTCCTGGTCGATGGTCTCCGGGTTGACCTTCAGCTTGACGACGATCTTGTCCGGCAGCTGCTTGCGCAGCGGGTCGGTCTTGGCGTCCCAGTTCTCGTTCCGCACGAGCACGGCCTGCTTGCCGTCCTCGTAGCTCTGGAACTTGTACGAGCCCGAGGACACGATGTGCTTGACGTAGTCGACGCCCGTGTCCTTCGCCTTCGGCACCGGGGCCGTCTGCGGGGCCGCGACCAGGTAGTCGAACTCCTGGAAGGCCTGCTTCAGGTGGAAGACGATCGTGTTGTCGTCCGGTGTCTGGATGGAGGACAGGCCCTTGGCGCTCTTGTCCTTGTACGGGCCCTTGTACTTGTCGCCGTCGGCCATGAACTGCTGGAAGTAGTTCGGGCCGAGGGAGAGCACGTCACGCGCGAAGTTGGAACGCTCGACGGCGTACTTGACGTCCTTCGAGGTGATCGGCGAGCCGTCCTCGTACTTCAGGCCCGAACGCAGCTTGTACGTCCAGGTCTTGCCGCCGTCGCTCGGGACGCCCTTGCCCGCCGCGAGGTCCGGGACGAGGGTGTTGCCCTCTTCGCCGGCGCCGGGCTGGAAGGTCATCAGCGGGCGGGCCCACAGCCGGCTGAGGTTGTACATGTAGGCGTAGTACGTGTTGCCCGGGTCGAACGAGTCCGGGACGTCGGACAGCTCGTAGGTGACCGTGCCGCCCTTCTTGTCCGACACGTTGACGACGCCCTTGGTCGCGGCGTTGGCCCCGGCCGACTTGGTGCCGTTCTCGTTCTTGTTGTCATCGGCCTTGCTGCAACCAGCTACAAACAGGCTGGCAGTGCCGATGGCCGCGATCGCGGCCAGCGCTGACCTTCGCATGATGGGCGCTTTCCCCTCCATTGTCGGAAACTTTTCGGGCTCTCCGCGGCCGGCGTCAGCGGCTGCGCGGGTCGAGAGCATCGCGGAGACCGTCGCCGAGCAGGTTGAACGCCAGGACGGTGATGAAGATGGCGAGGCCGGGCACGATCATGTACTGGGGGTCGACCTGGTAGTAGGTGACCGCCTCGCGGAGCATGCCGCCCCAGGACGCCTGCGGGGGCTGGATGCCGACACCGAGGAAGCTCAGGGACGCCTCGAAGAGGATGTTCGTCGGGATGAGCAGCGTCGAGTACACGGTGATCGGGCCCACCAGGTTCGGCATCAGCTCCCGGAACAGGATGTAGGGAGCCTTGGCACCCATGCCGCGCGACGCGTCCACGAACTCGCGCTCCCGCAGGGCGAGGGTCTGGCCGCGCACGATCCGGCCCAGGTACGGCCAGTTGAAGAAGCCGATGACGAAGATCAGCACGCTCAGGTGGAGCGGCAGGCCGCTGAGGCCGAAGGCGCCGCCCTGGAGGGTGGCGGAGATGGAGATGGCGAACAGCAGGAGGGGGAAGGCGAGGAACGTGTCCATCAGCCGGCTGATGATCGAGTCGACCCGCCCGCCGTAGTAGCCGGCCACGACGCCCATGATCGCGCCGATCACGTTGGACAGGATCGTGGCGCCGAAGGCCACCACCAGCGACACCCAGGAGCCCTCCAGGATGCGGGTGGCGATGTCCCGGCCGAACTTCGGGTCGACGCCGAGCGGGTGGTCCGCGCTCATGCCGCCCCAACTGCCCTTGGGCAGCGAGGTGTCCGGGGTGATCAGGTCCTGGTTGAAGGCGTTGGGGTCGAGTCCGAGCATGGACTGGAGGGGACGCGAGAGGACGGCGAGAAGGATCAGCAGGATCACGATGACGCCGCCCGCGACGGCGGCCTTGTCCTTCTTGAACCGGGTCCAGGCGATCTGGCCCAGGGAACGACCCTCGATCTGCCCCTTACCGGCACCCTCCAGCACAGCCTCCGGCTGTGCCTCGGCTGCCGCCCCGGTGGTCTCGATCGGTGCGGTCACGGTGAGCGACCCCTCTCGCCGGTGGTGACCGGCCTGCGCCTGCCGCGGATTGCGGCTTTGTCGACTTGCCATCGATCATGAGGTCTCGACCTCATGTCTGAGTCGCGAGTCTTCAGCGTCGTTGCGATCACCCGCCAGAGCTGGCGGCGAAAGTATGCGCAACCGTGATGCAGTCCAGGGGATTCCGTTATCCGAACAGTGGGTAACGGCCCCCGGACACGGTCCAGTTGGGACAGAAGGGCGAATCTGCGCGGTTCGGGACGTTCGGTCGTCATCTACGCGCGCAGAAATGTGTCGGCCACGTAAATTCTGCGATCAGGCCCAAAAAGCCCGCCGTCGGGCCGGGTTGTTCAGTAGCCGCCGCGCACCGGCGGATAGCCGTAGCCGCCGGCGGGTGCCTGCGGCGGGGCCGGAAGCTGGGGCTGCGGCGCGGGGACGTGGGCCTCACGGTCGTAGAAGGGGCGCGCGTTGGCCCGCATCCACATCACCACCGGGTCGTGGTCGTCGGTCATCGCGACCGTCGACACCGGCAGCCCCTCCGGGACCGCACCGACGGACTGCTGCATCATCGCGCGCACCGAGTCGACGGCGGCGGGCGAGGTCTCGTACACGTCCAGGCCGATGGCGAGATACGGCGCCCCGAGCGCGGGCTGCACCCAGGCGCGGCGCAGCGAGCGGAGCGCGGGGGTGCGGTGCGCGTTCTGCGCGAGCAGGGCATAGAACTGCGGGACCTCGACGCCGGGCTCCGACAGGCGGAGCGGGCCGGCGGGCTGCCGGTCCAGACCGGTGGCGATGCGGCGCAGATCGAGCCAGGGGATGCCGACACCGCCGCCCGGGGCGTGCGGGTTGAGCCAGAGGCCGTAGTGGTCCGGGTAGAGGGTGCGGGCCACGTCCAGGCCGTCGACCACTTCGTAGGACCGGTTCCAGCCACTGGCGGACAGTTCCTGGGCGGAGGTCACGCAGGGGGCGTAGTGGGAGCCGTCCACCTCCATGTTCCCGTACTGGGCGTCCGGGGAGCCGGCCTGGCCGTGCCACAGGAACATCCAGATCTGGCCGGAGGAGGGGGTGGCGAGGGCGCGCAGCAATGCCTCGTAGGCGTCGTAGCGTCCGGGCGTGACCTGGCGCAGCATGTGCTCGACGCTGCCGCTGTGGCTCGCGCTCACCTGTCGTACCGGCCCTTCTCATCAGTGCCCCGTGTCAGGAGACAGCTTATGCGCCCAGGAGCTCGGGACCTCTGGGTCGCGCGCGAGTACGGGAAGTGGTGGGGTCTCGCGCGGTTCCCCGCGCCCCTTCGGGTCGGGCCGCCTCCGGCCGGGGCCGGTCGACCGCGCCGATGGACGGATCCGGAGACCGTTGCGGTGGACGGATCCGGAGACCGTTCCGGTGGGCGGGTCTAGAGACCGTTCTGGTAGAAGGGCCGGACGTTCGACTTCAGCCAGCCGGCCACCGGGTCGTCGGTCACGTCCAGCAGGACGAGGTTGACCGGCCACGTGACCGGGACTTTGCCGAGGGCGCGGCCCAGGGCCGCCAGGGGAAGGGCGCGCAGGTCGCCTTCCCACTGGGAGAGTTCGACGCCGACGAACATCACGGGGTCGGCGGTCTCGACGGCGGCCAGGCAGCGGCGGGCGGTGAGGACCACGCCGGTCTCGGCGAACTCCGCGGAGGCGGCGGAGAGGAAGTCGACCGGGTCGTCCTGCCAGTCCGGCTCGAAGAGCCGGACCCGGCCGCCGCTGCTGGGGCCGTCGAGCGGGGTGCGGCCCGCGCGGCACAGTTCGGCCACGGCCTCGGGCGGGAGCGGGATGCCCACCACGCCCCCGGGATTGACGGCGATGCCGACCTGCGGGGGCAGGCCGCGGGCGAACTCGACCGCCGGGGCGATGGTGTACGACATGTGGGAGCCGGCCACCTGGCGCAGCTGCTCCTCGGAGCTGAACACCGGGACGTACGCCTGGCCGTCGACGTCCAGCGTCGGCAGGTCCAGCGGGCCGCTGTCCGGGCCCCCGCCGCCGGGCAGCGGGATCCACAGGAAGCTCCGGCCGAGGACCTCGACGATCCGGCCGCCCGCCGAGGGGACGCCGAGGGAGGCCGACAGCACCTCCTCCAGCTCGTTGCCGGGCCAACCGCCGTGCGGATGGGGGTGTGCCTGTGCCGGGAAGTCCGCGGGAAAGTCCGCCGGGAAGTCCATCTGCCTACCGCCTGCTGGTAACCGCTGCTGTGACCAAGAAGGCTAGCGGGTGGCTGTGACAGCGCCTCACCGAGTGAAGCCGATGCGGCTCAGGACGTCCGCCGCGTCCCGGTCGAGCAGCACCGCCGCACCGCAGCCCGCGGGCAGTTCGCCCTTCTCCACCGCGCGCAGCAGGCGGGCGGTCGTACGGCGGTGGCGGCGGAAGGCGTAGCGGGAGACGCCCCGGCCGCGCTCGTGCTGGCCCTGCCGGGCCGTGCCGGGGGTGACGTCGAGGAGGATCAGGTGCAGGGTGCCGCCGCGCCGCCGGGCCTCGCGGGCCAGCCAGGCGCGTACCCAGGGCTGGGTGCCGCAGTCGTGCACGACGACCCCTTCGCCGGTGCGCAGGGCCCGGCGCAGTCCGGCGTAGTGGGCGAGGCGGACCAGGGGGCGGTAGAGCGCGTAGGGCAGGCGACGGGGGACGCGGGCGTCCCAGTGGTCGCGGGTGTCCTGGGAGTCGATGCGGCGGCCGGTGACCGCGCGGTGCATGAGGGTGGACTTGCCGCTGCCGGGCAGCCCGGTGATCACCACCAGGTCGCGGGGGCCGAAGAGGAGGGCGTGCGGGCTGCGGCCCGCGCGGTCGCGCAGATCGCGGACGACCGGCGCGGGGCGGTCGGCGCAGCGCTCGCGAGCGGGGGCGGAGGGCTGTTTCGGCATCGCGAGGCCGGCGTTGGTGGCGTAGGCCGAGGTCCTGTTCACCCTGATCGTCCTCCCCTGTGGGCTCGGTCATCCCCATGCCCGTTGTATGTAAAGAGAAGGTAATGGGCAACGGTAGGCGCTTCGTGCGCGTACGGCCACAGCTCGGTCACAAAGAGCTTGCTCTGGATGGCCGGGGTGCGGCGTGCAATGATGTGCGCGCCAACTGCATACCGGCCGTTTGAATCCGCGCGGGAGAGTCCCCAGGCCCCTCCGGGCCGCCCGGGGCGCCGAAGGAGCAAGTCCCTCCCTTGAATCTCTCAGGCACCGTTACCGCGCGGGCGAGGCACATCTGAAAAGCGGGCCGCCGCGCACGGCGGCCCCACCCAAGGTGCAAGCCGTGATCGTCCTCGTGGCGGTCGTGGCGAACCTCTCAGGTTCCGATGACAGATGGGGAGGAACGTTCCTCGCCCCATCCCTGTTGCCCTGGGAGACGACCGTCCGATGAGCAGTACCGAACTCCGTCACACCGCGCTGGACGCGCTGCATCGCTCGCTCGGTGCGACGATGACCGACTTCGCCGGCTGGGACATGCCGCTGCGCTACGGCTCCGAGCGCGACGAGCACGTCGCCGTGCGCACCAGGGCCGGTCTCTTCGACCTCTCCCACATGGGCGAGATCACCGTCACCGGTGCCGAAGCCGCCGCCCTGCTGAACTTCGCCCTGGTCGGCAACATCGCCTCCGTCGGCGTCGGCCGGGCCCGCTACACCATGATCTGCCAGGCCGACGGCGGCATCCTGGACGACCTGATCGTCTACCGGCTGGCCGAGACCGAGTACATGGTCGTGGCCAACGCCTCCAACGCCCAGGTGGTGCTGGACGCGCTGACGGAGCGGTCCGCCGGTTTCGACGCCGAGGTGCGCGACGACCGGGACGCGTACGCGCTGATCGCCGTGCAGGGCCCGGAGTCCCCCGGCATCCTGAAGTCGCTCACCGACGCCGACCTGGACGGCCTGAAGTACTACGCCGGTCTGCCCGGCACGGTCGCCGGCGTCCCGGCGCTGATCGCCCGCACCGGCTACACCGGCGAGGACGGCTTCGAGCTGTTCGTGAAGCCGGAGCACGCGGTCGAGCTGTGGCAGGCGCTGACCGAGGCCGGCGCGGGCGTCGGCCTGGTCCCGTGCGGGCTGTCCTGCCGGGACACGCTGCGCCTGGAGGCGGGCATGCCGCTGTACGGGCACGAGCTGACCACGTCCCTCACCCCCTTCGACGCCGGGCTCGGACGTGTGGTCAAGTTCGAGAAGGAAGGGGACTTCGTCGGGCGTGAGGCGCTCGCGCAGGCCGCCGAGCGGTCCGCCGCCGAGCCTCCGCGGGTCCTCGTCGGCCTGGTCGCCGAGGGCCGCCGGGTGCCGCGCGCCGGGTACGCCGTCGTCGCCGGCGGCGAGGTGATCGGCGAGGTCACCTCCGGTGCCCCCTCCCCCACCCTGGGCAAGCCGATCGCCATGGCCTACGTCGACGCCGCGCACGCCGCGCCGGGCGCCGAGGGCGTCGGCGTCGACATCCGCGGCAACCACGAGCCGTACGAGGTCGTGGCGCTGCCGTTCTACAAGCGCCAGAAGTAAAGACCGAGCGCGGACGCGCCTGCGCACGGCACCGGTCCCGTGGCCGGTGCGTGACCCTGCGCACATTCGCCCGCTCACCAGCGGTTTCCGCAGTCCCCCCGTCATCAGCACTCCCGCGTGTACAGGAGAATTCAGGCCATGAGCAACCCCCAGCAGCTGCGCTACAGCAAGGAGCACGAGTGGCTGTCGGTCGCCGAGGACGGCGTCTCGACGGTCGGCATCACGGAGCACGCGGCCAACGCGCTCGGCGATGTCGTCTTCGTCCAGCTCCCGGACGTCGACTCCACGGTGTCCGCGGGCGAGACCTGCGGTGAGCTGGAGTCGACCAAGTCGGTCTCCGACCTGTACTCGCCGGTCACCGGTGTGGTCACCGAGGTCAACGAGGACGTCGTCAACGACCCCTCGCTGGTGAACTCCGCTCCCTTCGAGGGCGGCTGGCTGTTCAAGGTACGCGTCACGGAGGAGCCCGCCGAGCTGCTCTCCGCCGACGAGTACACCGCCTTCACCGCCGGCTGAGGAGTCGTAGCCGTATGACTGTTCTGAACACGTCCCTGCACGAGCTGGACCCGGAGATCGCCGCCACCGTCGACGCCGAGCTGCACCGCCAGCAGTCGACCCTGGAGATGATCGCCTCCGAGAACTTCGCGCCGCTCGCGGTGATGGAGGCCCAGGGTTCGGTCCTCACCAACAAGTACGCCGAGGGGTACCCCGGCCGGCGCTACTACGGCGGCTGCGAGCACGTCGACGTCGCCGAGCAGATCGCCATCGACCGGGTCAAGGAGCTGTTCGGCGCCGAGTACGCCAATGTGCAGCCCCACTCCGGCGCCTCCGCGAACCAGGCGGCCCTGTTCGCCCTCGCCAAGCCCGGGGACACCATCCTCGGCCTGGACCTGGCGCACGGCGGCCACCTGACCCACGGGATGCGGCTCAACTTCTCCGGCAAGCAGTTCGACGTGGTCGCGTACCACGTGGACGAGGAGACCGGCCTGGTCGACATGGCCGAGGTCGAGAAGCTCGCCAAGGAGCACCGCCCCAAGGTGATCATCGCGGGCTGGTCGGCGTACCCGCGGCAGCTGGACTTCGCCGAGTTCCGCCGGATCGCCGACGAGGTCGAGGCGTACCTGTGGGTCGACATGGCGCACTTCGCCGGGCTGGTCGCGGCCGGTCTGCACCCGAACCCGGTCGAGCACGCGGACGTGGTCACCTCCACGACGCACAAGACCCTCGGCGGACCGCGCGGCGGCATCATCCTCGCCAAGAAGGACTTCGCGAAGAAGCTGAACTCGTCCGTCTTCCCGGGCTTCCAGGGCGGCCCCCTGGAGCACGTGATCGCGGCCAAGGCGGTCTCCTTCAAGGTCGCCGCGGGTGAGGACTTCAAGGAGCGCCAGCGCCGTACGGTCGACGGCGCCCGCATCCTCGCCGAGCGGCTGACCGCGCCGGACGCCCGCGAGGCCGGTGTGAACGTCCTGTCGGGCGGCACCGACGTGCACCTGATCCTGGTCGACCTGCGCGAGTCCGAGCTGGACGGGCAGCAGGCCGAGGACCGGCTCCACGAGGTCGGCATCACGGTCAACCGCAACGCGGTCCCGAACGACCCGCGTCCGCCGATGGTCACCTCGGGCCTGCGCATCGGCACGCCCGCCCTGGCGACCCGCGGCTTCACGGCCGAGGACTTCGCCGAGGTCGCCGACGTGATCGCCGAGGCGCTGAAGCCGTCCTACGACGCGGAGGCCCTGAAGGCGCGCGTGAAGGCGCTCGCCGACAAGCACCCGCTGTACCCGGGTCTGAACAAGTAGGTCACCTTTCGCGAGGCACCGCGCACACTGGGAGTACCGGCGTGTGCGGTGCCCGCGCCCCCGACCTCCCCGACCCCCTGAGCACCACCCCTTCGCACCACCCCCGTATTGAGGAGTCATCCGTGGCCATCTCGGTCTTCGACCTGTTCTCGATCGGCATCGGCCCGTCCAGCTCCCACACGGTCGGCCCGATGCGTGCGGCGCGCATGTTCGCCCGCCGGCTGCGCAACGAGGAGCTGCTCGGCTCCGTCGCGTCCCTGCGCTGCGAGCTGTACGGCTCGCTCGGCGCGACCGGTCACGGCCACGGCACGCCCAAGGCGGTGCTGCTCGGCCTGGAGGGTGCCTCGCCGCGCACGGTGGACGTGGAGACGGCCGACGAACGGGTGGAGGCGATCAAGCGGACGGGACGGCTGAACGTCCTCGGCGAGCACGAGATCGCGTTCTCCTTCGACGACGACCTGGTCCTGCACCGCCGCAAGGCCCTGCCCTACCACGCCAACGGCATGACCGTCCGGGCCCACGACGCGGCCGGCACGGAACTGCTCGGCAAGACGTACTACTCGGTCGGCGGCGGCTTCGTCGTGGACGAGGACGCGGTCGGCGCGGACCGCATCGTGCTGGACGACACGGTCCTGAAGTACCCCTTCCGCACGGGCGACGAGCTGCTGCGCCTGACCAAGGAGACCGGCCTGTCGATCTCCTCCCTGATGCTGGAGAACGAGCGGGCCTGGCGCACCGAGGAGGAGATCCGGGCGGGCCTGCTGGAGATCTGGCGGGTGATGCGCGAGTGCGTGGGGCGCGGCATGTCCCGCGAGGGCATCCTGCCCGGCGGTCTGAAGGTCCGCCGCCGCGCGGCCGTCTCGGCCCGCCAGCTGCGCGCCGAGGGCGACCCGCTGGCGCACGCCATGGAGTGGATCACGCTCTACGCGATGGCGGTGAACGAGGAGAACGCGGCCGGCGGCCGGGTCGTCACGGCCCCCACCAACGGCGCGGCCGGCATCATCCCGGCGGTCCTGCACTACTACATCAACTTCGTCCCGGGCGCCGACGAGGACGGCGTGGTCCGCTTCCTGCTGGCCGCCGGCGCGATCGGCATGCTCTTCAAGGAGAACGCGTCCATCTCCGGCGCCGAGGTCGGCTGCCAGGGCGAGGTCGGCTCCGCCTGCTCCATGGCCGCGGGCGCCCTCGCCGAGGTGCTCGGCGGCTCCCCCGAGCAGGTGGAGAACGCGGCCGAGATCGGCATGGAGCACAACCTCGGCCTGACCTGCGACCCCGTGGGCGGGCTGGTGCAGATCCCGTGCATCGAGCGCAACGGCATGGCCGCGGTGAAGGCGGTCACGGCCGCGAAGATGGCGATGCGCGGCGACGGCTCCCACAAGGTGTCGCTGGACAAGGTCATCAAGACGATGAAGGACACCGGCGCGGACATGAGCGTGAAGTACAAGGAGACGGCCCGGGGCGGGCTGGCGGTGAACATCATCGAGTGCTGAGCCGGAACCGGCCACCGGCGCCACCCTCACGGAGAGCGGTTATATAGTCACCCTCCGCTACTATTATGGTCGTGATCGACCTGTACCCGGCGTTGTGGGGTCTGCTCGGCAGCAGTGTGGCCGAAGCGCTCAACCTCTCCGCGCTGATGCGTCCGTCCGGTCCGCGCAGCCGCTGGCGCTGGCCGTGGCGCAACCGCGCCGACCGGCCGGTGATGCTGGTGGCGATCGGGCTGCGGCTGTTCGCCGGCTTCGGCCTCACCGCGGCGCTGGGGAACTCGGGACAGCTGCCGAACGCCACCGCCGCGTTCGCCGTCGGTGTGACGACCCCGTTGGTCGTGGCGAAGTTCTTCCAGTCGATCCCGCTCACCGGCCCGGGTGCCGGACAGCCCGCCGATCCCCCGCTGCCCCTCGCCCGGCAGACGGGCGAGGACGCCGAGACGCTCTCGCAGCCGAGGGGGTCCAATGCTGCGAGCTGACAGCCTGCTCGGTCGTCTGGTGCAGGCGCTGGCCGCAAGCCCACCCGAGGAGGAGCCGGTTCCGCACGAGCGCCGGGGCGCCCGGCTGGCGGCGGCGCTCGGGACACGGCCACTGCCGGTGAGGGCGGTGGTTCCGGCGCAGGTGGCGTTCCCGCACCGTCCGTGGACGCACCTGCCGTCGTCCCGGGGACGCTGGCTCCCCGGGCTGCTCACCGCCTGGCTGGTCGCCCTGACCTGTCTGACCGCCGCCGCCGTGCAGGAGGTGCTGCCGACGCCGTGGCAGGAGGCGGCGCCGGAGGATGCCGGTGCGCTCCCCGGCGAGCACTGGTGGCTCGTCAGCGGCAGGCGGCTCGGGTCCGACGGCCGCGCCGGTGCGCTGACCTTCACACCGGACGGCCGGTCGCTGGTGACGGTGGGCCGCTCCGCGACGCAGACCTGGGACGTGGTGGATCCCGAGCGTCCGAAACGGATCGTCGTACCGCGTGGCATGCCGCAGGTGACGGCCGTCGGGACCAGTCCCGACGGCCGCACTCTCGTGGCGGCCGGGCCGCGGGAGGTGCGGGCGCTGTCCCTCGCGTCGGGGGCGACCCGGTGGTCCGCGGCAGGCGTCGCCGGCGCCGTGAAGGACC
This sequence comes from Streptomyces sp. NPDC038200, assembly GCF_055600785.1. NCBI lineage: Bacteria > Bacillati > Actinomycetota > Actinomycetes > Kitasatosporales > Streptomycetaceae > Streptomyces > Streptomyces sp. NPDC038200. The sequence goes on from NZ_JBVJYH010000008.1 coordinate 332,115, forward strand.
TGGCGGTCACCCGGCACGGCGTACTGCTGGCGGGCGCGGCCCCGGACGGCAGGACGGAGGTCACCGCGCTCGGCACGGGGACGGGGAAGGCGCGGCGCCTGTGCAGGCTCGGCACGACCGCCCGGTCCGCCCGGTTCTCCCCCGACGGCCGCTCCCTCGCCGTCGCCGGCAGCAGCGGACCGGTGCGGCTGTGGGACGTGTCGGATCCCGCGCACCCGAAGGCCCGGGCGCCGCTTCCGCCGTCCTCCGGTCAGGAGACGACCGCGCTCGCCTTCAGCCCGGACGCCCGGCTGCTGGCCACCGTGGAGGCCGGGCGGACCGTCCGGCTGTGGGACGTCGCCGATCCCGCGCATCCGCGTTCCCTGGGCCACCCGTTCGACGGGAACACCGAGCGGGTGGCCGCGCTGGCCTTCAGTCCCGACGGGCGGCTGGTGGCCACCGTGGGCGCCGACGGGGCGGCGAGCCTGTGGTGGCGCTCGGCGGCCGAGGTGTCCGCCGAGCCTGATGTTCTCTCAGGGGCTACCGCGCAGTAATCGCCTCCCCCTACGCTGCCGCCAACTCGGCGACAGCGAAGGGGAGTTACGAATGCGCGGAATCAGACGGTCGGTGGCATGCGCGGGAGCCGCCGCACTGCTGGCGGTGGCACCGGGCAACGCCCACGCGGCGTCGCCGAAGTTCTCCGAGACGACGGCCATCGGCACGCACAACGCGTACGACAAGGCCAAGTACACGTACTTCGCCCAGGCCCTGGACTCCGGCGCCTCGCTGCTGGAGCTGGACGTCTACGCCGACAGCCTCAGCCACCGCTGGCGGGTCAGCCACAGCAATCCGCTGGGCAACGACAACAACTGCGAGGCGGCGAAGACGCCGGGCGAGCTGTACGGCAAGAGCCGCAACCAGGACCTCGGCAGCTGCCTGGACAACATGGCCGCCTGGAACCAGCTCCACCCCGACCACCCGCCGATCGTCGTCAAGGTCGAGTTCAAGGTCGGCTTCAACAACAACGCGAACCTCGGACCGGACGAGTTCGACACGCTCGTCGCGCAGAAGCTGGGCGGCAGCGTCTACAAGCCGGCCGACCTGCTCGGCGGGACGTACGGCTCGCTGGACGCGGCGGCGAAGGCCGACGCCTGGCCCGCCCGGGACTCCCTCAAGGGCAAGTTCGTCTTCGACCTGATCCCGGGCACGGTGGAGCAGGCCAACCCGTTCGACCACTACTGGACGGACGAGGAGTACGGCGACCATCTGCGCGACCTCCACGCGGCCGGGAACATCTCCGCGGCCCAGGCCTTCCCGGCCGTACTGGGCGCGGCGAACGGCGACCCGCGCACCAGCCGCTACGACGCCTCGATCCGCCCCTGGTTCGTCTTCTTCGACGGCGACGCGGCGACGTACGTGAACAACGGGTACGACACGTCGTTCTACTCCGTGAACCACTACATACTGATCACGACCGACGCCCACAACGTGTCCCCGGCGATCTCCTCCACCGACCCGACGGACGCCGAAGTCGCCGCCCGGCTCGCTCTGTTGGCCAAGAACCACGCGAGCCTGATCACCTCGGACTGGTCGGCGAAACCGGCCTCGGTGCTGAGTTCGACGACGGCACGGGGCTGAGGTTTTCCGGACGGACGGACGGATCGCACACGCCGGGCCGGGGCATATATCAGGCAACTCCTGTCATCCCCCCACTGGCACTTTGGGAGTACCCCATGCTCCACGGCATCGACGTGAGCGCCTACCAGTCCTCCTCCTACGGCACGGGCGGCCTCTCCTTCGTCTTCATCAAGGCGACGGAGGGGCGTTCGTACGTCAATCCCCGTCTGACCGCGCAGACCAAGACCGCCCGCGACGCCGGACTCGTCGTCGGCTTCTACCACTTCCTGTGGCCCGGCAGCCTCACCGCCCAGGCGGAGTACTTCCTCCGCCACGCCCCCGACCGCCCCGGCGACGTCCTCGCCGTCGACTGGGAGACCACCGGCGACGGCACGCACGCGACCAACGCGGAGAAGGACCGCTTCATCCGCACACTGAAGGAACTGCGCCCGGACAACCGGGTCGTCCTCTACTGCAACCGCCATTTCTGGCTGAACGTCGACTCCACCTCCTACGCCGGGGACGGGCTGTGGATCGCCGACTACGTCACCGCGGGCAAGCCCCGCATCAAGGCCAAGTGGCGGTTCCACCAGTACACCAGCGAACCCCACGACAAGGACGTGGCCCGCTTCACGGAGGAGGACGACCTGCGCGAGTGGGCCACGCCGTAGGGGCCGGGCGGGGGCCTCAGCCCCGGAAGTCCGCCGGGCGTTCCGGGGAGGCCTCCGACAGGGCCTTGCGCACCGCCGCCGTGTCCCCGCGCAGGCCGTACACCGGTGTGCCGGGCTGCTGGTGCCAGGAGTCGGCGATCGTGCCGGCGTCGACGGTGTCGAAGCCCAGTGCGTCGATCAGGTCGCGCACGGTCCGCTTGGCCGCCTCGTCGTCGCCGGCGACCGGGAGGGCCATGCGGTCCGGGTCGCCCGCGGGGCGGTGGCGGTCCAGGAGGTCCTGGGCGTAGGTGCCGTTGAACGCCTTGATCACCGGGTGGCCGAGGTGCTGCTCGGTCCAGCCGCTCTCGGTGAGGCCCTCGTCCTCGACGGCGGCGATCCGGCCGTCCCGCTGGGGGTAGTAGTTGCCGGTGTCGATCACGGCGGCACCCTCGGCCGCGCCGTCGAGCAGACCCGCGGGAAGGTGCGGGACCGCCTTCAGCGGGACGGTGACGATCACGACCTGGGCGCCCTCGGCGGCGTCCGCCACGTGGACCGGGGTCGCGCCGGTCTCCTCCGCCAGTTCCCGGAGTGTCTCGGGGCCGCGGGAGTTGGCGACGGAGACGTCGTGGCCGAGAGCGGTGAGCCGCCTGGTGAGGTTGCCGCCGATGTTCCCCGCGCCGATGATGCCGATCTTCATGGCCGACCTTCCGGATGGTTCATGCACGTGCATGCTTCTGTCGTGCGGGACAACCACGCGGGGAGGTGGCCTATTCCGGTCGCTGCGCCGAACGGGGGGCGGCGCGCGGGCCTCGCTCACACACGTACGACGATCTTGCCGGTGTGCTCGTTGGACTCCATCAGCCGGTGCGCGTCCACGATCCGCTCCAGGCCGTCGAAGACCTCGCCGATCACCGGCCGGAGCGTGCCGTCGGCCAGACCCGACGCGAGGTAGTGGCCGGCCCGGCGGCGGCCCTCCGCGGTGCCGGTGAGGGCGAGGTTGTTGTAACCGTGGACGGTCAGCGGCCACTGCGTCGGCAGTTCCGTGGGGCGTTCGGCCAGCCAGCCGTAGCTGATCAGCATGCCGTCGGAGGCCGTCGCCGCGCCCAGCTCCCGCAGGTACGGTCCGCCGATCGCGTCCAGCACGAGGTCGGCGCCCCGGCCGCCGGTCAGCCGCCGGGTCTCCTCGGTCACCTCCTCCCGTTCGGTGACGACGACGTGCTCGGCGCCGAGGTCCAGCAGCGCCTGCCGTTTGCCCTGCGTGCGGGTGGTGGCGATCGGCACCGCTCCGGCCCGCCGGGCCACCTGGATCGCGGCGGTGCCGACCCCGCTGGACGCCCCCGTGATCAGCACATGGTCGCCGGCCGCCAGACGCCCCCGCTCGACCAGGGCGCCGTAGGCGGTGGTGTAGGTGAGCCAGACGGCCGCCGCGGTGACCGCGTCCGCCCCGGCCGGGCGGGGCAGCAGCGCGGTCTGCGGCAGCAGCGCGTGATCGCCGTACACCCCACGGGCGCTGAGGTCGAAGTTGGCCGCCGCCAGCACGGGGTCGCCCGGCGCGAAGGCGGTCACCTCCGGGCCGACCGCCGTCACCTCGCCGGCCGCCTCGTAGCCGTTGCGGGAGCCGGGCAGGGTCGGAAGGTAGTAGTAGGTGCCGGAACGGAGCATCGCCTCGGCGCGGTTGAGGCCCAGCGCCTCGATCCTGACCAGGACCTCGCCGGGGCCGGGTGCGGGCAGCTCGACCTGCTCGACCCTGAGGACCTCGGGGCCGCCGAGTTCATCGAAGAGCACTGCGTGCGGTGGTTGACATGCCGTCGACGCTACGACCGGGATGCGAGACGTTCCATGTCCCCCGGTCTCGGTTTCCTGTCCGATCGTCTTCCGTTGGTGGATTTCGGGGAGCGTCCGTGGGCTAGGGTCGCCGCATGGACGTGCTCAGTGACGTGGTCGCCGCCCTGCGCACCGGCCGGCCGCACTCCGCGCGCCGGTACAAGTACGCGCCCTGGAGCCTGCGGTTCGCCGCCGCCGACGAGGCCGGGTTCCATGTGGTGCTGCGCGGCTCGGCCTGGCTGGTGCCGCAGGACGGGCAGCCGGTCGCGCTGGCCCCGGGGGACGTCGTCTTCCTCGCGCACGGGCAGGGGCACACGCTGGCCAGCGGGCTCGACGTGCCGCCGCGGGAGGTGCGGCTGCTGCCCGACGGCACCTGGAGCGGGCCGCCCGAGGAACCGCTCGCGGGCTGCCCCGACACGGTGACCCTGTGCGGCACGTACCGGTTCGACCGGGACCGGGCGCACCGGCTGCTGGCCGAGCTTCCCGACATCGTGCACCTGCCCGCCCGGGTGGGCGGGCACCGTTCGCTGCGGGCGGCGGTGGAGCTGCTCGGGATGGAACTGGAGGAGCAGCGGCCGGGCACCGACGCGATCGTGACCTCGCTGCTGGACACCCTGTTGCTGTACATCCTGCGGGCCTGGTGGGAGAGCGAGCGCGCGGCGGGCCGGGACCGGGGGTGGGCGGCGGCGCTGGCCGACCCGGCGGTCGCGGCGGCGCTGCGCGCGATCCACGCGGATCCGGGGCGGCCCTGGACGGTGGCGCAACTGGGCTCGGTCGGCGGGCTGTCCCGCGCGGCCTTCGCCCGCCGGTTCACGGCGTTGGTGGGCGAGCCGCCGCTGGCGTATCTGACGTGGTGGCGGATGACCACGGCGGGGCGGCTGCTGCGGCACGACGACCTGTCGCTGCGCGCGGTGGCGGAACGGACCGGTTACACCTCGGAGTTCGCCTTCGCCAAGGCGTTCAAGCGGGAGTTCGGGGTGGCGCCGGGGCGGTACCGCAGGGCGGCGGGGGCGGGGGCGGGGTGAGCCGACAGCGCCGTCCGGCTGCGGGCCGGCGGGTCCGCACGGGTTCGCGGGGGCCGAGCGCGCGGTTCCCCGCGCCCCCGAGGGGCGCTGCGGCCGGCGGGTGAGCGCGGGTTCGCGGGGGCCGAGCGCGCGGTTCCCCGCGCCCCCGAGGGGGTGCTGCGGGGCAGTGGGGCCGGCCTTCTTGCTTGTTTCTCAGTCTGTTTCTCGCAGCAGGCGCAGTGTCGACTCCAGTTCGCCGAGCAGGGCCGTCGCCGCTTCCTCCGCGGCGCCGGCGGTGATCGCCTCGACGAGAGCCGCGTGGGTGTCGTCCCCGGTGCCGGGGTCCTCCTCGCGCAGGCGGGTGAGGTCCAGCAGGGTCACCAGGCCCTCCCGCAGGACGGGGACGAACTCAGTGAACAGGTCGGTGAGGACGGGGTTGTGGGCGGCGGCGACCACCGCGGCGTGCAGGGCGATGTCGGCGTCCACGAACCCCGCGTCGTCACCGGCGGCGGCCGTGCGGCGCCCTTCCAGCGCGGCCCGCAGCGCCTCGACGTCCTCCGGGGTGCGCCGGTGCGCGGCGAGCCGGGCGGCCTGCACCTCGACGCCCATGCGGACCTCGTAGACGTCGGTGACCGCGGCCCGCCGCAGCCTGGTGGGCCAGTCCTCGGCCGGCTCGGTGGCGATGACGAAGACACCGGCGCCGTGCCGCGGCCGGACCAGTCCCGCACCGGCGAGGGCGCGCAGGGCCTCGCGGACCGTGGAGCGACCGACCCCGAGCTCTCTGGCCAGGGTCGTCTCGCCCGGCAGCTTGCCGCCGACCGGCCAGTGACCGGCGGCGATCTGCTCCCGGAGGCGCTGCGCGGCCTGTTCGACCAGCGGGCTGGGACGGAGGGCACCGAGCGGCATGGAGGTCACCAACTTGTCCGGAGGGATAAACGAGCTGCCCGACGATTCTCACTTGTCTGAGGAGCTGAGGTGTCGCTAGCGTACCCCGCATGACGCTTCGCGGTCTGCTTCTCCTCGGCTGCCGCGGCGGGGCCTGACGCGACCGGCACCCCGCCGCGGGGCCCCGTGCTGCCGGTCACCGTCCGACCGAGCCGAAGGCACCAGCAGACGATGACCACCACCCCGGCCTGGAATCCGCAGCGGCCCAGCCGCATGCCGTACCACCGCTACCGCCCCCACCACACACGCGTGCACGTCCCCGCCGGCGACCGGAGCTGGCCCTCCGCCCGCGTCGAGCGCGCCCCGCTGTGGGTCCCGGTCGACCTGCGTGACGGCAACCAGGCGCTCGCCGAGCCGATGGACACCCCCCGCAAGCGCCGCTTCTTCGACCTGCTGGTCGCGCTGGGCTACAAGGAGATCGAGGTCGGCTACCCCTCCGCGAGCCGGACGGAGTTCGGCTTCGTACGCCACCTCGTGGACGGCGGGGTGGTACCGGACGACGTGACGCCCGTCGTGTTCACGCCGGCCCGGACCGATCTGATCGACCGGACCTTCGAGGCGATCGAGGGGCTGCCGCGGGCCGTCGTCCACCTGTACATCGCCACCTCGCCGGTGTGGCGGGAGGTGGTGCTCGGGCGGGACCGGGCCGGGGTGTGGCGGACCGTGCGGGAGGCCGCGGAGCACATGGCGCGGCGGGCCGGGGACACGCCCGGCATCCGCTTCCAGTTCTCGCCGGAGACCTTCAACCTCACCGAGCCGGACTTCGTGCTGGACCTGTGCGACGGGCTGACCGAGCTGTGGGACGCGAGTCCCGACCGGCCGGTCACCCACAACCTCCCGGCGACCGTGGAGATCGCCACCCCGAACGTCTACGCGGACCAGATCGAGCACCTGCACCGCAACCTCTCCCGCCGGGAGTCGGTGATCCTGTCGGTGCACCCGCACAACGACCGCGGCACCGGGGTCGCCTGCGCCGAACTCGCCGTGCTGGCCGGTGCGCAGCGCGTGGAGGGCTGCCTGTTCGGCAACGGCGAGCGCACCGGCAACGTCGACCTGGTGACGCTCGCCCTGAACCTGTTCGCCCAAGGGGTCGATCCGATGGTCGACCTCGGCGACATCGACGCCGTGCGGGAGACGGTGGAGCACTGCAACCGGCTGCCCGTGCACCCCCGGCACCCCTACGCCGGCGAGCTGGTCCACACCGCGTTCTCCGGCACCCATCAGGACGCGATCAGCAAGGGGCTGGTCCACCATGCCCGCCGGGCGGCCGAGTCGGGGGTGCCCGAGCGGGAGGCGCCGTGGGCGGTGCCGTACCTGCCGGTCGACCCGGGCGATCTGGGGCGGTCGTACGAGGCGGTGATCCGCGTCAACTCCCAGTCGGGCAAGGGCGGAGTGGCGTATCTGCTGCGCGAGCACGCGGGGATCGACCTCCCGCCGGGCATGCGGCCCGAGTTCGCGCGGATCGTGCAGGACGCCACGGACGACAGCGGCCGGGAGGCGACGGCGAAGGAGCTGTACGAGCTGTTCCGGGCGGCCTACTCGGCGGAGGGCGCCGTACGGCTGCACACCTGGTCCGTGCACGAGGCGGCCCCCGGCGTCCACCGCTTCGTCGGCACGCTGGAGTCCGGCGGCCGCGTCGGCGACCACGAGGGCACGGGCGCCGGTCCGGTGACCGCGTTCGTCGACGCGCTGGCCGGCGCCGGTCACGCGGTCGACGTGCTGGACTTCACGCAGGACGGGACGGCGGCCTTCGCCCGCTGCCGGGTCGGCGGGGTCACGGCCTGGGGCGCGGCCACGGGCCCCTCGGCCGCCGTGCACGCCGTGCTGTCCGCGGTGAACCGGGCGGACGCGGTGCGGGAGGCGCGATGACGCAGGTGCTGCGCGCCGAGGACGTGCACGTCGTCCGGGACGGGCGGCCTCTGCTCCGGGAGGTCGGGCTGACCGTCCGGGCCGGTGAGCACTGGGCGCTGCTCGGTGCCAACGGCGCGGGCAAGTCCACGCTGCTCGGGCTGCTCGGCGCACGGCTGCATCCGACCCGGGGCACGGTGGAGGTGCTCGGACGCCGGCTGGGCCGGGTGGATCTGCGCGAGCTGCGGGCGCTCGTCGGGCACGTCGACCCGCGCCATCCGCTGACCTCGCCGCTGCGGGTACGGGACGTGGTGCTCACCGGGGTGACGAACTCCGTGGAGCCGGTCCCGCGCCTGCGGCCCGCCCCGGAGCAGGTCGAGCGGGCCGAGGCGCTGCTGGTCACGCTGGGGCTGGGGGCGCTGCGGGACGCCCGCTGGCCGACGCTGTCGCAGGGGCAGCGCGGGCGGACGCTGATCGCGCGGGCGCTGATGCCCGAGCCACGGCTGCTGCTCCTGGACGAGCCGGCGACCGGACTGGACCTGCCGGGCCGGGAGCAGCTGATCGAGGCGCTCCAGCAGGTGCGGGCGGAGCGTCCCGCGCTGGCGACGGTGCTGGTCACGCACCATCTGGAGGAGCTGCCGGCGAGCACCACGCACGCCGTGCTGCTGCGCGAGGGCCGGGTGCTGGCCTCGGGCCCGGTCGGGTCGGTGCTCACCGGTGACCAGGTCGGCGCGTGCTTCGGGTTGCCGTTGACGCTGGAGCGGCACGCGGGCCGCTGGAGCGTGCGCGTCCGGCGCGGCGCATGACGGGAGGGGGTGCCCGGTCCGCGCGGACCGGGCACCCCCTCCCGTGCGGGTCACTTGTTCAGGTAGGCCCAGAACTCGTCGAACGACAGCACCTTGTCGCCATTGAGGTCGCGGGACCTGATGATGGCCTCCGCGACCGTCTCGGTGACATTCCAGTCACCCTGCTGCGCCAGGGCGGACTTGAACTCCGCCGCGGTGATGAACCCGTCACCGTCCGCGTCGATCCGCTGGAACTGCTTGCGTGCTTCCTCGATGTCCGCCACCGATCCGCCCCTTTTATTCGTGTTTCTCATGCCGTGCTGGCGTACTGACGCTGGTCAGATTAACGGCCCGTACGAGTCCGGAGTGCCGCGGCCACCCGGGCGAAGCCCTCGGCGGGCGGCGGCGCGGGCCGCAGGATCACGAGGGCGAGCGGTTCGCGGTGGCGGGCGGCCCGGTCGTCGAACCGGCCTGCTCGCCGATGGCGGGAGTCCGGTGCCGTCCCGGGGGGTCCGGGGGGGTGCCTCCCCGGACGGTGCCGGAGGTCTGCGAGTCTGGCCCCCCAGCGGACGGAGACTGGAGGAGCGGGCCTTGGAGACCTTGCGGGACATTCTCGGCGCGGCGGCGGCCGGCGTCTTCCCGCCGGCGGACGGCGCCACGACGGTCGTCCCGCAGCCCTCACCGCGGGACGCGGGGGTGATGGCGTTCACCGCGCACTCGGTGATCTTCACCGACGAGGACCCGGAGTGGGTGCGGGAGACCCTGCGCGGTACGGACTGCGACGCCCTGGCGGCGCCGATGCACCCGCGCTTCCTGACGGCCCTGCTCGACCGCACCGGACGCCGGACCGAGACCGTGGACGCGGTCCTGGTCGGTTCGCCGCTGTCCGGAGAGCCACCGCCGGCGCTGACGGAGATCGAGGACACCTCCCACCCCAGGATCCGGTACGCCCTGCGCCGCCGCGAGGAGGTGCGGGCCTGGACGGCGGACGGCGGGGTGCTGGTCATGGGGCGCGGGGTCGCCGGGCGGCTGGAGGTCTCGGTCGAGGTGGACGAGGACGCCCGCCACCGGGGGCTCGGGCGGCTGCTGGTGACCGCCGCCCGGCAGCTCGCCAAGGAGCCGCTGTGGGCGCAGGTCTCCCCGGGGAACGCCCGCAGCATGCGGACGTTCCAGGCGGCCGGATACCGTCCGGTGGGCTCGGAGCTGCTGCTTCAGCGGAAGATACCGGTGTGCCCGAGTGAGTAGCGGCCCGGCTGGGGGTAGACGGCGAGGCCGTGCGGGCCGTTGCCGACCTTGATCCGGGCGAGTTCGGCGCCGGTGGCGGTGTCGATGGCGTACACCACGGAGTGGTAGCGGCCGGACAGCCACAGGACCTTGCCGTCGGCCGAGACACCGCCCATGTCGGGGCTGCCGCCGCCGGGCAGGTGCCACTTCCTGGTGAGCCGGTCGTGGGGGAAGTCGAAGACCGAGACGGTGCCCTCGCCGCGGTTGGAGATGTACATCTCGCGGGAGTCGCGGCTGATGTAGAGGCCGTGGGTGCCCTTGCCCGTGGCGAGGAACCGGGGCCGGGTGAACCTGTCGCCGTCGAGGATCCACAGGCCGCCCGCCATCATGTCCGCGATGTAGAACAGCTTGCCGTCCGGGGAGAGCTTGACGTCCTGCGGCATCGCGCCGCGCAGCGGCAGCTTCTCCTGCGCGACGACCTCCATCCGCGCGGTGTCGACCTTGAGGATCTCGCCGCTGAACTCGCAGGAGACGATGAAGTAGCGGCCGTCGGTGGAGAAGTCGGCGTGGTTGACGCCGTAGCAGGTGACCGGCACGGACTTGACGACCTTCATGGTGTGCGCGTCGCGGAAGACCAGTTGGCGGTCCATGGAGGCCATGACGACGGCGTACTTGCCGTCGGGGGTGAAGTAGAGGTTGTACGGGTCGTGCACGTCGACCGCCCGGCCCGCCCGGCCGGTCCGCGGGTCGATCGGGGTGAGGGTGTTGCCGAGGTCGTTGTTGACCCAGAGGGTCTTCAGGTCCCAGGACGGTACGACGTGCTGGGGCTGGCGGCCGACCGGGATGGTCTCGACGATCCGGTAGGTCGTGGGGTCGATGACGGTGACGGTGTCGGAGTTGGTGTTGGGGACGTACACCCGGGAGGGGAAGTCCTTGACCACGGGCGAGAGCCGGTTCGGCCGGTCGGCGGCGTAGATGTCGGCCGGGTCCGCCACGGGCGGCATGCCGGGCAATACGTTCACCAGCGGCTTCTTCGGCCCCGGCGGGACCGGTGCCTTGCTGCCGAGGGCCTCGTCCTCGTGGGCCCGGCTCCCGCCGCCGCAGGCCGCGAGCAGCGTCAGGGCGGTGACGGCGGCACCGGCGGCCAGCAGGCGGGCGGCTTTCGTGGTTCGCATCAGCTCAGCAGCTCCGTGGTGGTGACCGCGCGCAGTCCGCGGCGGCCGAGTTCGGTCAGGACGTCGGGGAGGGCGGCGAGCGTGTCCGGATACCCGAGGTGCAGGCTCACCACCGAGCCGCCCCGCGCGTCGGCGAGGACCTTGCGGGTGACGGCGGCGGCGCCGGGGCTGGTGTAGTCGAGCGAGTCGACGTCGTACGACAGCACGTGCGGGTAGCCGGCGGCACGGGCCAGCCGGGCGACGAGCGGGGAGGCGGCGGGGGCGCGGGAGGGCCTGAACCAGGTGCCGATGGAGCCGGTGAGCCGGTCGAGCCGGTCGGCGCAGTCGGTGATCTCCCTGCGGGCGTCCGCCTCGGCGAGGGTGTTGATGCCGATGTGCCGCTGGGTGTGGTTGCCGAGGTCGTGGCCGCCGTCGAGGATGCGGCGGGCGAGATCCGGGTGCGCGTCCAGCCAGGTGCCGACGGCGAGCACGGTGAGCCGGGCGCCGTGCCGCTCGGCCGTGGTGAGCAGGGTGCGGGCGAGGGCGGGGTCGCCCTGGCCGTGGAAGGTGAGGGCCACCTGGGGGCGGTTGCGCGGGCCGTGGGTGATCTGGGCCGGCCGGCCGGGGTAGGTGCGGGGCGCGGGGGCCGTTCGGGGGGACGTGGCGGCGGAAGCGGGGGCCGTCCGGGGAGACGTGGCGGGGGAGGTGGGGGGCGGGGCGGGGGGCGGGGCGGCCTGCCCGCTGCCGCAGCCGGCGGCGAGCGCACCGCCGGCCACGAGCCCGGCGCCGGCGCGCAGCACCTCACGGCGGTGGGTGGAGGTCACCCGCACCATTTAAGGGGGGTTCGGTAAGAAAACCGGCTAATTCGCCGGATTGCTGGACGATGTCGGGTCGCGATACCCGGGAACGGCCCTCTAGCGGTCGGCGACCCGCATCTCGAACCACGTCGTCTTGCCGCGTGGCAGCAGGTCGACGCCCCAGCGGTCGGAGAGCTTGTCCACCAGGAACAGGCCGCGTCCGCTGACGTCGAGTTCCTGCACCGGCATCAGGCAGGGCAGGCCGCGCGAGGGGTCGCGGACCTCCACCCGGATCCAGCCGGGGCGGCGGCGCATCCGCAGGCCGAAGACGCGGGCGCCGGTGTGGCGCACGGCGTTGCCGACGAGTTCCGACACGAGCAGGACGGCGTCCTCGGTCAGCTTGGGGCTGAGCCGCCAGGTCCGCAGGACGACGACCTGGGCGAGCCGGCGGGCGGTGGCGGCGGATTCCGGGCGGGACGGCAGCGGCACCTCCGCCTCCGTCGGGTTGCCGAACAGTTCGAGCGCCTTGAGCGCCTGTTCGTCCTCGACCGCGGGCGACCAGCGCGCCGCGGCAGCACGGCCGTGTCCCCGCGGCTGTTCGATGCCCTCCAGCCCCGCCATGCCCCCATGATGGCCGTCCGGAGCCGCCTCGGGGGCCGTTCCGGAGGAATACGCCCCCCGCACGCCCCCGCTCCCCGCACGCCGTCCGGCATATGACCACAGCATGTCGATGCCCGGCATGTCCCGGTTGACCTGCGGCGACGGCTCACTTCCGGGCAACCGACGGGCCCCCTCGACACAGCAGACTTAAGGTTGCCTTAAGGCTCCCATAAACCGCCCCATCGAGGGACCCGAATCAGACGACACGTCAATTGCAAGGGACCCCGCCGGAGTTACGCGGAAGTTCACACCGTCGGCGACCGGTGCGGCTCAGAGGAACTTGGCCTTGCCCGGCCCCTCCTCCACGAAGCTGCGCATGCCGCGCTCGCGGTCCTCGGTGGCGAACAGACCCGCGAACCAGTTCCGTTCGACGGCGAGCCCGGTGTCGATGTCGGTCTCCAGCCCGGTGTCGACCGACTCCTTCGCCGCGCGCAGCGCGATCGCCGGGCCCTGGGCGAGCCTGGCGGCCCAGGCGTGCGCCTGCTCGTACACCTCGGCGGCCGGGACGACCCGATCCACCAGGCCGATCGCGAGCGCCTCGTCGGCCTTGACCTGGCGGCCCGTGAAGATCAGGTCCTTGGCCTTGGAGGGGCCGACCAGCCGGGGCAGCCGCTGGGTGCCGCCGGCGCCCGGGATCAGACCGAGCAGGATCTCGGGCTGGCCGAGCTTGGCGTTGTCGGCGGCGATGCGGTAGTCGGCGCACAGGGCCAGTTCGCAGCCGCCGCCGAGCGCGTAGCCGGTCACGGCGGCGACGACGGGCTTGGGGATGCGGGCCACGGCGGTGAAGGCGTCCTGGAGGGCACGGGAGCGCCGGATCATCCCGGCGTGGTCCATGTTCTGCATCTCCTTGATGTCCGCGCCCGCCGCGAACACCTTCTCGCCGCCGTAGATCACCACGGCGCGCACGTCCTCGCGGCGCGTGGCCTCCTCGGCCAGTTCCTTCAGCCGGTCCTGGGTGGCGATGTCCAGCGCGTTCATCGGCGGCCGGTCCAGACGCAGGGTGCCGACGCCTTCGGCGACTTCCAGAGTGACGGTCATGGAGGCAGGTTAACGGGGATTAACCCGCCGGTGCCCGGTGCGGTCGGTCACACCCCGGCCGGGTCCGGGGCCGCCCCCGAGCGGGCACGGCGGAGAGGACGACGAAGGGCCCGGTGCCGTGGGTCACGGCGCCGGGCCCCTGGGTCAGGCGGGGGTCACTTCTTCCAGTCGGCCCACGACATGTTCCAGCCGTTGAGGCCGTTGTCCGGGGCCACCGTGGCGTCGTGGGAGTTCTTCACGACCACCACGTCGCCGCTCATCGAGTGGTTGAAGAACCAGGCCGCCGGGACGGAACTGTCGTAACCGCCGCGCACGTCGCGCAGGCCCACGCAGCCGTGGCTGGCGTTGTAGTTGCCGAAGGCGTCGCCACCCCAGTAGTTGCCGTGGATGAAGGTGCCGGAGTCGGTCAGGCGGATGGCGTGCGGGACGTCCTTGATGTCGTACTCGCCGCCGTAGCCCACGGTCTCGCCGTTCATGCGGGTCACCGTGAGCCTCTCCCGCATGACCATCTGGCCGTTCCAGGTGTCGTAGCCGGGCTTGCCGGTGGTGACCGGGATGGTCTTGACGACCTTGCCGTCCTGGGTGACCTTCATCGTGTGCTTCTTGGCGTCCACGAAGGAGACCTGGTTGCGCCCGATGGTGAACTTCACCGTCTTGCTCTGCTTGCCGTAGACGCCGTCGCGGCCCTCGACACCGTCCAGGTCGAGGTCGACGGTGACCTTGGTGCCCTCCGCCCAGTACTTCTCGGGGCGGAAGTCCAGGCGGTCGTTGCCGAACCAGTGGCCCACGACGTCGACGGCCGGCTCCGTCTTGATGCGGATGGCCTTCTCGACCGCGTCCGGGCTGGTGATGCCCCGCGTGAAGCGTATGGAGAACGGCATGCCGACACCGACGGTGGAGCCGTCCTCGGGGGTGAAGCTGCCGACGAAGGTGTTCTTCGGGGTGAGCGTGGTGAAGCTGGCGTCCTCGGCGGCCTCGCGGCCCGCGGAGTCCTTGGCGACCGCGTGCACGGTGTACTTGGTGGCCGCGGCCAGATGGGTCGAGGGCGTCCAGGAGGCGCCGCCCCCGGTGATGGCCCCCTCGACCTTCGCCCCCTTCTCGTCCTTGACGGTGACCTCGGTCAGCTTGCCCCGGGCGACACCGACCTTGAGCGCCCCGCTGGTGTCGACGCCGGTGGCACCGGACTTGGGCGTGATGCTGACGGCGGCCGTGGACTGCCCGCCCTGCTCGCCGCCCTTGCCCTTGCCCTCGCCCTTGCCGTCGCCGGAGCCGGAGTCCCCGCCTCCGCCGCACGCGGCGAGCGACAGCACCAGGGCGCCGGCTATGAGTGCCAGTCCCCTACGGCCTCGCCGCCCCCGAGCCGACGCCCCCGATACAGGCCGCATGTTCAAGTTGTTCTCCCCTCGCCGGGCCAGGCCAGGCCCGCTCCCCACCACCTCTGTGCGCGCATATTAACTGCCGGCTTTTGAGTACGGTGTCAGGCGAATGTCACTGTTCCGTCGCAACTTCCGCCTGACACCCTCACCCCGAAACCCCGCCCTCACCTGCTCACTTCACCGCACTGCCCGCTTTCCACTCGTTCCAGGGCATGTTCCACCCTCCGAGGCCGTTGTCGGGAGCGACCGTTTTGTCCTTGCTGTTCACCACTTCGATGACGTCACCGACCAGACTGCGGTCGAAGAACCAGCCGGCCGGCGTGTCCGAACTGCCGCCCTTGACGTCCATCAGCCCCACGCAGCCGTGGCTGACGTTGACCCGTCCGGGGGCGTCCGGGGCCCAGTAGTTGCCGTGCAGGAAGGTGCCGGAGTCGGTGAGCTTCATGGCGTGCGGGACGTCGGGGATGTCGTACTCGCCGCCGAAGCCGACCGTGCGGCTGTTCATGCGGGTGACCTCCAGCATGTCCATCACCACCATCTTCCCGTTGTAGCTCGGGTGTTGGGGGGCGCCCGCCGTGATGGGGACGGTGGCGAGGAGCTGTCCGTCGCGCCGCACCTCCATGGTGTGCTTGACCGCGTCGACCAGGGAGACCTGGCTGCGGCCGACGGTGAAGGAGAAGGTCTTGTCCTGCAGGCCGTAGCTGCCGCGGGCGCCTTCGACGTCCCGCAGGTCCAGGTCGACGGTGACCTCGGTGCCCGGCTTCCAGTAACGCTCGGGACGGAAGTCCAGGCGGCCCTTGCCGAACCAGTGCGGGCGGATGTCGACGGGCGGCCGGGCGGTGACGTGCACGGCCCGTTCGACGGCGGCGCGGTCCTCGATCTCCCGGTTGAAGGAGAGCGAGACGATCATCCCGGTGCCGACGACGGCGCGGTTCTCGGGGGTGACGTAGCCGATGAACCGTTCGCCGGGAACGTAGGTGGTGAACGTGGTGTGCCGGGCCGTGCGGTGCCCCTGGGAGTCCAGCGCGACCACGTCGACGGTGTACTCGGCGGCGAGCGCCAGCCGGTCCTCGTCGGGCCGCCAGGTCAGCCCGTCGGCGCCGATGTGCCCCGGGACCGGCGTCTCCTGCGCGTCCTGCGCCTTGACGACGGTCACCTTCTCCAGGCGCCCGCCGGGCACCCGTACCCGCAGCCGCCCGTCGGGGCGTACGTCCTTGCTGCCGTCGTCGGGGGTCACCCGGACGACGTCCTCGGGGGGCGGGGGCTTGCCCAGCGCCCCGCCCAGGCCCAGCGGCCCCGAGCCGTCCACGGAGCAGCCCGCGAGCAGCCCCGCCCATGTCAGTACGGCGGCCAGCGCGGCCCCCGCGCGCCGTGCGCGTCCTTGTGCGTGCCTCACACGGGGCTCAACGACCGGGCATGCCCCGGGGAAACGTGAGTGCGAGCCACGCGCTGGGCAGAACAGAGGGAAGGACGACACGTTGGGGAGCCGCCGCGCCCGCTTCAGGGGGTGTTTTCCGGATCAGGTCGGCCGAGAGGAGCGGAGCCGGGCCGGCGCCGACAGGATCCGGAAGGCCGCCCTGGCCGTCGGGGCGCGGTCGTACCGGGTGGCCGGGGGTGCCGAACCGCTCCCCCGGCCTCTCGGCACGGCCGACCGCGCCCCGAGGGCGAGCCACTGATGAAGAGGGGCCGACAGTGACGAGCGCAGCCGAGCAGCGGGCACCGGCCGGGGAGCCGGCCGCCGGGAGCGGGCAACCGGCGGCGGTGAACGGCGCCCGGCGGGCCGTACCGCCCGTCCCCGTCGTGTGGCCGGGTGCGCCGACCCCGCTGGGGGCCCGCTTCCGGGTGGGCCCGGACGGGGTCGCCGGCACCAACTTCGCGTTGTGGGCGGCCGGGGCGGAGGCCGTGCGGGTCTGCCTGTTCGACGAGGGGGGCCGCGAGACACCGGTCCCGCTGACCGAACTGACGCACGAGATCTGGCACGGCTTCGTACCCGGCGTGATGCCCGGACAGCGGTACGGCTACCGGGTGGAGGGCCGCTGGGACCCGTGGACCGGCGCCCGCTGGAACCCGGCCAAGCTGCTGCTCGACCCGTACGCACGGGCGGTGGACGGCGAGTTCGGTCTGCCGCCGGAGGTGTACGGGCATGTCCGGGACTGGCCCGACCAGTCGGTCGCCGACACCGTGCGCGACGAGCGCGACTCGGCGCCGTACGTCCCGAAGGGGGTCGTCGTCCACGATGACGACGACTGGTCCGACGACCGCCGCCCCAAGACGCCGTGGGCGGACTCGGTCATCTACGAGCTGCACGTGCGCGGCTTCACCAGACTCCACCCCGGCGTCCCCGAGGAGCTGCGCGGCACCTACGCCGGACTGGCGCACCCGGCCGCCGTCGAGCACCTGGTGAAGCTGGGG
Organism: Streptomyces sp. NPDC038200; assembly: GCF_055600785.1. Classification (NCBI taxonomy): domain Bacteria; kingdom Bacillati; phylum Actinomycetota; class Actinomycetes; order Kitasatosporales; family Streptomycetaceae; genus Streptomyces; species Streptomyces sp. NPDC038200. The sequence goes on from NZ_JBVJYH010000008.1 coordinate 349,428, forward strand.
GTGACGGCCGTCGAGCTGCTGCCGGTCCATCAGTTCGCGCACGAGGACCATCTGCTGCGCCGGGGCCTGAAGAACTACTGGGGGTACAACTCCATCGGCTACTTCGCCCCGCACGCGGCCTACGCCGCCACGGGTACGACGGGCCAGCAGGTCGGCGAGTTCAAGCGGATGGTCCGCGCGCTGCACGCGGCCGGCATCGAGGTCATCCTCGACGTGGTCTACAACCACACCGCGGAGGCGGGCGAGCTGGGGCCGACGCTGTCGCTGAAGGGCATCGACAACCGCGGCTACTACCGGCTCCAGGACGACGCCCGCCGGTACGCCGACTACACCGGCTGCGGCAACACCCTGCACGTCGTCCAGCCCCAGGTGCTGCGCCTGATCACCGACTCGCTGCGCTACTGGGTGACCGAGATGGGCGTGGACGGCTTCCGGTTCGACCTCGCGGCGGCGCTGGCCCGCTCCATGCACGACGTCGACATGCTCTCCCCGTTCCTCGCGGTGATCGCCCAGGACCCGGTGCTGCGCCGGGTGAAGCTGATCGCCGAGCCGTGGGACATCGGCTCCGGCGGCTACCAGGTGGGGGCCTTCCCACCCCTGTGGACCGAGTGGAACGACCGCTACCGCAACGCCGTCCGCGACTTCTGGCGCCACGCCCTGCCCGACGTCCGCGAGATGGGCTACCGCCTCTCCGGCTCCAGCGACCTCTACGCCTGGGGCGGCCGGCGCCCCTACGCCTCCGTCAACTTCATCACCGCCCACGACGGCTTCACCCTGCGCGACCTGGTGTCGTACGACACCAAGCACAACGAGGCCAACGGCGAGAACAACCGGGACGGCACCCACGACAACCGCTCCTGGAACTGCGGGACGGAGGGCGAGACGGACGACGAGCGGGTGCGGGCCCTGCGCCGCCGGCAGCTGCGGAACCTCCTCACCACGCTGCTGCTGTCCACCGGCGTGCCCATGCTGGTGGCCGGCGACGAACTCGGCCGCACCCAGCGCGGCAACAACAACGCCTACTGCCAGGACAACGAGATCGGCTGGCTGGACTGGTCGCTGCTGGAGCAGCCCGGCTGGCGGGCGCTGTACGACCTGACGGCGCGGCTCATCGCCCTGCGCCACCGGCATCCCGTACTGCGCCGGCGGGCCTTCTTCTCCGGCCGCTCGCAGACCGCGGACGGGCTGCGGGATCTCGCCTGGTTCACCTCGCGGGGCGCGGAGATGACCGAGGGCGACTGGTACGCGCCCGCGGCCACGCTCGGCATGTTCCTCTCGGGGCGGGACATCCCGGGCCGGGACGAGCGGGGCGCGCCGGTGGTGGACGACAGCTTCCTCGCGGTGCTGCACGCGGGCGACCGGCCCACCGGCTTCGTGCTGCCCGGGGCGCCGTGGGCGGAGCGGTACGAGGTGGTCGTGGACACCTCGGTGGAGGAGCAGACGGCGGCCCCGGGTACGGTCCACCCGGCGGGGGCGGAGATCTCGGTGCCGGCGCGATCCGTGCTGCTGCTGAGAGTCGCCTGAGACCCTCCTGGGCCTGTGGGCCGGCTGTGCGTGACGCGGATCACGTCCGCCGAGTGCAGCGCCGGCGGGGGTCCAGGGCCTTTCCCCTGGTGTAGACAGCCGGCGAGAACGGGGACCGTGGGGATGGAGCAGACCAGGGCCGGTGAGTACGACGCGTTCGTGGCGGCCCGCTGGTCGGTGTTGTTCCATCTGGCCCGTCTGCTCACCGGCGGGGACCGGCATCGCGCCGAGGACCTGTTGCAGGAGTCCTTGGTCAAGCTGTGGTTCGTCTGGCCGAAGATCGCCGACGAGGCACCGGAGGCCTATGTGCGCAAGGTGCTGGCGCGGGCCGCGGCACGCTCGGCCCGGCGGCGCTGGTGGGGCGAGCGGCCCGTGGAGCAGCTGCCCGAGGTGGCGGCGGCCGGCGACATGTCGGCGACCGTGGCCGAGCGCTCCCGGCTGGAGGCGGCGCTCGCCCAGCTGAGCCCGCAGCAGCGGGCCGCCGTGGTCCTGCGCTACTACCAGGACCTGCCCGACCGGCAGGTCGCGGAGACCCTGGGCTGCCCGGTGGGCACGGCCCGGTCCCATGCCGCGCGCGGGGTGGCCCGGTTGCGCCGGCTCCTGGCCGACGTCATCGAGCCGGTGGGGTGAGGGAAGAAGTCATGGATCGCTTCGAGCGGCAGCTGACGCAGCTCATGCAGCAGGACCCGCAGCCCGCGGCCTTCGAGATCCGGCACCGGGAGGCGCTGCGCGCGGGCGTGCGGGCCAGGCGCCGGGTGCGCGCGGCACGCCGGGCCGCCGGTTCCGTCCTGGCGGTGGCCGGGCTCGGCCTGGGGCTGTTGCTGTGGCCGCACGGCCACACCGACGACCGGCCGACCGCGCCGCGGCCCCGGCCCGTCGTGAGCCCGGCGCCCACGCCGACCACCTCGCCGACCCGGTCGCCGTCCCTGACGCCGAGCGCGCCGCCGCCCTCGTCGACCGCGACGCCGCCGGACTCCCCGACGCCGAGCGACACCGGGGCCACCTCCGAACCGCCCGCGACCACCGGGAGTACGGCCACCACCTCGTACCGGCCGCCGCCGGCCACGGCCACCGCCCGGGACGGCAGCACCACCGCGCCGGCCACGGCATCGGTGAGCGCGCCCGCCGAACCGTCGGACGACCCCTCCTCGGTGGTCAGCCCGAGCGGCTAGCCCGCCACGCTCCGCCTCGTCCGCGCATGCCCTCGCCATGCCCTCCACGCCAGAACAAACGGGGATCCACGTGACACACATCCGACCGAGCCGATCAGGGGCCGCGGCGCCCGCGCCCCGGCGCACACCGCTGCGGACGCAGGCCGAGGAGCCCGTCCTGGACGTGGCCGTACCGGTGTTCAACGAGGAGAAGGACCTGGAGCCCAACGTCCGGCGGCTGCACACGCATCTGCGGGACACCTTCCCCTACTCGTTCCGGATCACCATCGCCGACAACGCGAGCACCGACCGCACCCCCGCCATCGCCGCCCGGCTCGCCGACGAACTCCCCGAGGTGACCTCGCTGCGGCTGCCCGAGAAAGGGCGCGGCCGGGCGCTGCGCGCCGCCTGGTCGGGCTCACGGGCGCCCGTGCTGGCGTACCTCGACGTGGACCTGTCCACCGGACTCACCGCGCTGCTGCCGCTGGTCGCACCGCTGATCTCGGGCCACTCCGACCTGGCCATCGGCACCCGGCTCGCACCCGGTGCGCGCGTGGTGCGCGGCACCAAGCGCGAGGTCATATCCCGTTGCTACAACGTCCTGCTGCGCTGCACGCTCGCCGTCGGCTTCTCCGACGCGCAGTGCGGTTTCAAGGCGGTCCGGCGCGAGACCGCCGAGCGGCTGCTGCCGCTGGTGCGGGACGGTGAGTGGTTCTTCGACACCGAGCTGCTGGTGCTCGCCGAGCGGGCGGGCCTGAGGATCCACGAGGTGCCGGTGGACTGGGTCGACGACCCGGACAGCAGCGTCGACATCCTCGCGACCGCGCTGGCGGACCTGCGCGGGATCGTCCGGATGCGGCGCACCCTGGCCGGCCGCCGTCCGGGGCCGGTGGGCCGATGACCGCGACCCTCCCCCACATACAGCCGGCGGACGCCCCGGCCGCGCCCGGCTCCCGGCTCCGGGCCGCCGCCCGCCGGCACGGCCCGGTCCTCGCCCTGTTCGGCGTGGTGAAGCTGGCCGGTTTCTGCTCCTTCATGTATCTGCTGTCCTCCACCGGGGACTACCGCAACAAGCACCCCCGGTTCGGCGGCGGCGCGCACGCCTGGGACGTGCTGGCCACCTGGGACGGCTGGTGGTACCAGCAGATCGCGCTGCACGGCTACGACCCGAAGCTGGTCCCGGTGCCGGGCGCCACCGGCCTGATCACGCTGGAGGGCAACTCGGCGGCGTTCTTCCCGCTCTACCCGGCCCTGATCCGGCTGACCTCGACGGTCACCGGCCTCGGCTCCTACGGCGCCGGGCTGCTGGTCTCGATCCTCGCCTCCTTCGCCGCCGCCCTCGGCGTCTACGCGATCGCGGAGCGGTTCGGCGGCCGGCGGGCCGGGTTCGCGGCGGCCGGGCTGTGGGCGGTGTGGCCCGGCTCGGGCGTGGAGTGGGCGGTGTACTCCGACTCCCTCTACGTGGCCCTCGCCGCCTGGGCCTGTTACGCCGTCCTCACCCACCGCTGGCTCACCGCCGGCGTGATCACCTTCGCGGCCGGCCTCAACCGCCCCACGGCCGCCGCGCTGATCGCCGCGCTCGCCGTGGCCGCCCTGGTGGCCCTGCACCGCCGCGAGGACGGGGTGCTGCGCCCGGTCCTGGCCATGTCCCTGGCGCCGCTCGGACTGTTCGGCTATCTGCTGTGGGTCGGCAACCGCATGGGCGACCTGGGCGGCTACTTCCGACTCCAGTCGGGTGCCTGGGCGCACAGCTTCGACTACGGCGAGCAGACCCTGGACGTGCTGACGTCCGTGCCGGTGGGCAAGTTCGACTATCTCTTCGCGTACCCCTTCGCGGACGTCATCTCCGTCGGCGTCATCCTGCTCGCCTGCGCGCTGCTGCCGCTGCTGCTGCGACTGCGCCCGCCGGCGGTGCTGGTCGTGTACACCGTGCTCACCCTGGCCCTGGTGCTCGGCAGCCAGCAGATCGTCGCCAACATCTCCCGCTATCTGCTGCCCTGCTTCCCGCTGTTCCTGCCGCTCGCGGTCGCGATGCGCCGGCTGAGCCTGCCCGTGCTGTGCACCCTCCTGGGCGTCGCGGCCCTGGCCTCCGGCTCGTACGCCGGCTACGCCCTCTTCGAGCTGGGGGTGCCGTGATCCCGCCTGCCGGACAGCACCTTGACGGTTCGCCCGGGTGCCTGGCACCGTCCTGTGATCATGAGGTCTGCCACGGAACACGGATGCGCGCGGGTCGCGCTCGTGGCGCGGCGGCACGTGGATCTGTGCCGGCAGTCCAGCGCTCTCTGTCGCTGAGCCGCACCCTCGTTCACCTCTCTGCCTTTCCTGCCTTTTCTGCCTTTCCTCTCTTTCCCCCCTCCTTCGCCTCGTCGTGCCCGGCCCCGGGACACGACCTTTCCGAGGATCCCGCATGTCCGACATATCACGCCGTACGTTCGGCGGTCTGCTCGGCGGCGGCGCGGTCTCCACCGTCGCCGGTGCCGCCGCCCCCGCACAGGCCGCGCCCGACGAGAGCCCCTTCCGCGCCCGTACCACCGCGACCGCCAAGAGGCGCCCGAACTTCCTGGTCATCCTCGGTGACGACCTCGGCTGGGCCGACCTCTCCTCCTACGGCGCCCCGCACATCAAGACGCCGAACCTGGACCGGCTGGCCCGCCAGGGCGTGCGCTTCACCGACGCCTACTCCGGCTCGGCGACCTGCTCGCCGACCCGCTTCAGCCTCTACACCGGCCGCTACCCGGGCCGCACCGCGGGCGGCCTCGCCGAGCCCGTGGCGAACAAGTCCCAGGGCCTGGACCCGAGCCACCCCACCCTCGCCTCCCTGCTGAAGAAGGCCGGCTACGACACGGCGCTCATCGGCAAGTGGCACTGCGGCTGGCTGCCCGACTACAGCCCCACCAAGTCCGGCTGGGACGAGTTCTTCGGCAACTTCGGCGGTGTCCTGGAGTACTTCTCCAAGCTCGGCCAGCTCGGCACCTACGACCTGTACGAGGGCGACGCCGAGTACCGGGACCTGCGCTACTACACGACCGTCCTGACCGAGCGGGCCGTCGAGTACGTCGGCCGGAAGCACACCCGGCCCTGGCTGCTCAACCTCAACTTCACCACCCCGCACTGGCCCTGGCTCGCCGAGGGGGACGAGGAGACCGGCGCCGAGATCGCCGCGCGGATCCGGGCCGCGAAGAACCCGGGCGAGGTCACGGCGGCCCTCAACCACTACGACGGCGGCTCGGTCGCCAAGTACACCCAGATGGTGCAGAGCCTGGACGCGGCCGTCGGCGAGGTGCTGGCCGCGCTGCGCCGCTCCGGGCAGGAGGAGAACACCCTGGTGCTGTTCGCCAGCGACAACGGCGGCGAGCGCTGGTCCTATCTGTGGCCGCTGAGCGGCGAGAAGTTCGTCCTCCAGGAGGGCGGCATCCGGGTGCCGACCATCGTGCGCTGGCCGGCCGGGATCGACGGCCGCCAGGTCAGCCACGAACCCCACTTCTCCCCCGACTGGACCGCGACCCTGCTGGAACTCGGCGGCGCCCGCCCCGACCCCGCCCACCCCCTCGACGGCGTCAGCCTCGCGGGCTACCTGCTGCGCGGCGAGAAGCCGCCCGAGCGGGACCTGTTCTGGCGGGTGCGGGCGAACCGGGCGCTGCGCCGGGGCGACTGGAAGTACTACCAGGACGCCGAAGGCATCGACCACCTCTACGATCTCGCGGCCGACCTGCGGGAGCAGGCCGACCTCGCCGCCGACCGGCCCGAGCTGCTGGCCGAGCTGAAGGGGGCGTGGGAGAGGATCGCGAGCGGTCTGCTGCCGTACCCCGGCTAGCCGGCTATGCCAGGCTGTCCCGCCAGGCCCGGTGGAGATCCGCGAACCGGCCCGTGCCCGCGATGAGTTCGTCCGGCCGGCCGTCCTCGACGATCCGGCCCTGTTCCATCACCAGCACCCGGTCCGCGATCTCCACGGTGGACAGCCGGTGCGCGATCACCACGGCCGTACGGCCGCGCAGGACCGTCGACATCGCCCGCTGAACGGCCCGTTCTCCGGGGATGTCGAGGGAACTGGTCGCCTCGTCCAGGATGAGCACCGCCGGGTCGGCGAGCAGTGCCCGGGCGAAGGCGACCAGCTGGCGCTGCCCGGCGGAGATGCGCCCGCCGCGCTTGCGGACGTCGGTGTCGTAGCCGTCGGGCAGCGCGCTGATGAACTCGTGCGCGCCGATCGCCTTCGCGGCCCGCTCGATCTCCTCCCGCGTGGCGTCGGGCCGGCCGATGGCGATGTTGTCGGCGACCGTGCCGGAGAACAGGAACGCCTCCTGCGTCACCATGACCACCCCGCGCCGCAGTTCGGACATCGACAGCTCGCGCAGGTCGACGCCGTCCAGCAGCACCCGGCCGTCCGAGGGGTCGTAGAAGCGGGCGAGCAGCTTGGCCAGGGTCGACTTGCCCGCGCCGGTGGAGCCGACGACCGCGACGGTCTGCCCGGCGGGGAGGGTGAGGCCGAAGCGGGGCAGCACCTCGCCGCCGGTGCGGTAGGCGAAGCGGACCCCGTCGAAGACGACCTCGCGGCCCGGGAGCTCGCCCGTGAGCGGGGGAAGCTCCCTCGGGGCGGAGGGTTCCGGAACGGACGGGGTCTGCGCGAGCAGCCCGGCGATCTTCTCCAGGGAGGCGGCGGCCGACTGGTAGGAGTTCAGGAACATGCCGAGCCGGTCGATCGGGTCGTACAGCCGGCGCAGGTACAGCACCGCCGCCGCGAGGACGCCCAGCTCCAGCGAGCCGGTGGCCACCCGGTGGGCGCCCCAGAGCACGATCGCCGCGACCGCCGTGTTGGCCACCAGCCGGGAGCCGACCACATAACGGGCCATCTCCAGCAGCGCGTCGCCGTTCGTCCGCTCGTGCCGCCGGTTCAGCACGGCGAAGTCGGCTTCGTTCGCGGCCTCCCGGCGGAAGGCGCGCACCGGCCGGATGCCGTTCATCGTCTCCACGAACTTCACGATCACCGCCGCGATCGCCGTGGACCGCACCCGGAACACCCGCCCGGCGCGCCGCTGGTAGAGCCGGACGAGCAGGTACAGCGGTACGAAGGAGGCCACCGCGACCGCGCCGAGGCCGAGGTCCAGCCAGAGCAGCATCGCCGAGATGTAGACGAAGGACAGGACGACCGCCACCAGCTCCTGGAGCCCCTCGTTGAGGAGTTCGCGCAGCGACTCGACGTCCGTGGTGGACCGGGAGATCAGCCGGCCGGAGGTGTAGCGCTCGTGGAAGTCGACGCTGAGCGCCTGGGCGTGCCGGAAGATCCGCCCCCGCAGGTCCAGCAGCACGTCCTGGCTGACCCGCGCGGAGGTCTCGATGAACGCGATCTGCAGCGCGCCGGACGCCAGGGCGCACAGCAGATAGCCGGCGGCGACCGCGTACAGCGGGCCGTGCCGGTGGTCCCGGAACGCCGGTACGGCGGTGTCGAGGGCGTACGCCACCAGCAGCGGGCCCGTCTGCACCGCCGCCTGCTGGAGCAGCAGCAGGAGCGTGGTGAGGGCGACCCGGGCCTTCATGGGGGCGAGCAGCGAGCGCAGCAGGCCGGCCGTGGCGCCGGGCGGGGTGGGCAGGACGTCCCGGTCGAAGGGGTCGCCGGCGTCCCGCGCGCGGGCGGGTTCGTCGTCGTCGGCGACGGCGGGGGTGGAGGCGGTCGTGGTGGTCAACGGGATTCCTCCGGTTCCCCGGACATCAGATGGGCGTACTCGGCGTTGTGCCGGAGCAGTTCCTGGTGGGTGCCGACGGCGGCGATCCGGCCGCCGGAGAGCAGGGCGACCCGGTCGGCGAGGAGCACCGTGGAGGGGCGGTGGGCCACGATCAGCGCGGTGGTGTCGGCGAGGACCCGGCGCAGCGCGGCCTCCACGGCGGCCTCCGTGTGCACGTCCAGGGCGGACAGCGGGTCGTCCAGCACGAGGAACTCGGGCCGTCCCACCACCGCGCGGGCCAGCGCGAGACGCTGCCGCTGGCCGCCGGAGAGGCTGAGGCCCTGCTCGCCGACGCGGGTGTCGGTGCCTTGCGGGAGCGCGTGCGCGAAGTCCGCCTGGGCGATGCCGAGAGCGCGGTCGAGGTCCGGTCTTCCGGCGCCGTCCGGGGCGCCCATCAGCACGTTCTCGCCGACGCTCGCCGAGAACAGGGTGGGTTCCTCGAAGGCGACGGCCACCCTGGTGCGGAGTTCCTCGCGGGACATCGCCCGGATGTCCACGCCGTCGAGGGTGATCCGGCCGGAGGTGACCTCGTGCAGGCGGGGGACGAGGGCGGTGAGGGTCGTCTTCCCGCTTCCGGTGGCGCCGACGAGGGCCATGGACTCGCCGGGGCGGACGTGGAGGTCGATGCGGGTGAGGAGGGGCACGGAGTCGGGGGGAGCGTCGGGATAGCGGAACCGGACGTTCTCGAACCGCAGTCCGGCCGCGGACGGTGCGTCCGCCGGGGCGGTGCCCCTCCCGGCGCGGGCGTCCCCGGTCCCCCGCTCCTCCGGTGCCTCGTCCATCACCTCGAAGTACCGCTCCGTGGCCGTCGCCGCCTCCTGGCTCATCGCCAGCAGGAACCCGATCGAGTCCACCGGCCACCGCAGCGCGAGCGCCGTGCTCAGGAAGGCGACCAGTGTGCCCGCGGACAGGTCGCCGTCGGCCACCCGCACGCTGCCCAGCACCAGCGCCGCGCCGATCGCCACCTCGGGCAGGGTGACGATGACGCCCCAGATGACGGCCAGCAGCCGCGCCTTGCGCAGCTCCGTGCCCCGGAGCCGCCCCGCGAGTTCGCGGAAGGCGCGGGCCTGGCTGCGGTGGCGGCCGAAGCCCTTGATGATGCGGATGCCGAGCACGCTCTCCTCGACCACCGTCGTCAGGTCGCCGACCTGGTCCTGGGCGCGCCGCGCCACCTCCGCGTACCGCCGTTCGAAGACCACGCAGGTCCACATCACGGGAACGGCGGGACCGAGGATGACCAGCCCCAGCACCCAGTCCTGCATCAGCATGATCACCAGGCCGACGAGGATCGTGACGCCGTTGACGAGCAGGAACGTCAGCGGGAAGGCGAGGAACATGCGCACCAGCATCAGGTCGGTGGTGCCGCGGGAGAGCAGCTGGCCGGAGGCCCAGCGGTCGTGGAAGGCCACGGGCAGGCGTTGCAGATGCCGGTAGAGATCCGCCCGCATCTCCGCCTCGACGTGCGACAGCGGCCGGGCCACGAGCCAGCGCCGTATGCCGAACAGGACCGCCTCGGCGATGCCGAGCAGGAGCAGGTACAGCGCGCCGAGCCACGCTCCCGCCGGGTCGCGGTCGGCGACCGGCCCGTCGACGAGCCACTTGAGGACGAGCGGGATCACCAGTCCCGTACAGGAGGCGACGACCGCGACGACCGCGGCGGTGAGCAGCCGGTTGCGGACGGGGCGGACGTACGGCCACAGCCGGAGCAGGGTGCGGACGGCGGAGCGGTCGGCGGTTGCACGTGTCGTGGGCATCAGTCGCGAGCGTACGGACCGGCACTGACATCGCCCACCGAGTTTTGGCCGGACCCCGGTCGGGCGCTGGTCCTACGACCCCGCGGACCGGCATCCGTTCCGTCCGAAATTCAATGGAACCGCCGGAGCCGATCGCGTTAGTTTCGAGGTTTGCCGTCCGGCCGGTCGAGCCGGGCAGGCCGAGCGGATCGGGGGATGCATGATCGACGCGTACGAGGATCCGGGCACACCCGACACCCGCGGCGGCTGGCGGTATCTGTGGTGGCTGGTGCGCTGTCAGCCGGGACGTTCGGCGGCCGGGGCGCTGCTGGGCAGTGTCTGGATGGTGCTGCTGGCCGCACAGCCGTATCTGATGGCGCGGGCCGTGGACGACGGGCTGCTGCCCGGGCGGCTCCGGGTGCTGGCCGCCTGGACCGGGGCGATGTTCGTCCTCGGGTCGGTGAACGCCTGGGTGAGCATCCTGCGGCACCGGACGATGACCCGGGTCCGGATGGACGCCAACTTCCGTACGGTCAAGGTGGTCGTGGGGCATGTGCTGCGGCTGGGGGCCGCGCTGCCGCGCCGGGCGGGCGCCGGGGAGGTCGTCACCATCGGGGTGGGGGACGTCCAGATCCTGGCGCAGGCGCTGACCGTGGTGGGGCCGGGCGTCGGCGCGGTCGTCGTGTACACCGTGGTGGCCGGGCTGCTGCTGGCGATCTCGGCGCCGCTCGCCGCCGTGGTGCTGCTCGGGGTGCCGGTGGTCGCGCTGCTCACCGGGCCGCTGACCCGGCGGTTGCAGGGCGCGGAGAGCGAGTACCGGGAGCGGCAGGGGGTGCTCGCCGCGCGCATCGGCGACCTCGCGGGCGGGCTGCGGGTCCTCAACGGGCTGGGCGGCAAGGGGCTGTTCGCGGACGCGTTCCGGGGCGACTCGCAGCGGCTGCGGGCGCAGGGGTACCGGGTGGGCGCGGTGACCAGCTGGGTGCAGGCGCTCGGAGTCGGCCTACCCACCCTGTTCCTGGCCGTGGTGACCTGGCTCGCGGCCCGCACCGCCGCCCGGGGGGACATCTCCGTCGGCGAGCTGGTGTCGGTCTACGGCTATGTGGCGGTGCTGATCGGACCGGTCGCGTTCTTCGTGCAGATGGCCTACGACCTGAACCGGGGCGTGGTGGCCGCGCGCCGCGTGGTGCGGCTGCTGCGGCTGGCCCCGGAGCCGGACACGGGCACCCGGCCGGCCCCCGCGGAACCGGCCGAGCTGCACGACCCCGTGTCCGGGGTGCGGGTGGTGCCGGGCCGGCTGACCGCGCTGGCCGCCGCCCGGCCCGCCGAGGCCGCCGCCGTGGTCGACCGGCTCGGCCGGTACGGGCCGACCGACGCCACCTGGGGCGGGGTGCGGCTGGACGCGGTGCCGCTCGCGGACGTACGGCGGCGCGTCCTGGTCGCGGACAACGAGGCGGACCTGTTCGCGGGCCCGCTCCGGGAGATGGTGGCCGCCGCGGACCCGGCCGACGAGGCGGCGCTGCGCCGGGCGGTGCACGCGGCGGCGGCCGAGGACGTGGTGCGCGGCCTGCCCGACGGGCTGGAGTCGGTGGTGTCCGGGCAGGGCCGCAGTCTCTCGGGAGGGCAGCGGCAGCGGCTGCGCCTGGCACGGGCGCTGCTGGCCGCGCCCGAGGTGCTGCTCGCGGTGGAGCCGGCCTCGGCGCTGGACGCGCACACCGAGGCGACGGTCGCGAAGCGGCTGCGGGCCGCGCGCAACGGCCTCACGACGCTGGTGACGACGACCTCGCCGCTGGTGCTGGACCACGCGGACACGGTCCTGTTCCTGGCCGACGGCGAGGTCAGGGCGAGCGGACCGCACCGCCGGCTGCTGGCCGAGGAGCCCCGCTACCGGGCCCTGGTCGCGCGCGACGCCGGGGACCCGGCGGGCGGCGAGGCCGCGGACGACGTGGCGGGGGCCGTACGGTGACGGCCGGCGGGAGCCCGGCCGGCGAGGGGCTGCTGCCGGTCGCGGACCGGGGAGCCGTGCGCCGGGCCGTGGTGCGGCTGGTGCGGGCCGACGGACGGGCGTTCACCGCCGCGCTGCTGCTCAACGCGCTGGCCGCGGCGGCGGGACTGGCCGGGCCCTGGCTGGTGGGCCGGATCGTCGACGAGGTGCGGGCCGGGCACGGGGTGGGCGCGGTGGACCGGCTGGCGCTGTGGATCGCCCTGTGCGCGCTGGCGCAGCTGCTGCTGGCCCGCTGGGCGCGGTACGTCGGGCACCGGTTCGGGGAGCGGACGCTGGCCCGGGTCCGCGAGGAGTACGTCGGGCGGGTGCTGGCGCTGCCCGCGTCCGTGGTGGAGCGGGCCGGTACCGGCGACCTGACCGCGCGGGGCACGGCGGACGTGGCGACCGTCGGCACCACGCTGCGGGACGTGGGCCCGGAGCTGCTGGTCAACGGTGTGCAGGCGGTGTTCGTGCTGGGCGCGGTGTGCGCGCTCGATCCGTTGCTGGGGGTGTGCGGGCTGCTCGGTCTCGCCCCGATCCAGCTGGCGCTGCGCTGGTATCTGCGGCGCGCCCGGGACGGCTACCTCGCCGAGGGGGCGGCGACCTCCCAGGTCGCGGAGATCGTCGCGGCGACGGCGGCCGGGGCGCGGACCGCCGAGGCGTTCCGGCTGCGCGAGCGGCGGATCCGGGCGAGCCGGGACGCGCTGGCCGAGTCCCGCCGCACCCGCCTGTACACCCTGCGGCTGCGGACGGTGTTCTTCCCCGCGGTCGAGGTGACGTACACCGTTCCCGTGGCCGGGGTGCTGCTGCTCGGTGGCTGGCTGCACGCGCGGGGCGCGATCGGGGTGGGTGCGGTGGTGGCGGCGGCGCTGTATCTGCGCCAGTTCACCGAGCCGCTGGACCAGATCCTGATGCGGGTGGAGCAGCTCCAGAGCAGCGGCGCCTCGTTCGCGCGCGTGGAGGGGCTGGCGCGGGCGCCCCTCGGGGAGGGTCCGGACGCGTCCGCGGCGCCGGCGGACGACCGGATCGACGTGCGCGGGGTCCGGTACGCGTACGAGCGCGGCGGTGAGGTGCTGCGCGGGGTGGACCTGACGGTACGGCCCGGGGAGCGGCTGGCGGTGGTGGGTCCCTCCGGCGCCGGGAAGACGACGCTGAGCCGGCTGCTCGCGGGCATCGACCGGCCCGGGTCCGGCACGGTGACGGTGGGCGGGGTGCCGGTGGCGGAGCTGGCGCCGGAGCTGCTGCGCCGCCAGGTCGTCCTGGTCACCCAGGAGCACCATGTCTTCCTGGGCACGGTCCGCGACAATCTGCTGATCGCGGAACCGGCCGCCGGGGAGGACGAGTTGTGGGCGGCACTGGCGGCCGTGGACGCCGCCGACTGGGTGCGCGGCCTGCCGGACGGGCTCGACACCCGGCTGGGTACGGGCGGGCGGCCCACGGACGGCTCGCAGGCGCAGCAACTGGCCCTGGCGCGCGTGGTGCTCGCCGATCCGCACACACTGATCCTGGACGAGGCGACGGCCCTGCTGGACCCCACGACGGCCCGGCACACCGAGCGCGCCCTCGCCGCGGTGCTCCAGGGCCGTACGGTCATCGCCATCGCCCACCGCCTGCACACGGCGCACGACGCGGACCGGGTGGCGGTCATGGAGGACGGCCGGCTGACGGAACTGGGCACGCACGCGGAGCTGGTGGCGGCCGGCGGGGCGTACGCGGCGCTGTGGCGGACCTGGCACGGGGACGCCGACGACACGGACCAACAGTCCGCATACCGAACTTGAACATCCGGTCAACGGACCATTTCCGGCCATATTTGTGACGCGGTCCTGACAGGTGGTGGGATCTCCTGCCACTCTTCCCAGGCCGACTCACAGCAACCCCACAGCTCTGCACGCCCGCGTGAGCCGGCTCCGCACCTGCACGTGGTTCCGCGTAACGCCCTGTTCTGCCCGGACGTCCCAACCCACCGTCCGGTCTCCCCTGGCCGCGCGACCCGCGGTCATGCAGAAGGAGTCAGTGTTGAGAAGCAATTCCTCTCGCGGACGCACCTCCCACACAGCACTGCGCCCCACGGCGGCCCGTCGCACCGCCGCCGTCGCCCTCGCCGGTGTCGCCGCCCTGATCGCCGCCGCCGTCCAGTCCGGCGCCGCCAGCGCCGCCCCGGCGAAGCCGCAGCCCGGCAAGGCCAACCCGGCCCACGCGGCGGTCAAGCTCACTCCCTCGCAGCGGGCCGAGCTGATCCGGCACGCCGACACCGCGAAGGCGGCCACCGCCCGGTCGATCGGCCTGGGCGGCAAGGAGCAGCTGGTCGTCAAGGACGTCGTCAAGGATGCCGACGGCACGCTCCACACGCGCTACGAGCGGACGTACGCCGGTCTGCCGGTGCTCGGCGGTGACCTGGTCGTGGAGACCAGGGAGGGCAAGACCATGGAGGTGATCCGGGCCACCGGCGCCACGCTGAAGGTCGCCGGCCTCACCCCGGCCGTGGCGAAGGCCACGGCGGAGAAGCAGGCCGTGCAGCGGGCGAAGGCGCTCGGCGGGACCAAGTCGGCGGCGGACAGCGTCCGCAAGGTGATCTGGGCGGCCACGGGCAAGCCCGTGCTGGCGTACGAGACGGTCGTCGGCGGGCTCCAGGACGACGGCACCCCGAACCAGCTGCACGTCATCACCGACGCGGCCACCGGCAAGAAGCTCTTCGAGTACCAGGGCGTCAAGAACGGCATCGGCAACACCCAGTACAGCGGGCAGGTCACGCTGACCACCACCCAGTCGGGCTCGACGTACACGCTCAACGACGGGGCGCGCGGCAACCACAAGACGTACAACCTGAACCACGGCTCCTCCGGCACCGGCACCCTGTACTCGCAGAGCAACGACACCTGGGGCAACGGCAGCAGCTCCAACGCCGCCACGGCCGGCGCGGACGCCCACTACGGCGCGGCGCTCACCTGGGACTTCTACAAGAGCACCTTCGGCCGCAGCGGCATCAAGAACAACGGCGTCGGCGCCTACTCCCGCGTCCACTACGGCAACGCCTACGTGAACGCCTTCTGGGACGACAGCTGCTTCTGCATGACCTACGGCGACGGCTCCGGCAACGCCAAGCCGCTGACCTCGATCGACGTCGCCGGCCACGAGATGAGCCACGGCGTCACCTCCGCCACCGCGAACCTCAACTACAGCGGCGAGTCCGGCGGACTGAACGAGGCGACCAGCGACATCATGGCCGCCGGCGTGGAGTTCTACGCCAACAACTCCACCGACGTCGGCGACTACCTCGTCGGCGAGAAGATCGACATCAACGGCAACGGCACCCCGCTGCGCTACATGGACAAGCCCAGCAAGGACGGCGCGTCCAAGGACAACTGGTACTCGGGCATCGGCGGCGTCGACGTGCACTACTCGTCCGGCCCGGCGAACCACTTCTTCTACCTGCTGAGCGAGGGCAGCGGCGCCAAGGTCGTCAACGGCGTGAGCTACAACTCGCCGACGGCGGACAACCTCCCGGTCACCGGCATCGGCCGGGACAAGGCGCTGCAGATCTGGTACCGGGCGCTGAGCACCAAGTGGACGTCCACCACCAACTACGCGGGCGCCCGCACCGGCTCCCTCGCGGCGGCCGGCGAGCTGTACGGCACCTCCAGCGCCGAGTACAAGGCCGTGCAGGACGCCTGGGCGGGCGTCGGGGTCGGCTCGCGCTCCGGCGGCGGGGGCGGCGGCGGCACGTCGTACGAGAGCACCACGCCGGTGTCCGTCCCGGACAACGGGCCGGCCGTCACCTCCGACATCGCCGTCTCCGGGCGGACCGGGAACGCGCCGAGCAACCTCCAGGTGAGCGTCGACATCTCGCACACCTGGCGCGGTGACCTGGTGATCGACCTCGTCGGCCCGTCGGGCACCGCCTACCGGCTGAAGAACTTCAGCTCCTCGGACTCGGCGGACGACGTCAACGAGACCTACACGGTGAACGCCGCCGCCGAATCGGCCAACGGCACCTGGAAACTGCGGGTGCAGGATCAGGCCACCTACGACACGGGAACGATCAACGGCTGGAAGCTGACCTTCCCGTAAACGGCACGCCACAAGCCCGGAATCACGGGGCTGCCCGGGGGTGAAGCGCCCCCGGGCAGCGCCCGTTCACATGGGCGAAACGTTTATCGGACAGTCGACTTTCGGCCAACATCACTTCAGGGTCCTGACATGTACGCGCCCTTGATGTCACTCTCTCTCCACCCGCCGCAGCAGCACAGCAACTTCACAACCCCACACAGCCGGCCAGTAACCCCACGCTGACCGGACTCCCCACGAGAAGGAGCTTGCGTGAGCCCCCTCTACGCGCGTCACAAGCGCACCACTCTGGCCATCGCCACCGCTGTCGCCGCCGGAGCCCTGCTCGCCACCGGAGTGAGCACCAGTGCCACCGCGCAGCCCTCGGCCGGAGCCACCGCCAAGCCGCCGGCCGCCGCCCCGACCACGCTGTCCGCCGCGGCTCGCACCACCCTCATCAAGCAGGCTCAGGCCGGCGCCACCGAGACCGCGCAGGCGATAGGCCTGGGCGCCAAGGAGAAGCTGGTCGTCAAGGACGTCGTCAAGGACGTCGACGGCACTGTCCACACCCGCTACGAGCGCACCTACGCCGGCCTGCCGGTGCTCGGCGGCGACCTGATCGTCCACACGGCGAAGTCCGGCAAGTCCGAGGGCGTCACCAAGGCGAACAAGTCGGCCATCAAGGTCGCCTCCCTCAAGCCGCAGATCACCGCCGCCAAGGCCGAGAAGCAGGCGGTCTCCGCCGCCAGAACCCTCGGCTCCGCCAAGGCCGCCGCGGACGGCGCCCGCAAGGTGATCTGGGCCGGTTCCGGCAAGCCCGTCCTCGCCTACGAGACGGTCGTCGGCGGCCTCCAGGACGACGGCACCCCGAACCAGCTGCACGTCATCACCGACGCGGCCACCGGCAAGAAGCTCTTCGAGTACCAGGGCATCGAGAACGCGACCGGCACCGGCAAGAGCCTGTACTCCGGCACCGTCAGCCTCAACACCAACCTGTCGGGGTCGACGTACCAGCTCTACGACACCACCCGGGGCAACCACAAGACGTACAACCTGGCCCACAAGACGTCCGGCACCGGCACGCTGTTCACCGACGCCGACAACGTCTGGGGCACCGGTGCGGCGTCCAGCTCCAGCACCGACCAGACCGCGGCCGTCGACGCCGCCTACGGCGCCCAGGAGACCTGGGACTTCTACAAGAGCACCTTCGGCCGCAGCGGCATCAAGAACAACGGTGTCGGCGCCTACTCCCGCGTCCACTACGGCAACGCGTACGTGAACGCCTTCTGGGACGACAGCTGCTTCTGCATGACGTACGGCGACGGCGAGGGCAACGTGAACCCCCTCACCTCGCTGGACGTCGCCGGCCACGAGATGAGCCACGGTGTCACCTCCAACACCGCCGGCCTGAACTACTCGGGCGAGTCGGGCGGCCTGAACGAGGCCACCTCCGACATCTTCGGCACGGGTGTCGAGTTCTTCGCGGGCAACGCCAACGACGTCGGTGACTACCTCATCGGCGAGGAGATCGACATCAACGGCGACGGCACCCCGCTGCGCTACATGGACAAGCCCAGCAAGGACGGCGGCTCGGCGGACTACTGGTCCTCCACCGTCGGCAACAAGGACGTGCACTACTCGTCCGGCGTCGCGAACCACTTCTTCTACCTCCTCGCCGAGGGCAGCGGTTCGAAGACGATCAACGGCGTGACCTACAACTCGCCGACCTCCAACGGCTCCACCGTCACCGGCATCGGCCGCGCCAAGGCGCTGCAGATCTGGTACAAGGCGCTGACGACGTACATGACGTCGACGACCAACTACAAGGCCGCCCGCACGGCGACCCTGAACGCGGCGTCCGCGCTGTACGGCTCCACCAGCACCGAGTACAAGGCCGTCGCCGCCGCCTGGTCCGCGGTCAACGTCGCCTGATCACGGACGCGTCGCGTCAGGGCGGTACCCGGGAGGAAGGTCTTCCGGGTACCGCCCTACCCTTGTGTCCCATGTCCTCGGCGCCCTTCACCTACGAGCCGGTCGGTGCGACCCGCGACGATCTGACCTTCTGCCCGCCCGGCTTCCGTCCGCTGTTCGTCCGCACCCGTCTCGGCGAGGGCCAGGAGGTGTTCCGGCAGGCCGCCGAGGCGGTCCTGACCTGGGAGATGCACCGCGCGCTGGGCGTCCGCATCGACGCCACGGCCGACCGCGCGGCCCCCGACGTCGACGTCACGGTCACCCTGGCCGGCGTCGTCAGGGCCCCCTGCCGCATCGTCTGGACGGCCGAGGAACCCCGCCGCGCCGGCTGGGCCTACGGCACCCTCGAAGGCCACCCCGAATGCGGCGAGGAGGCCTTCGTGGTCGACCGCACCGGCGACGGCACGGTCTGGCTCACCGTCGCCGCGTTCAGCAGGCCGGCCAAGTGGTACGCCCGGGCCGGCGGCCCGGCCACCCGAGGACTGCAGCAGGCGTACGCGCGCCGCTGCGGAACGGTCCTGCGGAAACTGTGCGCGGACCTGTCCGAGGCATGACGCGAGGACCACGCCCGAGGACGCCGCCGCGAGGCCGGCGCGCGAGCCTGCGCGGCCACCGCCGGCCCCGTCCGTCAGATCACCTCAGCAGCACCCCCGCCCCCTCCACCACCTCCTCCGACGGCACCGCCAGCACGCCCAGTTCCGCGGCCGAGGCGAGGAGGGGATGGGTGGGGAGGATGCGGACCGTGTAGCCGTAGGGGCCGGTGCGGTCCAGGGAGAGGGGGCCCTCGTAGACGAGGCGGCCCTCCAGGTCGGGCGCGCCGGTCGGTTTCAGCGGGACGACCGTGGCGTCGGTGATGCGGTCCTCCGCGTCCACCCGCCCGGACACCGCCTGCACCTCCACGTCGTCCGGGCTCAGCTCGCCCAGGCCCACCCGGACCCGCAGGCCCACGGTGGTGCCCAGCTCCGCCGTGGCCGTCGTCGCGGTCGTCTCCACGTGGTCGACGCTCACCCGCGGCCAGGCCGCCCGCACCCGGGACTTCCACTCGGCCAGGTCCCGGGCGGTGTCCGGGGTCAACCCGCGGTGCGCCTGGGCGGCCGGGGCGTAGAGCCGCTCGACGTACTCGCGGACCATGCGGCCGGCCAGCACCTTCGGGCCGAGCAGGGAGAGGGTCTGGCGGACCATCTCGATCCAGCGGTCGGGCAGCCCGCCCCGCCCGCGCTCGTAGAAGCGCGGGGCGACCCGCTGTTCGAGGAGGTCGTACAGGGCCGCGGCCTCGATGTCGTCCCGGCGGTCGGGGTCGGTGCCGACGCCGTCGGCGGTCGGGATGGCCCAGCCGAAGTCCGGCTGGAACCATTCGTCCCACCAGCCGTCCAGCACCGACAGGTTGAGGCAGCCGTTGAGCGCCGCCTTCATCCCGCTGGTGCCGCACGCCTCCAGGGGGCGCAGCGGGTTGTTCAGCCAGACGTCGCAGCCCGGGTAGAGCTTCTGGGCCATCGCCATGCCGTAGTCGGGCAGGAAGACGATGCGGTGGCGGACCCGGGGGTCGTCCGCGAAGCGGACCAGCTCCTGCACCAGCCGCTTGCCGCTGTCGTCGGCCGGGTGCGCCTTGCCCGCCACCACGACCTGCACGGGGTGGTCGGGGTGCAGCAGCAGCTCCATCAGCCGGTCCCGGTCGCGCAGCATCAGCGTCAGGCGCTTGTACGACGGCACCCGGCGCGCGAACCCGATCGTCAGGACGTCCGGGTCCAGCACCCCCTCGATCCAGCCCAGCTCGGCGTTGCCGGCGCCGCGCTGCCGCCAGGACGCGCGCAGCCGGTCCCGCACCTCCAGCACCAGCTGCTCGCGCAGGGTGCGACGCAGTTCCCAGACCTCCTGGTCCGGGATGTCCGTGACCGAGTCCCAGCGCTCGGAGCCCCCGACGGTCAGCGCGTCCTCGGCCCGCTGGGCGCCGATCTGCCGGGCGCCGAGCCGCAGCACCTCCGGCGCCACCCAGGTCGGCGCGTGCACCCCGTTGGTCACGGAGGTGATCGGCACCTCCTCGGCGTCGAATCCCGGCCACAGCCCCGCGAACATCTCGCGGCTGACCTGCCCGTGCAGCAGCGACACCCCGTTGGCCCGCTGGGCCAGCCGGAGTCCCATCACGGCCATGTTGAACAGGTTCGGCTCGCCGCCCGGGTAGGTCTCCATGCCGAGCGCCAGGACGCGCTGCACGTCGATGCCGGGAAGCTCGGCGTCCGGGCCGAAGTGCCGGCCCACCAGCTCGCGGTCGAAGCGGTCGATGCCGGCCGGGACGGGGGTGTGCGTGGTGAACACCGTCCCGCCCCGTACGGCCTCCAGCGCCGAGTCGAAGTCCAGTCCGCCGGAGCACAGTTCGGCGATCCGCTCCAGGCCGAGGAAGCCCGCGTGCCCCTCGTTGGTGTGGAACACCTCCGGCTCCGGGTGCCCGGTGAGCCGGCAGTACGTCCGTACGGCCCGCACACCTCCTATACCGAGCAGCATCTCCTGGAGCAGCCGGTGCTCGCTGCCGCCGCCGTAGAGCCGGTCGGTCACCCCCCGTTCGCCGAGGTCGTTCTCCTCCACGTCCGAGTCGAGCAGGAGCAGCGGCACCCGGCCGACCTGGGCCAGCCAGATCCGGGCACGCAGTGCCCTGCCGCCCGGCAGCGCGAGGGAGAGGCCGGCCGGGGTGCCGTCGGGCTCCTTCAGCTGGGTGAGCGGCAGCTCGTTCGGGTCGAGCACCGGATAGTGCTCCTGCTGCCAGCCGTCCCGGGAGAGGGTCTGCCGGAAGTATCCGTGCCGGTACAGCAGGCCCACCCCGATCAGCGGCACCCCGAGATCGCTGGCCGCCTTCAGGTGGTCGCCGGCGAGGATGCCGAGGCCGCCGGAGTACTGCGGGAGCGCGGCCGTGATGCCGAACTCCGGGGAGAAGTAGGCGACGGCGGCGGGCAGGCCGTCCGACTGGGTCTGGTACCAGCGGTCGCCGGTCAGATAGTCGTCCAGGTCGTCGGCGGCCGCGGTGAGGCGGCGCAGGAACCGCCGGTCCCCGGCCAGTTCGGCCAGCCGGGCCGGCCGCACGCTGCCCAGCAGCCGTACCGGGTCGCCGCCGGCCGTGGCCCAGACCTCGGGACAGACCGACTGGAACAGGTCGCGCGTCTCCGCATGCCAGGACCAGCGCAGATTGCGCGCCAGGTCGCTCAGCGGCCGGAGGGGGTCGGGGAGAACGGGACGGACGGTGAACCGACGGATCGCCTTCACATTCCACCTCGGACGCGTTGCGGGGTGAGACGCACAGCGCTGTGCGTCCCGTCGTCGTGTTCGACGGTAGTGGTTACCGCGCGGTCGGTGGGGACGTACCCGCCGGGGGTGTCGGGGGGGCGTCAAGTCCCGGTCACCGGGCACCCGGAAAAAGGGACCGGTCTTGTACGTAGACGTACGCGTGAGTAGTTAACAAAGTGCCGGATTGCCCACCCGAACCGGGTGGGAAGGCTCCTCCGGTACACACCCCACAGGCGCACCACAGCACATCCGCAGGACCCACCTCCCCACACCCTCCGCCCATACCCTCGTTGAAGCGGACAGGAGCGGTCATGCCCGCCACGCACCACTCGTCAGCACCCCCGACAAGCAGCAAGGCCAAGGCAGCAGGAAAGAAGACGACGGGCAGGAAAGGCGTGCCGCCGGCCGGCGCCACCGGCCCGTCCGCCACCGGGGAGCGGTCCTCCCCGGGCGCGGCCGCAACCCTGGGCCGCATCCCCGTCCTCGACGTACGTCCCGTGGTCCAGCACGGCCGCAGGCCCGCCAAGGCCGTGACCGGGGAGTCCTTCGAGGTGTCCGCCACGGTGTTCCGGGAGGGGCACGACGCCGTCGCGGCGAACGTGGTGCTGCGGGACCCCGCGGGCCGGGCCGGCCCCTGGACGCCGATGCGGGAACTCGCCCCGGGCACCGACCGCTGGGGCGCCACCGTCACCGCGGGCGAACCCGGGCGCTGGACCTACACGGTGGAGGCCTGGTCGGATCCGCTCGCCACCTGGCGGCACCACGCCCGGATCAAGATTCCGGCCGGCATCGACACCGAACTGGTCCTGGCGGAGGGCGCCGAGTTGTTCGAGCGTGCCGCCGCCGGAGTGCCCGAGGCCCGGCGGCAGCCCGTCCTGGACGTGGCGGCGGCCCTGCGCGACGAGCACCGGCCGGCCGCCTGGCGCCTCGCGGCGGCCCTCGCCCCCGAGGTGACGGAGCCGCTCGACCGCCATCCGCTGCGGGAGCTGGTGACGGCCTCCGATCCGATGCCCCTGCTGGTGGAGCGCGAACGCGCCCTGTACGGCTCCTGGTACGAGTTCTTCCCCCGTTCGGAGGGCACCGCGGAGCAGCCGCACGGCACGTTCCGTACCGCCGCCCGCCGGCTGGAGGCGATCGCCGGGATGGGCTTCGACGTGGTCTATCTGCCACCGATCCATCCCATCGGCACGACCTTCCGCAAGGGCCGCAACAACACCCTGACCGCGGGCCCGGACGACGTGGGGGTGCCCTGGGCGATCGGCTCTCCCGAGGGCGGCCACGACGCCGTGCACCCCGCCCTCGGCACCCTGGAGGACTTCGACTTCTTCGTGGGCGAGGCGCGCCGGCTGGGGCTGGAGGTGGCGCTGGACTTCGCGTTGCAGTGCTCGCCCGACCATCCCTGGGTGCACAAGCATCCGGAGTGGTTCCGCCACCGGGCGGACGGGAG
>NZ_JBVJYH010000009.1:0-366289 GCF_055600785.1 Streptomyces sp. NPDC038200
GGCCGCCCCTCCAAGAACACCGCAAGCCGCCGCGCCTGCTCACGCAACGCCCCCGCAGACCTCCCCGACAACGCCAACGGCACCACACCACGGGGAACCGTGGGCGCCGACGCGAGGGTGTCGGAGGGCTCCGTGGGCCGGGCCTGCTCCAGGATGACGTGGGCGTTGGTGCCGCTGATGCCGAAGGAGGACACACCGGCACGGCGGGGGCGCCCGGTCTCCGGCCACTCCCTGGCCTCGGTGAGCAGCTCGACGGCGCCGGCCGACCAGTCCACCTGGGGTGTCGGGGCGTCCACGTGCAGCGTCTTCGGCAGCACACCGTGCCGCATCGCCTGCACCATCTTGATCACACCCGCCACACCCGCGGCGGCCTGCGTGTGCCCGATGTTGGACTTCAGCGACCCCAGCCACAGCGGCGAGCCCTCAGGACGGGAACGGCCATAGGTGGCCAGCAGGGCCTGCGCCTCGATCGGGTCACCGAGGGAGGTGCCGGTGCCGTGCGCCTCGACGACGTCGACGTCCGCGGCGGACAGCCGGGCGCTCTCCAGCGCCTGCCGGATGACGCGTTGCTGGGAGGGGCCGTTGGGCGCGGTCAGCCCGTTGGAGGCGCCGTCCTGGTTCACGGCGGTACCGCGGACGACCGCGAGGACCTCGTGGCCGTTGCGGCGGGCGTCCGACAGCCGCTCCAGCAGGAGCAGACCCACGCCCTCGGACCAGCCGGTGCCGTCCGCCGCGGCGGCGAACGCTTTGCAGCGTCCGTCGGCGGCGAGTCCGCGCTGCCGCGAGAACTCCACGAACGCGCCCGGCGTCGACAGCACGGCCACGCCGCCGGCGAGCGCCAGTGAGCACTCGCCGGAGCGCAGTGCCTGTGCGGCGAGGTGGATCGCCACCAGGGACGAGGAGCAGGCGGTGTCCACGGTCACCGCGGGGCCCTCCACGCCGAGGGTGTACGCCACTCGGCCGGACACGATGCTGCCCGCGCCGCCCGTGAGGACGTAGCCCTCGATCTCCTGGGAGCCGGTGCCCATGCGGGGTGCGTACTCCTGTCCGGCGGCGCCGGTGAAGACGCCGACGCTCTCGCCCTTGAGGGCGGAGGGGTTGATCCCGGCGCGTTCCAGGGTCTCCCAGGAGGTCTCCAGGAGCAGCCGCTGCTGCGGGTCCATCGCCAGCGCCTCGCGCGGGGAGATCCCGAAGAACTCGGCGTCGAAGCCGGCCACGTCGTCGAGGAAGCCGCCCTCACGGACATAGGACTTGCCGGAGGCGTCCGGGTCGGGGTCGTAGAGGGTGTCGAGGTCCCAGCCGCGGTCCGCCGGGAAGGCGCCGACGGCGTCGGTGCCCTCGGACACCAGTCGCCAGAGGTCCTCGGGTGAGGTCACCCCGCCCGGCAGCCGGCAGCCCATCCCGACGATGGCGATGGGTTCGGTGCGCCGGGTCTGTTCCTCGCGCAGCTTCTCCCGCGTCTGCTGCAGCTCGGCCGAGACCCGCTTGAGGTAGGTGAGTGCCTTCTCGTCGGTGGTCATGGAAACTGATCTCCTCTTCCGGGTGGCCGGCGGGTCAGCCGAGCCCGAGCTCGTTGTCGATGAAGGCGTAGACGTCGTCGGCGGTGGCGGCTTCGAGTTGGCCGGCCCGGTCGGTGGTCCCGGTGGAGCCGCCGCTCAGGGCGGCCTCTTCGAGGCGCGATCCGAGGAATTTCAGGCGGGAGTGGATGCCCGAGTGCTCCAGTTCCTCCGCCAGCAGGGCGTCGAGTGCCGCTTCCAGGGCGTCGAGTTTGGCCGCGACCGGGTCGGACTGCTGGTCGAGGGCCTTGAGCAGGTAGCCGGCGAGGACGCTGGGCGCCGGGTAGTCGAACACGGCCGTCGCGGGCAGTCCCGTACCCGCGGCCTTGCCGAGCCGGTTGCGCAGCTCGACCGCGGTCAGCGAGTCGAACCCGGCTTCCTTGAAGGCGCGGTCCGGTGCGACCAGTGAGGCGTCGGAGTGGCCGAGGACGATCGCGGCCTCCTTGCGGACCAGGTCCAGGACGAGGGCGGCCTTCTCGTTCGCGGGGAGTCCCGCAAGCCGTTCGGCGAGGGTCCGCCGGGGTGCCGTGGTGGTGGCAGCGGTGCGGCGCGGGGCCCGGACGAGTGCGCGCAGCATCGGGGGGAGTGCGCCGGAGGCCGCCCGGCCCCGCAGCACGCTCAGGTCGAGCCGGGTCGGCACGAGGGCCGGTTCGACGGCGGTGAGGGCGGCGTCGAAGAGGGCCAGGCCGTCCTCGGCCGCCAGCCCGAGCATGCCGTCACGTTCGGTGCGCCGCAGGTCTGCCTCGGTGAGGGCGCTGGTCATGCCGCTCGCATGCGACCAGAGGCCCCAGGCGAGCGAGACCGCGGGCAGGCCCTCGGCACGGCGGACGCGGGCGAGTCCGTCGAGGAAGGAGTTGGCCGCCGCGTAGTTGGCCTGTCCGGGGTTGCCGAGGACACCGGCGGCCGAGGAGAACAGCACCCAGGCGGCGAGGTCGAGGTCCCGGGTCAGCTCGTGCAGGTTCAGGGCGGCGTCGGCTTTGGGGCGCAGGACGGCGGCCATCCGCTCGGGGGTGAGCGCGGCGAGCACGCCGTCGTCGACGACGCCCGCGGTGTGCACCACGGCGGTCAGGGGCGCCGTCGCCGGGACGGACTCCAGCAGCCGGGCCAGGGCGTCGCGGTCGGCGGCGTCGCAGGCCGCGACGCGTACGGTCGCGCCGAGGGCGGTGAGTTCGGCGGTGAGTTCCCGCGCGCCGGGCGCGTCGGGGCCGCGCCGGCTGGTGAGGAGCAGGTTGCGGGCGCCGTGTCCGGTGACGAGGTGGCGGGCGACGAGTGCGCCGAGGGAGCCGGTGCCGCCGGTGATGAGGACGGTGCCGTCGGGGTCGGGCCGGCGTGGCAGGGTCAGCACGACCTTGCCGACGTGGCGGGCCCGGCTGAGGTGCCGGAAGGCGTCCGGGGCCTGCCGTACGTCCCATGCCGTCACCGGCAGCGGGGTGAGGGCCCCTCGGTCGATGAGGTGGACGAGCTCGTCGAGCAGCTCCCGTACCCGGTCGTCGTCCGCCTCCGCGAGGTCGTAGGCCCGGTATTCCACTCCGGGGAAGCGTTCGGCGACCTCGGTGGCGTCGCGGATGTCGGTCTTGCCCATCTCCAGGAAACGGCCGCCGCGCGGGAGCAGGCGCAGGGACGCATCCACGAACTCGCCGGCCAGAGCATCGAGGACGACGTCCACGCCGTGGCCGCCGGTGGCGTCGAGGAAGTGCTGCTCGAAGTCGGTGGTGCGGGAGTTGGCGATGTGCGCGTCGTCCAGTCCTTGGGCACGCAGGGTGTCCCACTTGCCGGGACTTGCGGTGCCGTAGACGTCGGCGCCCAGGTGACGGGCGATCTGGACGGCGGCCATGCCGACGCCGCCGGCCGCGGCGTGGACGAGGACCGTCTCGCCGGCTGTGACGCCGGCCAGGTCGCGCAGGCCGTAGAGGGCGGTGAGGAACGCGATGGGGGTGGCGGCGGCCTGCGCGAAGGTCCATCCGGCGGGGACGCGGACCAGCCGGCGGTGGTCGGTCACGGCCTCGGGGGCGAACGCCCCGCCGGAGAACAGGCCCATGACCCGGTCGCCGGGTGACAGGCCGGTCACGCCGGGGCCGGTCTCCAGGACGATGCCCGCGGCCTCTCCTCCGATCGCGGCCCGGCCGGGATACATGTCGAGGGCGATCATGACGTCGCGGAAGTTGATGCCGACGGCGCGGACGGCCACGCGGACCTGGCCGGGGCCCGGCGGGCCGGGGTCGGCGTCCGGTACGAGGGCCAGGCTCTCCAGCGTGCCGGGCCCTGTGGTGTCCAGGTGCCAGGCGGTGGCACCGTCGGGGACCGTCAGGCCCGCGGGGGAGGCGTGGACGAGGCGGGGCACGGACACCTCGCCGTCCCGCACCGCGAACTGCGACTCTTCCAGGGCCGCGGCCACCGCCGGGATCCCGGTGAGCGCGTCGCGGGAGGCTCCGTGTCCGTCGATGTCGGCGAGGAGGAAGCGGTCGGGGTTCTCGGACTGGGCGGAGCGCACCAGTCCCCAGACCGCGGCGCCCGCCGGGTCGGTGACGTGCTCGCCGTCGCGGACGGCGACGGCGCCCCTGGTGACGACGAGCAGCCGCGCGGTGTCGGCGGTGTCGGCCGGCAGCGCCTGGAGGTTCTCCAGCACGCGGGAGGTGAGTGCGTGCACGTCGTCGGCAGAGGCACCGTGACCGGTGGCGTCGAGAACGCGGACGCCGTCGAGTCCGTTGGCGCGCGCCGTCACCGGCAGAGCCGTCCAGGTGGTACGGAACAGGGATTCGGGGCCCGCTTCGGCGGCCGGGTGCAGTTGTTCGGCGGCCACGGGCCGCAGGACGAGGGAGTCGACGTCGGCGACCGGGGCGCCGGTGGCGTCGGTGATGCGCAGGGACATCGCGTTCTCTCCGGCGGGGGTCAGCCGGACACGCAGGGCCTTGGCACCCGAGGCGTGCAGCCGTACGCCGTTCCACGCGAAGGGCAGCAGACGGCTTCCGTCACCGGGCTCGGCGATGCCGCTCAGGGCGCTGGGGTGCAGCGCGGCATCGAAGAGGGCGGGGTGCAGGCCGAACCGGTCGGCGTCGTCGTGCTGTTCGTCGTCGAGGGTGATGTCGGCGAAGACCTCCTCGCCGAGGGTCCACGCGGCGCGCAGTCCCTGGAAGGCGGGGCCGTACGCGTAGCCGGCCTCGGCGCGTTCCCGGTAGAAGTCCGTGACGGGCACGGCCGTGGCGTTCGGCGGGGGCCACGGGCCGGCGTCGGCGGGGGGAAGGTCGTCGGGGTTGGTGCGCGTCAGGGTGCCGCTCGCGTGGCGTGTCCACGCTGTGTCGTCGCCGTCGGGGCGGGAGTGGACGGCGACGGGGCGGTCGCCGGTCTCGTCGGGGGCACCGACCTGCACGCGGAGGTGCACAGCGCCGTCGGCGGGCAGGACCAGGGGCGCGGCCAGGACGAGTTCGCGGACGGCGCCGTGCCCGACCTCGTCGCCGGCCCGGATGGCCATCTCGACCAGGGCGGTGCCGGCCAGCAGGACCGTGCCGCCGACCGTGTGGTCGGCGAGCCAGGGCCGGTCGGCCGGGGACAGGCGTCCGGTGAGGGTGACGGCGTCGGTCTCGGGCAGGTCCACCGCCGCGGTCAGCAGCGGGTGGCCGGCCGCCGTGATGCCCGCGGCTGCCAGGTCGCCGGGGTCGGCGGCGTCGAGCCAGTAACGCCGGTGCTGGAAGGCGTACGTCGGTACGGCGGTGCCGCGGGCGTCGCTGCCGGCGAACAGGGAGGGCCAGTCGACGCGGGCACCCCGGGTGTGGGCGCGGGCGACGGCCGCGAGCAGCGTCCTGGGTTCCGGCCTTCCGTCGCGCAGTGCGGGCACGCAGTCGACGTCCTCGGGCAGGCAGTCCCGCGCCATGGCGGTCAGCACACCGCCCGGCCCGAGTTCGAGCACGGTGGTGGTGCCCTGCTCGCTCAGGGTGCGCAGGCCGTCGGCGAAGCGGACCGTGTCGCGGACGTGGCGTACCCAGTACTCGGGGGCGCACAGCTCCGCGGGGTCCGCGAGGGCGCCGGTCAGGTTGGAGACGACGGGCAGGACGGGGGTGTGGCATCTCAGTCCGGCGGCGACCTCCCGGAACGCGTCGAGCATCGGCTCCATGCGCGGCGAGTGGAAGGCGTGCGAGACGCGCAGCCGCTTGGTCTTGCGGCCGCGGGCGGCGAACACGGCGGCCACGGCCTCGACGGCCGGCGCGTCACCGGAGAGGACCACGGCCTCGGGACCGTTGACCGCCGCGACGGCGACTCCCTCGGTGAGCTCGGCGAGGACCTCGTCCTCGGCGGCCTGGACGGCGATCATGGCACCGCCCTCGGGCAGGCGCTGCATCATCGCGCCGCGGGCGGCGACCAGGGCCGCGGCGTCCTCCAGGGACCACACCCCGGCGACGTGGGCGGCGGCGAGTTCGCCGATGGAGTGCCCGGCGACCAGGTCGGGGCGCACACCCCAGGACTCGACCAGCCGGTAGAGGGCCACCCCCACGGCGAACAGGGCGGCCTGGGTGTAGGCGGTCCGGTCGAGCAGGTCCGCGTCCGGGGTGCCGGGTCCGGCGAGGACGATGTCGCGCAGCGGGCGGTCGAGCCAGCGGTCCAGGGCGGCGCAGACCTCGTCGAAGGCGCGGGCGTACACCGGGAACGACGCGTACAGTTCGCGCCCCGTCCCGGGACGCTGTGCGCCTTGGCCGGAGAAGACGACGGCGAGCCTGCCGTCGGTGGCGGTGCCGTTCGTGTCGTCGCCGGCGGCGAGGGCGGCCAGGTCGTCGCGGGCCTCCTCGGGGGAACCGGCGACCACGACCGCGCGGTGCTCGAAGGCGGAGCGGCCGCTGAGCGTGAGGGCGACGTCGGCCAGGGCCGGCGCGGGCTCCGTGTCGAGGAGGGCGGCGACGCGTCCGGCCTGGGCGCGCAGGGCCTCCTGGGTCTTGGCGGAGAGGACGAGCGGGACGAGCCCGTCGGGCAGGGCGCGTTCCGGCGCCTCCGCCGGGTCCTGTTCGTCGGCGGGCGTCCCGGCGGGTTCCTCGGCGGGCTGTTCGAGGACGACGTGGGCGTTGGTGCCGCTGATGCCGAAGGAGGACACACCGGCACGGCGGGGGCGCCCGGTCTCCGGCCAGTCCCTGGCCTCGGTGAGCAGCTCGACGGCGCCGGCCGACCAGTCCACCTGGGGTGTCGGAGCGTCCACGTGCAGCGTCTTCGGCAGCACACCGTGCCGCATCGCCTGCACCATCTTGATCACACCCGCCACACCCGCGGCGGCCTGCGTGTGCCCGATGTTGGACTTCAGGGAGCCGAGCCACAGCGGGTGGCCGTCGCCTGGACGTTCCCGACCGTAGGTGGCGAGGAGGGCCTGCGCCTCGATCGGATCGCCGAGGGAGGTGCCGGTGCCGTGCGCCTCGACGGCGTCGACGTCGGCGGGGGTCAGGCCGGCGTGGGCGAGGGCCTGCCGTATGACGCGTTGCTGGGAGGGGCCGTTGGGCGCGGTCAGTCCGTTGGAGGCGCCGTCCTGGTTCACGGCGGTGCCGCGGACGACCGCGAGGACCTCGTGGCCGTTGCGGCGGGCGTCCGACAGCCGCTCCAGCAGGAGCAGACCCACGCCCTCGGACCAGCCGGTGCCGTCCGCCGCGGCGGCGAACGCTTTGCAGCGTCCGTCGGCGGCGAGTCCGCGCTGCCGCGAGAACTCCACGAAGCTGCCCGGGGTCGCCATCACCGCGACACCGCCGGCCAACGCCAGGGAGCACTCCCCCGCGCGCAGCGCCTGGGCGGCCAGGTGCAGGGCGACCAGAGAGGACGAGCACGCCGTGTCCACCGTCACCGCGGGTCCCTCGAAGCCGAAGGTGTACGACACCCGGCCGGAGACCACGCTGCCCGCGCCGCCGACGCCGAGGTAGCCCTCGATCTCCTTGGCGGGCCGCACCGCCCGGGTGGTGTAGTCGTGGTACATGACCCCGGCGAAGACACCGACGTCCGCGCCGCGCAGCGCGGTCACGTCCAGGCCGGCGCGTTCGAAGACCTCCCAGGAGGTCTCCAGGAGCAGCCGCTGCTGCGGGTCCATCGCCAGCGCCTCGCGCGGGGAGATCCCGAAGAACTCGGCGTCGAAGCCGGCCACGTCGTCGAGGAAGCCGCCCTCACGGACATAGGACTTGCCGGCGGCGCCCGGGTCGGGGTCGTACAGTTCCGCCAGGTTCCAGCCCCGGTCGGACGGGAACGGGGAGAGGCCGTCGGCGCCGTCGGCGACCAGCCGCCACAGCTCCTCGGGCGAGGTGACGCCACCCGGCAGCCGGCAGCTCATCGAGACGATCGCGATCGGCTCGTCGGAGGCCGTGGCGCCAGGGACGGGCAGGGCCGGGACGTCGGCCGACTCGCCGCAGACCTCTCCCAGCAGCCGGTGCGCCAGGGCTTCGGGGGTGGGGTAGTCGAAAGCGCTGGTGGCGGGGAGCCGCAGTCCGGTGGCGGTGGCGAGCCGGTCGCGCAGGCCGACGACCATCACGGAGGTGAAGCCCAGCTCCTTGAAGGCCCGGTCGGCCGGGATTCCCTCGGTGCCGGTGCGGCCGAGGACCGCGGCGGCCTCGGCGCGTACGAGCCGCAGCAGGATCTTCGCCCGCTCCTCGGCGGGCACGCTCTCCAGTCGGCCGCGCAGCCGCGCGGTCTCGGCAGGGGTCTGCCGGGCCGCGGTGTCGATCAGTCCGCGCAACGGTGCGGGGACCGGGCCGCCGAGCAGGGCGGCGTTGTCGAGGCGCATCGCGATGAACGCGGCCTCGCCGGCGGCGTGCGCGGCGTCGAACATCACCAGGGCCTGCTGTTCGGTGAGTTCGCCCGCCGCGAAGGGGAGAGCGCTCTCAGCCGCTCCGCACTGCCAGGGCCCCCAGGCCAGGGACAGCGCCGGCAGACCGTGGGCACGCCGGTGATGGGCCAGTGCCTCGAGTGCGGCGCTCTCGGCCGCGAGCGCGCCGGCGCCGGGGGCGCCGAGGACGCCGAGGGGCGAGGAGCACAGGACGAACGCGGTCAGGTCCCGGTCGGCGGTCAGGTCGTGCAGGGTGTGTGCCGCGGCGGACGCGGCACCGGTCCCGGTGATCTCCTCCGCGTGCACCACGGCCGTCAGCGGTGGGCGGTCGCCGTCCGCCAGCAGCTCGGTGAGGACGTCGCGGTCGCCCGGTTCGCAGACGACGGCGGTTGCGTGGGCGCCGGCCCCGGCGAGTTCGGCGCACAGGGCCCGCACGCTCGCGTCGCCGTGCTCGGAGCCGTGGGCCAGCAGCAGGTGGCGGGCGTCGTGCGCGGTCACGAGGTGGCGGGCGAGCGCGGCGCCCTGGGCGGTGGCGGCGCCGGTGACCAGGACCGTCCCGTCGGGATCGAACAGCGGGAGCGGCTGCTCCTCCCGGTCCGTGGAGACACGGCCGAGGCGCGGCAGCAGGGCGACGCCGGAGCGGATGGCGAACTGGGGTTCACCCGCGTTCACGGCGGCGACCAGGGGCCGGGCCCCGTCCTCACCGAGCCCGTCGGTGTCGAGGTCGGCGAGGACGAGCCGGCCCGGGTGCTCGGTCTGCAGCGCGCGGACCAGTCCCCACAGCGGGGCGTGCGCGGGGTCCCTGACATCCTCGCCGTCGCCGGCGGCCACGGCCCGCCGGGTGAGGACCACGAGCGTGACGTTCTCGTTGCGGTCGTCGGCCAGCCAGTCCGCGAGGGACGAGATGCATTCCTCGATGCCCGCCGCGGAGTCGTAGGAGGTCCGGTCCACGAGGAGGACGCCGGTGCCGCCGTGGGACGCGGTGCGGGCCGCCGTGTGGGCGGCGGCCGGGTCGGTGTGGACCTCGCACGCCATGCCGACGCCCTCCAGGGCGGCGGCCAGGCCGAGCGCGTCGGAGCCCGCCAGCACCCAGTCGTCCCGCTCGCCCGGGGCCGTGCCCAGGGAGAGCGGGGAGCTGGGTATCCAGTCGACGCGGAACAGCGAGTCGTACAGGCCACTGCTGGTGGCGCGCAGCCGGGCGGGCGTCTCCAGCAGCCGGTGCCGGATGATCTTGCCGGAGGCGGTGCGCGGGATCGACTCGATCTCGTACAGCTCCTCGGGCACCTTGAAGTAGGAGAGCGTGTCACGGCACTCGGCGAACAGCTGCTCCGTGTCCGGTCCCCGGGGGCCGGGGACGATGAACGCGACCGGTACCTCACCCAGTACGTCGTGCGGCTTGCCGACCACCGCGACGTCGGCGACGCCGGGGACGGCACGCAGGACCTCCTCCACCTCGCCGGGGTGGATGTTCTCCCCGGCGCGGATGATGAGTTCCTTCTTGCGGCCGGTGATCGTGAAGTAGCCGGCCGCGTCACGGCGGGCCAGGTCACCGGTGCGGTACCAGCCGTCGTGGAAGGCGGCCGCGGTGGCCTCGGGCTGGTTGTGGTAGCCGGCCATGACACTCGGCCCGCGCACCCACACCTCGCCCTCCTGGCCGTCGGCGGCGTCCTCCCCGGTCGCGGTGTCCACCAGGCGTACGCCCAGACCCACCACCGGCAGGCCGCAGGAGCCCTCGACGCGGGCGCCCGTGGGCCAGTTGACGGTGATGGAGCCGCAGGTCTCGGTGGAGCCGTAGGCGTCGATGAGGGGAACGCCGAAGACGCGCTCGAACGACCGGCGCAGTGAGGCGGAGGTGACCGCACCACCGACCAGGGCCACGCGCAGCCGGGGAGCGGTGAAGCCGCGGTCGCGTGCCGCATCGAGGAGGTAGTGCAGGAGGGTGGGGACGCCGGCCAGGAAGGTGGCGCGCTCCTCGTCCAGTGCGGTCAGCACGTCCTCGGCCGACAGGCCGTCGACGATGCGGGCGCTGGCGCCCACGGCCACCACGGAGAGCACGCAGGCGATGTGCGAGAGGCTGTGGAAGAGGGGCAGCGGCCAGACGACGCGGTCCTCGGGGCCGAGCCCGGGCACCGGCACATAGCAGGCGGCCACCGACCACAGGCAGTTGCGCTGGGTGGAGAGCACACCCTTTGGCCTGCCGGTGGTGCCCGAGGTGTAGAGCATCCACGCCAGGTCGTCCAGGCCGAGGTCGTCACGGGCCGGGCTTGCTGGTTCCTGCGTCGCGAACGACTCGTAGCGCAGGAAGCCCGACGGCATCGGCTCGTCGCCCACCAGGACGACCGTCAGGTGCGGGCGGTCCGGCAGCAGGCGCCGCAGCTGTTCCACGTGCGGGTGATCGGTGATGACGATCCGGGCGCCGCTGTCGTCGAGGATGTGCGCGAGTTCCGCGTCGCTGCTCTGCGGGTTGACCGGGACGCCGATGGCACTGGCCCGGGTGATGGCGTAGTAGCTCTCGACGATCTCGACGCGGTTGCCCAGGCAGATGGCCGCACGGTCGCCCGGTTGCAGCCGCAACTCCGCCAGGTGCCCGGCCAGTCTCCGGGTCCGCAGCTCCAGGTCGCCGTAGGTCACGCTCCGGCGGGCGTCCCGGTAGGCGACCTTGCCACCGAAGTGCCGAGCCTGGTGGATCAGCAGCTCGGGGAGCGGTCGGATCAACTCCGTGCGCAACATGTGTCGTCATCCCTCCAGGGCGACAGCGGACGGGCAGCCCGTCTTGGCAAACGGTTCGCCCTGCCCGGGACAGTCTTGTCATCCGTTGCTTCTCCGCACCCCCCTCAACACCCCCCTAGGCATCCCTAACTTGCAGAGTGACGAGGATTTAATCGTCACGTGTTTGGAGCCGCGGGCGGACGGCATTAGGCTCCCTCGCCGTACGGAATGTCATCGCGTCATCGACTGACGGCCGAAATACATCCGTGATAGGCGGCCCCACCGCGAGCGCCCGGGGAGCGGGATTTCTTTTCCCGACGGTCTTCCCTCGGCGGCGGGGTGGCAGGGAAAGGAACACCCGAACATGACAGATTCCTCGCCCCAGCACACCCGTATCCGGGTGGAACTCGGCGACCGCGCCTACCCCGTCGACATCGGACCCGGGGTGCGCCACTCGCTGTCCGGGATCGTGGGGCGGCTGGGAGCGCGGCGCGCTGCGGTGGTCTCCGCCCGGCCGGACGCCTGGATACCCGACCCCGGCGTGCCCTCGCTGGTGATACGGGCCCGCGACGGCGAGACGGACAAGACGCTCGCCACGGTCGAGGCGCTGTGCCGGGAGTTCGTGCGCTTCGGGCTGACCCGTGACGACGTGGTCGTCTCCGTCGGCGGCGGGACCACGACGGACGTCGTGGGGCTCGCGGCCGCGCTCTTCCACCGCGGGGTGCCCGTGGTGCACCTGCCGACCACGCTGCTCGCGCAGGTGGACGCCAGCGTCGGCGGCAAGACCGCCGTGAACACACCCGAGGGCAAGAACCTCATCGGCGCCTACTGGCAGCCCAGCGCGGTGCTGTGCGACACCGACTACCTGGAGACCCTGCCGCGGCGGGAGCTGCTCAACGGCTACGGGGAGATCGCCCGCTGCCACTTCATCGGCGCCGGCGACCTGCGGGAGCTGACGCCGGCGGAGCAGATCGCGGCGAGTGTGGCGCGCAAGGCGCAGATCGTGTCCGCCGACGAGCGCGACACCGGCCTGCGCCACCTGCTCAACTACGGCCACACCCTGGGCCATGCGCTGGAGCGGGCCACGGACTTCCGGCTGCGGCACGGCGAGGCGGTGGCGATCGGCACGGTGTTCGCCGGGCGGCTCGCACGGGCCGTGGACCGGATCGACGAACCGCGGGCGGTGGAGCACCTGGAGGTGGTGCGCCACTACGGGCTGCCCCACGAGCTGCCCGAGGGCGTGGCACCGGGCCGGCTGATCGATCTGATGCGGCTGGACAAGAAGGCGACGTCGGGACTGACCTTCGTGCTGGACGGCGAGGACGGCGTCGAGCTGGTGCCGGATCTGCCGGAGGACGTCGTCGCGCGGGTGCTGGCGGAGATGCCGCGCGCGGCGGCCTGAGAGGGATCGCACACGACAGGTGGTCCGCGCCGGTCCGGACGAGGATTCTTCCGGACCGGCGCGGACCACGTCGCTTCCGGCAGCCGGCCGGGACCGCCGCTTCCGGCAGTGGACGGGAGCACTGCCGAGGATCCCGCGCGGAGCGCTGCCGAGGTCGGTGCCGGTCCACCCCGGTCGGCTGGGCCGGGCGGTGACGACGCCCGCCGCGTCCAGGGTGGCGGACATCGCCACTCCGACGCCCGCCGACCCGGCCGGGGCGCCGCCGCACAGCTCCCGGCCCTGCCGGACGAGCGGATCCAGGTCCTCTGCCGCGTGACCGTCTCCTGGTCGGGTCAGTCCCTGAGGTGGCCGGTGACGATCTCGGCGACCCGGCGGAGCACGCGCGGGCTGCTGAGCATCTCCTCGTGGCCGCAGCCCAGTTCGTGGCGCACGATCTCGCCCGCGACGTACGGCGCCCAGGCCTCGCTGGAGGCCGCTTCGGCCACCGGGCTGGGTTCGGCCGCGAACAGGTGCATCGTGCCGCTGTACTTCTCCGGCCTGTGGGCCTTCCAGGCCCCGAGGTCGGTCATCATGGTCTCGACGAAGGTCTCGGCCGCGCTCTTCCTGCCGTGCCAGGCGTAGTTGGTCGCCATGTCGGCGAACTCGGCGATGTCCTCGTACCTGAGCGGGCGTTCGTACGCGGTGAGGTCCTTGCCGTTGATCAGCAGGATCAGTTCGATCAGGCCCTGTTCGTCACGGTCTTCCTTGTCCGTGATGTGCGGGTTGGTGTTGAACACGCCGAGGAACTCGATCTCCTCACCGCGCTTTTGGAACTCGGCGGCGACGGCGTGGGCCAGGATGCCCCCGAAGGACCAGCCCAGGATGCGGTACGGCCCCTCGGGCTGGACGCCCCTGATGCGGTCCGCGTAGTCCGCCGCCATGGCCGCGATGGTGTCGACGGGGCTGTCGAACTCCTGGAACGTGTGCGACTGGAGGCCGTAGATCGGATACTCCAGGCTGAAGTGCTGGGCGAGCACTCCGTAGCACCAGGCGGTGCCCCCGAGGTGGCGCATGCAGAACAGCGGCCGTGCGGAGCCCTTGGTCATCAGCGGCAGCAGGACGTCGAAGGAGTCCTGCGGCTCGTCACCGGTCAGCCGCCGGGACAGCTCGGCCGGCGTCGGGGACTCCACGAGCATCCGGATCGACAGCTCCAGGTCCATCTCGGAGCGCACCCGGGCAAGGAGGCGTGCCGCGAGCACCGAGGAGCCACCGAGGTCGAAGAAACTGTCACCCGGGCCGACCTGCTCCACACCGAGCACCTCGGCGAAGAGCCGGCTGAGCAGCAACGCCGACTGTGTGAGGTGCACTTCGACCATGGCGGTCTGCTCGACGACGGGTGCCGGCAGCGCCTTGCGGTCGAGCTTGCCGTTGGGGGTGAGCGGAAACTCCTCCAGGAGCACCACGGCGGACGGCACCATGTACAGGGGCACGGTGTCCGCCACGGAGTTCCGCAGCTCCTTGGCGTCGGGCGCACGACCTGGGGCGGCCGTCACGTAGGCCACGAGGCGCCGGTCGCCGGGCCGGTCCTCCCTGACCGTCGCGGCCGCCTGGTCGACGTCCTCGGACCGCTCCAGGGCGGCCTCGATCTCTCCGAGTTCCACCCGGAAGCCGTGGAGCTTCACCTGGTGGTCGGCGCGGCCGACGTACTCCAGGGCGCCGTCCGCGCGCTGCCGCACCACATCGCCCGTGCGGTACATGAGAGCGCTGTCGTCACCGGAACGATGGGGCAGGAAGCGCTCGGCGGTCAGCTCCGGCCGGTTGAGGTAGCCACGGGCCACGCCCGCGCCGGCGATGAACAGCTCGCCCTCGGTGCCGGGCTCGACGGGCGCCAGTTCCTCGTCGAGGACGTACAGCTGGGTGTTGCGCAGGGGCCTGCCGATGACGGCCGCGTCCTCGGGCCGGGTGACCGGGTGCGTCGTGGACCACACGGTGGTCTCCGTGGGCCCGTACCACTGGACGACCTCGGCGCCGAGGTCGAGCAGTGTCGCGGCAAGCTTCTCCGACAGCGCCTCGCCGCCGATGAGGATGCGCAGACCGCGCAGCACCTCGGGGGTGACGGTGGCCAGCATGTGCCAGTGGGTGGGGGTGGCCTGGGCGGTGCCGATCCGCCTTCGGGCGATCAGGTCGCCCAGCGCCTGCGGATCCTGCCCGGTGGCACGGGGGGCGACGACCGCGCGGGCACCGGTGTAGTACGGCAGGAACAGCTCGGGCACCGACATGTCGAAGGTGGCGGTGGTGACCGACAGCATGCGGTCGCCGGGTCCCAGGGACAGCCGCTCCTGCATCGCCTCCAGCAGGTTGTGCAGGGCGCGCACAGGGATCTCGACGCCCTTGGGGGTGCCGGTGGAGCCCGAGGTGTAGATGATGTACGCGAGGTCCTCCGGGCTCGGCGGGGCGGCCCGTTCGGCGTCCGTCAGATGCCCGGCGGGCAGCGCTGCCACCGTCGCGGCCGTGCCGGGGTCGTCCAGCACGATGCGGGGAACGCCCACGTCGGTGCGGTCGGCGTCGATGTGGGTCGACGTCACCAGGGCGACCGGGGCGGCGTCGCGGACCTGGAAGGCGACGCGCTCGGCGGGGTGCTCCGGGTCGAGGGCGAGATAGGCCCCGCCGGCCTTGAGCACCGCAAGCAGCGTCACCAGCAGGTCGGTGGAGCGGGGCAGCATCACCGCGACGACACTGTCGGGCCCGACTCCCCGGGCCACCAGGTGGCGGGCGAGCCGGTTGGCCTGCCCGTGGGCTTCCCGGTACGTCAGCTCCACGCCCTCGCATTCGAGGGCCGTGTGGTCCGCCACGGAGTCGGCCCGCTCCTCCAGCGCCTTCACCAGCATGTTCCACTCCACAGGATGGGGTACGGATTCTCGCCGAGGTGCCGATCAGACGGCCGGGGTGCGCATCCAGCGGCTCCAGTACGGCCGCCAGCCGTGGCGGTGCCAGAACGGCGTGGAGATCGGGTTGAACATCGCGTGGTAGCCGACCGCCGCGCCGATGCCCATGGCATCCAGGTCGGCGTGGACGTGGTGGGCGAGGGAGGTGCCGATGCCGAGGCTGCGGTAGCCCTCCTTGACGGCCTGGCAGACGAGGTGCGCGACCGGGGTGGCCGTGATCTTCGTCGCGAGCCATGCCTGCTGCGGCTCCGAGAAGTCCTCTCCCCGGTGCATCCCGACGATCTCGTCCTCGTACTCGGCGACCCAGATCAGCGGTTCGTCGCGCTTGAAGGACGCGGTGATCTCCTCGCGCAGCAGCGCCTCGGTGGTGTCGCGCTCGACGGCGCCGCTGACGGCGGCGTCGAACCGGGTCTCCACCATCTGCAGCGCGAACACCGCCTCGCTGTCCTCGACGGTGGCCCGGCGCACGCGCACCTTGCCGGACTCCGGCACCAGCTCGGTGCCCTTGAGCCGGCCGATCATCACGAACTCGGGGACGAACCCGAAGGCGCGCAGGACCCGGGTCATGCCGACGTCGCGGCTGGGCCACTCGACGGCGGCCATGGAGTCCGCGCCGGGGCGCTCCGGGTGGCTCTCCATGTACTGCTGCCAGCGTGTGAGCAGAGCGGCCATCTCGTCGGGCCCGGAGACCCGGGGGGTGAGTTCCCAGCGGTCCAGCGGGCCGAGCACCGCCTCCAGCGCGTCGGCGTCGACGCGCGTGTGCGTCAGCAGGCCCTGCGCACCGCTCACCTCCAGAAGCTCTTCGCCGTCGGAGGGGTCCGGCAGCGCCTCGGCCTCCGGAATCATCCGGTCGATGGGGCGCAGCCGGTCGCGGTGGGCGGCCAGCACTGATTCCGCCGTCTGTCCCTGGAGCATCGTGGCGTGTCCTCGGCTTTCGGTTCTCGGTCGTGTCCGTGCGGATTCCGGTCGTCTCCGTGCGGAGGCCATGGCGGGCCGGCCCGGCGGGAACAGGGTGGTGCGTCGCGGCGGTGGCACCGCGTCAGCGGTCGGCGGCCTTCTCCAGCAGTGCGCGTGCCGCGAGCCGATAACCCACGGCACCGAGGCCGAAGATGACTCCGGCGGCGAGCGGTCCGGTCACCGACTGGTGCCGGAACTGCTCACGCGCCCAGACGTTGGAGAGGTGGACCTCGATCCACGGACGCGGGTAGTCGGCCAGCGCGTCCCTCAGTCCCCAGCCGGCCATCATCAGGGCCGCGGGATTGATGATCGCGCCGACGGTGTCGTAGTGGGCTTGAAGGGTGCGGATCATCTCCGCCTCACCGTCGTGCTGGAACGCCTCGACTTTCCAGCCGCGTTCGGCCACTTCTTCGGCGACCCATCCTTCGATGTCGGCGAGCGTGTCCGTTCCGTAGATCTCGGGCTGACGCCTCCCGAGTATGCCGAGATTCGGTCCGTTCATCAACAGGAGCCTTCTCATGCGCACCGTGCCTTATACGGATCCATCGTCGGAAGTGATTTTCCCAGCGCTCACACTGACAGGCGGACACCGGTATTCGGTATGCCCGCAGTCACAAGGGGGGACTTAGGGGGGTCCCT
Source organism: Streptomyces sp. NPDC038200 (assembly GCF_055600785.1). Classification (NCBI taxonomy): domain Bacteria; kingdom Bacillati; phylum Actinomycetota; class Actinomycetes; order Kitasatosporales; family Streptomycetaceae; genus Streptomyces; species Streptomyces sp. NPDC038200. Next base: position 16,966 of record NZ_JBVJYH010000009.1, read on the forward strand.
CAGGGGAATGACGCCCCGCCAACCACTGGGCTAGCGTGCCGACAGCGACGACCGGCCCCGCCGGGTGGTCGTCGCTCGGCCTGCCCGGCCAGGCGCGCGGACCGCGCCGAGGTGGTGTTCCCGTGCCGGCGTCCGGGTGGACACCCGGTCCCTGAGGAGCTGTTCCGTGTCGTGCCCCCCGCGGCGATCGCTGCGGCAGCATTCGCATGCGCGTAGACCGAAGGAGTAAGAACAGCATGAGCAGTGGTGTGCAACTGGGCTCGGCCCTTCCGGTGTGGCCGCAGTACGACGACGCGGAGCGCATCGGCCTGATCCGTGCGCTGGAGCAGGGCCAGTGGTGGCGCATGGGCGGCGGAGAGGTCGAGGCGTTCGAGCGGGAGTTCGCCGAGTACCACGGCGGCCAGCACGCGCTGGCGGTCACGAACGGCACACACGCCCTCGAACTCGCCCTGGAGGTCATGGGTGTCGGCCCCGGCACCGAGGTGATCGTGCCGGCCTTCACCTTCATCTCCTCGTCGCAGGCCGCTCAGCGTCTCGGCGCGGTCGTGGTACCGGTGGACGTGGACCCGGAAACCTACTGCATCGACCCGGCCGAGGCCGCGAAGGCCGTCACCCCGAGGACCCGCGCCATCATGCCGGTACACATGGCCGGCCAGCTCGCCGACATGGACTCCCTCGACAAGGTCGCGGCCGACTCCGGCGTGCCGCTGATCCAGGACGCCGCACATGCGCAGGGCGCCACCTGGAACGGCCGGCGGCTCGGCGAGCTGGGCTCGGTCGCCGCGTTCTCCTTCCAGAACGGCAAGCTGATGACGGCCGGCGAGGGCGGTGCGGTGCTGTTCCCGACCGCCGAGATGGCGGAGCACGCCTTCGTGCGGCACAGCTGCGGACGCCCGCGAGACGACCGCGGCTACTTCCACCGCACGTCGGGCTCCAACTTCCGGCTCAACGAGTTCTCCGCCTCGGTGCTGCGCGCCCAGCTCGCGCGCCTGGACGGGCAGATCCGGACGCGCGAGGAACGCTGGCCGCTGCTGTCCTCGCTGCTCGCCGAGATCCCCGGCGTGGTACCTCAGCGACTGGACCGCCGGGCCGACCGCAACCCGCACTACATGGCCATGTTCCGGGTGCCCGGCATCACCGAGGAACGGCGCGCGCGGGTCGTCGACACCCTCGTCGAGCGCGGTGTCCCGGCGTTCGTCGCGTTCCGCTCGGTCTACCGCACGGACGCCTTCTGGGAGATGGGCGCCCCGGACCTGTCGGTGGACGAACTGGCCCGCCGCTGTCCCCACTCCGAGGCGCTGACGACCGACTGCCTGTGGCTGCACCACCGGACGCTGCTCGGCACCGAGGAGCAGATGCACGAGGTCGCCGCCGTCATAGCCGATGTCCTCGGCTCATGACCGCGGCCACCCTCGACGGCAGGCCGCTCCGCACCGCCGTCGTGGGGCTCGGCTGGGCGGCTCGGTCCATCTGGCTACCGCGGCTGCGCCGCCACCCCGGCTTCGCCGTGAGCGCCGCGGTGGACCCCGACCCGGCCTCGCGCGCGGCCGTCACCGCTGACGCCCCTGAGACCCCGGTCCTGACGGCCCTGCACGACGTGGACCCCTCGGAGGCCGACCTGGCCATCGTGGCAGTCCCCAACCACCTGCACTGCGAGATCGCCGGTGAACTGCTGCGCAAGGGCGTTCCGGTTTTCCTGGAGAAGCCGGTATGCCTGACAACGGCGGAGGCGGAACGGCTGGCCGAGGCCGAACGTGCCGGCGGCGCACGGCTCCTGGCGGGCAGCGCCGCCCGCCACCGCGCCGACGTCCGGGCCCTGCTCGCGAACGCCGACGACGTGGGCACCGTCCGCCACATCGAGCTGTCCTGGGTGCGTGCCCGGGGCGTGCCGGACGCGGGCGGCTGGTTCACCCGGCGTCAGTTGTCCGGCGGCGGGGCGCTGGTGGACCTGGGATGGCATCTGTTCGACATCGCCGCCCCCCTGCTGGGCCCGGCGGAGTTCACGCAGGTCGCCGGCGCGGTCTCGGGCGACTTCATCGCGCGGGACACCGCACGGGTCTCCTGGCGCGCGGAAGGGGCCGAGCAGGACCGGGGGACCGAGCGGGCGGCCGGCGGGGTCATCGACGTCGAGGACACCGCCCGCGCGTTCCTCGCCACCGACAACGGTGTCTCCCTGTCACTGCACGCGAGCTGGGCCTCGCACGAGGAGCGCGACATCACCCGGATCCGGGTCGACGGCAGCGCGGGCAGCACGACCCTGCGCTGTACGTTCGGCTTCAGCCCCAACCGCCTGGAGCGCCCGGAGCTGACCCGCACCCACGACGGGCGGACCCGTGCCGTCACGGTGCCCGCGGAGCCCGTCGGCACGGAGTACGACCGGCAGCTCGACGAGCTGCTCGCCCAGCTGAGGGGCCCGGCCGGTCCGCGCCGGGCCATCGAGGAAGCACGCCGCACCATCGACGCCATCGAGCGGATCTACTCCTCGGCCCGCGCCGCACAGGAGAAGCCCGAGCAGCGCCGGCCGTGACCGGCACGGCCGACCGCCGGGTCGGCCCGGACTGCCGTCCCTGCCGGACGGCAGCGGTCCCCGCCGGTAGCCGCCGCCCCACGAAGGAGAGCAGCACAGCGCCATGGACAGTCTTGGAACCAGCCAAGGCCTCACCCCCCACGACAACCGTGCGGAGCCGATCAGCGCGGTCGTCTTCGACCTCGACGGAGTACTCGTCAACAGCTTCGCCGTGATGCGCCAGGCGTTCACCACCGCCTACGCCGAGGTGGTGGGGGACGGCGATGCGCCCTTCGAGGAGTACGAGCGGCATCTGGGCCGCTACTTCCCCGACATCATGCGGATCATGGGGTTGCCGCCGGAGATGGAGGCCCCCTTCGTCCGGGAGAGCTATCGGCTCGCCCACCTCGTCCCGGTCTTCGACGGCGTACCGGAGATGCTCGGGCAACTGCGGGCGCGCGGTATCGGGCTCGCCGTCGCCACCGGCAAGAGCGGACCGCGGGCGCGTTCACTCCTCGAACGGCTCGGCCTGCTGCACCTGTTCACCGTCGTGATCGGCTCCGACGAGGTGCGGCGCCCCAAGCCGGCCCCCGACATCGTGCTCAAGGCGCTGGGGGTGCTCGGCTCCGACCCCTCGCGGACCGTCATGGTCGGCGACGCGGTCACCGACCTCGCCAGCGCCCGGGACGCCGGGGTCGCCGCCGTCGCCGCCCTGTGGGGCGAGACCGACGAGGAGACCCTGCTCGCGGAGAAACCCGATGTCGTACTGCGGACACCGGCGGAGCTGCTCGACGTGTGCCTCGGCAGTGCCCGAACGCCTTGATCCCGCGCACTCGGAGACCGGCGGTGAGGGGGCGTAGGGGTTCCCCAGGGGATGGGGGTGAGGGCCCGTCGACGGAAGACCCGGACGGGCTCGGTCACCGGGCACCGGCGTCTCGGTCGGGCCGTCGCGATGAGAAGGATCCGGCTGCCGAGGATCACCGCCCCTGGAGTCCCGACCTGTCACGGCACCCAGCAGAGGCTGCCGGAGGGTGCACATCACGCTCCAACATTCTCAGTCATAGCTCGACCGATATTTCACCGGAGACTCGACGTGGGAAAAGCCGTGACGGAAATGCGTAAGCCGGCCCTGCAACAGCCCGAGTGGGACGACCCGTCACAGGTCCGGCGCATCCGGGAGGTGCTGGCCGCACGTCCGCCGCTGGTCAAGGCGGAGGACGTGCACGCGCTGCGGACTCTGCTGGCCCAGGTGGCCGACGGCAACGCCCTTGTCGTGCAGGCCGGCGACTGCGCCGAGCACCCGGGGGAATGCGACGCCGCGCACGTGTCGCGCAAGTCCGCGCTTCTCGACATGCTCGCCGCGACACTGAGGACGGCCACCCACAAGCCGGTCGTACGGGTGGGACGCATCGCCGGCCAGTTCGCCAAGCCGCGCTCCAGGCCCCTCGAACGGATCGGGGACCTGGAACTGCCGGTCTACCGGGGCCACATGGTCAACGGTCCTGAGCCCACCCCGGAAGACCGCCGGCATGATCCGCTGCGCCTTCTGACCTCGTACATGACGGCCAGCGACGTCATGGAGCACCTGGGCTGGCGCGGCCCCGCCGTCTTCGGTCACCAGCCGCCGATCGAACCCCGCATGTGGACGAGCCATGAGGCACTCGTCCTCGACTACGAGCTGCCCATGATCCGTGAGCTGGGTGACGGACGCCGCTGGCTCGGCTCGACCCACTGGCCGTGGATCGGCGAACGGACCCGTCAGCTGGACGGCGCGCACCTGGACCTCGCCGCCGGCATCGTCAACCCGGTCGCGGTGAAGGTCGGTCCGACGACCACGGTGGAGGAGATCACCCTCCTGTGCGAGCATCTCGATCCGCTGCGGGAGCCGGGACGTCTCACGCTGATCGCACGCATGGGCGCCGATACGGTCTCCGAGAGGCTGCCCGCACTCGTGGAGGCGGTCCGGCTGGCCGGCCACCCGGTGATCTGGCTCAGCGACCCCATGCACGGCAACACCGTCACCGGCCCGGACGGTCACAAGACCCGCCTGCTGGAGACCATGGCACGGGAGATCCGGGGGTTCCTGCGGGCCGTGACCGACGCCGGCGGCACAGCGGGCGGACTGCACCTGGAGACCACCCCCGACGACGTCCTCGAATGTGCCACGGACGTGTCCGTGTTCGAGCGGGGTACCGTCCGGCGCACCAGCCTGTGCGACCCCCGGCTCAACCAGGAGCAGGCGGTTTCACTGGTCTCCGTCTGGGCCGACGTGGACATCCGGCCCACTGCGCCCGGAGACGGGTCGCGGGTGGCCCCGGAGAAGCAGGGAAGCCCGCGAGCCCCGGGCGACCAGGACGTTCTCTCCGCGCCGGAATACCGAGAGTTCAGGACCCGGAGCCACGCAGAGGTGTGGCTCAACCAAGCCTAGGGCGACGAACGTCGGACCGTGACAGGCCGGCGCTCATTCTCTCTTCGGCCGCCTCGACGTTTCGGCGCGGGTGTGCCGTGAGGATGCGGACCGTTTCCGTCTCCTGTCCCGGCCTCCTGCCCATTGCCAGGGAGTAGTAGGACCCATGCACCTTCTCGTCAGCGGAATTCAGCACCGGGTAACCGGTGAGATTCTTGTCCCGAACTCGAAATACCACGCGCACCGTGCGCTGATACTGGCCTCGCTCGCCGAGGGCGTCAGCCGCATCCGTGGTCAGTCCGACGCCCGGCACGTCGAGTACACGGTGCGGCTGCTGCGCGACCTCGGCGTGAAGATCACCAGGGAGGGTGACACCTTCGTGGTGCACGGGCTCGGCGGGCGGTACGCACCGCGCCGGGAGGCCGTGTCCGCCGGCAGCTCCGGCACCACGCTGTACTTCATGATCGGTCTGGCCTCCCTGTCGGACCGTGCCGTGTCGGTGACCGGGCAGAAGTACTTCAAGCGACGCCCGGTCGGCCCATTGCTGCGCGCCCTGGAACAGATGGGTGTGCAACTGGAGTCGGCCGACGACTGCCCGCCCGTCCATGTGCAGGGTCGCAGGCCCACAGGCGGTCACGTCACCATCGCGGGAACCCTGTCCCAGTGGATCTCCGGCCTGATCCTGCTGGCCCCGTTCGCGACGCGGCACACCACCATCGAGGTGGAGGGTGAGCTCAACGAGCGCCCCTACCTGGAGCTGACGGTGGCCATGATGCGGCAGTTCGGCCTCCAGGTGACCGTCTCCGAGGACTGGCGGCGCTTCGACATCGAACCCGGCCAGCGGGCGCACACCGTCGAGCTGACGCTGCCGCCGGACATCGGCTCGGCGGCGTTCGGCATCGCCACGGCCGCGCTGCACCCCAGTGACGTGCTGCTGTGCGGGATCACCACGCTGGAGGGCGGCCCGGCCGACCACCCCGAGTTCCACTTCCTCGACGTCGCACGCTCCATGGGCATCCCGATGGAGATCGACGAGACGGCCGGCGGACTCCGGATCCGGCAGGACGCGCCGCGGCTCACCGCGGTCGACGTCGACTGCCGCGACATCCCCGACATGCTGCCGATCCTGACGGCCCTCGCCACGTTCGCACGCGGCGAGTCGGTGTTCCGCAACATCGCGCACACCCGGCTCAAGGAGTCCGACCGCGCCGCCGCCATGCTCCAGCTCAATGCCATGGGCGGCCGCCTGGAGCTGTCGGACGACGCGCTGCGGGTGCACGGCGTGGACGGCCTGACCGGCGCCAGGCTGTCCTCGTTCAACGACCACCGCATCCTGATGTCGCTCGCGGTGGCGTCATCGCGGGCACAGGGGCATTCGACGCTGACGTATCCGAACGCGCACCGCATCTCCTATCCGGCGTTCCTCGAGTCGATGAACACCCTCACTGTGCCCATGTCGGTGCAGGACGGCTCGGCGGGACCCGCCGGGGACCGTGCCCCGGAGACCGAGCCCGAGTCCGTCGGCCCCGAGCCGGCCTCGCGGGTCACGCTGCCGCAGTGGCTGCGCCGACGGGCCGAAGCCCGGCCCGAGGACACGGCCGTCGTGGACGTGCGCTCCGACCGTGACGAGGTGATCACCTGGAGCGAACTGGCCGAGCAGGTGGACCGCGCGGCGGCCCTGCTGCTGCGACTCGGTGTGCGACCGGGCGAGAACGTGGCGTACCAGCTCCCGAACCGCGTCGAGTTCGTGGTGCTGTCACTGGCGGCACTGCGCATCGGGGCCGTGTGCTGCCCGGTCATCCCCTTCTTCCGCAAGCGCGAGGTCGGTTTCGTCCTCAGGCGCTCCACGGCACGGGTGCTGGTCGTGGCGGACCGACACCGCTCGCGCCGGCCCGCCGAGGAGGCACTGGACCTGGTCGCCGAGCACGGATCGGACCTGGCTCTGGAGCACGTGGTGGTCCTGGCCACCGCGGGCGGCCCCGCCCAGCTGCCCGAGTCTCCCGCGGGCGGGACGGCCGTGTACGACTGGGAGCAGGCGCTGTCGGCGACAGTGGTCGACCGCGCGGCGCTCGACTCCCTCGCGCCGGCACCGGACATGACGGCACAGCTCCTGTTCACCTCGGGAACCACCAGCGAGCCCAAGGGCGTCACGCAGCCCACGCGCAACCTGGTCAGGGCCGTCGCGATGGAGATCGGGCACCTCGGGCTCGGCAAGCGGGACGCGATCTGGGTGCCGTCGCCGCTCGCCCACCAGACTGGCTTCCTGTACGGCATGGTGCTCGCCCTGGTGCTGGGTGTGCCGCAGATCCTGCAACCGGAGTGGGACGCCAAGCGGGCCCTGCAGTCGCTCAACGACCACCGGGCGACGTTCGTGCAGGCCGCGACGCCGTTCCTGTCCGACCTGGTGAAAGCCGTCGAGGAGAGCGGAGAGACACCGCAGCACCTGCGGATGTTCGTGGCGACGGGGGCCATGGTGCCCCGCGGCCTCGCGGAGCGCGCCGGGCGGGTGCTGGGCACCGACGTGTGCGGGGCCTTCGGCACCACGGAGACCTGCCTGGGCGCACTGTCGTCACCCCGCGACGAGCCCCGGCAGCGCTGGGGCTCCGACGGCCGCGCACTGGACGGCATCGAACTGCGGATCACGGACGACGAGGGGCTGGTGCTGCCCGCGGGCGAGGAGGGCAACTTCGAGTTGCGTTCCCCCACGGTCTTCGAGGGCTACCTCGGGCGTCCCGACCTGACGTCCCAGGCGTTCACCGAGGACGGCTGGTACCGCACGGGCGATCTGGCGACGATCGACGCCGAGGGCTTCCTGCGGATCACCGGACGGGTGAAGGACGTGATCAACCGCGGCGGTGAGAAGATTCCCGTCGCCGAGATCGAGCAACTGCTGTTCGGACACCCCGCGGTGGAGGACGTCGCGGTGGTCGCCATGCCGGACGAGCGTCTCGGCGAACGCGCTTGCGCCTTCGTGGTCCCGGCCGAGGGGGCGGAGCTGACCTTCGAGGAGATGCGGCGGTTCCTCGACGGACACGAGGTGGCCAAGCAGTACTGGCCGGAGCGCCTGGAGCGGATCGACGCCCTGCCGCGCAACCCGATCGGCAAGGTGAAGAAGTTCGAACTGCGGGCGCTGGCCCGTGGTTTCCGGCCGCACGACGAGTGCGCCACCTGACACCGCCCGTCCCCGCCGCGGTGTCCGCGGTGGCGGGTCGGACAGCAGACCGGAACACGACGAAGCGAGAACAGAGGCGGCACATGACGGACGACCAGCGGTTCCACGAGCTGCGTACCCGGGTCGAACAGTGGGTGGAGGGACCTGGTGAGCGGTGGGCCGAACGCATCGAGGAGACCGGGCAGGTGCCCGAGGAGCTGTGGGCCGAGCTGAACGGCCTGGGGTTCCTGCGGATAGCCGCTCCCGAGGAGTACGGCGGCCTGGGGCTCGGCTTCGCGCGCTGGATGGAGCTGATGGAGATCTTCTCCCGCTCGCACGGCTCCGTGCGCATGATCGTGCACGTGGTCAACGGCATCTGGCGGTCGATGGACGGCCACGCCGACGACGAGCAGCGCAAGCGCTTCGTCATCCCCTCGGTCACCGGCGAGATCAAGATCGCCTTCACCCTCACCGAGCCGGGCAACGGCACCGGTGCGGACATCACCACGTCGGTGGTGCGCGAGGGCGACACCTACTACCTCTCGGGGCGCAAACACCTGATCACCTTCGGGGTGCGCTGTGACTACTACCTGCTGGCCGCCCGGGTCGAGGGCAGCACCGGGCACGAGGGCACGGTGGCCCTGCTGGTGCCGCGGCACGCCCCGGGCGTCACGGTCGAGGACACCTCCCAGACCATGGGTGTCACCGGTACCGACCATGCGTCGCTGACCTTCGACCGCACCCCGGTGCCGGTGGACCACCGGCTGGGCGCGGAGGGCCAGGGCCTCGAGGTGTTCCTCGGCGGCTTCCTCACCCCGTCCCGGATCTCCGTGGCGATGAGCTGTGTCGGGCTCGCGCAGCGCGCTCAGCAGCTGGCTGTCGAGTATGCCCGCAGCCGCGTCACCTTCGGCAAGACGCTCACCCAGCGCCAGGCCATCCAGTTCATGCTGGCGGAGAACGCGGCGGACATCGAAGCCGCACGGCAGCTGGTCCTGCACGCGGCTCGCCGCTTCGAGGAGGGCGCCGACGACGCTTCCCTGCAGTCGTCGATGGCGAAGATGCACGCGGTGACGATGCTGACGACCGTCACCGACAAGGCACTCCAGGTGCACGGCGGACTCGGATACTGGAAGTCGCAGAAGATCGAGCGTGTGTACCGCGACGCGCGTGCGCAGCGCTTCGAGGAGGGCACCAACGAGGTGCAGAAGGCCGTGGTCTTCCGCGAGCTGCTCCAGCGTGCCACGTCCCGGGACGGAGAGGGAACGAACCGATGAACAGCCCGCACCAGCAGCAGACGGCCGACCGCCGGCGGGTCTCCCTGATCACCGGGGCCTCACGCGGCATCGGCCGCACCCTGGCCCTCACCCTCGCCCGCCGGGGGGGCACCGTGGTCGTCAACTACAAGAAGAACGCCGACCTCGCACAGAAGACCGTCGCCGAGGTCGAGGAGGCCGGTGGCCAGGGCTTCGCGGTCCAGGCGGACGTCGAGACCACCGAGGGTGTCACGGCGCTGTTCGACGAGGTGGCGCAGCGCTGCGGGAGGCTCGATCACTTCGTCTCCAACGCGGCGGCGAGCGCGTTCAAGAACATCGTCGATCTCGGCCCGCACCACCTGGACCGCTCGTACGCGATGAACCTGCGGCCCTTCGTGCTGGGGGCGCAGCAGGCCGTGAAGCTGATGGACAACGGCGGGCGGATCGTCGCGCTGTCCTCCTACGGCTCGATCCGTGCCTACCCCACCTACGCGATGCTCGGCGGCATGAAAGCCGCCATCGAGTCATGGGTGCGGTACATGGCGGTGGAGTTCGCTCCCTACGGCATCAACGTCAACGCGGTCAACGGCGGCCTGATCGACTCCGATTCGCTGGAGTTCTTCTACAACGTCGAGGGCATGCCGCCCATGCAGGGCGTCCTCGACCGCATCCCCGCGCGCCGTCCGGGCACCGTACAGGAGATGGCCGACACCATCGACTTCCTGCTCGGCGAGGGATCCGGTTACATCACCGGGCAGACCCTCGTGGTCGACGGCGGGCTCAGCGTCGTCGCGCCGCCGTTCTTCGCGGACGCGGGTGAGGCGCTGGAGCTGCCGCCCCGGCCGACGCGGGACGCCTGACCGGAAGAGCCGACAAGAGGAGACGGCAGGTGTTGGACCACGTCTTCAGGCCCTGCGCGATCGGTGGCCTGACAGTGCCGCACCGCATCGTCATGGGTGCCATGCACCTGAATCTGGAGACCCTGGACGACGGTGGCGCGGCGCTGGCCGCGTTCTACTCGGAACGTGTGCGGGGCGGCGCCGGCCTGATCGTCACGGGTGGCTCCGCCGTGAACGCGGCGGGTTCCGGGGGTCCCGGTTACGGCGTGCTCGACGACGAGGAGCACAGGTCGGCGCTGCGCCGGGCCGCCCGTGCGGTGCACGACGGCGGAGGTCTCATCGCCCTCCAGCTCTTCCACGCCGGGCGGTACGCGCTGCCCGGCACCCGCGGTGCGGACGGTGCCGCGCCACTCGCCCCGTCCGCCGTGTACAGCCGGTTCTCCCGCACCACACCGCAGGCGATGACCGCGCAACAGATCAGCGAGACCACCGCCGCCTTCGCCCGGGGTGCCAGGGCGGCGTACGACCTGGGCTTCGACGCCGTCGAGGTGATGGGCTCCGAGGGGTATCTGATCAACCAGTTCACCGCGCCCCTCACCAACCGCCGCGACGACGCCTGGGGCGGTGACGCCGAGCGGCGGCGGCGCTTCCCGGTCGAGGTGCTGCGGGCCGTACGGGGCGCGGTGGGACCGGGCTTCCCGGTGCTCTTCCGGATGTCGGGCGCCGACCTGGTCACCGACGGTACCCCGTGGGAGGAGACGGCCGCGCTGGCCGTCGCGCTCGCCGACGCCGGTGCCGACGCGCTCGCGGTGGGCGTCGGCTGGCACGAGTCCTCGGTGCCGACCGTGCAGGCGCAGGTACCGACGGGGACGTGGGCCGTGTACGCCCAGCAGATCAAGCGGGTGCTGCGGACGGCGGGGCACGACGCGGTGCCCGTCATCGCCTCGAACCGTTTCAACCAGCTCGCGCAGGCCGAGGAGGTGCTGGCCGCGGGCGACGTCGACCTGGTGGCCATGGCCCGCCCGTTCCTCGCGGACCCGGCCATCGTCGGCAAGTCCCGTACGGGGGCGAGCACGTCGGTGGACCTCTGCATCGCGTGCAACGAGGCGTGCATCGACCGGTCCTTCGGCACCGAGCGGGTGTCCTGCCTGGTCAATCCGCGGGCGGGATACGAGAGCGATTTCCCGGCCGGCCCCTCCCCCGCGCGCCGGGGCAGGTACGCCGTCATCGGAGCGGGAGTCGCGGGACTTGAGGCGGCCCGCACCCTGGCGAGGCTCGGGCACGAGGTCGAGGTGTACGAGGCGGCGGACGAGCCCGGCGGCCAGTTCCGGCTGGCCGCCCGGGTGCCGGGCAAAGCCGACTTCGGCGCGACCGTACGACGGCGCGTGCAGGAACTCGACGGTCTGGACGTGCCCGTGTACCTGGGGCACCGTTTCGGTTCGCGGGACGTACCTCTCCTGCGCGCCATGGACGGAGTGGTCATCGCCACCGGGGTCCGTCCCCGCCGGCCGGACCTGCCCGGCGTCGAACTGCCGCATGTACTCGACTACGCCCAGGTGTTCGCGGACCCCGACGCGCTCGGCCCGTGCGTCGCCGTCATCGGCGGCGGTGGCATCGCCGTCGACCTGGCCCACCTCCTCACCAGCGGCTCCTCCGCCGCCCTCACCCCGGAGGAGTTCCTCTCCTCCCGCGGCATCACCATGCCGCGGAGGGCGGTTCCGGGGTCACGGACCGTACCTGCCCCGGCAGGTGCTCCGCGGCAGGTCACGGTGATGCGGCGCGGCGACAGGATCGGCACCGGAATCGGACCGTCCACCCGGTGGGTGGCCATGGAGGAACTGCGCGCCGGCGGGGTGCGCCTGCTCACCGACGTCGTGTACGAGGAGATCACCCGGGACGGTGTCGTCGTCGAAGCCGCGGGGGAACGACGGTTGGTCGCCGCCGACCATGTCGTCCTCGCCACGGGTCAGGAGAGCCGACGGGATGTCGTCGCCCTGCTCCACCGGGCCGAGGTCCCCTTCGAGATCGCCGGTGGCGCCGCCGACGCCCGGGCGCTGAACGCCGTACGAGCCACCGCGCAAGGGTTGCGCGCCGCGCACCGCATCGTGGAGCGGACCGCATCGCGGGGGTAGGGCCGAAGCGGGGGGCGGGGATCCGGAGAGTCCTCGGCCGATGCGGAGCGTGGCGTCGTCGAGCCGGGCGGTTCAGCCGGAGTCGGTGCGCAGGTAGCCCGGCAGGCTCTGGCGGTTCTTGACGGCCAGTTTGCGGTAGACCCGCGTCAGGTGCTGCTCGACCGTACTGGGCGTGATGAACAGCTTCTCCGCGATCTCCCGGTTGGTGTACCCCATGACCGCCATCGAGGCGATCCTGCGCTCGGAGTTGGTCAGCGAGGCGATGGCCGTGGTCCTCTCCTCGTCCTCCGTCAGGCCCGCCTCGGCGCTCGTGTCCGGCAGCAGTTCCCTGCACAGGGGTTCCGCCTGGCAGAGGTGTGCCACCCTCCAGGCACGGCGGATGATCACCCGCGCACGGCGGTGTTTGCCCAGCGCGTGGTAGGCCCGGCCCAGGTCGGACAGGGTCCTGCCCAGTTCGTAGGTGTAGCCGTCCGCCTCCAGAAGGTCCGCGGCCTCACCCAGCAGGCGCGGGCGCTGCCCCAGCGAACTGAACACGGCCATCAGGCGCAGGGCGAGCGCCCGGCTGACGGTGTCCTCCGGCCCCTGAAGGGTCAGCTGTTCCTTCATCAGGCGCTTGGCCTGGTCTCGGTTGCCCTGCAGCAGCCACGCCTCGGCCGCGCTGCTCCGCCAGGGCACGATGCCGGGCAGGTCCAGTCCCCACTTGCCCATGAGTTCGCCGCAGGAGAGGAAGTCCCCGAGCGCCGCGCGCGTCCGGTTCATGGCCAGGTGGTAGTGCCCGCGGGCGTACAGGTAGTGCAGTCCGTACCGGCTCTGGAACATCTCGTCGGGGATGCTCCGGTTGACGAGATCCGCGGCCTCGTCGAACTCCCCCATGCGGGTGTGAGCCAGGATCAGTGTGCCCAGCGGCAGGCCGACGGCGGTGCCCCACCCCTGGACGGACACCTGCTCCAGGGCCGACGTGCCGCGCTTGACCGCCTCCCGGAGATCGCCTCGGCGCAGCCGGATCTCCGCCTCGGCTGCGTCCAGGACGCCTTGCCACATCGGCGAGAGGCGCCCGTTGTGGCGTTCGTCCAGGCTCCGGCACCGGTTGGCGGCATCGCTCAGCCGGCCGCTGTAGACGAGAGACATCAGCGCGAGGAGGGTCGCTTCCTCGGCCCAGGGGGCGTTGTGGTTGAGGTCGAGCTGGCCGAGGACGTGCGAGGCCCACTCCTGCGTCTCGCCGGTGCGCCTGCGGACGAGGCCCCCGGAGAGCGCGCCGATCGACTGCAGCCAGAAGCTCCGGCCCCGGGTGGTGGGCGCTCCCTCGGGGCCGGTGGGCACGGGCCCGCTCTGCACCCGTCCGGCGAGCGGCGGGTAGGTGCAGGCCAGCCAGATCTCCATGTCGCTCATGTCCAGCGGCGGCTTCGGCGTGCCGGACCTGAGTGCGGTTGCCGCGGACGGTGGACGCGCCGCCCGGTTGCGGAGCAGGGCAAGGATCTCGGCGGCCTCTTGCGTACGGTGGAGCCACAGCAGTTGCCGTACGAGCAGCATCGTCTCGTGGGGATCCAGTTGATCGTTGCGGACTGCCTCGGTGAGCACGATCAGGTGCCGCAGCGATGCCGGGGGGCTGAGCTGCCATTCGGCCTGGGCGAGCCGGGCCCGGACCTCCCAGCGGTCCCTCTCGTTCGTGCACGACTGTTGTGCCGAGTTCAGGTACCGCAGGGTGCGTTGCACCTCGCCGTGCAGCAGCGCCTCCGAAGACGCCTCCAGCAGCACGCGCAGCGCCCAGGGCTCCGACACCTGGCCGGCCTCGGCCAGATGATGCGCGGCGTCGGCCGCCGGAGCACCCTGGTCGTAGAGCAGTCGAGCGGCCCGGTGGTGCAGTTGTTCCCGGTCGGCGGGGGCCAGGTCGTCGAGCACGGCGCGCGCGGCCTCCGCGTGCCGGAACCGGCCTGCCCACAGCAGCCCGGCCTCGGTCATGGTGCGCTGCGTCCGCTCGACGGTGACCGCATCGGTGTCGACCAGTGCCCCGAGGTCCTCCGGTGAGGCGTCGTCGCCGTAGACCGCCATGGCGCGGGCCACCCGCAGGGTGGGGGGGCCGCTGCGGTGCAGGCAGTTCAACAGCGCCCGCCTGAAACCCTGTGGGCCGGCTTCGGCGCCGAGTTGCTCGTCGTGGATCAGGGCGTCGAGCAGCAGGGGGTTGCCGCCGCTGTGGGTGATGAACGTGTCGCTCAGCTCGCGGGCCGCCTCCCCGCCGAGCCGCAGACCGATCAGGGTGCGCACGGACTCCGGGGAGAGCGGTGTGAGCCGGGCGGACAGGACGGAGGACTGGCGCAAGAGTTCGGCGTGGAACGGACGGTGGGTCCCGCACGGCTCGGCGCGCTCGGTGAACACCATCAGGAGCGGTGCCGAGGACAGCCGGCGGACCAGGTACAACAAGCACTGCTGCGACGCGGCGTCCATGTGGTCGACATCATCCACGCACACCACGACCGGTGTGGTGGCGGCCAGTTCGATGACGGGCAGGAAGAGGTCGTACCAGATGTCGGCCCTGTTGCGCTCCACGGCCTCGTGCATGCTCTCGGGCCGGGTCGACCTCATGAGCCGGCGCAGCACCGGCGAGATGCGGCTGCGCAGTTCCGTGGGGAGCGCCGGGCTGCCGAACAGTTGGCTGAGGGCCCCGAACGGCAGATCCCTCTCCTCGAAGGAGCAGACGGCATTCAGCGGGATGACCTCGACGGACTGGGCGTTCTCCGTGACTTCGCGCAGGAACTCCGTCTTGCCCGCGCCCACCGTCCCCTCCAGCAGGAACACCTGCCCCGTCGGCTGCGGGGCGGCCAACCACGCCCGGACGCGGTCGAGTTGTTCCTCGCGTTCCAGCAGCACGGTTCGCCGCGTTCCGTACGAACCGGGACCAGCAGGCGGGGCCACCGGCGGCATCCCCTTCATCATGCCCCCTCCCGCGTCACATTCAAACTGCCAGCATTCCGCACCGCCGGAGCGGATATCACGGATAAGGAGTTCATGCATCTCCCTGAGTGACTGTTCACGCTGTTCCAGGAGCCACGTTAACCCGATCAACTACCTTTTCGATAGTGACGCATTTCGTACGCACAACGATCACATAGGAGAGCCCCAGCTGCACCGATCGTCGCACTCCGCCCCCGGTCGGACGCCCGGAGACACCATGGCGCTCCATTTTTCAACGAGATTGACAGGGTGTTTTCGGACTAAGGCGCACGGGATGGAGGAGCCGACGACGAAATGAATCATGGGAAAATAGTTCCCAGGAGACGGTCAACGCCGAAACGTTTCAACGCATTTCGGGGTCCGGGATGCCTAATTTTCAATCGCTTGCTGATCATTTCAGAATGAGATGTGCAGACCGCGCCTGACCTACGGTCAACCCGCCCAGACGGAAGGAGGCGCTCTTCGACGCTGCCGTCGTCCGTACAGTTGCTCCGGCCTGGCAGCGACAGACCGGCCCACCGTTCCGGACACCTACGAGACCTCCCTCGACCTCGGGAACCGACCCGCGGCCCGGCGCGCCCACCGGGGCGACCGCAGCAGCCGGTGGTGACGCCCGCCCGCCGTTCCGCACAGGCGCCGAGCCCCGCCTCTGGTCGCCCGGGGACGGGGCCCCTCATCCGCGGCGCGGACTGAGCCGCCCCCTTGCCACGCCCTGCGCGCTCCGGCCGTGAGTATGTGACAAGTCATGCCGGCCGGCGCGCTCGCGAGTCGCCGGAACACCCGCACCTCGGACACCAGTGATTGGCCGAAACCGCCTGCGCACATACGAATCCACGCGTTAGAGTCAGTGTTCGGACCCGGGTCGTCGCTCGTACCGATGACACCAGTCGAATCAGACTTCCACGCTGTCCGGAGATGCGATTGCACCGCGCCCACCAGCAGCTCCCCTCCTCCTCTGCCGTCAACTTCGGCTGACCGCGCACCGTTGGAGCTTCGCTATGACCGCCGTCCAGGCATCCGCATCTGCCGTGCCCCGTGACTTCTTGTGCGAGCACTCGAGCAGCAAGAGCCGAGTACTCGTGCTGCTGGCGCACCCGGCCGGGCCCACCTGCCTGCAGACCGTCTTGACCTGCCGCGACGCGCTCTTGGCCCAGCATGCTGCGCTCCTGCTCTCCCTCTCCGCCCTCCACGGCGCCCTCACCCCGCGCCAGCAGGCCACGGCACACAAGATCGTCACGGCGCTGCCGGATGCCCCCGCCGCTTCCTTCCGGCAGGCTCTTGAGCGGGCTCGTGCAGGCGTATGGCCCACCAACGCGTCGACGATATTCACCTGGCCCGCCGACGATCCCCTCGACTGGGTGCATGAGGACGGCCAGGAGGAGCTGCCCATTTCTGCGACCCGCTCGCCGAGCGATGCCCGGCTGGCCGACCTGCCCGGTCCGGTGGTCCGGATGGTGCAGCTGCGCGAGTTCCACGTGTACGACCGGGCCAAGGCACTCAACGCCGCGACAGCCTGTGGCTGGGAGCCGCTGCCGGACGAGGAGCTGGACGAGGACGATCCGGACGACCTGGTGGGCGCCGTCATGTTCGCCGTGGAGACAACCGGCGAGCTGCCCGGGACGGACTGCCTGACGGACGCGCAGGAGGGCCACCTGCTGCTGTCCGCACGGGGCGACGAAGTCGTCGACTGGTCCACCGAGCCCATCCGCGTCACCTTCGGGGCGGGCTGGCGGCTTCGCCAGGTCCCCAACCCGCACGCCGCACCGCAGCGCATGGCCGACGGACCGCCCGCGCGCAAGGAGCCGCAGCCGGACTTCGCCTCCCTCTTCCCCCGCCCTGCCGCCTGCGGCTGCGAGAAGGAGGACTGCGAGAAGTGCGGCTGGTGGCTCACCCCGCGCACCGCCGACCGGCTCTTCGGCGCGCTCGTATGGCTGGCGGACACGGCCTACGACGACGTGGCAGAGCTGCAGGACCGGCCCGTCATCGAGGGGGATGACGGCACCTGGGGCTTCTTCTCCCGTCTACCGCGCGTGACCTGGCACCAAGGCCGGCAGTGGCGGCGCGGCGTGGCCCGCGCCTGCGACGACCTGGCGGGCGACCTCGCCCGCGGCAAGTGGCCTCAGCCCCTGTGCGCGGCCGAGGAGATGGTTCTCCATCTCGCTCTCGACGACGCACCCGAGGGCGTGGATTTCGGAGAGGACTCCCCGTCCCGCACGACACTGCCCACGCACCGCGACGACTACGACTTCGACGCCTGCTCGGAGCTGTTCTTCCCTGATCACGACGTACTGCGGCTGTACGACCGCCGACACAGCGACAACCCGGACGCGATGATGTGCTTGCAGGGGTCCTGCCCCATCCCAGCCGCCCTGCGACCGGACGAGTGGTTCGAGGATTTCCTCAACGTGAACCCGCGCTCACCCGAACGCGGGTTCCGCCGCTGACGCACTCGGAGGCTGTGCACGGCTTCTTCGCCGATGCCCGCGTACCCAGGAGACTCCGCGCGTAGTCAGCACGGGAGGCGCGACCACGGGCGATGACGTGGGCTTTTGGTCAGCACCTCACCAGCACGGGAGTCAGCACCACACTGTCCCGTCACCCAGAACCACGCGTCCCGGCAGCGCTGGATTCAATCACTTGCGAGCCCCGGAACCGCTCGTCCCCCGAGTCGGCATGGCGCCCGCGCGCACAGGCGACTCCCGACCTATGGTGCCTCACCACATGTGCCCCTGACCTGCATCTTCCTACGGTGTGCCGACACGCACCCGTCCCCACCGCACACGAGGAAGTGGCGCACACGCCTGGGCCCACCGACACCCTCACGGCGCCGGTGGGCCCAGCCGTTTCCGCTCGGAGCCGCCCATAGGGCGCGTCGCCCGTCGGCGACGCACTCCACACCCCTCGATGTTTACGACGATTACATCAATGCCTTAATGTGAATGGTGCATACATCGTAGGTGATCGAGAGGGAAGAGGGGAACGGGATGACGAGCGAGCTGTTCTCGCCGCCGACTCCGCGCTCGGGGCGGGTGCCGAGGAATCGGATCGCGAAGGCGGCGAGGAAGGAGAACACGACCCGTGGCGGTCAGCGTCCGGACGGGCAGCCGCCGTCGCCGCACCGACACTGGACGGTGGCCGCCCGGGCCGCAAGACGCTCGGGCGACAGACCGTACCGGGAGAACTCGAACGACCATCCCCCCGACGCGAGAGCGCGACGATGCCAGAACCGATCCAGAACCCGGCCGCTCCAGGGGATCCCATGGACGCCCTGCCCGAACGTCCACACCCACCCGGAGGCCGGCACACGGAGGGCGACGGGCCGGACATCACGAGCGCGCCGGATCCCCGCGCTTCGGACGCACCACCGCCCGCCGGGCCAGAGGACGAGCAGCCAGGAACCGTGAACACGGTCTGGTCCCACATCCTCTCCACCGCGTACCGCCGGCTCAGTCCAGGCCGATAGAGCCGTCAACCGAAATCCGCCCGCAAGAATCTCGCCCCCCATTGTTGACGGTGCTCACATCGCCCTCTACGGTTTGTGTACACCGCTTACATGAGAGTGAGGAAGCCCCGCCATGTCTTCGACGCAGGAGAACACCGTCAAGGTCGACCTGGGCGGCCGCGAGGTCGCGGTCCCGAAGGGCGGCATGTACGACCGCTACCGGATGAACCCCGATCTCGACGAGATCGCCCGCGACCCCCGCGTCAGCAGCGTGGACTTCTTCCGCCGGCTGCCCAAGATCAAGGTCGACTCTCCGATCGGCTCGACGCTCACGCCGAACTTCTACTACACGATGTCCACCGCCCGCCTCACCATGGTCGCGCCGTCCCGGGCGATCCGCGCCCGCCTCCCCGAGGAGCTCTCGCCGCTGGAGATCGTGCCCGGCCTCGGCCTGGTGTCGGTGATGTTCTTCCGGTACGACGTGTGCGACATCGACTTCTACACCGAGGCCGCCGTCGGCATCGCGGTCAAGCCCGCGCGGCACGGAAAGCTCGGCTTCTTCGACCTCGTCTCCGGCCTGAAGAACGAGCACCTCGACTCGTACGTGCTGTCCCTTCCCGTGAGCACGGACATCGCGCAGGTCCGGGGCCACGACGGCTACGGCTTCCCGAAGTGGGTCACCGGCCTGGACGTCGACATCGACGCGCACCGGACGACGGCCCGGGTGGCCAACGACGCCGGCGGAGTCGACCTGGCGCTCCGGGCGAACACCCCGGCCCAGCGGCCCCACCTGAGCGGGGAGCGCGTCAGCTCGCTCACCTCGTACACCTCGATCAACGGCGCCTGGCACTCCACTCTGAACCAGACCCACGTGCTGAACGCCGGCACGACGCGCAGCACCAGCGGCATCAACCTCCAGCTCGGTGAGGGCCGGATGTCCGACGATCTGCGTTCGCTCCAGCCGAAGCGGACCATCCAGTTCGACGTCATGACCGAGGGCCAGGCTGCCCTCCACATGCCCGTACCCACCTCGGTCCGGAGCAGGAACAAGTAGCAGCGGACAAGGAGTTCTGCCATGGTCACCGACCACGCCACCCGCCCCACTGCCACGCGGGGCCTCGGCCTTCCCCTATCCCTCACCCCGACCCTGCTGAAGCAGCTGACCGCGCGGGTCTCGGCCGCGCCGGACGCGGCGCGGGTCACCACCAGCGCCCCCTACACCGGCGTCCCCCTGGCCGACCTGCCGGTCTCCACTCCTGATGATGTCGAGGCCGCCTTCAGGCGGGCCCGGATCGCGCAGAAGTCCTGGGCGGCCACGCCGATCGCGGAGCGCAAGAAGATCCTGCTGCGCTTCCACGACCTGGTCCTCGCCCGCCAGGACGAGGTCCTTGACCTGATGCAGGCGGAGAACGGCAAGACCCGCCGCGACGCGTTCCTCGAAGTCGTCGACATCGGTGTCGTCTCCCGCTATTACGCCCGCAACGCCGCCAGGTACCTCGGCCCCAAGCGCCGTCGCGGCGCCATCCCCCTGCTCACCCACACCACCGAACTGCGCCACCCCAAGGGCGTCGTCGCGGTCGTCTCCCCGTGGAACTACCCGCTGAGCATGGCCGCCAGCGACACCATCGCGGCTCTGATGGCCGGCAACGCCGTGGTCCAGAAGCCCGACACCCAGACCGCGCTCACGGCCCTGTGGTCCCTCGACCTGATGCACGAGGCCGGACTCCCGGCAGGCGTATGGCAGATCGTGATCGGCCGCGGCAGCTCCATCGGCGGCACCCTGATGGACAACGCCGACTACATGATGTTCACCGGCTCCACCGCCACCGGACGCCAGATCGCGAGCGACGCCGGCAAGCGCCTGATCGGCGCTTCCCTCGAGCTCGGCGGCAAGAACGCCATGATCGTCCTGGACGACGCCGACGTGGAGAAGGCCGCCGAGGGCGCCGTCAACGCCTGCTTCCCCTCCGCCGGCCAGCTCTGCGTCTCCATCGAACGCCTCTACGTGGCCGAGTCGATCCGCGACCAGTTCACAGCCGCCTTCGTCGCACGCACCAAGAAGCTCAAGATCGGCGCATCGTACGACTACAGCGTCGACGTCGGCTCCCTCACCACCCCTTCCCAGCTCAAGACCGTCACCGCACACGTCGACGACGCCGTCGCCAAGGGCGCCACCGTCCTCGCCGGCGGCACGGCCCGCCCCGACCTCGGCCCGCTCTTCTACGAACCCACCATCCTCACCGACGTCACCCCCGACATGACGCTCCACGACCACGAGACCTTCGGCCCCGTCGTCTCCATCTACCCCTACCAGGACGTCGACGAAGCCATCCAGCTGGCCAACTCCACCCCCTACGGACTGAACGCCAGCGTCTGGTCCCGCAACGGCGCCCGCGGCCGGGCCGTCGCCGCCCGCATCCACGCAGGCACCGTCAATGTCAACGAAGCCTTCGCCGCGGCCTGGGGAAGCATCGACGCCCCCATGGGCGGCATGGGCGACTCCGGACTCGGCCGTCGCCACGGCGCCGACGGCATCCTCAAGTACACCGAAGCCCAGAACGTCGCCCACCAGCGCCTCCAAGGCTTCTACCCGCCGGCCCGCATCTCTCCCGAAACCTGGGCCACCCTCCTGACCAGCGCGCTCAGGATCATGAAGGCAGCCGGAGTGCGCTGAACGGGGATCGCTCGAGCGGCCATCGCCCGGCACGCACAGGCATCGACCAGTCCGGCGGTCCGGCGTCTCACCACCCGGCGCCAACGGACCGGTCGAAACCGCTCTGCTTCGCCCCCGCCCTCCTCCTCGTGCTCGGCCGGCCACGGCCGGTCCGCGACCGCCCCGCCGTCGGGCAGGCAGCACCGTCGATGACGCAGACCTTGCCGGACAGTCCTGCCCTCTCCGCCTCCCGGCCCCCAGCGGTCCACCGTGGACCCATCCTGGCCGTGGCAGCCGGCGCCCGCATCGCGGCCCGGGCCATGCGGGGGGGGGCGGCCGCACGCGGAGACGACCGTGAACGCGCGCAGTGCGCGGCGCGTCAGATGCGATGTCAGCGCACCGGCACAGTGATCTCGCGCTTGAGGATCTTGCCGCTCGGCCCCATCGGAAGCGCGTCCACGATCCACACCTGGCGCGGGTACTTGTAGGCCGCCACGCGCTCCTTGACGTACCCCTTCAGTTCGTCGGGCATGGCCTCCGCACCGGGGCGGAGCACGACCACCGCGGTGACCTCCTCCCCCAGTTCTGCGTGTGGAACGCCGAGCACCGCGGCCATTCCCACTGCGGGGTGTTCGTGGAGCACTTCCTCGATCTCTCGCGGGTAGACGTTGTAGCCGCCGCGGATGATCATGTCCTTCTTGCGGTCGACGATGTACAGATAGCCGTCCTCGTCCGCCCGGGCGAGGTCGCCGCTGCGGAGCCAGCCGTCGGGGATGGCCGCCTCGGTCTCCGCGGGCCGGTTCCAGTACCCCTTCATCACATTGGGCCCCCGGACGGCCAGTTCGCCGATCTCTCCGGCGGCCACGTCGTTCCCCTTGGCGTCCACGAGCCTCACCTCCACATCCTGGATCGGAGTGCCGATGGACCCGGCCTTGCGCGGTCGGTCGGGGTGGTTGAACGTGACCACGGGGCTGGTCTCGGACATGCCGAAGCCCTCGAGCACCTGACAGCCGAAACGCTGCTCGAAGCGCTGGAGGATGTCCACGGGCAGTGACGCGCCGCCGGAGATGCACATGCGCAGGGTGGACACGTCCGCGCTGGACGGGGTCTGCAGAAGCGCCGCGTACATCGTCGGCACGCCTTCGAAGACAGTGGCTCGCTCGCGGGCGACGGCCTCCAGAACGGCCTGGGGGTCGAAACGGGGAATCATGACAAGGGAGGCCCCGCTGCGGACGGCGGCGCTCATGGTGCAGATCTGCCCGAAGATGTGGAACAGCGGCAGACAGCCCACCACCACGTCCTCGGGGGTCAGCCGCTGCACATGGACGCCGTTGACCTCGGTGTTGTGCCGCAGTCCGGCGTGGGTGAGGACGGCTCCCTTGGGGCGACCGGTGGTTCCGGAGGTGTACAGCAGGACGGCCATGTCCTCGCCGTCGGTGTCGACGACCTCCGGCAGCGGCTCGTGCCCGGCCAGTGCCGCGGCGAACGAGGCGGGCTCCACGGACGTGTGCTCCACGCCGGCAGCGGCTGCCCCCTGCTTCCCCTCACCCGGTGCCTGGTACCACTCGAAGAGCCGGACGGCGCCGGAGTCGGCAAGGTGAAACTCCACCTCCCTGGTCTTCAGAAGGGGGTTCATCGGAACCACGACCGCGCCGGCGCGCAGGGCTCCGTAGTAGAGGACGACGAACTCCGGGACGTTGGGCAGCATCAGGGCGACCCGGTCGCCCGGCCGGACTCCCGCGGACCTGAGCAGGGTGGCGGCGCGGGCGCTGCGTTCGTCCAGCTCCCTGTAGGTGATGAGCTGCTCCCCCAGGCGCAGCGCGGGATGGTTGGGGTGCCGCTGCGCCGTCTCTTCGAGGAACGCTGCCAGATTGGCCATGACCCGCCTCCGTTACATGATGCCGCGAGATGTTTACATCGCCGACATCTTGCCGCCGCGTGCGGGCCGCGCCCTATGGACTACGTGACAGCATTCAGCCCTTCCTTTTGTTCCTGACCACAATCCTGTGCCATTAAGCTGCAGGAATGGCACTTCCAGGCGTGGCAGCGGTTCTCCAGACGAGGCTTCCGGAACTGGCCGAGCGCATGGCGCTGCGGATCCGCTCGAACGTGGTGCCTTACCACAACGAGTCACTGATCACTCTCGATTCGCTGGGCCGCTCCTGCGCCACCAACGCGGACCTCGTCCTGAGCCGTCTCCGCCATGGGGGCGCCCTGAACGCGAGTTCGGCGCGGGAGACCGGCCGGGTCCGCGCCGAGCAGGGCGTTCCGCTCGCGGACACACTGCACGCGTACCGGATCGGCACCGAGTTGCTGTGGACGGAGATCCTCGCGGAGGCTCGCCTGCATCCCGAGGTGTCAGACGATCAACTGGTGTCGGAGTCGGCGGAGTTCTGGTCCCTCTTCGGACTGCTGGCCGAAGCGGTGGTGGCGGCCTACCGGCAGACGGCCGCACATCTGACCTCCCGTGTGCAGGCGCGGCGCTCCGCTCTGGTGGAGGCGCTGTTCTCGGGCGTCGTCACCGACAGCATGCGGTGGGAGGCGGCCCGCGAGCTGGGCCTGCCGGAGCAAGGGCCCTACGTGGTGGCCGTCGCCGAGGCCGAGGAGCCGGACCGGGAGTGGCTCGCCGGGATCGAGTCCGCGCTGCTCGAGGCGAGGCTCCCGGCCGCCTGGAGACCGTCGCCCGGCCGACAGCACGCACTGATCGCGCTGCCGGCCGACTCCTCGGAGAAGGCGTGCCTGCGGATCCTGCGGCGGTCCGGCGCACGCATGGGTCTCAGTCCGCGCTTCCGCACCCTGCGGGACACACCCCAGGCGCTGCGCTTCGCCAGTCTGGCCCTGCCCGCACCGAGTGCGGGCCCCGGGGTGGCCCGCTTCGATGACAATCCGCTGGCCATGGTGGTCGCCGCCGCGCCCGCCGAGTCCGCGCACTTGATGAGGACCGTCCTGCAGCCGGTGCTCGAGCTTCCCGCCGCGGAACGCTCCCGGCTACTGCGGACTCTGGAACACTGGTTCGCCGCTTCCGGCTCGGCCGGGGGCGCCGCGCAGAGCCTCTTCGTCCACCCCAACACAGTCCGCTATCGGTTGCGCCGTGTCGAAGAACTGACAGGCCGGTCCCTCTCCGATCCGCGCACGGCAGCCGACATCAGCGTGGCGCTCCTGGCCGTTCGCGCCTCCTTCGGTGAGAACGACCGGAGTGCCGAGAACCGACCGTTTTCATGATCCGCATGGTCGCCGTCGACGCGCGCGAGCGGCGCGTTCAGGACCTGTCAGTCGTTCGCGTGCCTGGAGGGAGGCCGGCCATGAGCCTGCCTTCCCTCTGCGACACCGGAGCGTCGGTTCACGGACCTGGAACTCCTGACGGAAGGGGCTGCCCTCCGATCCGTGCGCGGTGGGGTAAGGCGAGCGCGAAGGAAGATCACTACTCTGCATGAGTGCTCTCATACGACGAGTTGACTTCACCGGAGCGTGAGCTGTGGGACGCGTTCCCCGAGGGACGCGGCGTGGACCTGCGCAGGGGCGTGCCCGAGGACGACCGTGTCGCCGAGGGTGGGGGGTGGGGCCCGGGGCGGACGGTCCGGGCCGTCGTGATCACGGCGCTCCTGCTGGGCGCGAACACCGCGCAGCCGGGCGCCGTCGCGTGCCTGAGGCTCGCCGGGGCGCGGATATCCGGGCACCTCGACCTGGCCGGCGCGCAGATCGCTCACGCCCTCTGGCTCGAGGACTGCTGGTTCGAGGAGGGCGTGGACCTCTCCGGTGCGTCGACCCAGTCGATCGCGATCGTGGGCAGCCGAGTGCCAGGCGTGGAAGCCGGCTTGATCCGTATCGAGGGGCGCCTCGACCTGCGGCGCTCGCGCCTGGAAAGCGGCTCTGCCTCGCCCTTGCACCGCAGGGTCACCGCCTTGTCGCTCATCAACGCCCACGTGAGCGGCGCCGTGAACCTCAGCGGCGCCGACATCACCGCACCCGAGGAATGGGCGGTGTCCGCTGGCGGACTGGTCGCGGCGGGCGGTGTCTACTGCGTGGACGGATTCGTGGCGCATGGTGAAGTCCGTCTCATGGGGGCACAGCTGCCCGGCGGATTGCACATGCGGGGCGCACGACTGGAACGCCCCGGCCGGCGTGGGGTGGCGCTCGCCCTGGACAACGCCGTGGCCTCCACGATCGACTTCTCCGACGGGTTCACCGCGAACGGGACCGTACGGCTGCGGGGCGCCCGGATCTCGGACAACCTGACCTTTGAAGGAGCCGTCCTGAACGGGCCGCCCGACGGCCGCGGCCCCTCTTTCACCGCCCTGCTGATGCAGGCCGTCGACTTCGACTTCACACTCGCCCGGCTACCGGCCGGCACCGTGGACCTGCGGGGTGCGCAGGTGTCCTACCTCCACGACAGCGAGCACAGCTGGCCGGACGTGGTCGAGCTGGACGGCTTCGTCTACGGCTCCATCAAGGTGGCAGAGGCCGGCGAGCGGCGGGAGGCGGTGGGGCAGCGGGACTCCGTGGCCCGCCGTGTGGCGTGGATACGGCGCAGCCCGGGCTACAGCCCGCAGCCGTATGAGCAGTTGGCGAGCTGGTACCGGAAGGCCGGCCACGACGACGACGCCCGCCGGGTGCTCCTGGCGAAACAGCGTCACCGGCGCCGCGCGTTGCCCCTGCCCGCGCGCGCCTGGGGGCACCTGCTCGACGCGACCGTTGGCTATGGCTACCGGCCATGGCTGGCAGGCGTCTGGCTCCTGACACTGACCCTGCTGGGCGCCCTGGTCTTCGGCGCGCACTCTCCCATCCCGGTGAAAACGGGCGAAGGCGCCCCGTTCCAGCCCCTCGTCTACACGCTCGACCTCTTGATCCCCATCGGTGGTCTGGGTCAGCGCACGGCCTGGTACTGGTCGAACGACAGCCTCCAGTGGCTGGCCTACCTGCTGATCGCCTTCGGCTGGGTGCTGACGACCGCCGTCATCGCGGGTGTCACCCGTACCCTGCAGAAGAACTAGCGGGCGACAACTGAGTTCAGGCGTCGCCAGCAGATCAGTGCGCATCCGAGGATGAGGAAGGCTTCGTGGATGTCGTCGCGTATCGCCCAGCGGATCCGCAGGCGGCGGAAACGGTGCGGGTGGGCGAACGCACGCTCGACGACCCAGCGTCGGGTGCCCAGTCCGGAGCCGTGTTCGGTGCCCCGGCGAGCGATCCGTGGCTTCACGCCGAGATCCCGGACCATCCGACGGTACTTGTTGTGGTCGTAGCCGCGGCCGCCGAGCACCACGTCTGGGCGGCGCCTGGGCCGGCCGCGCTTGCCCCGCACGGGCGGTACCGCCTGGAGCGGTGGGATCAGCTGGGTGACGTCGTCACGGTTGCCGCCGGTCAGGGTGGCAGCGAGTGGGATGCCGGTGGCGTCGGTGATCGGAGGGTGTTTGCTGCCCGTCCTGCCCCGGTCGACGGGGCTTCGTCCAGCCCTGGGTCCCCCTTGAACGCCCGGATGGGGGAGCCGTCGACGGCCGCACGGGAGAAGTCCAGGGCATTCGCGCTGCGGAGCTTGGCGAGGAGGACCTCGCGCAGCCGGGGCCGCCCACCGGCTTCGGTCCACTCGGCCAGGCGGCGCCGGCAGGTCGCGCCCGAGCCGCAGCCGCATTCCTGCGGCAGACACTCCCGGGCGATCCCGGTGTGCAGCACGAACAGGACGCCCAGGAGCACCAGCCGGTCCGGAGGCCGCTTGCGCCCCGGATGCCGCGTTCGACGCTCGCCTCTGGGCAGCAGTGGCTCGAACACCGCCCACAGCTCGTCCTCGACGTGCCGTGGCTTCGGCCGAGCCACCAAGCACCCCCGGATCATCGGTCCCGGAGTGATCCGACCACCGTGGAGATCATTTCGTTGGGACTTCTCGGAGGCGGTCTCCCCCGAGGCGTGCTACTCGTTCACGAGCAGGATCTTGCCGACGTGGCCGCCGGCTTCCATCAGCCTGTGGCCTTCGGCCGCCTCGGACATGGGCACGGTCTTGTCGATGAGCAGGTGGACGGCCCCGCTCTCGATCATCGGCCAGACCTTGTCCTGCACCTCGGCGACGATCTCGGCCTTCTGCTCCTTCGACCGGGTACGCAGCGTGGTACCGAAAACGGAGACGCGCTTGAAGACGATCTCGGCCAGGTTGAGCTGACCCTCGAGGCCGTTCTGCAGACCGATGACGACCAGGCGGCCGTCCGGGCCGAGGGAGCGGATGTTCCGCTCCAGGTAGTCGCCGCCGATCACGTCAAGGATGACGTCGTAGGGGCCGAACTCGGTGAAGTCCTGAGTGCGGTAGTCGATGGCCACATCTGCGCCGAGCTCCAGGGCTCGTGCGACCTTCTCGGGGCCGCCGACCGTGGTGACGACGCGGGCGCCGAGAGCCTTGGCGATCTGGACGGCGAAGGTGCCGACGCCGCCGAGCCCGCCGTGGACGAGCAGCGTCTCGCCCTTCTTCAGCTGCGCGGTCATGACGATGTTCGACCAGACGGTCGCGGTCACCTCGGGAAGGGCCGCCGCCTCGACGAGGTCGATCCCCTTGGGGATCGTGAGCAACTGGCCCGCCGGTACGGCGACCTTCTGGGCGTAGCCGCCACCGGTCAGCAGTGCGCACACCTCGTCGCCCACCTGCCATCCGGTCACTCCATCACCGAGGGCACTGATACGGCCGGACACCTCGAGCCCCGGATAGGGGGACGTACCCGGCGCCAGCGGGTAGAGCCCCCAACGCTGCATCACGTCCGCCCGGTTGAGGGCACTGGCCACCACGTCGATGACCACCTCGCCGGCGGCGGGCGTCGGATCTGCGACCTCGGTCCACTCCAGGACTTCGGGACCGCCGGGTTCTTTGATGGATACGGCCTTCATGGCACTCCGATCACATGACTGAGCTGCATGGCCCCACAGGCATCCCGGACAGGCGCACAGCGTTTCCGCCGCGCGTAACGGCAGGGTGCACACGATACCGAGACAGGAATCGAATGACGGCTTTTGCCCGATTACCCAGGGGGCAATGTTTACTCTACACACATTAGGCAAGAAGAGTGTGCAGTGTCAACATTGCCCGCTGTGACCCCTCCGACCGAGACCGGTCCGCGCGTGCGACACGCCGTGCGCCGACACGAACGAGCCGGGGTCGGCCACACCCGTGCGGGTGGCCGACCCCGGCTCGTTCGTGATCTCTGAAGGTGTCAGACGCGCAGTGCCGCCTTCTCGTCCGGCTGCCCCGTGCCCGCTTCGGACTTCGAGACCGAGGAGGCGCTCGGCAGCCGTGCGCCCTCGATGTCGACATCCGGCACCAGCCGGCCGAGCCATCGGGGCATCCGCCAGGCGTGCCGACCGAGGAGCGCCATGACGGCCGGCACCAGCGTCATACGGACGAGGAAGGCGTCGACGAACACGCCGAAGGCCAGAGCGAAGCCGATGGCCTTGATGATCGGGTCCTCGTTGAAGACGAACCCGCCGAAGACCGCGACCATGATGAGCGCGGCGGCCACCACGACCCGTGCGCTACGGGAGACGCCCTGGGCGATGGCCTCGGCCGGATCCCCGAAGTGTTCATGGTGTTCACGCATCCGGCTGACGAGGAACACCTCGTAGTCCATGGCGAGTCCGAAGAGCACGCCGATCAGGAGCACGGGCAGGAAGCTGGGGACCGGCCCGGTCGCGGCCACATCGAGCAGGCCGTTCAGGTGCCCCTGCTGGAAGACCCAGACCGAGGCGCCCAGGCCGGCGCCGACCGAGAGCAGGAAGCCC
This sequence comes from Streptomyces sp. NPDC038200, assembly GCF_055600785.1. Lineage (NCBI taxonomy): Bacteria > Bacillati > Actinomycetota > Actinomycetes > Kitasatosporales > Streptomycetaceae > Streptomyces > Streptomyces sp. NPDC038200. The sequence continues at coordinate 46,047 of NZ_JBVJYH010000009.1, forward strand.
AGTGCGGCCTTGATGGGCACCAGCACGGACCGGAAGGCGATGGTCAGCAGAATCAGGGCCAGGATGACGATGACGGCGATGAACAGCGGCAGGGCGTCGGCGAGCTTGCCGGCGACATCGATGGCCATGGCCGTTTGGCCGGTGACGTAGAGCGTGCCGCCCGCGTCGGCGACCATCGCCGCGTTCCCGCGCAGACGGTGCACCAGGTCGGTGGTCGCCTGGGCGTCCGGGCTCGACTTGGGGACGACGGCCATGACCGTCAGATCGCCGGCCGGACTGGGCACCGGATCCGAGACGACGGTCACGTCCTTGTCCGCGGACAGCTTGCCGCGCAGTGCGGACACGGTGGCCTGGCGCTGGCCCTTCGGGATTCCGCCGGTGTCGACCACGGTCATCAGGGTGGCGTTGAAACCGGGACCGAATCCCTCGGTGAGCAGTTCGTAGCTACGGTGCTGGGTGCTCGTGTCGGGCTGCGAAGCGTAGCTGGGCAAGCCCAGGCGCAGGTCGCGGGCCGGCAGGGCGACGGCCAGCAGGCCCACGACGCCGACGAGCAGGACCGCGATCGGTGCGCGGGTCACCGTTCGCGCCCAGGCCAGCCCCCAGGCGCCGGGAGAGCCCTGACGGCGCTTCCCTGCCCGCTCCCGCCGGCGCGGGCGCAGCCGCTCACCGAACACGCCGAGGGCGGCCGGAAGCAGGCTGATGGCGACGAGGACGGAGACGAGCACGGTCGCGGCACCCGCGAGGCCCATGACGGTCAGGAAGGGAATGCCGGTGATGGCCAGGGCCGCCAGCGCGATGACCACGGTCGCGCCGGCGAAGACGACCGCGCCGCCCGCCGTGGCGGTGGCCCGCGCGATCGACTCCTCCCAGTCGGCTTCGGCGTCCTGGAGCTGTTCGCGATGGCGCGAGATGACGAACAGGGCGTAGTCGATGCCGACCGCGAGACCGATCATCAGCGCCAGCGTGGTCGCGGTGCCGGTCATCGTCACGAAGCGGGAGACGAACATCGTGCCGAGCACACCCACTCCGACGCCCACCAGGGCGGTGACCAGCGGCAGTCCGGCCGCCACGAGGGAACCCAGGGCAACGGCGAGGATCGCGAAGGCGATCGCGACGCCGGCCAGCTCGGCGGGCCCGCCCGCCTTGGTCTGCGGGAGCATGGCCGAGCCGCCCAGCTCGACCTGCAGACCGGCCTCTCGCACGGGCTCCATCACGGTGGACAGGTCGTCCTTGGCCGTCTGCGGCACTTCGGCGGCTTCCTGCCGGAAGCGGACATCGGAGTACGCGATCCGCCCGTCGGCCGAGATCGTGCCGCTGGAGACCGGCTGGGACACGGCGACCACACCGGGCACCTCCGCGGCCTTGCGCAGGGCTGCGCCGAGGGCCTTCCGCTCCCCCGGATCCGTGACGGCACTCCCCTTCGGGGCGGCGACGACGATCCGGACGACGCCGCCGGCGGCGGGCGGGAACTTCTCCTTGAGCAGGTCCTGCGCCCGCTGCGCTTCCACGCCCGGGACCGTGAACTCGGTGGACGTCTTTCCGTGCAGGGTCGCTCCGAGGCCGCCGACGACGGCGAGCAGGAGGATCCAGGCGGCTATCACCCAGCGGCGGCGGCGAACCACCCAGCGCGCCCAGGTGTACAGGCGTGAGGCCATCGATGCGTTCCTAACAGATCTGGTCGAGACCCTGATCAAGGGGAGAAGAGGGTGCAGAAGTGCACAGCGGCGGGCCAGAACGGACGGCACGCCCGCCGATTTGCAGCGTAACGCATTTTTACCACCCGCTGTAAAATAACTATGGGTGGTAACCTGCTGGCATGGGTGACAGCCTCAGGGAACGCAGCAAGGCGCGGCGCAGAGAAGCGATCCTTACCGCGGCCTACGAACTGTTCGCGCAGCGAGGCTTCGACGCGACGAGCATTGCCGACATCGCCGAGGCGGCAGAGGTGTCACCCCGCACCGTCACGCTCTACTTCCCGTCGAAGCTCGAGTTGGCGATGGCACACTTCAACGCGTTCGTCGACCAGTTGGCGGGGGCTCTGCACGCACGGCCCCAGGGGCAGGGAATCCTCGACACCGTGGAGCAGTGGCTGCGCGCACAGCAAGGGGCCCAGGGCGACTTCGACCAGCTCCATGACCGTATGCTCCAGGCCAATCCTCAGCTCAAGGGCCTGTGCAGGGGGCGACTGACCGAGGTGATCCAGGACGGCGCCCGGCTCCTCGCCGAGGAACAGGGGTGGCGCCCCGACGACTTCGCACCCCGCGTCCTGGCAGCCACGGTGGCGAGTGTGATCGGCGAACTGACGCACCGGTCCGAGCCCGGCGACCTGGAGACGGCCATGGCGTTCATCCGCGCCGCGGCCGCCACGCTCCCCCCGGCCTGAGGACTACCGCGGCACATCCGGCGCGGAGCAGCCCCCTCGGCCTCGGATCACGGCGGCCAAGTCAGGGTCGAGCGTCCCGGGCCGGACGAGTCGCCTCAGCCGTTCCCTGGATCACCCCGGTGATCGCCCGCTCACGGTCACGAACCACCCTCGCGGCGTCGACGAACGAGATCGTCCACGATCGCGAGGGACTGGACCTCCGTCGTGAACGAGCGCCCTCTGTGCCGAGCACCGGCCGCACGACGGCGCAACGCAGTCAGTCAGCACGGGAGGGTGGAAGTGGGGTGGTGACAGGGGCTTTCAGTCAGCACCGAACCAGCACGGAAGACAGCACCGCCCCGTCACATCACCCCCGACTACGCGTCCCGGACAGCTCGGGTCTCGACCACTCCCGAGCCCGTGAACCACCCCCTCCCCCCCTCGGCCCGGTGGTGAGGGTGAGCCGGGTCGTATCGCCGCTGCCGATGTTCACGGTGGCGCCGGGCAGGAGCTTGCCAGTCTTGTCGTCCTTGGCCTGCAGCAGGACGTGGGCGGGCTTGAACGGAGCGACGATGGCCAGGCGGGTGGTGCCGCCGGGTGTGACGACCACGTCCTGGTCGGCGACGACGTCGTAGAGGGGGCTGCCTTCCCTGTCAAGTTCTTGGGTTCGGCTCTGCATGTGGTGGGAACCGGTGGCCGCGCAGAGGCGTCCTTGCGTACCAGCGAAGTTCATCCGATGCTGCTGAAGGCAGGCGTTCGTTGGCTGCTGGGAGGGGCGAGTGAGTATGTCGCGAAGCAGGAAGATCACGGTCATCGTGGTCGCGGTCGTACTGATGGCATCAACGCCGTTCTTCTGGCTGCTGGACAATCCGGATACCGGGCAGTTGGTTGCCGCGTCGGTCCAGGGCGCCACTGGTATTGCCGCCCTGGTTTGGGCTTTGATGCAGTCCCCCACCTCCAACCCACAACCCTCGTTTGTGGTAGCCGACACGGGGAGGGCCACGGCGACCAGTGGAGGCCGGGCGTCAACCGGCGTGCGAGGCCCGCAGCAAGCCGGGAATGTGTCCATTCGGGTGGAGCGAACCGGCGACGCCACCTCGGACGGCTCCGGCAGCAGTGCAAATACGGGTATCGACTTCAGCTGACCGGGCCCGGGAGGTCACAGCATGCGGGAGAGGCCTGGCCGATGGTGAGATGGCCCCGGCGCCGCCCCGCCCCGGACGGCGACCCTGGCGTCAGCCCCGAGGCCGCAGTCGCAACGCCGGGGGCAAAGGTAGCCGCCACGGAAACGGGTGAGGCCACCGCCCGCGACGGCGCCACCGCGGCATCCGGCTACACCGGGCCTGACTCAGGGCCCGCGGGCGCGGTGCATGTGAGTCGTACCGGGAACGCCACTGCCCATGACGGCGGCCCGGCCAACACCGGGTACATGTTGATCCGCAAGTTCATCCAGGTGCAACAGGCCGCCGTCCCGCGCCCCCCTCTGGACGTTGCGGCCGATGCACTGGCCAAGGCCGTGCGCGATGAGTGGGAGAAGGAGGCCAAGCTGCGGCGGCTCTTGGAGCCTGCGCCCCTTCCGGTGCGATGGCAGGTGACCAAACGCCGAGTGGCGGGCCGGATCGACGGGGCGATCGCCGAGGACGGCCGCGCCCGTTTTGCTCCGCTGCCCGGGTTGGCTGCAGTCACCCGCGACGTTCTGCGCCGGGGCGGAACTCTCCCCGAATTGCACGCGGTCTACGGCGGGCTGGCCTCGGGCCGTCTGCTACTCGTGGGCGAGCCAGCGGTGGGCAAGACGTCTGCCGTGGTGCTGCTACTCCGGGAGGCACTCAAGCATCGCGCGGAGGCGGCGCCGGACGTAAGGACCCACATCCCCGTGCCGGTGATGCTCACGCCATTCGGCTGGGACCCCGATCAGGAGAGCGCGACCGACTGGGCGGCAGGCCGGCTCTCCCGCGAGTACACCCTTTTCCGGAGCAAAGGAGGGGTCGCGCGGGCGAGGCAACTCCTGGAGGAAGGGCGGATTGCGCTGTTCCTGGACGGGCTCGACGAGGTTGGTGCGAAGCAACGCGCCGCCATGCTGAGCGCGCTGGAGGAGGCCAGCTTCCGTGTGGTGGTTGTCTCCCGGGCCAGGGCTCTCACCAGCAGGCGGCAGCGGCTGAGCGGAGCGGCAGCACTGGAGATCCAGCCGGTCTGCCCGGAGGACGCCAGCGCCTACCTGATGAATCCCCTGCCGGATCCGGCCCCGTCCGGCTGGCAGGAGCTCAACCGCAGGCTCCTGGACGAACCCGACAGCGCAGTGGCCGAGACGTTAACCAGTCCGCTGGCGATCGGCCTGCTCCGCGACATCTATGCCGACACCGATGGACGCCCCGTGGACGAGCTGTTGGACGCCGCCCGCTTCCCCAGCACCCGATCCCTTCAGAACCACCTCCTGGACCAGTTGGTCACCGCCGCCTACACCCCGAAACCGAGACGCCCGCGCCCGCGCTACTCGCCCGAGACCGCCGAACGGACGCTGCGCTACCTCGCCACGCAAGTCACCCGGACCCAAGCCGACCGTGACCTGCGCTGGTGGCACATCCCCACCTGGACGGACCGCCGCCCCAGGATGATCGTCGTCGGGGCCGTCACCGGTCTGCTGTACGGGGTGGTCGGTCTCTTCGCACTGTGGGGGACGACCGGCCCGGTGTTGGCATGCGTGCTCGGGCCCCTCTGCGCACTCGTCGGGGGAATCGTGGCCGCCCACCACCATGCGGAGCTCAGCGACGAGCAGCCGCTCCCCAGCGCTGGGTGGCGCGACATTTTCCCGCCCGGCGCCGTCGCCTTGGGCACCTTCATCTGGCTCCTCTCGGGAACCACGTCCTGGCTTGTCTTCCGACTGCCGGGGATCGACCCGTTGCCTGCCTGGCTCGCCTACCTCGCCGCGCTTCCACTCGGATTCGGCACGACGATGGTGAGCAGCCGCGGCTACAAACTGGTGGGCGGGACCATCCTCGGCACTGGCTCAGGACCCCAGTACAACGAGCTCAGGGACCGTCTCAGTCAGCGCCCCGTGACGGAAACCCGGGCGGTCAGCCCGCGGGACGTCTGGCGGCACCACATCGGGCTGAGGCTGGTCCTCGGTCTCCTGACGGGAGTCGCAGTCGCAGTGTTCTGCGGCTCGCTCGCAGCCCACGAGTTCGGCCTCAGGAACGGCGTCCTGGTCGGTGCCACAGCTGGGCTATGGGCCTGCCTCTTTGCCGGCCCGGTCGGAAATCTGGGCGTTGCCGCTGCCCTCTCCGCCGTCCAGCTCACCATCAGTGAAGGCACCCCGGTGCGTCTGATGTCCTTTCTCGAGGACGCCCGGCGCCGCAACCTTCTGCGGGCGGCGGGACCGGCGTACCAGTTCCGCCATGACTGGCTGCGGGAGAGTCTGACCAGTTCTGCTTCTGCACGGTCCGAGGGATGACTCAGGGCTGGCATGTGCGTCTGGCGACGACATCCTGTGCCCCGTCAGCGGCCAGATCCGCCCCCGGCGGGCGCGGCGACGAAAGGCCGCCTGGGCCCCACCGCCCGCCATCAGGGAAGTTCATCCGCGGCAGCTCGGCCTCCTTGTAAGTAGCGGTGGCCGTTGCTCCCGAGGTACGCAGGAACAAGCAGCCGGATCTCGTCGTAGTGCCGCAGCGTTCGGGACGCCACCGTGGGCATCCGGGCCACGTCCGCGAGGGACCAGGCCACAGCCGTGCCTTTCATCGCCGGGCCAGTCCCTCCGGCCGCACCGACGCATAGGAGTTGACGTAGCGGAAAGCGCAAGAGACTTGGCACGCGCCGCTCTCACCGCGCTCAGTAGGCGCAGCGGGCCGCCGCCGGCATGAACCAATAATCACCGACAGTCGCTGTTCGCACCATGACTTCTGCCCCCGGCGGCCGTCGGTCCGGCCGACCTCTGCCCCCCGCCGATGCCTTCGAGGCATGCCGTCGAACCCCGACTGGTCTTCGACGGCAGCACCGCGCGTCCCCAGAATGCGGGCACCGCCCCTTCGCATTCCCGAGGAGTTCACCGTGTCCCTCTTGTACGCCCGGCGCCGCTGGGCCTTGTTGACCGTCCTCGTACTGGCTCGCTGCCCTTCACGCTGGTCGAGCGCAACGCCAACTGCGTGCACAACGGCCTGCTGACCTTCCTCTTCGACGACAGCAAGATCTCCCGGGTCCGCTACCAGATCACGCACGAGACGTGTCAGTACTTCCAGTTCGACATGTGGGGCCAGGTCGGCGCGACCTACTCCCGGCACACCGTGACCGGTGACACCGACCTGGAGAACGCGTACGCCGCCGAGGTCGCCGACCGCATCCCGACCAAGCCGATCAGCGCGCTGAGCACCGACCACCCGAACGCCGGCATCGACACCAGCGCGTTCGGCAGCGGCATCACCGCCTCGGCGCTGAGTACGTACGGCGTGTCCTACGCCGGGGTGAACTACGTCGGCGCGTGTCGGACCCGGCAGGGCGCGTACCCGTACTGCAACCAGATGGTGCTGCCGTCGTTCTCGCTGGCCAAGACGATGTTCGCCGGCATCGTGCTGATGCGGCTGACGCAGGTCTACGGTTCGTCCGTGCCATCGCAGCTGATCCGCGACTGGGTCAGCGAGGCGGACACCTCCGCCTGGACCGGCGTCACGTTCCAGGACACCGCGAACATGGCCACCGGCAACTACTCCTCCAGCGCCTTCGAGTCCGACGAGTCCGGCAGCGGCATGACGGCGTTCTTCGACGCCGAGGCGTACGGGCCGAAGATGACCGCCGCGCTGGCCTTCCCGCACTCCGCCGCGCCCGGCACGCAGTGGGTCTACCACTCCTCCGACACCTTCGTGCTGGCCCGGGCGATGCAGAACTACCTGGTGTCCAAGGCCGGCGCCGGCAGCGAACTCTACCGCTGGATCCGCGACCAGGTGCTGGTCCCGCTGCACCTGAGCCCGGACGTGCTCACCACCGAGCGCACCGACAACAGTGCCACCGGGCAGCCGTTCGGCGGGTACGGCCTGTTCTACACGCAGGACGACATCGCCAAGGTCAGCCGGTTCCTGAACGCCGACGGCGGGAAGATCGGCGGCGTGCAGAAGCTCGACCCGACGCTGCTCGCCGACGCGATGCAGAAGAACCCGGCGAACCGCGGTATCACCACGACCGCAGACACGACCGGCAAGACCTACCACTACCAGGACGGCCTGTGGGCCCGGCGGTTCACCTCGGCGGACAACCCGGTGTTCACCAGCCCGGTGTACGTGCCGTTCATGTCCGGCTTCGGCGGCATCACCGCGGCGATGCTGCCCAACGGCGCCACGTACTACTACTTCAGCGACAACGACGAGTTCGGCTGGTCGGCGGCGGCCGCGCAGGCGTACAAGCTGCCCGCCACCGGCGGGGGCGGCGGGACGTGCGCGGCCGGCCAGCTGCTCGGCAACGGCGGCTTCGAGACCGGGACCGCGTCGCCGTGGACGGGGGATGACTCGTGTCCCACAACCCGCGGGAAGTGCCGCACAGCGGCAAATGGTTCGCCTGGATCGATGGCTTCGGCACCACGCACACCGACACGCTCGCGCAGAAGGTGACGATCCCGGCCGACTGCACCCACGCCGACCTGGCCTTCTACCTGCACATCGACACCGCGGAGACGCAAGCCGTCGCCTACGACACGATGACCGCCGCCGTGCTGGACTCCTCCGGCACGGCGCATCCGCCGGCCACCTGGTCCAACCCCGACGCCGCGTCCGGCTTCACCTTGCGCACCTTCGACACCCACTTCCGCGCAGCCTGTTTGTCGTGGGCTTCTTTGGTGATCGAGTCGGCCGGTCCGTTCATCGTGGTCGCCCGACGGCCTGTCGGACCGACCGTCGTGTAAGCGGTGCCGACCTTGACATACTCGAGCCCGTCGCAGGTTGAGATCATCCAAGCACCGTCCGAAGACGTCGCCGCCGCGCCCGAGGCCATCATGGCCCCCTCTACCCACGACAGCGACGGCGCCGATCCGCCCACCGCGTAGGCGTCGGCCCTTGGAGTCGATGGTCAGGTGTGCGGCGCTGGTTTCCGCCCTGCGCGAGCCGACGGGGCCGAGACCTCCAGTGAGCTGCCTGGCCGGATGAGCGATGGACCGTCGAGCGCCGTCGTCCTGATCGCCGTGGCAGGCACGCAACTCGGCGCCGGCCGCGCTCAGCCGTTCTCCTCGGCCGGCTGCGGGAGACCTTCCGAGGCAGGCGTCTGGTCACCGGGGCGACGGCAGCCGGACAAGGTGGCGAGCGCAGTTCCCGGCCTTGGGGACCATGCGGGAGGAGATGACAGGAGCAGTAGGGTAGGAAAGGAGCGAGGGAGGAGTAGTGAGAGCGCCGCGCGTGCTGCCAACGCTGGACGAGGTCGACACTGGCGATCACGTCTGCCACCTGTTGGATCGTACCGATGACGTCATCGACCGCAGCCGGGCTTTCGTCGCGGACGGTGCGTTGCACGGCGACAAGGTGGTGATCGTCGGCCCCGCCCCGCGGGCGGAAAGTGAGTTCGCACCGCATGTCCTGGACCCTGCGCGGTTGCAGGGTTCTCTTCTCTCCGCGGTGCGTCGGGAGGCGGCCGCTGCCCACCGGGAGGGGTTCCGCTCCCTTCGCGTGCTGCACCATGTCGTGCCCGGCCCTCGCGCGGACCGGAACGGGGAGTGGCTGCGCAGCGAGCTCGATCTTGAGGAGTTCGCCGCCGACACCGGAGCCATGGTGGTCTGCGCCTACAGCGGTGCTGACTGGGACCTGCCGGCTCTGCAGCAGATCGGTTGTGTACATCCGCATCATCTGGGCAGCCGTCCGGTCTCCCCCGCGTTCCGGGTGTACCGAACCGAGCAGGAAGGCTGGACGGTGACCGGCACCGTCGACAGCGACGGCGCGGTGGCCTTCGGCACCATTCTGTGCACCCTTGTCGCTCATACGCCGACGGTGCGTCTGCTCTGCCAGACCCTGGAGTTCTTCGATGCCGCCGGGATGAGCGCGCTGGCCGATGCCGCCAGGCACCTTCCGGATCGCAAGGTCATCCTGGAAGGCACCAACGAGACCGTGCGGCTCGCCTGGGAGCTGTCCGGCTTCGCGGTCCCCGACGTTCCGGTGGTGATGGTGCCGTGACCTTCTCTTCGTCCACTCCCCTCGACGGCACTGGATACCGGCATGAGCTGTATCCGTACTCGGGCAGCGATGAATTCGTCGCGGGCGCTTTGGGCTTCATCCAGGAAGCGCTTGACGGTGACGAGGCCGTCGTCGTGGCGGTGCCGCAGGAAAAGGCGTCTTTGCTGCGTGCAGAGATCCGTGAGAACGACACCGTGCGCTATGTCGACACCAGCCGGGTCGCGCGTCATCCCGGGCGGCTCATCGCTGCCTGGCAAGAATGGATCAAGGAACACGTCTCGGAGGGGCGGCCCGTCCGCGGGATCGGCGAATCCCCCTGGGACCAGGTCCGCAGTACTGCCGAGGCCGAGGAACTGCGCTACCACGAGTGGCTGCTCAACAGGGCGTTCGCCCAGGGCCCGGCCTGGTGGCTGCTGTGCCCCTACGACGTCGCACGCGACCAGGCCGCCCTGACCCGGATGGCACGCTGCCACCCCCAGATCCGCAGGGACGGCCGGACGGTGCCGTGCGACGACTACGACGCGCGGGCACCGTATGCGTTCGTCGCCCTCACCGACCCCTGTGACCCGTACGACGAGTTCCTCTACACCAGCGGCGACCTGCCCGCCCTGCGAGAGAAGATCGCTGCCTGCGCCGAACAGCACGGACTGACCGGTCGGCGCCTGCGCGAACTGCACCTGGCGGCGACAGAGGTGGCCACCAACAGCATCCGCCACGGCGGCGGACAAGGCGTGCTGCGCACCTGGAGCGAGGAACGACGGCTTATCTGTGAGTTCCGCGACGCCGGCTACCTGGACGACCCACTGGCCGGCCGGACCATGCCGACCGCGAGGCAGGTGGGTGGACGCGGGTTGCGGCTCGTCCACCAGCTGTGCGATCTCGTCGAGATCCGGTCCACACCGGACGAAGGGACCACCATCCGCCTGCATACCGAGCTGCCCGGCTAAGCCCGCTGGTGACAACGGTCTGCTCACCGGCCCAGCGCTTGAAGACACGCGTGACCGACGTCGCCCCAGGGTAGGCGCGTGGTGTCGCCGGGCGGCGACAAACAGAAAGGCGCCGGTGGCACGGGCATAAACGATCTGGATGGGAGTCGATTCTCGATGCTGAGGGTGCGTGTACAGCACGCGGCCACGACGGTTCTGCGGCTGCCGACCGAGGTGGACTACGGCAACGCTTCCGACATCGGCGCCCGGTGCGAAGACCTGATCAAGGAAGGCTGCGACACGCTCGTACTCGACGCCTCCGAAGTGCAGTACCTCGACTCCTCGGGCGTCAGCATGATCATCACGCTGTCCCGCGCGCTCGACAACCGTGCCGGTACCCTGCGCCTCGCCGCCCTCAGCGACCACTATCAGCAGGTGTGGCGCCTCCTCGGCCTCGACACGCTGCTCCCGGTCTTCCCCACAGTGCACGCTGCGCTCGACGGGCGCATCGCAGACGCCTGTAGTGATACCTCGGAGTCACTCGACCACGCCTGAAACCAAGGACCGAACGAACGGCATTGGACCGAGGCGCGCTGTCGGCGGCCGTAGAGCAGGCCCATCGGACATCTTCGCGGTGCACCCTGCGGCAAGGCATTCGCGCCGTCTCAATCTTTTGCGTCCGGTGCTGGCAGGGCCGCTTCCTCCCTGTCGTCTTCGTCCCGCCCGTCTTCGAAGACGAAGAGTGGCTTGGCGTCGCGTGCGGGTGCTTCGGCGAGCGCGACGGCTTCAGGGAAGCGTTCGAGCGGGAACGGCTGGCCCTGGGGGATGCTCAGCACTTCATCGGTGACGAGACCGCGGACCTGGGAGATGACCTCGTCACCACCCAGCCCTTTGATCTCCTCGACGGCAGCACGTCGCCGTACGACATTGATCGTGCGGATACCCAGATGCCTGGCCAGCTGAATGACGAGTCGGCCGACGGTGGAACCCGCCGCCGTCTGCAACAACCACTCACCGGGCTGTACGTCGAGTTCACGCGTCATCAAGAGCAGCGCGGTCAAGGGGTTGACAGCGAGTTGACAGGCGCTGTAGTCACTCAGTTCGTCCGGGACCGGCAAGAGCCGTCGCGCATCGACAACAAGGTATTCCTGCCAAGTTCCGGCCACATCAGGCCCGGGCACCGCCGGTACGGCAGCGACCACCACACGCTCGCCGCCCCTCAGTCCCTCGGTATGCGGACCCAGTGCCGCAATACGGCCCACGCATTCCATGTGGCCCCCGACAGCGGGAAACTCGGGGGAGAAACCGTAGCGGCCACGCAGCACGTGCAGATCACTGGCGTGAACCGGAGTTGCCTTCACACGGATCAGCGCCTGACCGGCTTCCGGCGTCGGGACAGGCCGGGACTCCAGCCGCAGGACATCGGCAGGCTCGCCCACCTCTCCGGCCACGAGCGCGCGCATGGAGCGAGGCATGAGTGACCTTTCGTCTCTCTGCACCCGACGAGCTCGACGGGCGTTTCGGAAAAGACGATGCCGGTACCGGCGTCAGGCTCCGGGCCTTCTCTTGTCAGGAAGCGCACCAGAGTCGGGTGAGCCTACGGTGCAGCGTTACGCGAATCCCTGCCGCTGGCGCCCACCACGACGAATGCACGGTCGTCGGAGGAAGTCGCCCCGCCCCGACGCGGTCGGCGACCAAAAAACCTCGGAGGGGGCGGGCCCGGCCAGCACCTCTACCGCGGCACCGGACACATGGAGCGATGGGAGTGGGACTACGACCCAGACGGGTGTGTCCTGTGATCGCTTCCGAGGGAAGCTCCACCCTCGGTGAAGCTTCGAATGGCTTTCGACGGCGGCGGGGGTGATGCTCGGGTAGGGCTTGTTCGCTGAACCGAGAGGACCCGCTATGCCGGTCTGCACGACGCGAGACGGTGTCGAGATCTTCTACAAGGACTGGGGACGCGGCCGTCCGGTGGTGTTCAGCCACGGCTGGCCGCTCAACGGTGACGCGTGGCAGGACCAGCTGAAGGCGGTCGCTGACGCCGGCTACCGCGGGATCGCGCACGACCGGCGCGGTCACGGCCGTTCGACGCCGGTGTACGACGGTTACGACTTCGACACCTTCGCCGACGACCTGAACGATCTGATCACCAGCCTCGACCTGCAGGACGTGACGCTCGTGGCGCACTCGATGGGCGGTGGCGAACTCGCCCGCTACATCGGCCGCCACGGCACCGGGCGGATCCGCTCCGCGGTCCTGCTGTCCGCGATCCCACCGCTGATGCTCCAGGGTCCGGACAACCCCGAAGGCGTCCCGGGGTCTGTCTTCGACGACATGAAGGCGGGCATCCTCCGGGAGCGGTCGCAATTCTGGAAGGACACCACGGTCGGCTTCTTCTCCGCCAACCGCGAGGGCAGCAAGGTCACCCAGGGCAACAAGGACGCCTTCTGGTACATGGCCATGGCGCAGACCCTCGAAGGCGGCGTCGACTGTGTCGACGCCTTCGGCACCACGGACTTCCACGAGGACCTCAAGCAGTTCGACGTCCCGACGCTCGTCGTGCACGGCGACGACGACCAGGTCGTGCCGATCGACGCCACCGCCCGCAAGTCCGCCAGACTCATCGCGGGCGCCGAGCTGAAGGTCTACGAGGGCGGCTCGCATGGCATCGCCCTGGTGCCGGGCGACAAGGAACGCTTCAACAAGGATCTTCTGGAGTTCCTCAAGAAGTGAGCTGCGTGGGTGAGGCACGGCCGTGAGGTTGAGCTGGCGTTTGGCCCAGGTCACGAGATTGCCGACAGATGCGCGGTCCGCCCGGACGATGGTGCTCTCGGGGCGCTTCAGCGCAGGCGGAACAGGACCGTGTCTCGATCGTCGAGCACCGCGGCGGCCAGACCGGGCGGGCGGCTGGCCGCCGGGGCCGGCGCCGGAGACGCTCGTCGCTCCTTGGAAGGCGCCTGCCGGGTCGACGTTTTCGACATTCGATGTGTCCAAGTCTCTGGCTTCCATCACGAGCGTCCGCGGCTACGGGAGTAGGGGATCCGTGGCGGCTGTCGGCGCTCAGAAGGCGCCGGCTGTGGACGGCAGGTCTCGTTCGGCCCAGACGACCTTGCCGTCGGCTGCTGAGCGGGAACCCCACCTGCGTGACAGTCGCGCGACCAGGTTCAGGCCGCGGCCGTGCTCGTCGAGAGTGCGGGGTTGACGGGGGCGCGGGTGGCCGGTGTTGGTGTCGGAGACCTCACACGTCAGCACCCGGTGCTGGATGAGCCGCAGGCGGCTCGGGCCACCACCGTGACGGATCGCATTGGTGACCAGTTCACTGACGATCGACTCCACGGGCGTCACCAGCGGCTCCAGACCCCATTGCCTGAGCTGGCGGACGGCCAGGTGGCGGGCCGTCCGGATGGTGGCGAGTTCGTTCGGCAGGTCCCATGAGGCGACTTGGGCGGGTTTCAGTGCGCGGGTCCGTGCAAGGAGCAAGGTGACGTCATCGGCCGGTGCCTGAGCCGGCGACGTCTTCATCGCCCGCGAGCACAGGTCCTCCAGGGAGGCACCGGGCTGTGTCAGGGCGGCGCCCAGGCGCTGCAGGCCGACGTCGATGTCCTCGTCGCGGGACTCCACCAGGCCGTCGGAGTAGAAGGCGAGCACACTTCCTTCGGGCAGGTCCAGTTCCACGGACTCGAAAGGCACCAGGCCGAGACCGAGGCCGAGCGGGGCTCCGGCGGGCAGGTCGGGGATGGTGACCCGGCTCTGGGCATCGACGATCAGGGGCGGTGGATGCCCGGCCCGCGCCAGCGTGCACCCTCGGGTGACCGGGTCGTAGACGGCGTACAGGCAGGTGGCACCCACTACCGCGGCGACCTGGTCGGAGGCGTCGGCGTCCTCGTCGTTCAGTCGCCGGACCGTGTCGTCGAGGTGTGTCAGCAGTTCGTCCGGGGGCAGGTCGAGGTCCGCGAGGGTGCGCACGGCGGTGCGGAGCCTGCCCATGGTCGCCGCGGCGTTGATGCCGTGTCCGACGACGTCGCCGACGACCAGGGCCACCCGGGCACCGGACAGCTCGATCACGTCGAACCAGTCGCCCCCCACGCCGTGGTCCATGTCGGCCGGCACGTAGCGCGAGGCGACCTCGACGGCGGCACCGCCCTGCACACGGTGCGGGAGCAGGTCGCGTTGCAGCGTCACGGCGGCGGTGCGCTCGCGCGCGTACTGGAGCGCATTGTCCAGGGAGAGCGCGGCCCGGGTCACCAGTTCCTCGGCCAGCAGCAGGTCGTCCTCCTGGAACGGCGTCTGTTCCAGGGAACGGCCGAACAGCGCCAGTCCCAGCACGCAGCGCCGGGCACGAATGGGTACGACCATCAAGGAGTGGACGCCGCTGTCGCGTACCTTCTGCGCCCGAACCGGGTCGTGGTCGACCCAGGGGCCGGAATGAGTGTCCAGCACCGGTTCCAGGTATGACAGGCCGGTGCGCATGGCGGTGGAGAACAACGAGTCCGGGTGGGCGTGAACCACTTCCTCACGGACCCACGGCAACTCCAGGACGCCCAGGTCGACGGAGGCCACACCGGCACGGCGCAGCAGCGGCGGGCGGTCACTCGTCGTGCCCTTCCGTGCCGACGGCTCGACGCCGAAGGGAATGGACTCCACGAGATCGACGAGGGCGTGGTCGGCCAGCAGGGGCACGGCGAGCTGCGCCAGTTCCTGTCCGGTCTGCATCACGTCGAGGGTGCTCCCGATGTGCGTGCCGGCCTCGCTGAGGATGGCGAGGCGCTCGCGCGCCCGCCGGTTGCCGGTGACGTCCACGGTCATGGAGCACACGCCCAGCGGTGTGCCGTCCGCGCCCTGGAGACAGAAGAACGAGGCCGAGAAGGCGTGCTCATGGGGCCGGTCCACAGGTGGCCACGCACGGTACTCGTGCACGGTGGTCTTGCCGCTCTCCAGCACCTGCCGCATCACCACTTCGAGCGCCTGGGCCTCGACGGCGGGCAGTGAGTCCTTCAGACCTCGCCCGAAGCGCCGGTGGCGAGCAATGCCGTCGTGCCGCTCCATGTCGTCATTCACCCAGGCGCAGCGCAGCTGTGCGTCATGTACGACGATGCCGATCGGGGCCCGGGCAAGGAGCGACTCGCGCACCGGTCCCCCCATCGCCGCCGGGGACAGGGAACCTATGTCCGTCACCGACACCAGCCACCGGGTGGCGGTGTCCTGCCCTCGCAGCAGCGAGACCCGCAGCGTCATCCTGAGCGTGTGGCCGTCACGGTGGCGTATCGCCGCGGTGCCGGACCAGCCGTCCCGCGCACGGCACCGATCGGAGAAGGCCGAAGCCTTACGGGCGTCCCCGGGAGGGGGCAGCACGTGTGCGGCGGAGCGGCCCACCACCTCCCCGGCCGCATAGCCGACGAGCTGCTGGGCGGCGTGCGTCCACCCCACGACGATGCCCTCGGCATCGAGCATTGCTATCGCTGCATCGGGCACCTCAGGGAGGTCCACCGGTTCGGTGAGGTGGGTGTGCTCGGTGTTGGTCATCGCGGTCTGTCCCATCGGTACGGAGAAGCGAGAGCGTCGGTATGCGGCCGACGGCCCTGTGTGCAGCCGTGGTGAACGGCGATGTCCCGGTGAGCGGCACACGATGCGGTATCTGTCGATCTGAACAATCTGTCCAGTTCTGATGAAATAGTCAGGTTTGCTCCCCTGAAGGTCAAGAGCCCCATACGGGATGAAACAGTCAGACTGCTGGTCGGGGCTGTCGACGCCGACGTCCGCCGCCGGGACGCGGGCGGGTCAGACCACCCGCCGGACGGCCGGCCGACCTCGCAGTCGCCCGGAGGTCCCGGTGCCGGGACGATGCCGGGGGACTTATACCCGCAGCGCCCGAGGACTGATGCGGCACCGCACGGGGGTCGGCAGGCTGACGGCTTCGCCGTCCAGTCCGGCGGGGAGGAAGGAGACGTCGGCGTGCACGACGACGTCGTCGGGCGTGGCGAGACGGGTGAGGCCGTGCGGTTGCCCGCTGCGAAGCCTGGCGGCCGTCTCAGCCGGCGTCTCCGCCCTGGCGGCCAGTACTCCCAGGAGGCCGGAGTCGAGGTGTGCACGCCTGCCGAGCCCGGCGGGGTCATCCACTTGGTAGGGGTTGTTGCTCACCAGCACGGCATCCGGCGTTTCCATGGTGAGCGGACCTGCGCGCACCACCAGCTCCGGGCCCTCGTGGCGGGCCAGGAATTCCGGAAGGATGCGCACTGCCGTGCCGAGTTCGTCGTCCCGGTAGGCGGGGTCCTGCACCAGAGCGGCACAGGCACCGAATGACACGTTGTTGACGGAAACGCGCCGGCCCGCATACCCCAGGTCCACGTACAGCTCGACGCCATCCGTGAGGGCCTCCAGAGCGGCCGAGGGGTCCTCACGGTCCAGACCGAGATCCATCGCGAAGTGGTTGCGGGTACCCGCCGGAACGACCACGAAGGGCAGGCCGCTCTCCGCGGCCACGTCGGCGACCAGCGCTTGCGTACCGTCTCCGCCGGCCACCCCCAGCAGGTCCGCACCGTCATCCACGGCACGTCGGGCGACAGCCGCCAGGTCCTGGGTCAGGGAACAATCGATCAGGAAAACCTGAACTCCGAGCGCACGCGCTCGTTCCGCGATGTGGAACCGGCTTGCCTTATCTCCTCCCGAACGCGGATTCACGATCAGACAGGGCCGTCGTGCGCCGGTCGTCAGCCGCGACGCCTTCTCGGTCACGGTGCGTCCCCGAAAGCCGCATGCGTCAGCCCGGCCCACACCACGGGCGGCAACGGGACAGCCGCGATCACGCCTGCGGCCGACAGCGCCGCCCCTCGCCGGGCCAACGGTCCGGCGATTTCACCTGCGGCCACCACCTTCATGGCACTTCCTTGGCAGTGACGACCTACGGCATCCTGCGGCCATGTCACGGCATCCGCACCCGGCGCAGCCACCGCCGTAGCCGGACATGGCTGCCTTGAGGGCGTTCCCCTTGGGGACGGCCGAGGCATCCGCTGGCTCTCTTCGTCCACTTACCCGGCGGCTCGAGGCGACCCGCTGCAGCCCGCTTCGGAGGCCGTCTGGTGCGTGAGCGCGGGACCAGCAGGCGTTTCCCGGTGACTGGGGCTGGGCACCCGGTGCGCATGGCGACGCGTCCGGTCCCGGTGCGCACCATTCTCGCCACCATCGGTCTGGTGCTCGCCACCATCGTCGTTCTCGAGCTGGTGGTCCAGGCTCGCCGGGTCCTGGTCTGGACGGTCATCGCGGCCTTCTTGGCCGTCTCACTGCATCCGGCGGTCGAAGCGCTGCGGCGACGGGTGCCACGGTGCCGACGGTCGGTGGCCACCTTGCTGGTCTTCCTGGCTGCGGCCGCCGCCGTCGGCGCGGTGATCGCCCTGTTCGTGATCCCCCTGGCCCAGGAGGGAAGCCGGTTCGCCGGTCGTCTGCCCGCGATGATCAAGGACACCCGGGCCGGCCACGGGCCGGTCGGTAACCTGCTGGAACGGACACACGCCCTGCAGTACGTCCAACAGCATCAGGCACAGATCCGTGCGTTCGCCACCGGACTGAGCACGCCCGCTCTGAAGTTCGTCCGCGGTGCCGCGAGCACCACGGCAGGCGCTCTCACCATTTTCGTCCTGGCCTATCTGATGGTCCTGGAAGGCCCCAAGGCGATAGATCGGTCCCTGGCTCTCGTGGACGAGGCGCACGCGGCCCGGATACGCCGCGTCGGAGCCGCGTGCGCCCGTACCGTCAACGGCTACCTGACCGGAAACTTGCTGATCAGCGTCATCTGCGGGCTACTGACCTACGTCGTGCTGCTGGTTTCCGGGGTGCCGTTCGCCGGCCTGCTGGCCCTCTTCGTGGCCCTGACCGACCTCATTCCCCTGGTGGGGGCCACCATCGGGGCTGTCGCCGCCTCCACGGTGGCGTTCGTCCACTCCCTGCCGGCCGGCATCGGAGCCATCGTCTTCTTCATCGTCTACCAGCAGGCCGAAAACCACCTCCTGCAACCGGTCATCCTGTCCCGGACGGTGAGACTCAACCCCCTCACCGTGCTGCTGGCCATCCTGGTCGCCGCCGAAGTCGCTGGAATTCTCGGTGCTTTGCTGGCGATTCCCGTCACCGGCATCATCCAGATCGTCCTCAAAGACATCTGGAATCATCGCGACGGCCGGCCGCTGAGGCTGCCGTCGCGGGCAGACAACAGCCCCGAGAAGGCCGACCGGCCCGACGATCCCGAATGACCGCCGCATGGAAACAGCTGATCAGTGCTGGGGGTGCGGACGTGCGTGGAAGAGGGGGCGCCGCTCGGTGGGCGTGCCGGCAACCAGACGGCCGATCTCGACACGCGTCATGATGGCGCGTACCACCTCGGTCAGGCCCAGGACTATGGCCATGACGCCCACCACCAGGGTGAGTGTCGCGAGGGAGGTGAACGGCATGATGATCATCACGATGCCGGCCATGGTGCCGATGATGCCGAAGGCAACGTGCCAACCGCGGGCCGGCATGGCCTGATCGGAGGCCGCCGCGACCGTCTCCAGGGTGCCTCGCATCAGCCAGCTGAAGCCGATCCACAGGGCGAGCAGGAAAATCGACTCCAGGGGGCCCCGGAAGCAGATCAGTCCCAGCAGGACGGAGACCGCGCCGGTGACGAAGTGCAGTACGCGAAGATGCCGGGGGACGTGGGTGCCGAAGGCGGCGGCGAGTTCGAAGACACCGGTGGCCAGCAGGTAGACCCCGAAGAGCACCCCGACCACGCGGAGCGTCTCGCCCGGCCAGACCAGGGCGATGACGCCCAACGCGATGGTGGCGAGGCCCATGGTGAGCAGGATCTGCCAGCCCAGGTTTGCCACGGCCGACAAACCGTCGGTCAGGCGGTCCTCCTGTGGTTCGGTGACGCGCGGCGGAACGGGGCCGGGAGAATCGGAAGGAGATGTCATGGCACCTGCCTCCTGCTGTCGGTAGCGTGGTCATGCCCGTACCTGTCCATCGTCACCCGATCAGCCGCATGCCGCTCAGCAGGAAGGACGTGTGGGGGCCCGTGGCCCGTGCGGGGTGCCGGGTGTCCCGTCCGGGTCGGCGACGGCATTAACGGGTGGGGGGTGATCACGGCACGTCCCTGGAACCTGCCGTCGTGCAGGAGCTGGTACGCCTCGTTCGCGCGTTGCAGGGGGAAGTGCTCGACCAGCACCTCGATCTTCTCCTGCTGGGCGAGCGTGATCACATCCATCAGTTCGGTGAGGGAGCCCCCGGTAGGGGCGAGGCGACCGAGCACTCGTGCGGCGGGCTGGAGAAATCGACGGGCAGGGCTCCGCCGCCGAGCCCGACAATGGTCAGGTGGCCGAGCACCCTGGCCACCTGAGCAGCCATCCGCAGCGTCGGGTCCACGCCGACCATGTCCAGCACGAGCTGGGCGCCCGGCCCCGCCCTCATGTCCCTGATGCACGCGACCGCCTCGTCGCCCGGGAGCAGAGCCTCGTCGGCGCCCATGCGCCTGGCCGTCTCCAGCTTGCCGGCGTCGGTGTCCACGGCGACGACGGTGGTCGCCGCGAGGACGCCCAGCGGAATCAGGTAGCGCGCCGCCGGGACCAGCAGGTACTCGGCCATGCCGCCGTCGTGGCCACCTCCGAGGCCAGGTCCCTGACCAGCGCGCTGCTGGCAGTAGTTCTCCCGGCCCTGACGGCAGTTGGCGCAGCTGCCGCAGCCCCAGCAGCCGTAGACGATCACAGGGTGACCGGGCTCGAACCCGTGTGACGCCCGGTCCGAGCCGTTCCACCCATCCCGCGTTCTCATGGCCGAGCGTGAGGGGCAGCTTCGTGAAGCCGGGCAGCGGTGCGGGTGACTGCATGATGTGCAGGTCGGAGTGGCAGGCACCGGCACCTGCGACCTTCACGAGGACCTGCCCCGGCCCCGGCTCGGGCACCGGCACCTCGCGCAGCTCGGGAGGCTGCCGCCAATCGACGAGTCGAAGGGCCCGCATGGCGATCCTTCACCCACGCAGTCAGTCGTGGACGCCGTCGATGTCGACGAGGACGTGGCGCGGGCCGCGGAAGATCTGGTTGTGCCGGTAGGGCGGCGGGTCCTCGACGAGCCGGGGGTTCCGCACCCGGCGGACGAACTCGCCGACCGCGATCTGGACCTCGAGCCGCGCGAGCGGGGCGCCGAAGCAGAAGTGGATGCCCTGGCTGAATCCGAGATGCTGGTTGTCGGGGCGTTGAAGGTCGAGTTCGTCGGGGTCGGTGAACCGTTCCGGGTCGCGGTTCGCCGAGCCGTACGCCAGGAAGATCGGCGCCCCCTTCGGGATGGTCGTGCCGGCGATGTCGATGTCCTCGACGGCGGAGCGGGTGTGCCAGAACTGCACCGACGACTCGTAGCGCAGCAGTTCCTCCACCCCGGGCACGATCAGGTCGGGCCGGCGGCGCAGCGTCTCCAGCGCGTCCGGGTGGCGCAGCAGGGTGAGCACGCTGTGGGCGATGAGGTTGACCGTGGTTTCGTGTCCCGCGAAGATCAGGAGCAGGGCGTTGCTCGCGAGCACACCCTTGGACATCGGTCCCTCCGGGCCGTCCTCGTTCACCAGCGCCGAGAGCATGCCCGGGCCGGGCTGCCGGGCGTACCGGTCGAGCAGCTCACCGGCGAACTGCCCGAACTCCCGCACGGCATCCCGGCCCCCGGCCTGCCGGCTCTGGATCTCCTCGGAGGCGGCCTCTGGACCGAAGTCCAAGGCGTCCAGGGCCGTTTCGATCCAGTGGTGGAAGCGTGGCTCGTCCTCCAGCGGGACGCCCAGGACCTTGCAGATCACCGTCACCGGCAGGGGGTAGGCGAAGTCGTCGACGGCGTCGATGCGGGTCTTGCCCTTCATGGCGTCCAGGAGGCCGCCGACGATGCGCCGGATGTCGGGCTCCAGGTCGGAGATCAGGTGAGGCGCGTGGGGCGGGCCGACGAAGTGCGCCATCATCGTCCGGCGGTCCCGGTCGTGCTCGGGGGGATCGCAGGTGATGATGTTCGGCTCGGTCAGCGCTTCCCGGATCGGTTCGGCCGCCGGCTCCGCAGAGCCCACCGCCTGGGCCGCGGCCGGGGCGGGACATTTCCATGGATCCGAACTGACCCGTGGGTCGTGCAGCAGCGTGACGATTTCCCGGTAGGTGCTGACGACGTAGGTTCCGTCCGGCTGCCGCGCCACGGGCGTCTTGCGCAGTTGCTCGTAGAACGGGTAGGGGTTGGCGCGGTTGGCGTAGCGGAGGGCCTGCTGCCAGGGGGTTTCCTCGACCACGAGGCTCCCCTCCTTCTTCCTGTCGTTGCTGTCCGCCTACGGGCTTCCCGTCCCTGCCGTGCCTACGGGCCTGCCCGGACGAGCGCGTCAGTGACGGCGCGGCCGGAACTCGGCCGTCCGTTCGCTCGGGGCGTGGCCGGTCAGGACGACGTCGGGGACCGCCGTCGGGACCCGTGGGTCCGGGAATTCGGCCGGCATCGGCTTCGTGTCGGCCGGCTGGTCCCAGCCTGGTGGCGGTGGCGGGAACGGGCCGGATTGCTGGATCAGGTTCCCGTAGTACTCCAGCCACTTGCTGTGATCGAAGGTGACGGCGGCGACGATGCGGCCCCGGTGACCGTAGGCGGCGGCGAAGTGGCGCTCCTCGACCGACCCCTGGGTGAAGACGATCTCGTCGCCGAAAGGCGGTACGCCGACGGACTTGATGTTCACGCCGAACTGACCGGACCAGAAGCCGGGCAGCAGCAGATGCGGGCGATAGTGGGGCTCCAGGTTCACCATGTTGTGCGCCGCGACCTCGGCGCCGAAGACGGCGTTGTCCCAGTGCTCCATCGCAAGGAACTGGTACTCGTACAGCACATGCGGCGCACGCGCCACGTCACCCGCCACGTAGACGCTGTCGGTGACCACACCGTTGATGTCGAAGGCCCGGCCACCGGCATCGCACCCGACACCCCAGAAACCGGCCGCCAGCCCCGAGCCCTCCAGCCATTCCACGTTGCGGATCGACCCCAGGGAGGCCACCACCACGTCGGCGTCGACGGTGGTTCCGTCGGACAGCTGCGCACGGCGCACGTGTCCGCCGGAGTCGCCCTCCAGTGACGACACGCCCAGCCCGCAGCGCAGGTCCACGCCATGATCGCGGTGCATCCGTGCGGCGATCTCCCCGATCACCCCGCCGAGCGCGCCGACCAGCGGCGCCGAACCCCGCTCGACGACGGTCACCGGGATGTCGAGCTCCCGGCAGACGGAGGCCACTTCCGAGCCGATGAACCCGGCGCCGATCACCAGGACCCGCGACGGCGGCTCGGCCAGCGCCTTCTGCAGCTGCTCCGCGTCATCACGCGAGCGGATCGTGTGCACCCCCTGCAGCGCGGCCTCGGCAGGGTTCGGCCACTGTCGCGCGCGGGTGCCCGTGGCGATCAGCAACCGGTCGTACGGCACCTGCTCCCCGTCGGCCAGACGCACCTGCTTGGCGCCCCGGTCCAGCCCGACGGCGGCCACCCCGAGCCGCCAGTCGGCATCCACTTCTCGCATGCGGGGCAACTTCGTGTGGTCCGCCGGCACCCAGCCCTTGAGCACCTGCTTGGACAGCGGGGGACGGTCGTAGGGCTCGTACGGTTCGTCCCCGATGATGGTCAGGGAACCGGTGAAGCCCTCCTCCCGCAGGGTTTCAGCGGCCCGCAGCCCGGCCAGGGAGGCACCCACGATGACGATTCGGCCGCTGGCCCGGAACTCGCGCACCAGCTCCGCGACCGTTGCCCGCAAGGTCATGACGGCTCGCCCCGTTCCGCGCCGTCCAAGCGGTCGATCACGATCGCCTGCACCGGGCACGCCGCAGCCGCTCGCTCGACGTCCAGGCGCCGCTCGTCGTCGGGGTTCGGCTCGTAGGTGAGCGCCTCCTGACCGTTCAACCTGAAGACCTCGTGCGCCAGATACACGCATTGGGCGTATCCCTGGCACCGATTCAGGTCCACGACGATCCGCATGGTCAGACTCCTTCGCTCCACGGTGCGCCACCGGTCTGGCGTCACGCGAGGGCAGGGCCGGGTGAAGAGGGCAGGCGCGCTTCTCGCAAGATCAGGCGCCCGCGACGTGCGGCGCCGTGATGGGCCGCGCGTCGTCGCGCGCCGGCGTGTTCCGTGGCGAAGGCGCTGCCGACGGTGCCGATTGTCGCTGCACCGGTCAGCAGCAGGCCCGAAGCGGACAACGCGACGAGACACCAAGTGCGCTGTGATCGCATGGGCATACCTTCCGTCTCCATCGTCTTTCGCGGTTCCGTAAGGGGAGGCGCGAGGTGGATGGTCGTCGCCGGTCCCGCCAAGCAGGGTGCGGCGCCCTCTTCAGGTGTCACCGCAGCAAGAGTGAAGGAACTCTCTTCACCGGTGTCCTCAAGGCCGCCTGCGTGTCATTCGCTTGATCGGTCCTGTGACCGGGAGGCCCGAAAAGCCTGTGCGAGAGAGGCACAGGGCGTGTCATCCACGGCGGCCTTCCGCTCAAGGAGCCTAGTCCCGCTTGCACTGCACGGCATCTCGAGCGAGGGGCGGCAGCAGCGACCGGCGTTGTGAAGGCCGCCGCGGGCATGACAGAGAACCCGGTCCCACGAAGGGGCTAGCCTGCGTGGCCGGTTACTGATGACCAAGGGCCATGATGCGGGCGGGCGTCCGCGACGGTCGTCTCAAAGGCGACGGCCACAGCGCCACGCTCGGTAGGCCATTCAAGACGGCCCGTAGGGCGGCCGGCCGGAGAGCGGGAATGCGCGCCGAATACGCGCCGGGCAAACCGTCTATCCGGCACAGAGTGCAGGAATGTGCGTTGACGGGGCATACCGCACGGGAAGTGCGTCATGGTCCGCAGGGGCTGAGCAGCGAGGTCGGGCTCGGTCTCTCAGTCCGGTCACCTACCACGAAAGGACTCTGTGCCGATCAACCGAGATGTCCGAGTCCAACGCAGCGTAGTCAGCAAGTCAGCACGGGAGAGGAGAAGACGGGTGATGACGTGGCCTTTTGGTCAGCACCAAACCAGCAAGGGAGTCAGCACCGCACCGTCAAATCACCCCGAATCACGCGTCCAGGACAGCACTGGTCTCGACCGCCTCCGCGCTCCTGAACCGCCCGTCCCCGGCCCGGCATGGTGGCCGCACGCATAGCCGCCCCCAGAACTATGGTGCCCCACCACATGTGCCCCTGACCTGCGTCTTCCTACCGTGTGCCGACACGTACCCGTCCCCACCGCACACGAGGAAGTGGCGCACATGGCACCCGAAGCAGCAACCGCTCCCCCACCCCCCGCCAGCCTCCCCCGCATCGTCGCCGCCAGCCTCATCGGGACCACCATCGAGTGGTACGACTTCTTCCTCTACGGCTCGGCAGCGGCCCTGGTGTTCAACAAGTTGTTCTTTCCGGACTCCGACCCGCTCGTCGGGACCCTGTTGTCGTTCCTGACGTATGCCGTGGGGTTCGCGGCCCGGCCGCTGGGCGCGCTCGTGTTCGGGCACTACGGCGACCGGCTGGGGCGGAAGAAGCTGTTGGTGCTGAGCCTCGTGCTGATGGGCGGGGCGACCTTTGCCATCGGGCTGCTGCCCACGCACGCCACCGTCGGGGCCGCCGCGCCCGTGCTCCTCACCGTGCTGCGGCTGGTGCAGGGCTTCGCGCTCGGGGGCGAGTGGGGCGGTGCCGTCCTGCTGGTGTCGGAGCACGGGGACGCCCGGCGGCGCGGCTTCTGGGCCTCGTGGCCGCAGACCGGCGCGCCGGCCGGCCAGCTGCTCGCGACCGGTGTGCTCTCGCTGCTCACCGCCGTCCTGTCCGACGACGCCTTCGGCACCTGGGGCTGGCGGATTCCGTTCCTGCTCTCCGGGGTGCTCGTGCTCGTCGGTTTGTGGATACGTCTGTCCGTCGATGAATCGCCCGTCTTCAAGGAGGCGCTGGAGCGCGCCGAGGCACGGCGGGGCGGCGAGGAGGAGAAGCTGCCGCTGGTCGCGGTGCTGCGGCACCACTGGCGCGACGTGCTCGTCGCGATGGGCGCCCGGATGGCGGAGAACATCAGCTACTACGTCATCACCGCGTTCATCCTCGTCTACGCCACCACCTCGGCCGGTGTCTCCAAGCAGACCGCGCTCAACGCCGTCCTCATCGCCTCCGCCGTGCACTTCGCCGTCATCCCGGCCTGGGGCGCACTGTCGGACCGGGTCGGCCGACGGCCGGTCTACCTGCTCGGCGCGGCCGGGGTCGGGCTGTGGATGTTCCCGTTCTTCGCGCTGGTGGACACCGGGTCGTTCGGCTACCTGATCCTGGCCGTGACCGTCGGACTCGTGCTGCACGGCGCCATGTACGCGCCGCAGGCCGCGTTCTTCGCCGAGATGTTCGCGACCCGGATGCGGTACTCCGGCGCCTCCATCGGCGCCCAGTTCGCCTCCGTGGCGGCCGGTGCGCCCGCTCCGCTCATCGCCACCGCGCTGCTGTCCGACTACGACAGCTCCACTCCGATCGCGCTGTACGTGATCGCCGCCGCCGTGCTGACCCTGGTCGCCGTGGCTCTGGCGCGCGAGACGCGGCACCGGGATCTCGCCCAGGTGGAGGGCGAGAGCGGGGAAGCCGCCGGGACCGTTCCGGCCACCGAGGCGCGAACCGTCTGAGCCGCCGCGCCCCGTCCGCGCCGACCGGCCTCCGCGCGAGGCCGGTCAGCGCCGTCCCGGTGTCGACAACCGGTGCAGTCTCAAGGCCAGTTGGATCTCCAGGGCGCGGGCCGGGGTCTGCCAGTCCTCACCCAGCAGGCGGCCCACCCGCTCCAGCCGCTGCGCCACCGTGTTCACGTGCACGTGCAGCGCGTCCTTGGTGCGGGCCGGGCTCATCCCGCCCTCGAAGTAGGCGTCCAGGGTGCGCAGCAGTTCCGTGCCGCGCCGCTCGTCGTACGACACCACCGCGCCGATGGTCCGCTCGACGAAGCCGGCGATGTCCCGTTCGCCCGCGAGGAGCAGACCGAGGAAGCCGAAGTCCTCGGCCGCCGCGCCGTCCCCCGCCCGCCCGAGCAGCTGGAGCGCGTCCAGGCAGCGGCGGCCCTCGGCATAGGCGGCGGCCACGGCCTCGGGGCGCCCGGCGAGGTCGGTGACGGGTGCGGACGCGCCGACCGTGACCGGCTGGTGGACGGCCGTGCCCAGGTGGCGGGCGGTGCGGCGGGCCACCTCCGCGGCGGTGTCACCGATGCCGAGCGGCAGCAGCAGGACGGTGCCGCCGTCGCGGGCCGCGGCCAGGCCCTGCCGGGTGGCCGCGAGGTGGGATGCCGCGGACCACAGCCGGCGGCGGGCCGCGGCCTCCTCGTCGGCGTCGGCCGCCGGGCCGTCGAGGCGGGCGGCGAGGACGACATGGGTGGCGTCCAGGTCCGCCTGGAGGCGGCCGGCGCGCTCGCGCAGCAGGCGCGGGTCCCTGTCGCGCGCGTCCAGCAGGTCGTCCAGCAGCTCACCGCGCACCCGCTGCTCGGCCTCGGCGGCGGAGCGGCGGGCGAGCAGCAGCAGGGAGGTGACCATCGCCGCGCGCTCCAGGGTGCGCTGGTCGACCGGGTCCAGGCCCGGATGGCCGCGCAGGACCAGCGCGCCGAGGAGTTCGCCGCCGGCGGCCACCGCGGCGATCCAGTCCCCGCCGTGCCGTACGGCGTGGCCTTCCGCGCGGGACGCCTCCAGCGCCTGCGCCGGTGCCGCCGCGGCCTCGGCGAACTCCACCGTCCCGGCGAGCACTTGGGAGACGGCGGCGGCCACGTCGTGGACTCCGCCGCCGCGCAGGACGAGTTCGGCGAGCCGGTCGTGGACCTCGGACGCCCGCTCGATGACGGCGCTGCGGTCCCGGATGATCTCGTTGGCCCGCTCCAGGCCGGCCAGGGCGGAGCGGGTCTCGGTGAGCAGGTTGGCGGTGTCGATGGCCGCCGCGGCGAGCGCGGCGAAGGAGCCGAGCAGGGCGATCTGCGCGCGTTCGAAGACCCGTGCCCGGCGGTCTGCCGCGAAGAGGACCCCGATCACGTGCGGCCCCAGCATCAGGGGGACGCCCAGGATCGCGACCAGCCCCTCGTCGCGGACGCCTGCGTCGATGGCCCGCGTGTGCTGGAACCGGGCGTCACGGAAGTAGTCGTCGGTGACGTACGGCCGCGCGGTCTGGGCGACGAGCCCGCCGAGCCCCTCCCCCATGCCGAGGCGCAGCTGCTGGAAGCGGGCGGCGACGGAGCCCTCCGTGACCCGCATGTAGGTGTCGCCGCGTGCCGGATCGTTGAGGCTGAGGTAGGCGACGTCCGTGCCGAGCAGGGAGCGGGCGCGCTGCACGATGGCCTGGAGGACGGCGTCCAGATCGCGCAGTCCGGCGAGGTCGTGGGCCGTTTCGAAGAGCGCCGACAGCTCCGCCTCGCGCCGTCGGCGCCCCTCCAGCTCCGCGCGTACGCGCAGGGCGAGCAGTCTGGCCTCTTCCAGCGCGGCGATCCGGTCGGCCGGCGCGCCCTCGGCTCGGGCGAGCAGCACGGGCTGCTCGTAGGCCTCCACGGAGGCGTCGCGGGCCAGCAGGTCGAGGTAGGTGGCCTCGGCGCTGCCGCTGGGTGCCGGCTGCAGGTGATCGCGGGACATGGTCACAGGATTCCGTATCGGGCACCCGGCCCGGCAGGCCTGTGGAAAACTCCCGGAGCGGGTGCTGCCGGCCTGGTCAGTGGGCCGTCCACCCGCCGTCCAGGACGAGCGAGGTGCCGGTGACGAAGGACGCCTGCGGGCTGCAGAGGTAGGCGACGGCCTCGGCGACCTCCTCGGGTTCGATGAGCCGCCGCAGCGCGCTGTCCTTCAGCAGGACCTCGGACAGGACACGTTCCTCGGGAATGCCGTGGGCCTGGGCCTGGTCGGTGATCTGCTTCTCGACCAGGGGGGTGCGCACATAGGCCGGGTTGACGCAGTTGGAGGTCACGCCGTGGGCGGCGCCTTCGAGTGCGGCCGTCTTGGACAGGCCTTCGAGGCCATGTTTGGCGGCCACATAGGCGGACTTGAAGGCCGAGGCGCGCAGTCCATGGACGGAGGACACGTTCACGATCCGGCCCCAGCCTTGCGCGTACATGTGCGGGAGGGCTCCACGGATCAGACGGAACGGTGCCTCCAGCATCACCGTCAGCACCGTGTGGAACACCTCGGGCGGGAACTCCTCGATGGGCCGCACGAGTTGCAGTCCGGCGTTGTTGACCAGCACATCGGTGCCGTCGGCGGCGCGTTCGGCGGCGTCCAGGTCGGTGAGGTCCACGACCCGCGGTACGACGCTGCCCGCGAGCCGGCCGGCCGACTCCGCCTGCTGGGCCAGCTCGGCCAGCCCGGCCGCGTCCCGGTCGACGGCCCGTACCTCGGCTCCGGCGGCGGCCAGCCGCAGCGCGCAGGCGCGGCCGATACCACTGGCGGCGCCGGTGACGAGGGCGGTGCGGCCGGCGAGATCGAGGGTGAGGGGCTGGAACGGGAGGCCGGGACCGGGCAGGGGGGTGGGCGAGGTCATGTGCCGACCCTAAGCGGAGCCCGGTGGTCACCACATGTGGTGACCACCCATACTTCAGCCGACAGTCGTAGGGTCAAACCATGTGGGTGCCTCGGACAGGGCCTGCTTGATCCGGAAGAGACCGAACTCGTGCAGTTCGGGCAGCGCGTCCACCGCGAACCACCCGACCTCCAGCGACTCGTCGTCGTTGACCCGGGCCTCGCCGCCCACGGCCCGGCAGCGGATGGTGATGTCCATGTACTGGCAGGTGTCGCCGTTGGGGTAGGTCACCGGCTCCAACGCCTGGACCAGGACGACGCGCTCGGCGACGCAGTGCACCGCCGTCTCCTCGTAGACCTCCCGCACCGCGCAGGCCGCGGGCTGCTCGCCCGGTTCGGGGATGCCCCCGATCACCGACCACTTGCGTGTGTCGGTACGCCGGCCGAGCAGCACTCTGCCCTCGTCGTCGAAGACGATCGCGGTGACTCCGGGGAGCCAGAGCAACTGCTGTCCGGCGGAGACTCTGAGCGCGCGGATGAATTCGGGGGTAGCCACGATCCGACCCTAACGGGCCGTGCGCGGCGTCCCGGCCGGTTCAGGTGCCGTACGCCGGTCCCACGACCGGCGTACGGCGCTCGTCCGGCTACGCGTCACCGGGGCGCCGGGCGCGCAGACCGGACCCGATCGCCCAGCCGATCCCGCCCGCGGCGACCAGCACGAGTGCGACCTCCGGGAGGATGCCCAGCTCGGTGGCGGGGGTGGAGGACGTGCGCAGCGGCACCTTCTGGACGAGATAGGCGGGCACGAACATGCCGGTCTTCTGGGTGATCCGCCCGTCCGGCATGATGACCGCGCTCACACCGCTGGTCACCGGCACGGTCACGGTGCGGCTGTGCTCGACGGCGCGGATGCGGGACATGGCGAGCTGCTGGTACGTCATCTCGCTGCGGTCGAAGGTGGCGTTGTTGCTCGGCACGGAGATCATCTCGGCGCCGTGCGTCACCGTGTCCCGCACGGCCCAGTCGAAGGCGGCCTCGTAGCAGGTGGCCAGGCCCACCTTCGCGCCGCCTATGTCGAAGACGCCCGGCTTGCCGCCCCGGCTGAAGTCCTGCCGGGCCATCTCGGTCCAGCTCTTGTTGATGGCCCCGACGAGCGAGCGCAGCGGAAGGTACTCGCCGAAGGGCTGGATCTGCCGCTTGTCGTAGGTCTGCGTCGGGCCCTTCACCGGGTCCCAGAGGATCTGCTCGTTGAGGAGCTTGCCGTCCCTCTCGACCACGCTGCCGACGGAGACGGGCACGCCGATGTCCTTGGCCGCCTGCTCGATGACGGCGGCGCCGTCGGGGTATTCGAAGGGGTCGATGTCGGAGGAGTTCTCCGGCCACAGGACGTAGTCCGGCTTGGCGACCTTGCCCGCCCTGACATCGGCGGCGAGCTTGTGCGTCTCGCGCGCGTGGTAGTCGAGCACGGCCCGGCGCTGGGCGTTGAACTCCAGTCCGGCGCGCGGCACGTTGCCCTGGATCAGCGCCACGGTCGCGGTGCCGTCCTCCGCCTTGTCGCTCACCAGCCCGCGGGCCGCGACCGCGCCCACCACCGGTACGGCGACGGCGAGCAGCGCGGCGGCCGCCGCGGCACGCCGCACGTCCCTGTTCCGGCGCCGCTCGACGATCAGCCGCCCCGCCTCGTACAGGCCGAATCCGCACAGGACGACCGCGAAGCCGAGCACCGGAGTGCCGCCCACCGCGGCGAGCGGCAGGAAGACGCCGTCCGCCTGACCGAACGCGACCTTGCCCCAGGGGAAGCCGCTGAAGGGCACACGCGCCCGTACCGCCTCGCCCGCCGTCCACAGCGCCGCGGCCCACACCGGCCAGGCGGGCAGCTTGGAGACCGCGGCGACCCCCACGCCGACGAGGGCCACGAAGATCGCCTCGATGACGACCAGCGCCACCCACGGCAGCGGACCGACCTCGACGCTGGTCCACACCAGCAGCGGCAGCAGGAAGCCCAGCCCGAAGAGGTAGCCGAGGCCGAGAGCGGCCTTCCAGCTCCGGCCGCGCAGCACCCAGCCGAAGCCGGCGAAGGCGGGCAGGGCCAGCCACCACAGGGTGCGCGGCGGGAAGCTGACGTAGAGCAGCACTCCGCAGAGCGCGGAGGCGGCGGCCGGGACCAGGCGCAGCATCCGGCCGCCGCGCACGCCGGGTGCGGGGGACGGCTGGAGCTGATCCGGCTGGTCCACGGAAGTTGCGGTGACGGTCACCCGGGTGAGTGTACGGCGGCCCACGCCGCCGCCGACAGTGCGGTCGGGGCCGGTGCACCGGGGTTGTCGCTGGTGGGCGCCGGTTCCCGGCCCCGGTGGGGCGGCTGCCCGGTGGGGGCCTCCGCAGGGGGGTACGGACCGGCCCCGTCGCGCGGGGCCCGGCCGGTCCGGCCGGCGGTACCCGGCGGAATCGTGGTGATTCTCCGCGCCTCGTCCCCAAACGGGTCATGAGCCGCTACCGTGTGCCCAGCCTCGGCGGCGCGGCCGGACCCGGCACGCGGCCGTGGCCTGCCACAGGTCGGGGGACCGGGTACGAGGGGCGACGGGTGGGGTCGACGGGGACGGGGTCCGCGACCGGTGCATACGGTGCGGACATCCACAGCACGCGAAGAAACGTTTCCGACGGGACGGGCATGATCCTGTTGGGGGCCTGCGCCGGGTGGTCGCTGATCACCGCGGCGGCCCGCGACGGACGGCCCGAGGGCATGCTGCTCGCGGTGCTCGCCGTGGCCGCCGGCTACGCAGCGGGCCGGGTCTCCGGTGCGCTGCTGCCGGTGACCGCGCCCGGCGCCGGTGCCGCGGCGGGGCTCGCGCTGGCCGTGACGCTCCCCGGGCTCTCCCCCGGTCCCTGGTACGCCGCCCCGCCCGGGCACGCGGGTGCCACCGCCGCCCTGCTGGCACTGGCCGCCGGGGCCGCGTGCTGCGCCGCCTGGGCGGCGACCGTACCGGCGCTGCGGCGCGGACTGGCGGCGCTGGCCTGCGCCGTCGTGCCGGCCGGGGTCGCGCTGGGGTCGGTGGCCGGGAGCGTGGCCAGTGCGGCCGTGCTGCTGTGCTCCCTGGCCGCGGGCTCGGTGCGCCGCCGGGGCGCGTGGCTGGCCGGGTCGGCCGTGGTGGCGAGTCTGGTGGCGGGCACGGTCTGGGCGATCGGCGCGGGCGCGCTGCCGGACGGCCTCGCCGGGAGGCTCGAAGGCCGGTTCACCGCGCACCGGGTGCTGCAATGGCAGGACGCCCTGCGGCTGGCGGGCCGGCACGGCGGGCTGGGGGCCGGCCCCGGCCGGTTCGGCGAGCTGAGCCGGGTCGCGTCGCAGACGCTGCCGGCCGACGGCAGACCGCACTCGGCTCCGCTCCAGCAGGCGGCCGAGCAGGGCCTGGTCGGGGTGTTCCTGCTGGCCGCCGTCTTCTGCTGGCTGCTGTACGCGCTGTGGCGCACCCCCCGTCCCACGCCGGTCGCCCTCACCGCGGGCGCGGCCCTCGCGACGCTTGCCGCCCTCGCGTCGGTGAGCAACGCCCTGAGCTTCACGACGGTGACGGCGGGAGCGGGCCTTCTGGCCGGCTGGGCCACGGCCCGCCCGTGGTCGGGCGACGCCACGACACCGGGCGGCTGAGGGAGCGGGCGCCGGCAGTCGTGAGGCGCCCGTGCGGCAGCCCTCCCGGCGGCCCGGTGGGCGGCGCGCCCCGGCAGGTCGTCTCAGCCGGCCGTACCCGGGGTGATCGTGCGCAGGCGGTCCTTGATGGCCCGTACCGCCCCCTCCGCGTTGTCCACGGTGATCGTGAACATGTGGCCGTCCCACAGGCGCAGCACGATCCCCTCGCCACGGCGCACGACGACGGCGGTGCCCTTCTCGGGGCGCCAGCGATAGCCCCAGCCGCCCCACTGCCGGGGCGTGACATGGGCGGTGAAATCGGCCCCGGCCACGTGGGAGAGCGGAATACGGCGGCGGGGCAGCCCGATGTGCCCGCAGCGCACTTCCACGCACTCCTTGTCGAGCTTGAGGTCGACGTGCACGAAGGCGAGCGTGCCGAAGAGGACCAGCAGACCGGCCGCGATACAGCCGACGACGGACATCACCAGGGGGGCGATGCCGGAGGTCCAGGCCGAGTCGACGGCCAGCTCGATGCCGAGCGCCAGGCAGGCGGCACCGACGAGCGCGAGCAGCCACTGGACCCGGTTCGTGGCACGTCCCGTCCAGACATCCGGGAGCGGGGTGCCGTCGGTGTCGGGGTGGTCCCTCATGTCTACGAGGTTACTCAGGTTTCGCTGCGCGGGTAGGGCGTGGCGGACGGTGACCGGCCCGGGAGGGGCCCGGCGGGCCGCCGTGCCGGGCCGTTCCGCGCAGGTCAGCGGACGGGGGCGACGGCCTGGAGGAAGCGGCCTTCCGCGTAGGACAGCGCCGTGTCCGGGAGCGTCGCGGCACGGCCGCTCAGCAGCACCGTGAGGGAGGTGTCCGCGACAGGGGCCGGGACCGGCTCCGCTCCGATCCGGCGCAGGGCCTGGGCGGCCACCGCTCCCGCGGTGCCGTGCAGGACGAGGGGCGGGCGGCCGGGCTGCTGGACGGCCGCCCGGATGCGCTCGGCGACCAGTTCGTAGTTGGTGCAGCCCAGGACGAGCGTGGTCACGTCGTCCGGGGTGCGCGCGGCAGCCGAGGCGATCGCGGCGTCGATCGCCGTCTCGTCCGCGTGGTGCACGGCGTCGGCGAGGCCCGGGCACGCCACCTCCGTCACGGTCACGCCGTCGGCGAACTGCTCGATCAGCCCGCGCTGATAGGCACTTCCCGTGGTGGCGGGGGTCGCCCAGATCGCGACGGGACCACCACCCGCGGCCGCGGGCTTGATCGCCGGAACGGTGCCGATGATCGGGAGTTGCGGCTCGAAGCGGGCCCGCATCGCCGGCAGGGAGTGCACCGACGCGGTGTTGCACGCGACGATCAGGACATCGGGCTCATGGGCTGCGGCGGCCGCGGCGACGGCGATGGCACGCTCGGTGATGTCCTCCGGGGTGCGCGGTCCCCAGGGCATCCCGTCCGGGTCCCACGACAGCACGAGGTCCGCGTCGGGTCGCAGCCGGCGTACCGCGGCAGCGGCGGGAAGCAGGCCGATTCCGGAGTCCATGAGCGCGATCTTCACCCGGCCACGATAGACGATCCGCCCTTGGAAGCCGATCGGGTGGTGCAGACTGCGGCCGTGAGCGCCTTCCTGTGGATCACCGTCGTATCACTGGCCGCCTGGTGCTGGCTGCTGCTGGGCCAGGGCTTCTTCTGGCGCACGGACGTCCGGCTGCCGCGGCGCCGGGAACCGGAGGAGTGGCCGTCGGTGTGTGTGGTCGTACCGGCCCGCGACGAGGCCGCCGTACTGCCGGCCGGCCTGCCGTCGCTGCTCGCGCAGGACTATCCCGGGCGGGCCGAGGTCTTCCTGGTGGACGACGGCAGCACGGACGGCACCGGGGAGCTGGCCCGCGAGCTGTCCCGGCGGCACGGCGGGCTGCCGCTCACGGTGGCCTCGCCCGGTGAGCCGCCGGCGGGCTGGACGGGGAAGCTGTGGGCGGTGCGGCACGGCATCGCACTGGCACGCGCGCGTGATCCCGAATATCTGCTGCTGACGGACGCGGACATCGCGCACGCGCCGGACAGCCTCCGGGAGCTGGTGGCGGCGGCCCGTACCGGGGGCTTCGACGTCGTGTCGCAGATGGCGCGGCTGCGGGTGGCGAGTGTGTGGGAGCGGCTCGTGGTCCCGGCGTTCGTGTACTTCTTCGCGCAGCTGTATCCGTTCCGCCGGATCGGCCGGAGGGGCTCGCGCACGGCCGCGGCGGCGGGCGGCTGTGTCCTGATCCGCGCGGACATGGCGGAGAAGGCACGCGTCCCGGACGCCATCCGGCACGCCGTCATCGACGACGTGGCGCTCGCGCGCGCGGTGAAGGGGGCGGGTGGGCACGTCTGGCTGGGGCTGGCCGACCGGGTCGACAGCGTGCGCCCCTATCCGCGGCTGCACGACCTGTGGCGGATGGTCTCGCGCAGCGCCTACGCCCAGCTACGGCACGACCCGCTGCTGCTCCTCGGTACGGTCGCCGGGCTCGCGCTCGTGTATCTGGTGCCGCCGGCCGCCGTGGCGGCGGGCGCGGCCGGCGGCGGTACGGCGACCGCGCTCGTCGGGGCGGCGGCGTGGGCGGTGATGGCGGGAACGTACCTGCCGATGCTCCGCTACTACCGGCAGCCGCCGTGGCTCGCCCCGCTGCTGCCGTTCACCGCGTTCCTGTACCTGCTGATGACGGTCGACTCCGCGGTGCAGCACTACCGCGGGCGCGGGGCCGCCTGGAAGGGCCGCACCTACGCCCGCCCGGACGCCGTGCCCGACGAGGGCTGAGGCCGGTCACTTGCGGCCGGGGGTCCAGTTCATGCCCCAGCCGTAGGCGCGGTCCACGGCTCGCTGCGGACTGGATCCGCGCTCCGGCACCAGGTACCGCGCCTCGCGCTGCACGACGAGGTCGCCGCCGGTGTTGGTGATCAGCGCGAGCGCGCACACCGGGGAGGCGACGGTGCACTCGTCCAGCGAGAAGTCGACGGGGGCGCCGTGCTGCGGCTGGAGCGTGACGGTGGCGTGCAGGTCGGCGAAGGAACTCGCGCCCTCGTAGACGGTGACGAAGACGAGGATGCGCCGGAAGTCCTGTCTGTGGTCGAGGTTGATGGTGAGGTTCTCGCCGCTCGTCGTGCCGCCGGTGCGGTCGTCGCCGTCGAGCTGGATGTACGGCGGGCGGTGGAGCGAGCCGAACGCGTTGCCGAGGGCCTGTACGACTCCCTTGCGGCCGTCGGCGAGTTCGTACAGCGCGCACAGGTCGAGGTCGAGGTCGCCGCGGCCGCCCCACCGGCCGCCCCAGCCCGGGAGCTGCTTGCGCATCTGCCAGTTGAGGTTCACGCGCATGGCGCCGGAGGTACCGCCCTGTTTGGCCAGCGAGACGGAGGGGGCCGCCTTCGTGAGGGTGACCTTGGTGAGGCGGACCGGCTGGGCGGCGGGTACGGGCGGGGCCACGGGCGGCGGGGCGGGCGCCGCGACGGGCGGCGGCGAGGTGCTCGCCGGGGGCGCGGTGGGCGGCGGCGGGGTGACCGCCGGAGCGGTGGTGGGCGGCGGGGGTACGGTGCCCGGGGCCGTCACCGTGGGCGGTGCGGCGTGCTGCGGTTCGTCGACGGTGATGCCGAAGTCCGTTGCCAGACCTTCCAGTCCGCTGCTGTAGCCCTGGCCGACCGCACGGAACTTCCAGCCGCCCTGGCGGCGGTAGAACTCGCCGAGCACGAAGGCCGTCTCCACGGTCGCGCCGGGGCTGTCGAAGCGGGCGACCACCTGGCCGGAAGCGGCGTCGGTCACCTCGATGTGGAGATCCGGGACCTGCCCGAACGTTCCGCCGTCCGCGGAGGCGGCGAGCACGATCCGCTCGACGGCGCCTTCCACGCGCGCGAGGTCGGCCAGCAGGGTGTCGGTGACACGTCCGCCGGACGTCCGCTTGCCCTCGTGCCGCACCGCGCCGGAGGAGTGGGCGGGCTGGTTGTAGAAGACGAAGTCCCCGTCGGACCGGACCTTCCCGGCGGCGAGCAGCAGCGCCGAGGCGTCGGCGTCCGGCACTCCGGGGCCGGAGCGCCAGCCCAATTCGACGCGCAGGGCCGTGGTCGGCACCGGCGTGTTCGATCCTTTCGGCATTGACATGTCCGCCCCCATCGCGTGTCGGCTTCCGGGTTTCGCCCCTCGGTCCGCGTGATCTCGGCCCGCGTCGTCCCGGCCCTGTCATCCCTACCCGCACAACCTATTCCCGGGCGCGGCGCACGCCCACGACCGGCACGGGAAGATCGCCGGTCAACCGCCGGTAACCCGCGAGGAACTCCGCCTTTACACGATCCAAACGTCGATTGGCGTCCCTTTTTGCCGAGTTCGCTCGGATTGAGGATCCCAGGCTACTGCCGACACGGAAAACAACCCTCTTATCGGTCTCCCCAACCAGCACATCGTGGGCTTAACTTATGTGCCATGACCTCCCCCCGCTCCACTTATGGTGGCGGCTACTACTCCGCCTCCTTCCCGGACACCCCGATCTACGACTCGCTCGTGGCCGAGCGGGGCACCCCGCAGATCGCCCCGATCCGGGTCCCCGCCGCCTACGACACGGGCAGCAGCCTCCCCGCCCTGCCGTCGGCGCTCCCCGCCCTCCCGGCGGCCCCGTCCGCGCAGCCCCCCGCCTACGGATACCCGCAGACGCAGCAGCCCGCACCGCTGCATCACGCGCCCACGGCCTACATCCCGCAGCAGGCGAGCGCCCCGCGCGGCTATCCCGGCCCGCAGGCTCCGCAGCCGCAGCGGCCGATGGCGGCGGGCGCCGGGTACGAGGCCATGCGCCCGGCCGCGCCGCGGCCCGCGCCGGCTCCCTACCAGGACCCGTACAACAACCAGCAGCAGTACCGCGGCTACTGACCGGCGCTCCCCCGGCTGTCGGTGCCACCTGGCACGATGGTCGGTATGGGAACCGCCGAAGTGCAGTCGATCCATGTCCATCCGGTCAAGGCGTTCCGAGGCGTGTCGCTCGGGGAGGCCGTGGTGGAGCCCTGGGGCCTGGCCGGGGACCGACGCTGGGCACTGATCGACGACGGGGGAAAGGTCGTCACACAGCGTGAGGAGCCGCGCCTCGCGCTGGCCGCCGCCGAGCCTCTGGCCGGCGGCGGCGTTCGTCTGTCCGCGCCCGGCCGGGCACCGCTGACGGTCGAGGTGCCGCAGGCGGCGGCGACCGTGCCGATGAGCGTGTTCGGCACGAAGGTGGAGGGGGTCCCGGCCGCGGCCGCCGCGCACGCCTGGTGCAGCGCCTATCTGGAGGCCGGGGTCCGCCTGGTCCACATGGACGATCCGGCCACCCGCCGCCCGGTCGACCCCGACTACGCTCTGCCCGGCGAGACGGTGAGCTTCGCCGACGGCTACCCCCTGCTCGTCACCTCGGCGGCCTCGCTCGACGCCCTGAACGCACTCGTGGCGGAGGGCCGCAACGCGGACGAGGGCCCGCTGCCGATGAACCGGTTCCGGCCCAACGTCGTCGTCGCCGGCACCGAGCCCTGGGCCGAGGACCACTGGACGCGGATCTCCGTCGGCGAGGTTCTCCTCCGCGCCCCCAAGCCCAGCGGACGGTGTGTCGTGACCACCACCGACCAGAGCACCGCCGTCCGCGGCCGGGAGCCGCTGCACACCCTCGCCCGCCACCGCAGGATCGGCGGCAAGCTGCTGTTCGGGATGAACCTCGTGCCCCTCTCCCCCGGCACGATCAGAGTCGGCGACCCGGTGCGGGTGCTGGACTAGCGGGGGCCGGCCCACGAACGGCACGGGGGCGGCGGCCCGGCGAAGATCCGACGGTCGGGAACCGGGGGGCGTGTCCCGGTCGTTGAGAGAGCGTGAGAAATTCGTGAGAGGCCGCCGGTGTCGGACACCGCGGCGGACGCGCGGTCGCTCTCTCCCGGACCGCGCCGGGAGCGAGCGCCGTCGCCGGGGGTGGTGACGGACCGAAGGGGGTGGGGAGATGCGGGCACTCAGTGGGCTGTGGCGCTGGCGGCACAATCCGCTGCGCCGCGCGACCGACATGGCCGAGGCATGGGTGGCCCTCGTGGCACTGGTGCTGATCGCCGTGGTCGCACCCGTGACGGGCTGTGTGGTCGGCGCCGCCGCCCAGGACTCGCTCCAGCGCTCCGCGCGGCAGCAGCAGCACGCGCGCCATCTCGTCACCGCCACCGTGGTGCGCGATCTGGGCGGGACCCTGCCGGAGAGCGACCCCGACACCACCTCCGCGCGTGACGCCCACAGCCGTGTCCTCGCGAGCTGGACCGCACCGGACGGCACCGCGCAGCACGGCCCGGTCCTCTCGGACCTCAGGTCCCCGCACGGGGGCGAGCACTTCAGACTCTGGACCGACCCGCACGGCCGAATAACGACCCGCCCGCTGGACTCCGCCACGGCGACGACGCACGCCGTGCTCGCCGGCTTCGGCGCGGCCCTGCTGACCGCGGCCCTCGTCGAGACCGGCCGGCGCCTGGCCGTCTGGCGTCTGGTCCGCAGGCGGTACGCGCGCTGGGACCAGGCATGGGACCGCGCGGGCCCGGACTGGGGCAAGGCGGGCACCGGCTGCTGACGGCCTTCCGGCTCTGGTCAACTCGGCGTGCGCGCACACGCTACCGTGGACCGGCCGAAGCGCTTTCGGCGACGACCCGCGGGTGCGTGGACCCCCGGGGGCGCTCAGGTGTCCACGAGCGCGAACGCGCTCGTGCCCCGAGGGCCGAGCAGGATCGCGGTCCGGGCACCGGCCGCTGCGCCCCTACGGGCAGCGAGCCATCAGTACGACTAGGTGGGGGCACAGCAACGCCATGGCACAGGGCACGGTCCAGGTGACGCACACCGGTACTTCGCGGTGGCGGCGCCGCACGGGTGAGTACGCTTCGCTCGCCGCCGCCCTGGAGGCCGCCGCCGACGGCGACGTCCTCACGATCGCCCCCGGAACCTACCGGGAGAACCTCGTCGTCCAGCGGGCGGTGACGCTCCGTGGGCCGGAGGGCTCGCCCGGCTCGGTGCGGATCGCGCCCGTGGACGGGGTGCCGCTCATCGTGCGGGCCTCCGCCGTGGTGCAGGACCTGCACGTGGAGGGCCAGGACGTGGCGGCGCCCGCACTGCTGGTCGAGGAGGGCACGCCCGAGGTGATGGACGTGCGGATCGTCACCCGGTCCGCCGCCGGCATCGAGGTGCGCGGCAGCGCGCGCCCGACCGTGCGCCGGTGCACCGTCGACAACCCGGCCGGCATCGGCATCGCCGTACTCGACGGCGGGAGCGGGGTCTTCGAGGAGTGCGAGGTCGTCGCGGCCGGGCAGGCGGGCGTGGCGGTGCACGGCGGTGCCCATCCCCGTCTGGACCGCTGCCGGGTGCACCACGCCTCCGGCACGGGGATGACCGTGACCGGAGAGAACTCCGCGCTGGAAGCGGTCGGCTGCGAGATCTACGAGGTGCGCGGCTCCGGTGTGCAGGTCACCCAGCGGGCCACCGCGCACCTGACCGACTGCGATGTGCACCGCACCACCGCCGACGGCATCACACTGGACACCGACGCGGTGCTGACGCTCGCCGACTGCCGCATCCACGACATCCCGGAGAACGCGGTCGACCTGCGTTCCCGTTCGGTGCTCACGCTGACCCGCACGACGGTCCGTCAGTTCGGTCGCAACGGCCTGTCGGTGTGGGACCCGGGCACCCGGGTGGACGCCAACCAATGCGAGATCTTCGACAGCACCGGCGACTACCCGGCGGTGTGGGTGAGCGACGGGGCCACCGCCGTGCTCGACTCCTGCCGGGTGCACGACGTGCCGGACGCGCTGTTCGTGCTCGACCGCGGTTCCCGCGCGGACGTCGTGGACAGCGACCTGTCGCAGGTGCGCAACACGGCCGTGTCGGTGAGCGACGGGGCGACGGCACAGCTGGACGACTGCCGGATCAGGGAGGCGGCCACCGGCGCCTGGTTCCGCGACCACGGCAGCGGCGGCACCCTCAGCAACTGCACGCTGGACGGCACCCAGACCGGTGTGATCGTCACCAAGGGCGCCGATCCGACCATCGAGCGCTGCACGGTCGACTCCCCCTCCGAGGCCGGTTTCTACGTCTCCGCGGGCGGCCGGGGCAGCTTCCTGAACTGCCGGGTCAGCGGCAGCGGCGGCTACGGCTTCCACGTGATCGACGGCTGCCGTACGACGCTGCGCAAGTGCCGCACCGAGCGGTGTGCGCGCGGTGGATACGAGTTCGCCGACGGCGGTCCGGACGCGGGAGCCGGGACGGGTCCGATCGTGGAGGACTGCACCAGCGACGAGAGCGGCGGCCCGCGGGCGCCCGCGGCCCGGGAGGCGGCCGTGCAGACGGTGCCCCGGTCCGCAGGCCTGCTGGGCGCGATCCCGGGGCAGCAGACGACGGAGCGGGAGCCGCTCGTCGCCGTGGCGGAGCCGGAGCACCCGCTGCGGACGCCGAAGGACGTACTCGGGGAACTCGACGCGCTGGTGGGCCTGGAGAGTGTCAAACGCGAGGTACGGGCGCTGACGGACATGATCGAGGTGGGCCGGCGCCGGCAGCGTGCGGGGCTGAAGGCGGCCTCCGTCAAGCGGCATCTGGTCTTCACCGGCTCCCCCGGCACCGGCAAGACGACGGTCGCCCGGCTCTACGGCGAGATCCTCGCCTCGCTGGACGTGCTGGAGAAGGGCCACCTGGTGGAGGTGTCCCGGGTCGACCTGGTCGGCGAGCACATCGGTTCCACGGCGATCCGCACCCAGGAGGCGTTCGAACGGGCGCGCGGCGGAGTGCTGTTCATCGACGAGGCGTACGCGCTGTCGCCGGAGGACGCCGGCCGGGACTTCGGCAAGGAGGCCATCGACACGCTGGTGAAGCTGATGGAGGACCACCGGGACGCCGTCGTGGTGATCGTCGCCGGGTACACCGCGGAGATGGAGCGCTTCCTCTCCGTCAACCCGGGCGTGGCCTCCCGCTTCTCCCGCACCATCACCTTCGGCGACTACGGCCCCGAGGAGTTGCTGCGGATCGTGGAGCAACAGGCCGACGAGCACGAGTACCGGCTGGCGCCGGGCGCGTCCGAGGCACTGCTGAAGTACTTCACGGCGATCCCCAAGGGTCCGGCGTTCGGCAACGGCCGCACCGCCCGGCAGACCTTCGAGGCGATGGTGGAGCGTCATGCGAGCCGGGTCGCCCAGGTCGCCGACCCGACCACCGACGACCTGACGCTGCTGTTCGCGGAGGATCTGCCGGAGCTGTGACCGGCTCCGCCACACCCCGGCCGCCGGAACCCGGCCCGCGACCGGGGGAGGCGGCCGTCCGCTCAGATCCGGCGCCCGCCTCGATGCGGGGGGGGGAGCCACGCGGGACGCGGACCCGGGACGAAACGGCCTCGCCCGCCGCGGACCGGCGTCAGTCCCGCTCCGGGCGCTGGCCCGGCAGGTCCGGGCGCAGGCGGGCCAGGAGGCGGGCTCGTTCACGGGTGAAGACGGGGTCCGACTGGTAGTCGGAGTGGCCGAGGATCGGGGCCGGAAGCGGGTGCTCCGCGGTACGTCCGTAGGCGAGGGGGTCCGGCAGGGGCTCGTGGTCGACTTCCGGGGTGCTGTCGCCGGGGACGCGGACGGGCCCGCCGATGGGGTCGGTGCGGCGGTAGAGATTGCGCCAGCAGGCGATGTCGTGGTGCAGCGCCGCGAGCGCCGGGGGGCCGAAGTGGGCCGGGAACCAGCGGCCGTACAGCCGCTCCAACGGGGATCCGTAGGTGAGCAGGGCGACCCGCCTCCGCACGGACGGGGGCAGCTGCCAGGCCGCCGCGGCGGCGAGGACGCTTCCCTGGGAGTGGCCGGACAGGACGAGCCGGCCGCCGGTGCGCCGGGTCCAGCCCGCCATCCGCCAGGTCAGGTCCGGTACCGCGCGCTCGGCGTAGCAGGGGGGTGCGAAGGGGTGGGCGGCGCGCGGCCAGAAGGTGCCGACGTCCCAGAGGATGCCGATGGTGCGCCGGGCCGAGGCGTCCTTGTAGGCGCGCCTGCCCCAGGTGACGAACAGCAGGAAGCCGAGCCCTACCAGCCAGGAGCCCAGCGCCTGGGAGGTCTCGGCCACGGCCTGGACGACGTGGTGGCTGCGCCGGGCCGCCCCGTCGGGGGTCTTCCCGGTGGCCAGGGCCCCGGCCAGGGCCGCGGTGCCCAGCAGCAGGGTGGCGGCGGTGAGCACGGCGACGACGAGCGGCACCCGGTCGGTGAGGGTGGCCATGGCCCGGGCGTGGGCGATGGCGCGGGTGCGGGACGGATCCTCGGGCTCACCGGGGTGTTCGTGGCGCACCCGGTCGCGTTCGGCGCGCGCGAGCCGGGCCGTACGGACCGCGAGCAGCGCGATCAGGACCAGCAGGACGGCGAGGACGGGAGGGATGGCGGACGCCTGCCAGGTCAGCAGGACGGGCGGTCCGGGAAGCCCGGCGCGGGTGCCGTCGAGCCAGTCGGCGACCCGTTGGGCGACCCCGCCGGACATCA
Source organism: Streptomyces sp. NPDC038200 (assembly GCF_055600785.1). Classification (NCBI taxonomy): domain Bacteria; kingdom Bacillati; phylum Actinomycetota; class Actinomycetes; order Kitasatosporales; family Streptomycetaceae; genus Streptomyces; species Streptomyces sp. NPDC038200. The sequence continues at coordinate 89,015 of NZ_JBVJYH010000009.1, forward strand.
CTCCGCCCAGTGCGCAGGCGAGCAGCGCGACGGCGGGTCCGCCGAGACCCCGCATGCCGGCGCGCGGGTCGGGGCGGCGCCGGTACAGCTCTCGGGCCACGATGCCGAGGGCGATCACGAGCAGCCCCTGGACCGTCATGAGGGCGCCGAAGGCCGGGTCGCCGGGCAGCCGCCCGGTGGACCGCCAGCCGGGCCGGGACCAGCCGGCGTACACCAGGCCGAGCACCAGCAGCGCGAGCGCGGCCAGCGGCAGGGCCCGTACGAGGTGCCGGTCGAGCCGCCGGTCGAGGCGGTCCTCGCTACGGCCTCGGCGGCAGACCACGCCCACGACCGTCGCCCCGCAGACGAGCAGGGCCACGGCCAGCAGCCGGCCGAAGGTGTCCAGGGCCGCGGGGCCGCCGGGCCGGTGGTCGAAGCGGACCGCGGGGGTGGTGACGGCGGCGGCCACCGTGAGCAGGCCCGCCGCGGTGTGCGCCGCGCGCAGCCGGGCGACCAGGCGGCGCCCGTACCAGAAGCCGGGACGGGCCAGCGCGCTGCCGTGGGCGTCCGCCCCCGGGCCGCCGGTGCCCGGGGCGGGGTCGCCGGCGACCGAAGCGAGGCCATCGATGCCCGGAGCCAGGCCACCGGCGCCCGAAGCAAGGTCGTCGGTGGCCGGGGCTGAGGCGTCGGTGTCCGGGGGGAGGGCCAGCGGTCGGTGGGACTCGTAGGCGTTCCAGGTGCGGTGCGAGAGGTACCAGAGCAGGCCGGTCAGCGCGGCCGGCAGCGCCGCGGCGAGAGCGAGCCGGCGGCCCGGCTCGCTCCACCAGCCGCCGGATCCGGCGGACGCCGCCGGGGTCGCGGGCGCGAGGAAGCCCAGCCAGGAGTGGCGGCGGACGCAGGCATGGCTACCCGCGCACTGCCAGGCCATGAGGTCCAGGGCGACCTCGCAGGCCGCGGCCACCAGCAGCACGGTCAGGGTGAGCGCGGCCAGCCGGACGAGGAGGCCGTAGAGCCGGACGGCGCGCGGCCGGCCGGGGGCGGCGGGGCGCATCCAGTGGGCCAGGTTGACCACCATGAACGGCAGCAGCAACAGCCACAGGGCGCGGCCGGCGTCGCCGGAGGTGAGGTTGCACCAGACGTACGCCTCCCGGACCGGACCGCGCCCACGGCCCCGCCCGGCCTGTCCCCCGGGGGCCCACCCGGGATCTCCCCCGGAATCTCCCTCGCGGCCCCGCCCGGCCTCTTCCCCGCAATCCCGCCCTGGCTCTCCCCCGGGATCTCCCCCTAGGTCCCGGCCGGGCTCTCCCTCGCGGCCCCGTTCGGGATCCCCTCCGGGACATGCTCCCGGGCCTTCCCGGACCGGGGCGGTTTCGACGTCCTCGGCGCGCCGGAAGACGGCGGCCGTGTCGTCGCCGGTGACCCGGACCGTGCGCGGATCGCCGAGCATCTTCTCGGGCGTGGTGCCGCCGACCCCGTGCACCAGCAGTTCCAGATCGGCCTCCGGCTCCGCCGACCGGCGCCCGGGCCACCCGACGGATCGGTCCTCGTCCCACCCGGCGGATCGGTCCTCGTGCCGCCCGGCGGTATGTTCCGCCCGCTGTCCCGCGAGCCGGTCCTGCGCACGTTCCACTGTTCTCGCACTTCCCCCGTGACGCCCTGACGTCTGTGTCGTGCGGGCTACAGGATCTCCGGTCCGGCGCCCGCGTACACCTCTCGTCACGGAATCTCCCCGATACGTGCGACACGAGGCGGGCACACTGCGGACGCGTGGCGGCGGCGCGAGCCGGCAGGCGGTGGCGCAGCCGGTGCCGACCCGTGAAAAGATGGGACGCCCGCGCACTGCCGGACGGATGGAAATTCCTGGTCGGAGCCGGTGCGCCGGGCGTGTCGGACGGTTTGGCGGCGAAAGGACCGGAGCGTACGTGAGTGAGAATCAGAACCTCCTCGCGGAGCAGCGCCGCGCCCTGATCCTGGACGAGGTCCGGCGCCGGGGCGGGGTACGGGTCAACGAACTGACCCGCAAGCTCGGCGTCTCGGACATGACCGTGCGCCGCGACCTGGACGCGCTCGCCCGCCAGGGAATGCTGGAGAAGGTGCACGGCGGCGCGGTGCCGGTGGTCGAGGCGAGCACGCACGAGCCGGGGTTCGAGGCGAAGTCGGGACTGGAGCTGACGGCCAAGGAGGACATCGCGCGCGCCGCGGCCCGGCTGGTCGCTCCGGGAGCGGCGATCGCCCTGTCCGGTGGCACGACGACGTACGCGCTCGCCCAGCAGCTGCTGGAGGTGCCCGACCTGACCGTGGTGACGAACTCGGTGCGGGTCGCCGATGTCTTCCATGCGGCGCAGCGCACCGCGGGCCAGCGGCAGGGGTCGGCCACGGTGGTGCTGACCGGCGGGGTGCGCACCCCGTCGGACTCGCTGGTGGGGCCGGTCGCCGACCAGGCGATCGCCACGCTCCACTTCGATCTGCTCTTCCTGGGTGTGCACGGCATATCGCTGGAGGCGGGCCTGTCCACGCCGAACCTCGCCGAGGCCGAGACGAACCGGCGGCTGGTGCACTCCGCGCGCCGGGTCGTGGTGGTCGCCGACCACACCAAGTGGGGCACGGTGGGCCTGAGTTCGTTCGCCACGCTGGAGCAGGTGGACACGCTGGTGACCGACGCCGGCCTGCCCGCCGAGGCGCGCACGGAGATCTCCGAACACCTGCGGGTGATCGTCGCGGGCGAGCCCGGGGAAGACGGCGCAGACATCTGAGGACCCGTCAGCTAAAGTGATCCTGCCCGGTGGACCGCGCCGCGGGAGCGGCACTAGGGGGGTCTCGTCCATGGCTCGACAGCTGCGCACGGTGGATATCGGCTTCGTCGGGTCCGCGCCCGTACGCCTGGTCTTCGCGCGGGAGGTCGCGGCGTCCCCCGACCGGGTCTTCCATGCGCTGGCGGAGGACGTGCCCGGCTGGACGCAGTGGTTCTCGGCGGTGACGCACGCCCGGGCCACCGACGGCGGCGCCGGGCGGGAGATCCGGCTCAGGGGCGGGACGCGCTTCGCGGAGACGGTCCTCATGGCGAAGCCGGCCGAGGCGTACGCGTACCGCGTCGACAGCACCAACGCACCGGGCGCCCGCGCTCTGGTCGAAGAATGGCGGCTCGCTCCTCGCGGCACCGGCACCCGTGTGCAGTGGACCTTCGCCGCCGACGGAACCGCGCCGTTCCGGTTCGTCCTCGGGCTGGCCCGTCCGAGCCTGGGACGGGCCTTCCGGGACGCGGTGACGTCGTTGGACCGGCGCCTGGCGCGGGGCTGACCGGCCGGCGCCTCGCTCGGGGCTGGTCAGCCGGCGCCGTGGGCGTGCCGCGACTCGGCCAGGACCGCTGCCATGAGTTCCGCGTCCAGCGCGGAGACGTCGGCCAGCCGGGAGGCGGCGGACAGTGAGTTGAGCAGGGTCTTGGTGACCCGCAGCGCCGCCTGCGGGCGGCGGACGACGGGCCTGGCCCAGTCGGCGACGGCCGCGTCCAGCGCGTGGGCGGGCACGACCCTTTGCAGGATGGACAGGGACTGGGCCTCCGCCGCGGTGAACGCGCGTCCGGTGAGGACGAGTTCGCGGACGCGGGCGGCGCCGACCTCGTTGATCAGGCGGGGCAGCAAGCCGCCCCAGGCCGTGGGCAGCCCGAGGGCGAGTTCGGGCAGCCGGAAGGTCGCGTCCTCGGATCCGACCCGCAGATCGCAGGCGAGCGCCAGCGCGAGCCCCGCCCCGATGGCCTTGCCGTGGACGCGGGCGATGGTGACGGCCGGGTTCGACGTCAGGGCGTCGCAGACGAGCCGGGCCTTGGTGCCCGACATGCGGATGCCGCCGCCTGTCGGGTCGTGGGCGAGATGCCGGGTGAACTCGCCGCGGTCCCCGCCGAGACAGAAGTCGTCACCGCTCCCGGTGAGCACGAGCACCCGGACCGCCGGGTCCTGGTCGTGCAGGACCGCCAGAAGGTCGTCCAGCAGGGCGTCGGTGACGGTGTTGCCCTGCTCCGGGGTGTTCAGCTCGACGGTGAGGACGGGCCCTTCCCGCCGGGTCCGCAGGGTCTGCCGTACGGAACCGGCCGGGAGGGATCTCAGGGGGAGGGCGGTCATGTCGTCACTTTCAGGGAGGTGATGCGCCGGAACACCATCCGGTTCGCGTACGTCGGCGCCGCGGCCGGCCGCAGGGTGGGGAATCGTTCCAGCAGTTCGGTGAGCAGCAGGCGGGCCTCCATGCGGGCCAGGACCGAGCCCAGGCAGTAGTGGAGGCCGCCGCCGAAGGTGAGGTGGCCGCCCTTGCGGCGGATGTCGAAGACATGGGAGGCCGGGTTGCGGCGCGGGTCGTGGTTGGCGGCGCCGTAGAGGACGTGGACGGTGGTGTCCTTCGCGATGGGCACGCCGGCGAGGACGGTGTCGGCGGCGGCGAAGCGGGAGTTGAGGTGGATCGGCGGGTCGTAGCGCAGTACCTCGTCGATCGCGTCGTCGACGTGCTCGGGGTGCCGGCGCAGCCAGTCGGCCCGGGCGGGGTCCCGGGTCAGGAACCACGCGGCGTTGGTCAGCAGCGTCGCGGTGGTCTCCAGGGAGGCGATGGTGATGAACATCGTCAGGTCGTACAGCGTCTGGTCCGCCGCCGCGCGGTCGTCGGGGTACTGAGCGTCCCAGAAGCGGATCCAGCCGCTGAGGACGTCGTCACCGGGGTAGGCGCGCCGGTAGGCGACCAGGCCGGTGAAGTAGGCCCTCATCTCCCGTGTGGCCTGGGCCGAGATCGCCAGTTCGCTCTTGGTGGGGACCAGTTCCTGGGCGTGCACCTGCCGGTGGGTGAAGTCCAGGATGTGCGGGTAGTGCCCTTCCGGGATGCCGAGCCAGTGGCCGACGGTGTGGATCGGCAGCTGGTCGCCGACGGCGGTGACGAAGTCGGCCTCGCCGTGGACGCGGAGCTGGAGGGCGAGGCGGTCCAGGAGCCGGGTGACGTGGGCGGCCACCCGGGGCCGCAGCTCCTCCAGGGTGCCGCGGTCGAAGAGGTTGCCCAGCGCGCGGCGCTGGGCGGTGTGGACCGGCGGGTTGAGACGGGAGAGCGTCCGCGTCATCTCCCGCGTCGCCGGGTCCTGCCAGCGTGCCGGGTCGGGCTGGCGCTCCTGCCAGGCGAAGTCCGGTACGAGCCAGTTCCTGCCTCGCAGGACCTGGTTGCAGGCCTCGAAGCCGGTCACGAAATACCCGCCCCAGGGAGCGGGAACGACATCACCCAGTGCGCGCAGCTCGTCCCAGACGGGAAGAGGGTTGGCCTGTCCCTCGTGGGAGCGGAGACGACGGAGGAGGGGGATGACGACTCGGCGGTCGGTGGTGGTACCGCGTATGACGCCAACGGCGGTCACGCGAAGCTCCTTTGGTGGCTGGGCGCTACCGATACCGCCGGAACCTACCCTTCCCCTCTCCTCCGTCATGCGCCTGACAGTGTTGCTCCTGTCACATGCTGCACATCAGACCCGGAAAATATCCAGGAAACTGCTCCAGAATCCCTTCTTCCTGGCCGGTTCCTGACGGGCGGCGGACGCCGGTGCCGTGGGCAGCGGCTGCTCCGCGGCGGCGGGGACGTTCCGGCCCTGCAACGCGGAGGCCATCCGGGTGGCCGGGGTCGGGCTGAAGGCCACGGGCAGCGTGACCAGTGCCCGGTGGAACGGCCCCGGCCGCCACTCCAGCTCCTTCTCGTGGACGGCCAGGGTCAGGTCGGGCAGGGCGTTGAGGATCTTCTCGATCGCGGTGACGGCGATGACCTGGGCCGGGTCCTTGGCCGGGCACGCGTGCGGACCGGCTCCCCACGCCAGGTGGGCGCCCTTGCTGTGCATCCCGCGCGCTTCGGCCAGCGCGGGATCGCTGTTGGCCGCGGCGAAGCTGATCACGACCGGCGTACCCGCCTCGGCCACCACTCCCCCGAGGTCCACGTCCTGGACCGGGTAGTGGGTGGCGTAGTTGGCGATGGGCGTCTGCTCCCACAGGACGTGATCGATCGCCTCCTCGATCAGCAGGCCGGAGTCCCGTCCGCTCGCGCCGGGCGCCAGCAGCAGGAGCAGCGCGTTGCCGATGAGGTTGCGCTCGGGTTCCACACCGGCGCCCATCAGCATGACCAGCTGGTCCTTCAGCTCCTCGTCGGTCAGTCCGGCGGGGTGCTGGATCAGCCAGGACGTGACGTCGTCACCGGGCCGGCGCCGCTTGAGGGCGATCAGCTCCATGAGGCAGGCGGTGAGGTCCTCGTTGGCGCGCTGGGCGTCCTTGCCGTCGAAGATCGCCGACATGGCGCTGGTGAGGGTGTCGCCGATGTCCGCCGGGCAGCCGAAGAGCTTGTTGAACAGCAGCAGCGGCAGCAGTTTGGCGTAGTCGTTGAGGAGGTCGGCGCGGCCCCGCTCGCTGAACTGGTCGATGAGGTAGTCGGCGATCGGCTCGACGTCACGGCGGATGCGGGTGATGTTGAGCCGGGCCAGACTGTCCGTGACGGCCTTGCGCAGCCGCAGGTGCACGGCGCCGTCGGTGAACAGGCAGTTGGGCCGGTACGCCATCATCGGCAGCACCGGGTTGTCCAGCCCGATCCGCCCTTCGTTCAACGCCTTCCAGCGGCGGGCGTCGCGGGCGAAGAGCGTGGAGTTCTGCAGCACGCGCAGCGCCGTCTCGTGGCCGACGACCAGGGTGGCGTCGACGCCGGGCGCGAGTTCGACCGGCCCGGCCGGACCCTGGGCGCGCAGCCGGTCGTACGTCTGGTGGGGATCGGCCGCGAACGCGGCGTCGTGCATGGGGCATCTCGCCCCGGCGGAGGACTGGCGGTCCATGAAGTTCCTTCTGCTGGCTCCGGGCCGTAGGTCCGGACGGATGGGAGAGTCAGGCGGCTCGGGTGAGCAGGTGGCGCACGAGCGCGATCAGCGCATGGGCGGAGGACTGCCGGTCACGGGCGTCGCAGTAGACGACCGGGGTGTCCGGGAGCAGGTCGAGGGCCTCCCGCACCTCCGCCTCCTCGTACACCGTGCCCGCCTGGAAGCCGTTGACCGCGATGGCGTACTCCAGGCCGTAGCTCTCGACGAGGTCGATGACGGGGAAGGTCTCCTCCAGCCGGGCGGGATCGACCAGGAGCAGCGCTCCGAGCGCACCGCGGGCCATGTCCTCCCACAGCTGCATGAAGCGCTGCTGTCCGGGCGTGCCGAACAGGTACAGCACGAGGTCGTCGCTGAGCGTCAGACGGCCGAAGTCCAGGGCCACGGTGGTGGTGGACTTGTCCGTCACTCCCCTGAGGTCGTCCACGTGGAGGGACGCCTGGGTCATCTTCTCCTCGGTGCGCAGCGGGGTGATCTCCGACAGGGAGCCGATGAGGGTCGTCTTGCCCACGGCGAAATGCCCGACGACCAGGATCTTGGCAGCGTTGGTCACCGCGCTGGAGACGTAGATGGATCCAGGGGCCGTCTCAGCCGATGAGGGATTGGAGTCCATTCAGAACCTTCTCCAGGGTCGCTCTGTCAACGTTCTGAGCCCGGGGTGGCTCGGCGCGGCGCAGCAGGTGGCCCTGCTCGAATAAGTCGGTCAGCAGCAGCCGTGCCACTCCTACCGGCAGCCCCACGTGACCGGCCACCTCGGCGACCGACAAGTAGCCGCCCGCGCACAGGTTCCAGATCGCCATGACCTCGGGGCCGGCTCCCAGCGGGGGCTTCCGCTCGGGAGCCAGCGTGACCAGGGTGTGCAGCGCCAGGTCGTCCGCGTCCGGCAGCGTCCGGCCGCCGGTGATGACGTAGGAGCGGACGAAGTCGCTGGTGACCGGGGCTTCCCCGCCGGGCGTCGTCATGCGCCGGCGCCGTTGTCCGAGCGCGGCGCCACACTCATCGCCTTGCTGAGCGCGGCCACCGTCTTCTGCATGCGGAAGGACACCGCCTCCATGTCGACGTCCAGCGCGGCCGAGACGGCGAGGTACGAGCCCTGGCCCGCGGCGATCAGGAAGATCCAGCCGCCGTCGTACTCCAGCAGCGTCTGCTTCCAGATGCCGTGTCCCGCTCCCACGAAGCCCGCGACGGCGCGGCTCAGCGACTGCATGGAGCTCATGGCGGCCGCGTTCGTCTCGGCGTCGTCCCGCCCGATGTCGTCCGAGCGCTGGAGCAGCAGGCCGTCGCCCGAGACGAGGATCGCGTGCCGGGCACCACGCACCTCGAGCACGTCGTTCAGCACCCAGGACAGGTCGATCTTCACTGGTCGTCAGATCCTTCCGTGGTCTTCGTGGTGCGTCCGAGTTGTGTGCCGCGCGCGAACGCCCCGAGGCGCGACGCCGTCACCTCGCTGGCGGGTTCGGGCGTCCCCTTGCCGTCCGCGCTGTCCAGGGCCGGCACCACGGTGACGGGGCCGCTGCGCCGCCGGCGCTTGGGCAGACCTCCCGTGGTCGTTCCCACCACGTGCGAGGGACCCACGACGGGAACCGGCGCCAGGCGCTGGGGCGCGGCCTCCGGGACCGCGGTGTCCCGGGCGTCGGCCACGGGGGCGGGTGCGTCTGCTGCGAGAAGGCTTTCGGGCACACGAATCACTGCACGCACTCCGCCGTAGGGGGAAACCGAGCCGACGGAGACGGCGAAGCCGTAGCGGGCGGCGAGCATGCCGCACACGGCGAAGCCGAACCGCGGCGGATCGCCGAGACCGGTGATGTCGACGGGACCGTCGACGGACAGCAGAGTCGCCGCCCGGTCCTTGGTCTCCTGGTCCATGCCCAGGCCGGCGTCGTCCACGATGAAGCACACACCGCTCGGCACCGTCTGGATGTTGACCTCGACCGGCGTTCCGGGCGCGCTGTAGTTCGTCGCGTTGTCCAGCAGTTCGGCCAGCACGACCGCCACCGGCTCGACCGCCTTGCCGACGAGCGAGACGTTGACCTGCGAGTGGACGCTGACCCGGTTGAAGTCCTTGATCCTGCCCTGGGCACTGCGGGCGACGTCGTAGACCGTGGCGAGGCCCTCGCGCCTGCCCAGCCAGCCGCCGCACAGCACGGAGATGCCCTTGGCGCGGCGGCCGAACTGGCTGCCGGTGTGGTCGACCGCCATCAGGTCGCCCAGCACGTCCGTGGTGTCGCCGTATTTCTTCAGGAGGTCGTCGAGGAGTACCTGCTGCTCCTCGGCGAGCGACTGGAGCGTTCCCATCGCGGACTTCAGCACCGCTTTGGTCGCCGCCTCCGCATCCGCCCGCACGTCCGCGAGGTCGCGCTGATGCTGCGCGTTCAGCGCGGTGACGTGGGCGTGGAGCTGGCCGACGTCGCCGCGGGCCTCCCCCAGTCCTGTCTCCAGGTCTTTCTTCGTTCTTCGGAGAGCCATGTTGGTCCTCCGGGCTCGCATCACCGCGACGACCGCAGCGATGAGCACCACCAGCAAGATCCACAGCAGTGGATCCTGGGTCAATGACGTCATGAGACTCTCTTCAAGTCGCATCGCGCCAGATGTGTGAGCAGCGCGATGGTGCCTTTGAGACTGTCCCCCCAGACGCATTCATGACACGCCATCAGCCCACTGAAAAGTAGGATGATCTTATCAGTCACATAGGCTTCAACCGGCTTACCCAGGAAGCCGATTGAGACGTCACCAAACCCACACAGTCCTGCAACCCGCCCGTCGCACGACGGCACGCCGCGGGATGGCCGGATCAGTCCCGCCACACACCCGTCGCGAGGAATGCGTCGATCGCTTCCGTGTACGGCGCGATGTCCAGATCCTGCTGCGCCAGCCAGGCGTCCGAGTAGTACTTGTCGAGGTACCGGTCGCCCGGGTCGCACAGCAGGGTGACCACGCTGCCCCTACGCCCCTCGGCCACCATCTCGGCGACGATCTTCAGCGCGCTCCACAGACCGGTGCCGGTGGAGCCGCCCGCCTTGCGGCCGATGGCCGCCTCCAGCGCCCGCACGGCGGCCACGCTGGCCGCGTCCGGGACCTTCATCATCCGGTCGATCGCCCCGGGCACGAAGCTCGGCTCCATGCGCGGCCGGCCGATGCCCTCGATCCGGGAGCCGCAGTCACAGGTGATGTCCGGATCACCGGAGGTCCAGCCCTCGAAGAAACAGGAGTTGTCCGGATCGGCGACACAGATGCGGGTGTCGTACTGCATGTAGTGGACATAGCGCGCGAGGGTCGCCGAGGTGCCGCCGGTGCCCGCCGTGGCGACGATCCAGGCCGGCTCCGGGAACCGCTCCAGCTGCAGCTGGCGGAAGATGGACTCGGCGATGTTGTTGTTCCCGCGCCAGTCCGTGGCCCGCTCGGCGTAGGTGAACTGGTCCATGTAGTGACCGCCGGTCTCCGCCGCCAGGCGGGCCGACTCCTCGTACATCTTCCGGGAGTCGTCCACGAAGTGGCACCGTCCGCCGTGGAACTCGATGAGACGGCACTTCTCGGCGCTCGTCGTGCGCGGCATGACCGCGACGAACGGCACACCGATCAGCTTGGCGAAGTAGGCCTCGGAGACGGCCGTCGAGCCGCTGGACGCCTCGATCACCGGGCGGCCCGGCCGGATCCAGCCGTTGCACAGGCCGTAGAGGAACAGGGAGCGCGCGAGCCGGTGCTTGAGGCTGCCGGTGGGGTGCGTGGACTCGTCCTTCAGGTAGAGGTCGATACCCCACCGCTCGGGCAGCGGGAAGCGCAGCAGGTGCGTGTCCGCCGATCGGTTGGCGTCGGCCTGCACCTTCCGGACGGCCTCTTTCAGCCAGTCACGGTAGGCGGTGTCGCTGCGGTCGACGTCGAGGGTGGCGCCTGTCCTGATCTGGGGGGTGGTGCTCACGGCGGGGCTCCTTACGCTGATCGCCGACGGCGCCTCGCGCGGGCCGGCAAGTCGAGCATAGGCACCTTTCACACGGCTTCCCACCTGCATAAACGCATCTTTGAGCCGCCCAAAGCCGGCCTGGGGCACAGGCGTGCGAGCCCGCCGGGGGCGCACGGGCGGAAGTGCTCCGGGCGGCTGCCGCACGCGCCCCGCGCGTACTGGTGCTCCACGCCGCGCCGAGGCAGACTGCACGCCGAGGGACGATCGTCCCGAACGGGGGCGCACACGCAACCACGGGAACACCGCAAGGGGGCGGCGAGACATGGCGGAGCCGGAGTTCACGGCCACAGGCGTGCGAATCGGCAAACGCCTGCGTTCGCTCACCCGGGCCGGACAGGTCCGGATCAGCGACGGCAGGCTGCAGTTGCTCACCAGCTACGGCAGCGAGATAGACAGCGCGCCGGTGCAGGCGGTGCGCGCGTCGAAGCCGTGGTTCGTCCCGGACGACCGAGCGCTGGCCGACGTCAACGGCACGCGGTATCTGCTGACGCTGGGCGAGCGCGATCCCGCGCCGGGCCGGCCGGGACCGCCCGCGGCCCGGCGGTTCGTCGAGGCGGTCCGCCGGGCGGCGGGACGCGGCGGCTGAGCGGCGCACCGTCGCGGCGAGTTGCGGGAGCGCATCCGCTGCGTCACGCTGGTCTCACGTCACTCTGGGTTTACCGGCGATAACGCTGCGAACCAGCCCGCCGGCCACGACAGCAGGCGGACGTTTGGACGCAAGCACCCTGCTGGATCCGTTGTTCTCCGTGTTCTTCCGGTTCCTCCGGACCTCACATCGGGGAGTCGCAGCCGTGATCAGTCACCCAAGCAGGCACTGCACGGTGGAGCTCCAAGCCCTGCCGTCGCGGATCGGACAGGTCCGCAGAATCGTATCTGCACAGTTGCGTTACTGGCATCTCGACCCGTTGATAGACCGGGCCGCGCTCGGTGTGACGGAGCTGTTGAGCAACGTCCACCGTCACGCCAGGCCCGACAAGTCGTGCACCGTGGAGCTGGAGCTGCTGCCGGACCGGCTCACGGTCTCGGTGCGCGACCACGATCCGCGTCTTCCGGTGCCGGCCGACCTCCCGGACGCGGTGGACGCCACTCCGCTGGCCACGTGCGGGCGGGGCCTGGCGATGGTGGCCGCGGTGAGCGAGAGCTGGGGTGCGCGGCCGGACGGCGAGAACGGCAAGGTCGTGTGGTTCACGCTGCCGGCCACGGCCGCGGCCCGCAGCCGTCCGGCAGGGGCACCGAAGGGAGCGGCCCGGCCCGCGCCCGCTGTCGCCCCCACCCCCGTTCCCTCCGGTGACCCCGTCCCGTCCGGTGTGTCCGTGGCCTCCGTGGCCTCCGGGGCGTCCGTCCCGGCGCGGGCCGCCGTGCCGGCCGGTGCCCCGGTGGCCGCGCGGGCTGCGGCTTCCCTCGGGGGTACGCCCTCGGTCGGGAGTACGGCCTCCGCCGTGGGTACGCCCGCTGCCGTCGGAACAGCCGTGGGTACGCCCGCTGCCGCCGGTACCGCCTCCGCCGGGAGCGCGGCCGCCGTCGGAGGTGGCGCCGTCGGCGGCGGCACGGCCGCCGGCGCAGGGATCACCGCCGTCGGAAGTACGGCCGCCGGTGTCGGTACCGCGTCCCTCGGGAGTCCGGCTCCGGTGGGGAGTGCGGCGCCCGTCGCCGCCGCTCCCCCGGCCGCGGCGGCCACGCCCGCCCGGGGGCCCTCCGCCGTCACGTCAGGAGCGCCGGCACCGGCTCCCGCACCGTCGGCCGTCCCCGGCTGACGGTGCCGTACCGCCTGCGGTGTCCTCCCCTGTGTCCGTGGCGTACGACGCCGGGCGGAGACCGGGTGCGCAGGCGGTCGACGGCAGCGTGCCGCCCCGGCCCCCTCACGGGGACCGGGGCGCCGCGTCGTCGTGGTCATGCCGCACCGCCCTTGCCGGCACGGCCGGACCGCTCCTCCAGGACGGACAGCCTGCGCCGGTACTCGTCCTCGTCGATCTCGCCGGTGGCGAAGCGGCGGCCGAGGACCGCGAGCGGGGAATCGCCCGCCGGACGTCCGGCCTCGTCCGACCGCCACGGGGCGCCGCGCCCGCGCCAGGCGGTGCGGCGCAGGACGGTGACGGCGCCGATCACGACGGCCGCCCAGATCAGCGGGAGGAACAGGATCCACGGGCCGGGCCCGCCGTCGCCGTGCGCCAGGGTCTGCATCTCGGGTCGTCTCCCTCGTCGTTCGGGTCTCGGGGTGATGTCCCGAGACTCCCTCCGGCAGGGCGTCCGGGTCGTCGTGCGGCCGGCGGCAGTGCACGTACCTCGCGGGGAGTACGACGGCGCGGCGCGGCTGCTCCCGGCGGACGCCCCACGCCGACGGACTGGCGAATTGTAACTACTAGTATGTACAGTGAGCGCATGAGCACCCCGGAACGACTGATCGAGTCCACCCGCGAACTGCTGTGGGAGCGCGGGTACGTGGGCACCAGCCCCAAGGCGATCCTGGAGCGCGCGGGGGCCGGCCAGGGCAGCATGTACCACCACTTCAAGGGCAAGCCCGACCTCGCCCTGGCCGCGATCCGGCGCACCGCCGAGGAACTGCGCGCCACCGCCGAGGCCGTGCTGAGCGGGCCGGGCACACCGTACGAGCGCATCGAGGCGTACCTGCTGCGCGAGCGTGACGTGCTGCGGGGCTGCCCGGTGGGCCGGCTGACCATGGACCCGGATGTGATCGCGAGCGAGGAGCTGCGGGCGCCGGTCGACGAGACGATCGGCGCCATCCGCGAGCGGATCGCCGAGATCGTCGAAGAGGGCAAGGCGCAGGGGCAGTTCGCGCCCGTGCTGGACGGCCGGGAGATCGCGGCCGCCGTCCTCGCGACCGTCCAGGGCGGCTACGTCCTGGCGCGCGCCTCCGGCTCGCCCGCCGCCTTCGACGCGGGCGTGCGCGGTCTGCTCTCGCTGCTGACACCGCCGACTCCCGGACAGGAGAACTGATTCAGGTGCACATCACGAGACGGCGCCCCGACACCCGGCAGGGCCCTGCGGAGAACTTCACCGGAACGGTCTGGCTGGACGAGGTGGCCGCGCCCGCCGCCCCGTCCCGGCTGCGCATGTTCAACGTCCACTTCGCGCCCGGCGCGCACACGGCCTGGCACCGGCATCCGCACGGGCAGGTGCTGCACGTCCTGACGGGCGAGGGACTGGTGCAGCGCAGGGGCGGTGAGGTCCAGGAGATCCGCGCGGGCGACACCGTGTGGATCGAGCCGGACGAATGGCACTGGCACGGCGCCGGGCCCCACACCTTCATGACCCACCTTGCGGTCGTCGAGGCCGCCGCGGACGGCACGACGACCGAGTGGCACACGCACGTCGACGACTACCCCGCCTGAGAAGGGAACCGCAGGATGCACGCCATGCAGTACGAGTTCACCCTGCCCGCCGACTACGACATGGGGATCATCCGCTCCCGTGTCGCCCGGGTGGCGCATCTGCTGGACGACTGGAACGGCCTCGGGATCAAGACGTACGTGATGCGCGAGCGCGGGGTGAACGGCTCGCCCGTGAACCAGTACGGGCCGTTCTACCTCTGGGACACCGTGGAGGGCATGAACAGCTTCCTGTGGGGCGGCGCCTTCCAGGGGCCCGTGAACGACTTCGGGCGTCCGGCGATACGGCAGTGGACGGGCCTGGCGTACGAGGAGGGCGGCGCGACCGCCTCGGCGCCGGCGTTCGCCGTGCGCCGCCGCCTGCCGGTGCCGGAGGGCGTGGAGCTGGCCGCGTTCATGGCGGACGCCGTGGCCGAGACCGGGCGGCTGGCGGCGCAGGACGGCGCGGTGCTCGCGGCGGCGGCCGTGGACACGCACGCATGGGAGCTGGTGCACTTCTCCCTCTGGGAGCACGACGCACCCAAGGCCGACGGGGACCTCTTCCAGGTGCTGCACCTGTCCGCGCCCGGCCGGGACCGGCTGCCTCGCGGACGGCAGTGGTGACACACGTCCGTACGGTCCTCGGTGACATCCGGCCCGCGGAGCTGGGCGTGTGCGACGCGCACGACCATCTCTTCCTGCGCAGCCCGCGGTTGCCGGGACAGGAGCTGGCCGACGTCCGGGCCGCGCGGGCCGAGCTGGCGGCGTTCCGCGCGGCGGGCGGTGCTGCCGTGGTGCAGTGGACGCCGTACGGCATGGGCCGGCGGGCGGCGGAGCTGCCGGCGCTGTCCCGGGCCACCGGGGTGCGGATCGTCTGCGCCACCGGCCTGCACCAGGCCGCGCACTACGCGCCGGAGGTGCCCGGCCGGCTGCGCGACGGCGGACTGGCCGGGCTGTTCGTCTCCGAACTCACCGAGGGCATCGGTACGAGCGGGGTGCGCGCCGGCCTGATCAAGGTGGCGGGCGGCTTCCACGGGCTCGACGCACACGCCCGCTGGACCATGGCGGCGGCGGCCGAGGCGCACCACGCCACCGGTGCGCCGATCGCCGTGCACCTGGAGCTGGGCACCGGCGCGCTGGACGTACTGGACCTGCTGTGCGGTGCGGCGGGCGTCCCCGGCGAGCGGGTGATCCTGGGGCACCTGAACCGCTCCCCCGATCCGGTGGTGCACCGGCAGGCCGCCGCGTCGGGGTGCTGGCTGGCCTTCGACGGACCGTCCCGCGCCCATCACGCCACCGACTGGCGGATGCCGGAGGCGGTACGGGCTCTGGCGGAGGCGGGGTTCGGCGACCGGCTGCTGCTCGGCGGGGACACCGTGACGGCCGGGGCTCGCTCGGTCGACGGCGGGCCCGGCATGCCGTACCTGCTGCGCCGGGTGCGGCGGCGGCTGGTGGAAGAGGTGGGCGCGGAGCTGGTGGACCGCATGCTCGTCACGCATCCCGGGCGGGCGTTCGCGGCGGACTGGCCTTGAGCCGACGCGGAGGGGTGAGGGGGTCGCCGATCCAGAGGGCGGTGCTCGCCGATCGGGGGTGCGGTGCTCGCCGATCGGGGGTGCGGTGGGTTCCGGTCGGGGGTGCGGCGGCGGCCACCGGGCCCGGTCGTCCGGAGCCTGTGAAATGCGGATGATCACCAGCCGATCCGGCCCCTAGCCTGACCGGCATGACCACACCCGTGTATCCCCCCAAGCCCGTACCCGGCGACCGGATGGCGGTCCTGTCGCCCGCGTCCGGACTGCCGGGTGTGCTCCCCCTTCCGCACGAGCTGGGGCTCGAACGGCTGCGTGCGGACTTCGGCCTGGAACCCGTGGAGTACCCCACCACCCGCATGATGGGCGCCACTCCCCGGGAACGCGCCGACGACATCCACGCCGCGTTCGCCGACCCCACGATCAAAGCGGTGATGGCCAGCATCGGCGGCGACGACCAGATCACCGTGCTGCCGTATCTCGACCGTGAACTGATCCGTGCCCACCCCAAGCCGTTCTTCGGCTACAGCGACAACACCAATCTGCTGGCCTTCCTGTACAACCTGGGCGTCGTCGGCTACCACGGCGCCTGCGTGATGACCGAGATCGGGCGCCCGTACGCACTCGACCCCCTGACCGCGGACTCGGTGCGCGCGGCCCTGTTCACCTCGGGCCCCTACGAACTCCGCCCGGCCGAGCGCTACCGCGACACCGACCGCGACTGGGCCGATCCGGCCACCTTCGAGACGGAACCGGAGTCGCAGCCCGCCGGCGACTGGATCTGGCACCAGCCCCACCGGCGTGTCGAGGGACGCTCCTGGGGCGGCAACGTCGAGATCCTGTCATGGCTGTTGATGGCGGACCGCGAGATCGCACGCGACCCCGCGGCCTACGACGGCGGCGTGCTGTTCCTGGAGACGTCGGAGGACATGCCGAGCGCGCGGGAGGTCTTCCGGATCCTGCGGAACATGGGTGAGCGGGGCCTGCTGGCGCGCTTCCCGGCCCTGCTGATGGCCCGTGCCAAGGCGTGGTCCTTCCAGCGGCCGAACGACCCGGACGCCAAGCGGCGTTACGCCGCCGAGCAGCGCGAGGCGGTGCTCCGCGCGCTGGCCGTGTACGCCCCGGACACCATGGCGGTCTTCGACGTCGACTTCGGGCACACCGATCCCCAACTGGTGATCCCGTACGGCGGATCGGTCGTCGTGGACGGCCCGGCACGGCGCATCACGGTGACGTACTGACGGACCGCCGCCCGGAGAAAGAAAAGGGAGACACAGTGGAACGCATCGGAATCATCGGCGTGGGCGAGATCGCACGCGCCCTCGTGGACCGAGGCGCTCGACGCTCTCCTCGCCGATCTCGGCCGACCGGCCCGGCGGCACCCGCCGGCGCCGGGCCGGTCAGCGCTGCGCCCGCTCCGCGGCGCTGCGTTCCACGCAGAACTCGTTGCCCTCGGGGTCACGCAGCGTCACCCACCCCGTGCCGTCCGGCCGTCGGTGGTCCTCGTGCAGCGTGGCGCCGAGGGAGAGCAGGCGCTCGGCCTCCTCGTCCCGGGTGCGGTCCTGCGGCTGGAGATCCAGATGAACGCGGTTCTTCGCGGACTTGGGGTCATCGACCCTGACGAACAGCAGGGTGGCCGCCGAAGCCGTCACCAGGGCCTCCGGATCCCCGGGGAAGTCGTCGTCGGCGAGCGAACCGTCCAGCGCCTGGGCCCAGAAGCTCGCGAGCGCGTAGGGATCGGCGGAGTCGACGGTGATGTGCCGGATCAAGGAACTCATGCCGCAGATCCGATCATGAACGCCCCCCGCCGTCCAGAGGCGGCGGGCCCCCGGTACCGGCCGGCGGAACGGGCGCCGAGGCCCTCAGCCGCCCCCGGCGAGCGCCTCCAGCGGATCGTCCAGCACCGGCTGCCAGGCCAGTTCCGCCGCGCCGACCAGGCTGTTGTGGTCCAGGGTGCACGGCAGGATGGGGACGCCGCCGCTCTGGCCCCACAGGCTGCGGTCGGCGACCACCGCGCGCAACCGGCCGGGATCCGCGTCCAGCAGGGTGCGGTGGAGGCCGCCGAGGATGATGCGGTCCGGGTTGAGGATGTTGACCAGGCCGGCCAGACCGAGCCCGAGGCGGTCGATGAGGGTTTCGGCGGCCCTGCGCACGGCCGGGTCGTCGTACTGGGTGCGCAGCAGGTCGTTGGCCTGCTGGAGCAGCGACACCTCGGGGCCGGGCTCGCGGCCCGCCTCCATCAGCAGGGCCAGCGTGTCCGCCTCGACGTCCAGACAGCCCCGGCTGCCGCAGTGGCAGGGGCGGCCCTCCGGGTTGACCGTGAGGTGACCGACCTCCAGCGCCAGGCCGGAACTGCCGGTGTGCAGCCGGCCGTCCAGGACCAGCGCGCCGCCGACGCCCCGGTGCCCGGTGGCCACGCACAGCAGGTCCCGCGCGCCCCGGCCGGCGCCGTGCCGGAGTTCGGCGAGCGCCGCGAGGTTCACGTCGTTGCCGGCGAACGCGGGGCCGCCGATGCCGGCCGCGCGCACGCACTCGGCGAAGATCTGCCGTACGGGGGCGCCGACCGGCCAGGCCAGGTGCAGCGGGTTGAGGGCGAGCCCGGCGGGCTCGGCGACGGCCGACGGCACGGCGAGTCCGGCGCCCACGCAGCGCCGGCCGGTCGAGCGCAGCAGCTCCGCGCCCGCCTCGACCACCGAGCCGAGCACCTTCGCCGGGTCGGCGTCCACGGTCTCGCAGCCGGGCGCGGTCGCCACGATCCGTCCGCCGAGTCCGACCAGCGCGGCCCGGAAGCCGTCGGCGTGGATCTGCGCCGCGAGGGCCACCGGCCCGTCCTCGGCGACCTCCAGCCGGTGTGAGGGGCGCCCCTGGGAGCCGGCCGCCGAGCCGGGGCGGGCGTCCACCCGGATCAGGCCCAGCGCCTCCAGTTCGGCGGCCACCGCACCGGCCGTCGCGCGGGTGACGCCGAGTTCGGCGGTGAGCACGGCCCGGGTGGGCGCCCGTCCGGTGTGCACCAGCTCCAGCGCGGGCCCGAGCGCACCGCGCCCCCGGTCCAGCCGCGCCCTCGAGGTGGTCCTCTCCCCCGCTGTCCGGGGATCCGCCTTGCCGCTCATGAGGGCGAGTCTCCCATGATCCGCACCCCGGGTGGCCTGCGCCGGCGGCTACAGGCCACTGACCCGCAGGGTGATGTTGAGCCGGCCGGCGAGGCCGAGCCGGTCCGGCGCGGTACCCGGGCGGACGCGCGGCACGCCGTGGTAGGCGAGCCGCGACGGTCCGCCGAAGACGAACAGGTCGCCGCTGCGCAGGTCCACGTCGGTGTACGGCCTCGCCCGCGTCTCGGTGTTCCCGAACCGGAACACGCAGGTGTCGCCGAGGCTCAGCGAGACCACGGGCGCGTCCGCCTGCTCGTCGCCGTCGCGGTGCATGCCCATGCGGGCGTCGCCGTCGTAGAAGTTGATCAGCGCGATGTCGTACGGCCCGTCCGGTACGGCGTGCGGGCCGAGCGCGTCCGTCACGGCGCGGCGGCCCAGGTCGCCGAGCCAGTCCGGGAAGGGTTTCACGGGGGCGCCGTCGCCGTCGACGACCGTGCGGGCGTAGGCGTACGGGTACCAGTGCCAGCCCAGGCAGACCTGGCGCGCCGTCATCGTGCCGCCGCCCGGGGTGCGGACCGTCCGCAGCCCTGCGGGGGGCCGCGCCCATGCCCGGCAGGCGGCCAGCAGGGCGCGCTGCCGGTCGATGTCCAGCCAGTCCGGGACGTGCACGGCGCCCGGCGCGACCTCCGCGCGCTCCCGGGGGAACAGCTCGTCCTCCATGCCCCCCATCCTGCCCCACGGCCTCTGATCTGCGGCTCCGCTAGCCTGGACGCACGATGAGCGACCGTATGACGACACCGTGGGGCGAGGTCGAGCTGACCCGCTTCCCCGAAGATCCCCGCGACCGGCTGCGCGCCTGGGACGCGTCCGACGCGTACCTGTTGCGCCACCTCGCCGAGGAGAAGGTGCCGCTCACGGGCACGGTCGTGGTGGTCGGCGACCGCTGGGGCGCGCTGGTCACCGCGTTGGCGGAGCACCGGCCGACCCAGATCACCGACTCCTTCCTCAGCCAGGAGGCGACCCGGGCGAACCTGGCGCGGGCCGGTGTGGAGCCGGGCGCCGTACGGCTGCTCACCACGCAGGACGCGCCACCGGAGCGGGTGGACGTGCTGCTGGTACGGGTGCCGAAGAGCCTGGCGCTGCTGGAGGACCAGCTGCTGCGGCTGGCGCCCGCCGTGCACGCGGACACGGTCGTGGTCGGCGCCGGGATGGTGAAGGAGATCCACACCTCGACGCTCCGGCTGTTCGAGCGGATCCTCGGGCCGACCCGGACCTCGCTGGCGCGCCAGAAGGCCCGGCTGATCTTCTGCGCCCCGGATCCGGAACTGGAGCGGCCGGTGAACCCGTGGCCGTACGGCTACGCCGTGCCGGACGGGGTCGGCGCGGTGTCGGGGCGCACGGTGATCAACCACGCGGGCGTCTTCTGCGCCGACCGGCTGGACATCGGCACCCGCTTCTTCCTCCGGCACCTGCCCGCCCCGGGCGCCGGCCGGGTGGTGGACCTCGGCTGCGGCAACGGCGTGGTCGGTACGGCGGTGGCGCTGGCCGATCCGAAGGCCGAGGTGCTGTTCGTGGACGAGTCGTTCCAGGCGGTGGCCTCGGCGGAGGCGACGTACAAGGCGAACGGAGTGCCGGGGCACGCCGAGTTCCGGGTGGGGGACGGGCTGGCCGGGGTGGCGCCGGGCAGTGTCGATCTGGTGCTGAACAACCCGCCGTTCCACTCCCACCAGGCCACCACGGACGCGACGGCCCGGCGGATGTTCACCGGGGCGAAGCGCGCGCTGCGGCCGGGCGGCGAGCTGTGGGTGATCGGCAACCGCCACCTCGGCTATCACGTGACCCTGAAGCGGCTGTTCGGAAACTGCCGGCTCGTCGCGAGCGACCCGAAGTTCGTCGTGCTGAAGTCCGTCAGGAACGGCTAGCGGGCGTCCTCGCCGGCGGCCTGCGCGCTGTGCACGAGCTGGATCAGGTTGCCGCAGGTGTCGTCCAGCACCGCGGTGGTGACCGTGCCCGTCTCCAGCGGCTCCTGGGTGAAGCGGACCCCGCGGTCGCGCAGCCGGCCGAACTCCGCCCGTACGTCGTCCACGGCGAAGGACGTGGCCGGAATGCCGTCCTGGACGAGTGCCGTCCGGTACGGGCGCACAGCGGGATGCCCGGAGGGTTCGAGCAGCAGTTCGGTGCCTTCGGGGTCTTCCGGCGAGACCACGGTCAGCCACCGGTCCTGCCCCAGCGGCACGTCGTGCTTCTTCACGAAGCCCAGTACGTCGGTGTAGAAGCGCAGGGCTCTTTCCTGGTCGTCGACGAAGACGCTGGACAGGTGGATCCTCATGGGGTGCTCTCCGGTCTGTCGGGCCCGAGTCACCGGGTCGCACCGGGATCGAAGGGCTCGGTGTCCAGGCCGGCGGGCGGGGGGCCGGCCGGCGCCGCGAAGACGTCCTCCGCCGTGCCCCTCACCATAGGCAGGGGCCGCTTGCCCCTCAACTCGGTGTTCCGCCGTCGCGCGGGGAGCGGTCAGGCGGGGGCACGGGTGAGCACGCCGATGATCCGGGCCACCTCGTGGGTCATCGCCTCGCGGCCGACGCCGAGGTACTTCCGGGTGTCGACGGCCTCCGGGTGGGCGGCGAGGAACCGGCGGATGGCGCCGGTCATGGCGATGTTGAGGGCGGTGCCGACGTTGACCTTGGCGATGCCACGACCGACCGCCGCGACCAGTCCCTCGTCCGGCACGCCGGAGGAGCCGTGCAGGACGAGCGGCACGGCCAGCGCGGCGGACAGCCGCTCGAGCAGGCCCTGGTCGAGGACGGCGGTACGCGTGGTCATGGCGTGCGCGCTGCCGATGGCGACGGCCAGGGCGTCGACGCCGGTGCGGGCGACGAAGTCCCGCGCCCGTCCGGGATCGGTGCGGGCGCCGGGCGCGTGGGCGTCCAGCGGGGGGCGGCCGTCCTTGCCCCCGATCTGGCCCAGCTCCGCCTCGATCCACAGCCCCTGGGTGTGCGCCCAGTCGGCGGCGGCGCGGGTCGCGGCGAGGTTGTCGGTGTACGACAGGCGGGCCGCGTCGTACATGACCGAGCCGAACCCGGCGCCGGGCGCCTGCCGCAGCAGGTCGTCGCTCTGCACATGGTCCAGATGCAACGCGACGGGGACGGCGGCCCGTTCGGCGGCGGCGACGGCGGCGCGGGCCAGCGGCAGGAGCCGGCCGTAGCGGAACTTGACGGCGTTCTCGCTGACCTGGAGGACGACGGGTGAGCCGGCCGACTCGGCACCGGCGATGACGGCCTCGATGTGTTCCAGGGTGATGACGTTGAACGCGGCGACGGCGGAGCGGGCCGTGGCGGCCCGGCTGACCAGTTCGCCGGTGGGGACGAGGGGCACGTGAGGTGTCCTTCCGGGACGGGGCCGGCGGGCTCAGGGGGCGAGGATCACCGAGCGGGTCAGGTGCCGCGGCCGGTCGGGGTCGAGTCCCCGGGCGGCGGCGACGGCGACCGCGAGCCGCTGCGCGCGGACCAGTTCGGCCAGCGGGTCCAGGTCCCCCTCGATCCACCGTCCGCCGGTGGCGCGGACCTGTGCGGCGAGCCCGTCGGGCGCCGTGCCGAGCATCCAGGTGGCGGTGCCCTCGGTGGTGACGCTGATCGGGCCGTGCCGGTACTCCATCGCCGGGTAGGACTCGGTCCAGGAGAGGGAGGCCTCGCGCATCTTCAGCCCGGCCTCGTTGGCGAGTCCCACGGTCCAGCCGCGTCCGAGGAAGGTGAACTGCGTGCACCGCGCGAGTCCCTCGGGCAGGGGGTCGAGGAGGGCGGTGCGCGCGTCGGCGACGACGGCGTCGGTGTGCAGGCCGAGATGGGCGCGCAGGAGGGTGAGCGCGCTGGTGGCGAACCGGGTCTGGACGACGGAGCGTTCGTCGGCGAAGTCGAGGACGACGAGGTCGTCGGCGGCGTCGGCGACCGGGGTGCCGGGGTCGGCGGTGACGGCGGTGGTACGGGTCCGGCCGTGCAACTCCCCCAGCAGCTCCAGCACTTCGGTGGTGGTACCGGACCGGGTGAGGGCGACGACCCGGTCGTACGACCGCCCGGACGGGAACTCGGACGCGGCGAACGCGTCGGTCTCCCCCTGCCCGGCCCCCTCGCGCAGGGCGGCCACCGCCTGGGCCATGAAGTAGGAGGTTCCGCACCCGACGACGGCGACCCGCTCCCCCGCCTCCGGCAGTGCCCCCCGTTGCCGCCCCGCCTGCTCGGCGGCCCGTATCCAGCACTCCGGCTGGCTGTTCAGCTCGTTCTCGACATGGGTCATGGCCCACACCCTCCCCTTGCTGATTGTTCCTGCAAGATATAGCGAGCTTTCGAGCACAATCAAGCATTCGGGGGTGGGGTGGGGTGCGCTAGGGTCGCCGGAAGACCGGAGACGATCGGAAAGAGACCGGAAGACCGACCGGAGAGCTGTCGGAAGAGCGCCTCGGAGGACGATCGGGAGAGCGGTCGGCAGCGATCGGTGGATCGGCCGGCCAAGGGAACGGAGGCTGCGGATGTCCCGGGACGCCCGCTGGAAGGCGCTGCTGGAACTGCTCGTCGAGCGCGGCCGGCTGGAGGTCGAGGAGGCGGCGGCCGAGCTGGCGGTGTCGGCGGCGACGATCCGCCGGGACTTCGACCAGCTCGCCGAACAGCAGATGCTGGTGCGCACCCGCGGCGGAGCGGTGGTGCACGGAGTGTCGTACGAACTCCCGCTGCGCTACAAGACGGCCCGGCGCGCCTCGGAGAAGCAGCGCATCGCCAAGGCGGTGGCCGAACTCGTCGCTCCGGGCGAGGCGGTGGGACTGACCGGCGGTACGACCACCACGGAGGTGGCCCGCGCGCTGGCCGTACGCGGCGACCTCGCCACCGGCTCCCCGGCCCTGACCGTCGTCACCAACGCGTTGAACATCGCGAACGAGCTGGCCGTACGCCCCCAGTTCAAGATCGTGGTGACGGGCGGAGTGGCGCGGGCGCAGTCGTACGAACTCATCGGGCCGCTCGCGGACGGGGTGCTGAGCCAGATCACGCTCGACATGGCCGTCCTCGGTGTCGTCGGCTTCGATGTCACGCACGGCGCGGCGGCGCACGACGAGGCGGAGGCCGCGATCAACCGGCTGCTGTGCGAACGCGCCGAACGGGTGGTGGTCGCCGCCGACTCCAGCAAGCTGGGCCGCCGGGCCTTCGCCCGGATCTGCGGGGCGGAGCTGGTCGACACGCTGGTGACGGACTCGGCGGTGGAGCAGGAGACGGTACGGAGGTTCGAGGAGGCGGGGGTGCGGGTGCTGGCGGTGTGAGGCGGGTGCACCTCGGCCGCTTCAGAAACCGCCGAGGTCGGCCTTCACGAAACCCGCGCCCCGCTGGTCGTTGCAGCCGGTCACCAGCCGGTCGGCCGGGTCGGGGCCCCGCTGCTGGGCCTGGAGCGCCACGCTGACGAGCGTCAGCAGCAGGTCGACGTCGCTCGCGGCGTCCATGCGCAGGGTCACCCAGGGCGAGCCGGGCACGATCCTGATCGCTCCGGAGTCCCTGAGGTCCTTGGCGAACCGCCGGATCGCCCGGTCGGTGAGCCGTAGGTCGACGTCCCGCTCGGAGTGGAAGTGGACGACCTCGCCGAGGACCGAACTCACCGCCTCTCCCAGCCCACAGCTCGGAACGGTCTGTCCCAGGTCCGGCCAGGTCGCCAGTTGCGCCAGCGCGCGGGAGGCCAACGTCATGGGCCCATCATGGCGCGCTCACCCGCCGGCAACCAGCTCGTGAGCAAGCATTAACCGACCTGTATCCGCCCCGCGTTGCCCAACCCGCACGCGTTTCCAGCCATCGAACAGACCGACCCCTTCCCCGGTCCCCCGGCGGCACCCCCCGCGCCCCGCGGAAACCGCAGGTCGGCGCGGAGAGGACGACCGCCGTTCCGGCTCCCGGCCCCTCGTCCCCCGCCGCACTCGTACGCCCGTTCCGTGGGTCACCGGCACGTACGTCCGAGCCACCTGCCATGACAGCACACGCCGCCGAAGACCTCAGCCCCCTCGGCGTCACTTCCGCCCCGGCCGGTCCCGTGCGTCCAGGCCGCGTCCACGATGCCCGGCGCGATACCGGGAGCGGTGCGACGCCCCTTGCCGACCTCCCCGGCCCACCCCTACCCTGAGTTTGTGCCGCAAATAAACAAAACCCGAACGCACAGCGTCGTGCCGGGCCGAAGCCTCACGGCGCTGCGTGCGGCGATCACCGCCTTCTTCGCGCTGGACGGCTTCATCTTCGCGGGGTGGGTCGTCCGCATCCCCGACATCAAGCAGCAGACGCACGCCTCCGCCGGCGCCCTCGGACTCGCGCTCCTCGGTGTCTCCGCGGGAGCCGTGCTCACCATGACGCTGACCGGCCGGCTGTGCCGTCGCTACGGCAGCCATCCGGTGACGGTGGTCTGCATGGTGGTGCTCGCGCTCAGTGTCGCGCTGCCCCCGCTCACCCACTCGGCGCCGGCGCTGGGCGCCGTCCTGCTGCTGTTCGGCGCCGCCTACGGCGGGGTGAACGTGGCCTTCAACAGCGCGGCGGTCGACCTCGTCGCCGCGCTGCGCAGGCCGGTCATGCCCAGCTTCCACGCCGCCTTCAGCCTGGGCGGCATGGCCGGCGCGGGCCTGGGCGGCCTGGTCGCCGGCACCCTCTCCCCCACCCGCCACCTCCTCGGCCTCGCCGTGACCGGACTGCTCGTGACGGCCGTGGCCGGACGCGCCCTGCTGCGGCAGGAACCGCCCGCCCCGCCGGAGCGCACACCGTCGTCGGCGGCACACACGGACGGCGGCGCGCACGACGGCCCGGCCGGGCGCGGACCGGTCGTCGTCCTGGGGCTCGTCGCGCTGTGCACGGCCTACGGGGAAGGCGCCATGGCCGACTGGGGCGCACTCCACCTCCAGCAGGACCTGGCGGCCTCCGCCGGTACCGCGGCCGTGGGGTACGCGTGCTTCGCGCTCGCCATGACCCTCGGCCGGCTGACCGGAACCGCCCTGCTGGCCCGCCTGGGCCGGGCCCGTACCGTGATGGCCGGCGGCACGGTCGCGGCGGCCGGGATGCTGCTCGGCTCGCTCGCGCCCACCGTGGGGGCGGCACTCACCGGCTTCGCGGTCACGGGGCTCGGACTCGCCAACCTGTTCCCGGTCGCCGTGGAGCGGGCGGGAGCGCTGGCCGGCCCGTCCGGAGTCGCCGTCGCCTCCACCCTGGGCTACGGCGGGATGCTCCTCGGGCCGCCCGCGATCGGCTTCATGGCCGACTGGTTCTCCCTGCCCACCGCCCTCACCAGCGTGGCCGCGCTGGCCGCCGTGGCCGCGGTCATCGGGGTGACGACGCGGCGGGCACTGGGCCGCTGACGCCGGCACCGATGCCGACGCCGACGCCCGCACTCCGAGCGCCGCCGCGTCCGCTAGCGCCAACTTCCTTGCGTGTAGGGAGCATTGTCCGAACCTACGGCTTCGTGTTCCACTAATGTCCTTCCGCCACATCGATCACCCGCCCCCGCGCGGGAGGGCATCCATGAGGGATACGTGTGTGACGACCTGGGGTTCGAAAAACTCCTCAGTGAGGAAGGCTTCTTCGCGCGCCTGCTCGGGCGGTCGCCGTCGGGCGGCGGACGCGACACGCTGTACGGCCCCGACCTTCCCGTGGTGCTGCTCACCGGCGGCCCCGGCATGGGGAAGGCGCGGCTGCTGCGGGCGGTGCGGGATCGCTTCGCCCCCAAGGTGCCGGTGATCCATCTGGACTGCGGCTCGCCGGTGTACGCGGACCGGGCGGAGCCGGAGCCGGACGCCCGCTCGGCCACGACCGAGGCCCTGGTCGAGGCGGCACGGCGGCTGTGCACCTGGCAGGGGACGGGCGGCTCGTTCGCCTTCCCGCGGCTCTTCGCGGGCCTCGCGATGATCGCGACCGGAGTCACCGAGGGCACCGCCGAGGCGGTGGCGACCGAGGTCGAACGATACGAGGAGTTGCCCCAGAAGCAGCGCCTGCGCGGCCTGGGCACCGGTGACTTCTGGCGGGGCGTGCTCCGCGGGGCCGTGCGCAACCTGCTGACGACCCTGTCCGGGCAGACACTCGACCCGTACGCGGCCTCGGTCAGCACCGCGCTGCTGGACACCCTCTTCGCGAGTCTGGCGCCCCGCGGCAAGGCGGAACTGGCCCGGATCTACGGCGCCTATCCCGGCGCGGCTGGCCAGCCCGAACACGGGTTACGCGATCTCGCCACCGACTTCCGGGCCGGCGGCGAGGACCGGGAGCTGGCGGAGAGCTTTCTCTTCCGGGCCCTGCGCGAGGACCTGGAGGCGGCCTACGCGTCGGCGTCCGGCTGGCTCCGGCGTGTCGGCCGCCCGGCGCTGCTGCTGGACCATGCCGACTCGCCGCTCGGCGAGCAGCTGTTGCGCGCCGTGCTCACCGACCGCCGGGACGGACAGCGCGACCGTGTGGTGATCGTGGGCACGGCTCGCCGGGCGGACGGCGGGGCCTTCCTGTACGAGGGGCTGTCGCCGCAGCAGGTGCCGTCCCCGGTGGAGTTCCGGATCGCCGACGGTGCGCCGCCCGCATGGTCCCGGGCCACGGAGTCGGCGGCGGACCGCACCCCCCTGGCCGGCGGAGTGCTCCTGCTGCGGATGCCCTTCCTCACCGGCGACCAGCTCCGGCTGGAGACCGAGCGAAGACAGCGGCGCGCGGAGCCGGAGGGCGGCACGAACCGCCGCCGCGTCGACACCGCCGTGGCACGGCTGAGCGGGGGACGGCCGCACACCGTGATCCGGCTGGCCGCCGCCGTCTCGACGTTCCGGATGCGGGCGGACGCCAACGACCGGGACATACTCCAGGCCCCGCTGCGGCTCTCGGGCGACAACGCCCCCGAGCGGCCCGTGGCGGACGTGCTGCTCCAGGAGCTGGTGCTGGACCAGCTGCCGGTACGGCTGCCGGCCGAACATCAGGACCAGTGGCTCGATCTGCTCACCCACCTGTCGGTGGCGCACGACGAGGAGTGCGCGGACGTCCTGCTGCGCCACCATCAGTCGGGCCGCCTCCACCGCTTGACGGCGCACCACGTCACGCAGCTGCTCACGGACACCGGATGGCCCCGCTGCGAACGGCACTTCATCGGGGACTTCGGGCTGCGCCAGCTGCTGGTGCACCGGCTGTACGGGCTGCGCCCCGACGGCGCCGCCTGGTACGCCGACCACCACCTGCTGCGGGACCACTACACCGTACGCACGGCGGAGCAGGCGGCGCCGGTCGGCGGGGCGTTCCGGTCGGTCGTGGCGCACCGGATGAACCACCACCTGGTGTCCGGAGGCGTGGACGACGTGGTCCGTCATCTGACCGCCACGCTGCCCGGCCGTCCCCAGGAGTGGTGCGCGGAGCTGCTGGAGATCGCCCAGGCACCGAATCCGGGCGGAGCGGACGCCCGCCGGGCCCGTGCCGAGGGCCTGGTGGCGGTGGCCGGGCCGGCGCTGCGGCGCACGGTCGACCAGTTGCTGCACGCCGTGTGGCTGTGCGAGGAGCGCACCAGGCCGACCGGGAGGGAGACGGCCCGCACCCTGGCCAAGCTGCTGAACCTGCTCTCGATCATGGAGTTCGACGGGGCCGGCCGGCTCGGCAGGACGGCCACCGAGTGGAGCGGCCTGGCGGAGAACGAGCAGCCGTTGCTGCGCTGCGCCTGCACCGAACAGCTCGGGCGAAGGAGGTAGCGGGGATGCCCAGGTGGAAGAAGATCCTCTACAGCGTGCTGGTCGCGGCGGCGGCCGTGGCAGCGAGCTGGTTCGGCTGGTCCCTCCTTCACCGGCCGGACACCTGTAGCCAGGGGGTCGAGCGGATCGGCGGCGAGTGCATCGGCGTCAACGGCGAGGGCTACGACTTCGGCACACCGGAGATCCGTGCCGTGGCGCGGGCCATCGCCCGGGAGAACAGGAAGGTCGAGGGCCGGCCCCATGTGACGGTGGCGATGATGCTGCCGCTCCAGTCGGACAAGGCGGCGCTGCGGCGGCAGATGCGCAGCGACCTCCAGGGCGCGTACCTGGGGCAGCTGGAGGCCAACGAGGGGGAGGGTGAGCCGCCGAAGATCCGGCTGGTGCTGGCCAACCCCGGGCGGGACTACGGACAGCAGGCGAAGGTCGTGGACACCCTGCTGCGCATGGCCGACTCCGACGAGGACCGGCTGCGTGCCGTCACGGGCTTCAATCTCAGCCTCGACGCCACGCGGGAGGCCGTCGGGCGTCTGACGGAGCACAAGGTACCGGTGCTCGCCTCCCGGATCAGCGGTGATCAGATCGCGAACGAGGACGGGACGGACGGGATGGCGAAGCAGCGGTTCCCCGGCCTGGCCCGGATCATCCCCACCAACCGCGACGCGGCGCAGGCACTGGCCAACTTCAACGGGGAGCGGGGACGGGAGAACCGCCGGACGGTACTGGTCCACGACAGACGTCCGGACAGCTACGCGCAGTCGCTGGCGAAGGCGTTCGGCGGGATCGAGGAGAAGGGCCCGGCCGGCCCCGCCGCGATGCCCTTCGAGTCCCCGGCCATCGACGAGGCGGGATCCACCGGCAACCAGTTCACCCAGATAGCCAACAACATCTGCGACTCCGAGGCCGACACCGTCTACTTCGCCGGGCGCACCCTGCACCTGCGGATCTTCGCCCTGAAACTCGCTCAGGTGGGCTGCGAGGGCCGGCACTACACCATCATCAGCGGTTCCGACGCCGCCTCGCTGCGGCAGGACATGACGGAGAAGGACTGGGAGCGGCTGCGCGGCACGGACGGCCGCGCGAAGGTGACGGTGCAGTACGCCGCCCCCGCGCACCCGGAGTCCTGGAGCACCGCGCTGGCCGCCTGGAACAGGAAGTGGTACGCGGCCCATCACCGCAGACCCACCGGGGCCGAACTCCCCCAGTACCTCACCGAGCCCAAGGCGGCCCTGGACCACCTGAAGAAGCTGATCGACACCACGACCCACGACGGGACCGACCTCGGCTCCGGCCCGGACCTGGAGGACTCCCGGACGATGCTCGTCTACGACGGCCTCGTCACCATCGGCACCGCGCTGCACCAGATGCAGAGCGGTGACGCCGGGGCGACGCCCGGCCTGGAGGACGTCGGCCGGGAGTGGCCGCAGCTCCAGTCCCGGCACCGGGTGCGCGGCACGAGCGGACTGATCTGCCTGACGAGCGGCGGCAACGCGTACGACAAGCCGGTGGCGGTGGTCGAGCTGGACCCGGGGCGGCAGGGCCGGGGCAAACTGAAGTTCGTCGGTCTCGGCTGGCCGATCGGCCGGGAACAGCCGAAGAACTGTGTCATCCCCAGCCGTATCCCCTGACCGGTTCGCCGATACTCCGTTGACGGCGGCCGAACAGGCATGCGACGGTGAAAGGCGCTTCTCCCGAGAACCCCCTGGGAAGTGGAGGCAGACCCGCTGTGACCTTCGGAAACGATGACTCCGGACAGGCCGTGCCGCGTGGTCTGACCGCTGATCAGGTCGACTTCTTCGAGAAGGAGTTCGCCGCCCGTCCGGCGAACCGGCTGATGCAGAACGCGGTCACCCAGACACCCGTGGACGACGTCGCCCTGGACCGGCGGGTGCTCACCGCCATCGACCACTCGGTCTCCCACCACCTGGACGACTGGAAGGCCACCAACCAGAAGCAGAGCGGGCGCTGCTGGATGTTCGCCGGGCTCAATCTGCTGCGGGTCGGCGCCGCGCGGAAGCTGGGCGTGCGGGACTTCGAGTTCTCCCAGAACTACCTTCTGTGGTGGGACAAGTTCGAGCGGGCGAACCATTTCCTCGAGGCGGTCGTCGAGACGTCGGACCGCGACCTGGACGACCGGACCGTGGCACACCTGCTGACGGACCCGATCGGTGACGGCGGACAGTGGAACATGTTCGTGGCGCTGGTCGCCAAGCACGGACTGGTGCCCAAGTCGGCCATGCCGGAGACCGACAGCTCCTCCGCGACCCGGGCGATGAACCGGGCCCTGCGGACGCTGCTCCGTCAGGGCGCCCGTGATCTGCGCGGACGGGCCGCCGAGGGAGTCGCGGCGCAGCGGGAGCACAAGCGGGAGGTGCTGGCCGCCGTGCACCGGGTGCTGAGCATTCATCTCGGCACGCCTCCGCGGCGGTTCCTGTGGCAGTGGGAGGACAAGGACAAGAAGTTCCATCGCGACGGCTGGCTCACCCCGGCGGAGTTCGCGGCCTCGTACGTGCAGCTGCCGCTGGACGACTACGTCTGCCTGGTGCACGACCCTCGGGAGTC
Source organism: Streptomyces sp. NPDC038200 (assembly GCF_055600785.1). Taxonomy (NCBI): domain Bacteria; kingdom Bacillati; phylum Actinomycetota; class Actinomycetes; order Kitasatosporales; family Streptomycetaceae; genus Streptomyces; species Streptomyces sp. NPDC038200. The sequence continues at coordinate 120,011 of NZ_JBVJYH010000009.1, forward strand.
GAGTCCGGTCGGCCGCACCTTCACCGTCGAGTACCTGGGCAACGTCGTGGACGCCCCGCCGGTGGTCTATCTCAACGCGCCGATCGAGCTGTTGAAGCGGCTGGCCATGGAGGCGATCGTCGACGGCGAGCCGGTGTGGTTCGGCTGCGACGTGGCCAAGATGATGCGGGCGGACGTCGGTGTCTGGGACGCCGGGCTCTTCGACTACGCGTCCGTGTACGACGCCCCCTTCACCCTGGACAAGGCGGCGCGGCTGCTGCACCACGACACGCAGATGACCCACGCGATGCTGTTCACCGGCGTCGACGTGGTGGACGGGAGCCCGCGTCGCTGGCGGGTGGAGAACAGCTGGGGCACGGAGAAGGCCGACAACGGCTTCTGGACCATGAACGACTCCTGGTTCGGCGAGCACGTCTTCGAGATCGCGGTCCGGCGCTCCGCGCTGCCGCCGGAGCTGGCCGCGGCTCTCGACCGGCCGCCGATCGTCCTGCCCGCCTGGGACCCCATGGGCGCACTCGCCGACTGAGCGGGCCGCGGAGGCGGTGGCGGGCAGGCCCCGCGAGCTCGTCGTGGCCGGCTTCACCGATCCGGCGCTCATCGAGCGCATCCGGGGACCGGGCGGCGCCGCGTGCGGCAGACTCGGCTCCATGGAGACTGCCGAGTTTCTCGAGACCCTGGACCGGGAGGGCCGGCTGCTGGCGGCGGCCGGCGAGGTGGCGGGGACCGATGCCAAGGTGCCGACGTGCCCGGAGTGGCAGATGCGCGATCTGTTGCGGCACACCGGCACGGTCCACCGCTGGGCCGCCGGCATCGTCGCCGAGGGGCACACCGCGCCCCGGCCCATCGACGGCCCGCCGGACCTGGACGGCGCCGAGCTGGTGGCCTGGTACCGGGACAGCCACCGTCTGCTGGTGGACACCCTGGCCGCCGCCCCCGCCGACCTGGACTGCTGGATTTTCCACCCCGCCCCGAACCCGTCGCCGCTGGCGTTCTGGACCCGGCGGCAGGCGCACGAGACGACCGTGCACCGCTACGACGCCGAGGCGGCACGCGGCGGATCGCCCTCCGCCATCGCGCCGGACTTCGCGGTGGACGGCATCGACGAACTGCTGCGCGGCTTCCACGCCCGCTCCCGGAGCCGTCTGCGCAGCGAGGAGCCGCGCGTCCTGCGGGTGCGGGCGACCGGGGCGGGGACGGACGCCGTGTGGACCGTGCGGATCACCGCCGAGCCCTCCGTGACCGTGCGCGCCGAGGACGGGCAGGCCGAGGGCGAACTGTCGGGGCCGGCCGATCAGTTGTACCTGGCGCTGTGGAACCGGACGGCCGTGCCGCGGATCACCGGCGACCCGGCGCTCGCCGGTCTGTGGCGGGAGCGGTCCGGGATCTGAGGTCCGGTCAGCCGGCTTCGGCCAGCATCCTGACGAGCACCGCGCGCTGCACCGGCTGCACCTCGCCGTGCAGCGCGCGCCCCTTCGCCGTGAGCGCCACCCGCACCCCGCGCCGGTCCTCCGGACACATGGCCCGGTCGACGAGGCCGTCCTTCTCCAGGCGGCCGATGAGCCGGGACAGCGCGCTCTGGCTGAGATGGACGCGGTCGGAGATCTCCTGGACGCGGTAGGCGCAGCCGCCGTCCGCCGCGGTGCCCTCGGCCAACAGGTCGAGCACCTCGAAGTCGCTGGCGCACAGGCCGTGCCCGTGCAGTGCCCGGTCAAGTTCGCACTGGGTGCGGGCGTGCAGGGCCAGGATGCCCCGCCACTCCTCCACGAGCGCCTGCTCGGCCTTCTTCGCCGCCATGACCGCACGGTAGCAGAGAACCCAGTTTGTTGCATCGGAATTAAGTGCACTTGCATTCGATGCATACGCATGTAGTGTCGTCGCCATGACCTCTCCGCTCACCACCTCCGCAACCGAGGGGCGCTGGACCCCTCGGCTGTGGGGCACCCTGCTGGTGCTGTGCGCCGCGATGTTCCTGGACGCATTGGACGTGTCGATGGTCGGCGTCGCACTGCCGTCCATCGGGTCCGACCTCCACCTGTCCACCTCGACCCTGCAATGGGTCGTCAGCGGCTACATCCTCGGCTACGGCGGCCTGCTCCTCCTCGGCGGTCGGACCGCCGACCTGCTCGGCCGGCGCCAGGTGTTCCTGGTGGCACTCGCCGTCTTCGCGCTGGCCTCGCTCCTCGGCGGGCTCGTGGACTCGGGTCCGCTGCTGATCGCCAGCCGCTTCATCAAGGGCCTGAGCGCGGCCTTCACCGCACCGGCGGGCCTGTCGATCATCACCACGACGTTCCCCGAGGGCCCCCTGCGCAACCGGGCCCTGTCGATCTACACCACCTGCGGCGCCACCGGCTACTCCATGGGCCTGGTCTTCTCCGGCCTGCTCACCGAGGCCAGCTGGCGCTTCACGATGCTGCTGCCCGCACCGGTCGCGCTGCTCGCCCTGCTGGTGGGCCTCAAGCTGCTGCCGCGCAGCGAGCGCGAACGCGGCCACGGCGGCTACGACGTCCCGGGCGCCGTCCTCGGCACCGCCTCGATGCTGCTGCTGGTCTTCACCCTCGTCCAGGCCTCCGAGGTGGGCTGGGCCTCGGCCCGCACGATCCTGTCCTTCGTCGCCGTCGCCGTCATGCTGACCGTCTTCGTCCTCGTCGAGCGGCGCAGCCCGAGCCCGCTGATCCGGCTCGGGGTGCTGCGCTCCGGTCCCCAGGTCCGGGCACAGCTGGGCGCGCTGACGTTCGTCGGCAGCTACATGGGCTTCCAGTTCCTGGTCACCCTGTACATGCAGGAGGTACTGGGCTGGTCGGCCCTGCACACCGCGCTGGCGTTCCTGCCGGCGGGCGCACTGGTGGCGCTCTCCGCGACCAAGGTCGGCGCCGTCATCGACCGGTTCGGCACGGCGCGGCTGATCGTGCTCGGTTTCATCCTGATGGCGGCCGGATACGCCTTGTTCCTGCGCATCGACCTGAACCCGGTCTACGCGGCCGTGATCCTGCCGACCATGCTGCTCGTCGGCTCGGGCTTCGCCCTGACCTTCCCGTCCCTCAACGTCCAGGCCACCAACGGCGTGGACGAGCACGAGCAGGGCATGGTCTCCGGCCTGCTCAACACCTCGGTGCAGGTCGGCGGCGCGATCTTCCTGGCCGTCGTGACGGCCGTGATCACCGCGCACGCACCCGGGAAGGCCACCCCGCAGGGCGTCCTGGACAGCTACCGCCCCGGCCTGGTCGTCGTCACGTTCATCGCCGTGGCGGGCCTGCTGCTGTCCCTCACCGGACTGCGCCGCTCGCCCCGTACGGGACGCTCCGTCGTGGTCGCCCAGTCCACCGTGCGGGAGGCGGACGAGGAGCGCGTGCCGGTTCGCGACTGACGGCGAGCCGCCGCTCCGAAGAGGGGGGAACGCCTCCGCGTGTGCGCCCGGCCGGAGTTGATTGCTCCGCCGGGCGCACGCGTGTGAAACTGGCCGGATGCACGCACACGGGGGCCGCCGGACCCAGGCGGAGCGGGACGCGGTGACGGTCGAGATCGGATACGCGCTGTTCAGCGCCGCGTTCGCGGCGGTGGTGCTGTTCGGTGCCGTGGCCGGGCCCGCGTTGCTCTTCGATCTGCCCGGCCTTCTGTCGAAGGGCCTGCTGCGGCTCGGCACGATGGTCGCGGCGGTCGTCTTCGCGGCTCGGGTGATCAGCGTGCTGGTGCGCCTGCGGCCCCCGGCTCAGCCCAGCCAGCCCGGCCGTACCAACCCCGACTCGTAGGCGAGGACGACGAGTTGGGCGCGGTCCCGGGCGCCCAGCTTCACCATCGTCCGACTCACGTGCGTCTTGGCCGTGAGCGGGCTGACCACCAGCCTGCGGGCGATCTCCTCGTTGGTCAGGCCGATACCGACCAGCGCCATCACCTCCCGCTCCCGCTCGGTGAGCCGGGCCAGGGCGCCGGCCGCCGCGGGCTCCTTCGAGCGGGCCGCGAACTCGGCGATCAGCCGACGGGTGACGCCCGGCGACAGCAGCGCGTCACCCTCCACCACCGCCCGGACCGCCCGCAGGAGCTCGTCCGGCTCGGTGTCCTTCACCAGGAAGCCGGAGGCGCCCGCGCGGATCGCCTCGAAGACGTACTCGTCCAGTTCGAAGGTGGTGAGCATGACCACCTTCACGTCCGCCAGCTCCGCGTCGGAGGTGACGCGCCGGGTCGCGGCCAGGCCGTCCAGCAGCGGCATGCGGATGTCCATGAGGACGACGTCCGGGCGTAGTTCGCGCACCCGGCGCAGCGCCTCCTCGCCGTCGGCCGCCTCGCCGACCACCTCGATGTCCGGCTGCGCGTCGAGCAGCGCCCTGAAACCGGCCCGCACCAGCGACTGGTCGTCGGCGAGCAGTACCCGGATCACCGGTCCTCCCTGAGGTGCGACGGCAGGACGGCGAGCACCCGGAAGCCGCCGTCGGGGCGCGTGCCCGCCTCGATGGTGCCACCCAGCGCGGCGGCCCGCTCCCGCATGCCCGCCAGTCCGTGCCCGCTGCCCCCGGCGTCGGCGCCGGTCGCCGGTCCGTCGTCGTCGATACGCAGCCGCAGGACGCCCTCGCCGTAACCGAAGTGCACGCGCGCGTGCCGCGAACCGGAGTGCCGTACGACGTTGGTGAGGGCCTCCTGCAGGATGCGGAAGGCCGCCAGATCGGCGCCGGGCGGCAGCCGTGGCGGCTCGCCGTCGGTCTCCACGGCCAGGCCGGCCGCCGCGGCCTGTTCCACCAGTTCCGGCAGCCGGTCCAGGCCGGGCGCGGGAGCGCGTGGGGCGGCACCCGGGGCGCGCAGGGTGCCGAGGACCTGGCGCACCTCGCCGAGCGCCTCCTTGCTGGCGGCCTTGATGGTCGTGAGCGCGGCTCGGGCCTGCTCGGGGTCGCTGTCGAGCAGGGCGAGTCCCATGCTCGCCTGGACGTTGATGACGGAGATGCTGTGCGCGAGGACGTCGTGCAGCTCACGGGCGATGCGCAGCCGCTCCTCGTCCGCGCGCCGCCGCGCCGCCTCGGCCCGGTCCGCTCGCTCGCGCATCCACTGCTCGCGCCGCACCCGGGCCAGTTCGGACAGAGCGACGACGGCCAGCACCCAGGTGGCGATGACGATCTCCTGGCCCAGGCCCGCGCCGCGGTCCCCGGCGGGCGGGAGCCATCGGTGGAGGCCGAGCGCGACGAGGAGGTGTCCGGCCCACAGCAGTCCGACGGCCGCCCAGGCGGCCCGCCGGTGACCGGCGACGACGGCGCTGAAGCAGCCGACCGCGACGGTCAGGAAGACCGGGCCGTACGGGAAGCCCAGGACCAGATAGGCCAGGGCCGCCGCCGCCGTGCCGAACGCGACGAGTACGGGGTACCGGTGGCGCCACAGCAGCAGGGCCGACGCGACGACGAGCAGCACGCGCGCGGAGGCGTCGAGCGGGACGCGGTCCGGCTGGCCGTGCGCGGCGAAGCCGGTACCGATCAGCACGAACGCGGTGAACAGCACGGTGGAGCGCCAGGGCAGGCGGGCGCGGTGCGCCTCGGGGTCGTCCAGGCGGTTCCACCACGGGGGGCCGTAACGCCACCAGTGCGAGGGGCCGCCTCCGTGCTGCTCGTCCATGCGGCCACGCTAGACGCCGAGGGGCCGCGTCGGCGTCAGCCGAGCGTGGTGATCACACGTACTCCCGGGGAAGTACGGCGCGCTCAGCGCAGCCCGACGCCCTCCGCGAGCCGCGCCGCCGCGTGCCGGAAGAACGTCTCCCGGTCCGCCACGACGTTGTCGAACTGGCCGAACACCTCGAACCCGACCAGCCCGAACAGCTGGGCCCAGGCCGCCACCAGGGCCACCGCGGCCTCGGGCGGCAGGTCGGGGGCGAGGTCGGCGGCCATGCGCGCGGCCTCGGGGCCCAGGTCGGCCGGGAGGGGCGGGGCGGCCGCACCGAGGCCCTGGTGGGCGTCCCGGACGATGCCGACGAGGACCAGCCCGACGCGCGCCGCGGCCCGGACGGTGGTCTGCGGGGCCGAGTAGCCGGGCACGGGCGAACCGTAGATCAGCGCGTACTCGTGCGGATGCGCGAGCCCCCAGCCGCGCACCGCCTCGCACACGGCGACCCAGCGAGCCGGCGGCGGGACGTCGGAGGCGGCGTCCCGGGTCCGCTCCGCCGCCTCGCCGAGGGAGTCGTAGGCGTCGATGATCAGCGCGGTGAGCAGCTCGTCCCGGCTGGGGAAGTACCGGTACACGGCCGAGGACACCATGCCCAGCTCGCGGGCGACGGCCCGCAGGGAGAGCTTGGCCGCGCCCTCCGCCGCGAGCTGTCTGCGCGCCGCCTCCTTGATGGCCGCGGTGACTTCCTGCCTGGCCCGTGCGCGGGCGCCCTGTGCGGTGCTCATACCGGCAGTCTCCCACGAAAGAGAGCAGTGCACACAAAAGAGAGCGGCAAACCGAAAAGAGAGCACTGCTCTTGCCCTGGAGCGCCTGTCTGCTCCACAGTGGAGGAGAGCGAGAGCACCGCTCTCGCACTTCGATCGTGGGGGGTCACCATGTCTTCGTCGTCGCCGTACTACCTCCAGGGCAGCCCGCTCAACGTCCGCCTGAACAGCGTGATCGGCTGGCTCGCCCGGCACGGGCTCAGCCTCGCCGGCACCGCCGAGATGTCCGTACCGGGCCGCAAGAGCGGCAAGATGCAGCGCATCCCGGTCAACCCGCACGTCTGTGACGGCGGGCAGTATCTGGTCTCCGCGCGCGGCCACTCCCAGTGGGTGCGGAACATGCGCGCGGCCGGCGGCGGCGAACTGCGGGTCGGCCGCAAGGTGCGCGCCTTCACCGCGGTGGAGCTTCCCGATGCCGAGAAGCTCCCGATCCTGCGGACCTATCTGGAGAAGTGGGGGTGGGAGGTCAACCAGTACTTCGACGGGGTGACCGCCCGCTCCTCGGACGAGGAGATCATCGCCTGCGCCCAGGACCACCCGGTCTTCCGGATCACCGTCACGAACTGACGGGTTCCTCCGCGGCCGGGACGGCCGGCCCCCGGTCCAGCGCGGTCAGGGCACGCTGGGCGAGCGGGTGGGAACGGACCAGCTCGCCCAGCGAGGTCGAACCCTGCGTGATGTCCCGGAAGGCCCGCCAGGCGGGGCGGAAGCCGGTGAGGGCCGCGTGGAAGATGCCGGGACGGCGTTCGAACGCGGCCAGCATGCGCTTGCCGACACTCATCTCCACACCCAGGCCCGCCTTGATCGCGAACGCGTAGTTCAGGGCCTGGCGCCGGGTGTCCACCGCGTCGTGCGCCTCGGCGATACGGACCGCCCACTCCCCCGCCAGCCGGCCCGAGCGCAGCGCGAAGGAGATGCCCTCGCGGGTCCACGGCTCCAGCAGGCCCGCCGCGTCACCGCAGACCAGCACACGGCCCCGGGACAGCGGCGAGTCGTCGGCGCGGCAGCGGGTCAGGTGCCCGGAGGAGATGGCCGGTTCGAACCCGGCGAGCCCCAGCCGGGCGATGAAGTCCTCCAAGTACCGCTTGGTTGCCGCGCCTTCGCCGCGCGCGGAGATCACCCCGACCGTCAGCGTGTCGCCCTTCGGGAAGACCCAGCCGTAACTGCCCGGCATCGGGCCCCAGTCGATGAGGACCCGCCCCTTCCAGTCCTCGGCGACCGTCTCCGGCACCGGGATCTCCGCCTCCAGTCCGAGGTCGACCTGGTCGAGCTTCACGCCGACGTGGGCCCCTATCCGGCTGGCGCTGCCGTCGGCTCCGACGACCGCGCGGGCCAGCACCGTCTCCCCGCCCTGGAGGACGACGGCGACCGTGCGCCGGTCCGGCACCGCCGAGCCGTGCTGCTCGACCCGCTGCACCGTGACGCCCGTCCGCAGTTCGGCGCCCGCCTTCTGGGCGTGCTCGACCAGCTGCTGGTCGAACTCGGGGCGGTTGATCAGCCCGAACAGCATCTGCTTGGAGCGGCGGGTGCGGGTGAAACGGCCGTTGTTGGAGAAGGTGACCGCGTGCACCCGATCCCGGAAGGGCAGCTCGAAGCCGGGTGGCAGGGAGTCGCGCGAGGGGCCGATGATGCCGCCGCCGCACGTTTTGTAGCGGGGCAACTCGGCCTTCTCCAGCAACAGCACGCGCCGTCCGGCGACCGCTGCCGCATAGGCGGCCGAGGCGCCCGCCGGGCCCGCGCCCACCACGACGACGTCCCACACCCGCTGCACGTCGTCCGCCGAAGAGTTCTCGCCGCTCACGATGGTCTACCGCTCCGATCAAAGCCGCTGCCAAGTGTCCTCTCGCATCCTACGGCGATGGTCCGCGCAGGCCGCTGTGGGAGGATCGGTGTACTCACCCCGTACAACGTCGCACCCACGAGGAGCGTGCCCATGCCGTCGAATCCGGTCGCCGAGACCGTCGCCTCGCTGCTGCCCCGGGCCAAGGCGGAGCTGACCGAGCTGGTCGCCTTCAAGTCGGTGGCGGACTTCACGCAGTTCCCGAAGAGCGAGAGCGAGGCCGCGGCCAACTGGGTCGCCGACGCGCTGCGCGACGAGGGCTTCACGGACGTGGCCCTGCTGGACACCCCGGACGGCACGCAGTCGGTGTACGGCTACCTGCCGGGCCCGGAGGGTGCCAAAACGGTTCTCCTCTATGCGCACTACGACGTACAGCCCCCGCTGGACGAGGCCGGCTGGGTCACCCCGCCGTTCGAGCTGACCGAGCGCGACGGCCGCTGGTACGGCCGCGGGACCGCCGACTGCAAGGGCGGCTTCATCATGCATCTGCTCGCGCTGCGCGCCCTCAAGGCCAACGGCGGCGTCCCGGTGCACGTGAAGGTGATCGCCGAGGGCTCCGAGGAGCAGGGCACGGGCGGCCTGGAGCGGTACGCCGAGCAGCACCCCGAGCTGCTGGCGGCGGACACCATCGTCATCGGCGACGCGGGCAACTTCCGGGTCGGCCTGCCGACGGTCACCACCACCCTGCGCGGCATGACGCTGGTCCGGGTGCGGATCGACACCCTGGCCGGCAACCTGCACTCGGGCCAGTTCGGCGGTGCCGCCCCCGACGCGCTGGCCGCGCTGATCCGGGTCCTGGACTCGCTGCGCGCCGAGGACGGCTCGACCACGGTCGACGGCCTGGACACCGCGGCGCGGTGGGACGGCCTGGAGTACACCGAGGAGCAGTTCCGCTCGGACGCCAGGGTGCTGGACGGCGTGGAGCTGATCGGTGACGGATCGGTCGCCGACCGTATCTGGGCCCGCCCGGCCGTCACCGTGCTCGGCATCGACTGCCCGCCGGTCGTCGGCGCGACCCCCTCGGTGCAGTCGAGCGCCCGCGCCCTGATCAGCCTGCGGGTGCCGCCGGGCACGGACGCGGCGGAGGCCAGCAAGCTGCTCCAGGCGCACGTCGAGGCGCACACGCCGTGGGGCGCCCGGGTCACCACCGAGCAGATCGGCCAGGGCCAGGCGTTCCGCGCCGACACCACCAGTCCCGCCTACCAGGCGATGGCCGACGCGATGGCCGTGGCCTACCCGGGCGAGACCATGAGCTACGCCGGCCAGGGCGGCTCCATCCCGCTGTGCAACACCCTCGCCGGGCTCTACCCGGAGGCGGAGATCCTGCTCATCGGGCTGAGCGAGCCCGAGGCGCAGATCCACGCGGTCAACGAGAGCGTGTCCCCCGAGGAACTGGAGCGGCTTTCGGTCGCCGAGGCGCTGTTCCTGCGCAACTACGCGGCGGACTGACCCCGTCCGCCCACGGCCGAGGGCCCTCGCCACCGGGCGGGGGCCCTCGGCCGTGGGCGGCGCGTGGACGACGGCGCGAAAGGCTCCCGAAGCCGCCCCCCGCGCCAGGCGGCGGTCAGCCGACCGGCACGCCCGCCTCCAGATAGAGCGCGGCGCCCCGCTCGCGCGCGCGCAGCGCCCAGCGCAGCCGCTCGTAGCGGACCGGCGGCAGCATCGCGGCGGCCTCCTGCTCCGTGGCGAACCGCCACGCGCGCAGCTCCGGGCCGGGCAGCAGGACCCGGGACGCCTCGCCGGACTCCAGCCGGCCGCCGTCGAACAGCAGCCGCAGCCCGCCGAAGCCGGGCGGGGCGGGCCGTTCCCAGTCCACGACGAGCAGCCGGGGCACCTCCCGCAGCCGTATCCCGGTCTCCTCCGCGACCTCGCGCATCCCGGCGCGGGCCGGGGCCTCCCCCCGCTCCACCACGCCACCGGGGAACTCCCAGCCCGGCTTGTAGGTGGGGTCGACGAGCAGCACCCGGTCCTGCTCGTCGAAGAGCAGCACGCCGGCGGCGAGCGTCTCCGCCGTCGGCTCGGGGGTCTGCACGATGTCGCAGGCGGGTACGGCGCCGCTGCCCACGGCCTCGGCGATGCGGACGGCGGTCTCGTACGGGGAGAGGGCGCTGGAGTCGACCGGGTGGGCGTCGGCGGTGAGCCAGGCCGCGAGGGCGGCGCGGTAGGGCTCGATGTGGTCGTACGACCACTGCCGTACCCGCATCTCGCCGTCGGGGAGGTCCGGCGGGACCTCCCGCCCGGCTATCCGCTCGCGCAGGATCGTTTCGGCCGGGGCGAGGAGCAGATGGTGCACGGGGATCCGGCGGGCCGCGAGGCCGCCGAAGATCTCGTCGCGGTACTCCTGGCGGAGCAGGGTCATGGGCACCACGAGCGTGCCGCCCAGTTCGGCGAGGATCGCGGCGGCGGTGTCCACCACCAGTCGGCGCCAGGCCGGCAGGTCCTGGAAGTCGCCGACCTCGGCGAGGTGCTTGGGCGGCAGCAGGTGCGTGAGCGCCCCGCCGATGACCTCGGGGTCGAAGAGCGCGCTGTTCGGGATCAGCTCGATCAGTTCGCGTGCGGTCGTGGTCTTCCCCGCACCGAACGCGCCGTTGATCCAGACGACGGTCACGGACTCCCCCTCTTCTGTTTGGCCCCCTGTGGCTTGCCCGCTCCACCCTGCCACGGAAACCCCCTCCCGTTGAGGGCGCCTGCCCGCCCGCACACGGCGGTGCCGGTGCCCCCGCGGCGGGGGCACCGGCACGTACGCCGTACGAGAGTGGCTCTACTTCCGGCCGAGAGGGTTCTCGTCGACGGTCAGGGTGTCGTCGCTGACGAGGTGATCGGCCGTGTCGAGGGTGCCGGAGACGTTCAGGTCCTTGACGGGGTCCTGGTCCGCCGCGTGGGACGGGGTGACGGCGGCCACGACGAAGCCGGTGGCGAGGGTGGCGAGGGCGAGCATGCTGCGCTTCTTCATGCGCTGACCAACTGCGCGGACGGCCAGGAGTCACGCGGAACCCGGTGACAGCGCCCCGCGCGGCTCCTCGAACCCCGTCGCCGTGAGCCCAGCCGTACCGGCCGAAGCGAACACATCCGAACGCCTCGATGGTTGCACCGGGGCGAAAACACCGCGATGTCAAGGGTTCTGACGCGTTGTCGGCCATCCGGTACGCCCCTCTTCCAACAGACTCCGACACGTCCTACCGTAAACGCGCACTGATGACGCGTACATGCCTCCTTCGTCCCGGCGTGCCCGGCCGGACCGCCGCATGCCGTCATCCCGCCTCTCGCGAGTTGGAGGAACGTCGACGATGCGTCACCCTCACAGCCGCACCACCCGCCGCAGACTGGCCGGAGCCCTCACCGCGGGCCTGCTGTGCACGGCGGGCCTCGCCGCCCCCGCCGTCGCGGCCCCCACGGCCCCGACCGCCGCGGCACCGGCCGCCGGCCTCGCCCTCACCCCGCCCATGGGCTTCAACAACTGGAACTCCACGCACTGCCGCGCCGAGTTCGACGAGGCGATGGTCAAGGGCATCGCGGACCTCTTCGTGGAGAAGGGCCTGAAGGACGCCGGTTACCAGTACGTCAACCTGGACGACTGCTGGGCCCTGCCGAACCGCGACACGAACGGCAAGCTGGTGCCCGACCCCGTGCGCTTCCCGGGCGGCATCAAGGCGGTCGCCGACTACGTCCACGCCAAGGGGCTCAAGCTCGGTATCTACACCAGCGCGGGCACCAAGACCTGCAACAGCGCGGGCTTTCCCGGCGCCCTCGGCCACGAGTACAGCGACGCGCGGCAGTTCGCCGACTGGGGCGTGGACTACCTGAAGTACGACAACTGCAACAACCAGGGCGTCGACGCCCGGCAGCGCTACCGGACCATGCGGGACGCGCTGGCGGCGACCGGGCGGCCCATCGTCTACAGCATCTGCGAATGGGGCGAGAACAAGCCCTGGGAGTGGGCCTCGGACGTCGGCCAGCTGTGGCGGACCACCGGTGACATCAGCGACAGCTGGAGCTCGATGCTGTCGATCCTGAAGCAGAACCTCCCGCTCGCGCCGTACGCCGGCCCCGGCCACTGGAACGACCCCGACATGCTGGAGGTGGGCAACGGCGGCATGACGGACACCGAGTACCGCTCGCACTTCTCGCTCTGGTCGGTCATGGCCGCCCCGCTGCTCATCGGCACCGACCTGCGCAAGGCCTCCCAGGCGACCTTCGACATCCTGGGCAACAAAGAGGTCATCGCCGTCGACCAGGACCCGCTCGGCAAGCAGGGCACGGTCGTCTCCTCCGCGGGCGGACGCTGGGTCGTCGCCAAGGAGATGAAGGACGGCAGCCGTGCGGTGGCCCTCTTCAACGAATCCGGCACCGCCCAGCGGATCGCCACCAGCGCGCGTGCCGTCGGCCTCCCGGACGCCGACGCCTACACCCTGCGGGACCTGTGGCAGCACCGCGGCTACAACACCGCCGGCACCATCGCGGCCACCGTCCCGGCCCACGGCACGGTCCTGCTGCGGGTGACGGCCGACCCGGACTGGGCCGACCAGCCGCCCGCCGTCGAACTCGGTCTGGACGACGACCCGTTGCTGGAGGCGGGCACGCCGGCCGCGCTGACCAGCACCGTCACGGATCTCGGCCGTACACCCGCGCGCCAGGTGTCCGTGTCGCTCACCGGCCCCGCCGGCTGGACGGTACGGGCCACCTCGGCGACATCGGCCGCCGCCCTGCCCACCGGCAAGGCGCTGCGCACCGGCTGGCGGGTGACCGCTCCGGCCGGCACCCCGGCCGGCACCTACGGCCTCACGCTGCGGACGAGTCACCGCTCGCCGTCCGGGACGCCGGTCACCGGCGCGCTCCCGCTGACCGCGGCCGTCGTCGTGCCGCCGCCCTCCGGGACCTCCTCTCTCGGCTCCCTGCCCTGGCTGTCGGCCACCAGCGGCTGGGGGCCGGTGGAGCGCGACCGCAGCAACGGGGAGAGCGAGGCCGGCGACGGACGTCCGCTCAGCATCGGCGGGACGGTGTACGCCAAGGGGCTCGGCGTGCACGCGCTCAGCGACATCTCCTTCTACACCGGCAGGGCCTGCGAGAAGGTCACCGCGGACGTCGGCGTGGACGACGAGAAGGGCACGAAGGGCTCGGTCGCCTTCGAGATCTGGGCGGACGGCACCAAGGCAGCCGCCACGGGCGTGCTCACCAACACGATGCCCGCCCAGCCGGTCACGGCCGACGTCACCGGCGCCCGGGTGGTCCGGCTCGTCGTCACCGACGGCGGGGACGGCATCGACTCGGACCACGCGGACTGGGCGGACGCCCGCCTCAGCTGCTGAACCCCCGGGCTCCCGCCGGCGGCCGGGAGCCTCCCGGCCGCCGGGTACACGGGGTCTGCGCGCCCGGACCGGGCGGGCCGCGCACACCCACGCGTCCCGGCCGGTCCCGGCCAGGTCCGGGAAGGCAGTGACAGTCCCTAGCGGCTCGCCGCGGCCGCGTCCGGCCTGCGGGTCAGCGCTGCCGCGGCGGCGCCGACCAGGCCCGCGTCGGTGCCCATCTGCGCGGGCACCACGGTGAGCCGCCGCACGAAGGACAGGGTGGCGTAGTCGGTGAGGGCCTTGCGCAGCGGCGTGAACAGGACCTCGCCCGCCTTGCCCACTCCCCCGCCGATCACCGCGATGTCGATCTCGACCAGGGTCGCGGTGGCCGCGATACCGGCGGCCAGCGCCTGCGCCGCCCGCTCGAAGGAGGCCACGGCGACCGGATCGCCCGCGCGGGCCGCGGCGGCCACCGCGGCGGCCGAGGTGTCGCCGTCGGGTCCGGGGCGCCAGCCCTGCTCCAGCGCCCGACGGGCGATGTTGGGGCCGCTGGCGATGCGCTCCACACAGCCGCGCGCGCCGCACGGACAGGGATCGCCGTCGAGGTCGACGCTGATGTGGCCGATGTGCCCGGCGTTGCCCGTCGGTCCGGGGTGCAGCCGCCCGCCGAGCACCAGGCCGCCGCCGACACCGGTGGAGACCACCATGCACAGCGCGTTGTCGTGGCCGCGGGCGGCGCCCTGCCAGTGCTCGGCCGCCGTGATCGCGACGCCGTCGCCGATCAGCTCGACCGGCAGGCCCCCGGTCGCCGTGCGCACCCGGTCGACCAGCGGGAACTCGCGCCAGCCCGGCACGTTCACCGGGCTGACGGTGCCCGCGGAGGCGTCCACCGGACCGGCGCTGCCGATTCCGACCGAGCCGGCGCGTCCCCACAGGGGCGACCCGGCGAGGTCGCCGAGCACCTCCTCGACGGCCCGCATGACCGTTTCTCCGTCCTGCTGGGCGGGCGTGGCGCGCTGGGCCCGGGCCAGGATCCGTCCGTCGTCGTCCACCAGTGCGCCGGCGATCTTGGTGCCGCCGATGTCCAGGGCCGCCACGAGGTCGGTGTGCATCAGAGTCAGATCTCCCCGTTGAAACTCGAGAACCAAAGAGAGGCAGGCCGGTCAGGCGGTGGGGGCGCAGGCCGGAGACAGCGGTGGACAGTCTCTCTCGCATCTGACAACGTTGTCCAGGCTCTATGCTCGACGCCACATCCTCATACAAGCCCACGGGTCACGCACCCGTGGGAAGAGACGTACGAGAGACAGGACAGCGCATCGTGCCCGAGACCACCCGCCGCGCAGACCGCCTTCCCGGGAACCGGTACGGCAACCGCCCGACGATGAAGGACGTGGCGGCGCGCGCCGGGGTGGGACTGAAGACGGTCTCCCGGGTGGTCAACGGCGAGCCCGGGGTCACCCCGGACACCGAGCGCCGGGTGCAGGAGGCGATCGACGCGCTCGGCTTCCGCCGCAACGACAGCGCCCGGGTGCTGCGCAAGGGCCGTACGGCGAGCATCGGCCTGGTCCTGGAGGATCTCGCGGACCCGTTCTACGGCCCGCTCAGCCGCGCCGTCGAGGAAGTGGCCCGCGCCCATGGCGCCCTGCTGATCAACGGCTCCAGCGCCGAGGACCCCGAGCGCGAGCAGGAGCTGGCGCTGGCCCTGTGCGCGCGCCGGGTGGACGGTCTCGTGGTGATCCCGGCCGGGGACGACCACCGCTATCTGGAGCCGGAGATCCGGGCCGGCGTGGCGACGGTGTTCGTGGACCGCCCGGCCGGCCGCATCGACGCCGACGTGGTCCTGTCCGACAACTTCGGCGGTGCCCGCGACGGTGTCGCCCACCTCATCGCGCACGGCCACCGCCGGATCGGGTTCATCGGCGACATGCCCCGCATCCACACCGCGGCCGAGCGGCTGCGGGGGTACCGGGCGGCCATGGAGGACGCCGGCATAGCCGTCGACGAGCACTGGATGTCCCTCGGGGCGACGAACCCGGAGCGGGTGCGCCGGGCTGCGGAGGAGATGCTGTCCGGCCCGGACCCCGTGACCGCGATCTTCGCCGGCAACAACCGGGTGACCGTCACCGTGGTCCGGGTCCTGGCAGAGCGGTCCCGCCCGGTCGCCTTCGTGGGCTTCGACGACATCGAGCTGGCCGATCTGCTCCAGCCGGGCGTCACGGTCGTCGCCCAGGACGCGGCGGCCCTGGGCCGTACCGCGGCCGAGCGCCTCTTCCGCCAGCTCGACGGCTCCCTCGTGGCACCCGAGCGGATCGAGCTGCCGACCCGGCTGATCACCCGCGGCTCGGGCGAGCTGCCGCCGGCGGACTGAGTCCGGCCGCGCGGCGGGAGCCGGGCCTCGGGGCCGGTCCCGCCGCTTCGCCGCGGGGCGGGGGGACGGTCCCCGGCTCGGCCGGGGCGGTGGCCCCTACTGCGCGGAGGCCGTCAGGTCGCCGCGCCGGGGCGCCGCGAAGCCCTCCAGGTCGGCGCGGGTCAGGCCGGCGAGCCGGGCGACCTCGGCGATGTCCAGGGCGCCGCAGTCCAGGCCGCGCAGCAGATAGCCGCTGAGGGCCTTGGCGGTGGCGGGCTCGTCCATGACGTCGCCGCCGGCCCGGTTGACGTACCGGGCGAGACGGGCCGCCGCCTGCTCGAAGCCCTCGCGGTAGAAGGCGAAGACGGCCGCGTAGCGGGTGGGGATGTGGCCGGGATGCATGTCCCAGCCCTGGTAGTAGGCGCGGGCGAGGGCACGGCGGGTGAGGCCGTAGTGCAGGCGCCAGGCGTCGTGGACCTTGGCGGTCGGGCCGACGGGGAGGACGTTGGTGGAGCCGTCGGAGACGCGGACGCCGGTACCGGCGGCGGCGACCTGCATGATCGCCTTGGCGTGGTCGGCGGCCGGGTGGTCGCTGGCCTGGTAGGCGGCGGAGACGCCGAGGCAGGCGCTGTAGTCGAAGGTGCCGTAGTGCAGTCCGGTGGCGCGGCCCTCGGCGGCCTGGATCAGACGGGCGACGGTGGCGGTGCCGTCGGTGGCCAGGATGGCCTGGCTGGTCTCGACCTGGATCTCGAAGCCCAGCCGGCCGGCGTCCAGGCCGTGCGCCTTCTCGAAGGCTTCCAGGAGCCGGACGAAGGCGCTCACCTGCTCGGGGTACGTCACCTTGGGCAGGGTCAGGACCAGCCCCTCGGGCAGGCCGCCGGCCTCCATCAGGCCGGTGAGGAAGACGTCGAGGGTGCGGATGCCGCGGTCGCGTACGGCGGCTTCCATGCACTTCATGCGGATGCCCATGTACGGCGCCGCCGTGCCGCTCCGGTACGCCTCGGCGATCAGACGGGCGGCCCGGGCGGCCGTCTCGTCCTCCTCGGCGTCGGGCCGGGGGCCGTAGCCGTCCTCGAAGTCGACGCGCAGGTCCTCGATGGGCTCGCGCTCCAGCTTGGCGCGGACGCGGGAGTAGACCGGCTCGGCCAGATCGTCGGCGAGGCCGAGGACAGCCGCGAAGGAGGCGGCGTCGGGGGCGTGTTCGTCGAGGGCGGCGAGGGCCTGGTCGCCCCAGGAGCGGAGGGTGTCGGCGGCGAAGACGTCACCGGGGACGTACACGGTGTGGACGGGCTGCCGGGTGCCGGGGTCCCCGGGGTAGTGGCGCTCCAGCTCCGCGTCGACCGGGGCGAGGGAGGCGCTGATCTCCTCGCTGACGGCGCCCGCGAGGCTCGTCGCCACCTTCTCCTGCTGACCCATCCCACACCCTCCAGTATTTCCGCTTTATGGAATCAACAATCCGTATAGCGAAGTTATCTGCCAACCTTCCGCTGGTCAACACCGCATTCCGCGCGCTCCCCTTCCACGATCCCGGCATGTTCACGTCCGTCCGGTCGGCGCCCTGGCCGCATGCTCCCGGCGCACCGCGCACCAGCGAGGACTCGTCCGGCCGGCCGCCGCGGAAGGAGTACCCGTGCCGGTCCCCGGCCGGGTCACGCGCCGTACGGGCCTGCGGACCGCGCCCGCGGCCATGGTGGCCGTACCCCTGTCCAGTACAGCACTTACCACCGGACCCCATCGCCGAGCCGGCGTCACGGCCCACCGAACCTCGGCCGCCACCATCTCGCCGCTCGGCCGGTTCCCGGCGATCACCTGCCCGCGCAGGGTCCCTGACGCCGGAACGAAGCGAGGCCCCCGTGACCGTCTGTGCGGTCACGGGGGCCTCGTACGGCGCAGGCGGAGCTCAGCCCTTGCGGGTCTTGATCTCGTCGGTCAGCTGCGGGACGACGTCGAAGAGGTCGCCGACCACGCCGAAGTCGACCAGCTCGAAGATCGGGGCCTCGGCGTCCTTGTTGACGGCCACGATGGTCTTCGAGGTCTGCATGCCGGCACGGTGCTGGATGGCGCCGGAGATGCCGTTGGCGATGTACAGCTGCGGCGAGACGGACTTGCCGGTCTGGCCGACCTGGTTGGTGTGCGGGTACCAGCCGGCGTCCACCGCGGCACGCGAGGCGCCGACGGCCGCACCCAGGGAATCGGCGAGCGCCTCGATGATCGAGAAGTTCTCGGCGCCGTTGACACCGCGGCCGCCGGAGACCACGATCGCGGCCTCGGTCAGCTCCGGGCGGCCCGTCGACTCACGCGGCGTGCGACCGGTGACCTTGGTGCCGGTGGCCTGGTCGGAGAAGGTCACGGCGAGCGCCTCGACCGCGCCGGCGGCCGGCGCGGCCTCCACGGCGGCCGAGTTCGGCTTGACCGTGATGACCGGGGTGCCCTTGATGACACGGGACTTGGTCGAGAAGGACGCGGCGAACACCGACTGGGTGGCCACCGGGCCCTCGTCGCCGGCCTCCAGGTCGACGGCGTCGGTGATGATGCCGGAGCCGATGCGCAGCGCCAGGCGGGCGGCGATCTCCTTGCCCTCGGCGGAGGACGGGACCAGCACGGCGGCCGGGGAGACGGCCTCGTGGGCGGCCTGCAGGGCGTCCACCTTCGGCACGACCAGGTAGTCGGCGTACTCGGACGCGTCGTGGGTGAGGACCTTCACCGCGCCGTGCTCGGCGAGGGTGGCGGCGGTGTCGGCGGCGCCGTTGCCCAGCGCGACGGCGACGGGCTCGCCGATGCGGCGGGCCAGGGTCAGCAGCTCCAGGGTGGGCTTGCGGACGGCGCCGTCCACGTGGTCGACGTAGACGAGGACTTCAGCCATGGGATTGCTCTCCTGCGAAACGAAGTTGAGGGGCGGTCGGCGGGGCGGGCCTTAGATGAACTTCTGGCCCGCGAGGAACTCGGCGAGCTGCTTGCCGCCCTCGCCCTCGTCCTTGACGATGGTGCCGGCCGTACGGGCCGGACGCTCGTTCGCGACCTCGACCTTGGTGAACGCGCCGTCCAGGCCGACCTCCTCGGCCTCGATGTCCAGGTCGGACAGGTCCCAGGACTCCACCGGCTTCTTCTTGGCCGCCATGATGCCCTTGAAGGACGGGTAGCGGGCCTCGCCGGACTGGTCGGTCACCGAGACGATCGCCGGGAGCTGGGCCTGAAGCTGCTCCGAGGCGGCGTCGCCGTCACGACGGCCCGTGACCACGCCGTCCTCGACGGAGACCTCGGAGAGCAGGGTGACCTGCGGGACGCCCAGGCGCTCGGCGACCAGCGCGGGGACGACACCCATGGTGCCGTCGGTGGAGGCCATGCCGGAGACGACCAGGTCGAAGCCGGCCTTCTCGATGGCCTTGGCCAGCACCAGCGAGGTGCCGATGGCGTCGGTGCCGTGCAGGTCGTCGTCCTCGACGTGGATGGCCTTGTCGGCACCCATCGACAGGGCCTTGCGGAGCGCGTCCTTGGCGTCCTCGGGGCCGACCGTCAGGACGGTGACCTCGGCGTCGTCCGCGTTCTCCGCGATCTGGAGGGCCTGCTCGACCGCGTACTCGTCCAGTTCGGAGAGCAGACCGTCCACGTCGTCGCGGTCGACGGTCAGGTCATCGGCGAAGTGCCGGTCGCCAGTGGCGTCGGGCACGTACTTCACAGTGACAACGATCCTCAAGCTCACGCCGGCTCTCCTACTGCATCGTCATTTCCGGGCTGCCTCTTGCAGGCAGCATAGGCGCCTCAAGCGGCCGATCCCGGTCGGGGCGTCCGCGCGCTCCGACCGAAATATTACTCGTCAGTACACCCAGTTCCTGCCCGCTAAGCAAGCGCTTTGAACTGTGACCTTCGCAACGCAGCGTAACCGGAACTCGACGGCTCCGCAGGAGACGGCGACGTGATCAATCCCGCAGGCCGTTGAACCGGCCCTGGTGGTACAAGAGGGGGCGGCCGGCGCCCGAGGGGTCGCCCAGGACCACCTCGGCGAGCACGATCCGGTGATCACCGGCCGGGACCCGGCCGACGATGCGGCAGACCAGCCAGGCGAGCACGTCGTCCAGCACCGGTACCCCTTCCGGTCCCTCCCGCCAGGCGGTGGGCGCCCCGAAGCGGTCGGCGCCGCTGCGGGCGAAGGTGGCGGCCAGCTCGTCCTGGTGCTCGCCCAGTATGTGCACGCCGACATGGTCGGCCTCGGCTATCGCGGGCCAGCTGGAGGCGCCGACGCCGATGCCGAAGGAGACGAGCGGCGGCTGGGCGGAGACGGAGGTGAGGGAGGTGGCGGTGAAACCGACCGGGCCGGAGGCGCCGGCCGCGGTGATCACCGCGACGCCGGCGGCATGCCGGCGGAAGGTGTTGCGCAGCAGATCGGGGGAGGCGAGCTGGGGGGTGCCGAGGTCGGGCGTGGCCGTCATGGAGTTGTCGTCCTTCTGCGAGAAGTGAGGAGCGGGTCCGTGGCTGCTCAGCAGCCGGGACAGCGCGCGCTCGCGGTGCGGGCGAGGTCGACGTGGACCCGCCCGTAGAGAAGGAGTTCGATCGGCATACGGTCAGGCTGACGATAGCCGACGGGCACAGTCAAGTGGGTTCCGCGATCTGGAAGGTGTCTCACCATTCCCTGACGTCCCCTCACACGGTCTCCCCCAGGGCCGCGATGACGTCGGCCTTGCGGGGCTGTCCGGTGGCGCGCCGCACCACTCGTCCGCCGGCGTCCAGGACCAGGACGGTGGGCGTCTTGAGGATCCCCCACTCGCGCACGAGGTCCAGCCGGGCCTCCGCGTCGATCTCGACGTGGGTCACGCCCGGGACCATGCTCGCGACTTCACCGAGGACGCGCCGGGTGGCCCGGCAGGGCGCGCAGAAGGCGCTGGAGAACTGTACGAGCGTGGCACGCTCGCCCAGTTCACCGCCGAGTCCGGCCGCTGCGAACCGCTTGCCCTCGTCACGCCCGCGCACCCGTACTCTCCCGTTCCGTCGCCTGTGCAGCACTCCGTAGGCGCTCGCCGCCGCGAGCACCGCCAAGCACATCACCAGTCCACTCATCTTCCGCACAAGCATTCACGAGACTGCAAAGATTCCCGGCTCCCGGGAGGGTTCCCCCTGCGGAATGCTTGATTCATGGACATCGACGCACGGGGGCCGCGGTTCGCGGCGGCCGTCACCACGGCCGTACTGGCGGTGGCGCTGAGCACGGAGAACCCCTGGGTGCTGGGCTGGCAGACGCTGGTCTTCGCACTGGGCGCGGCCGGGGGCGTCGACCGCTCGCCGTACGGCTGGGTGTTCCGGACGGTGATACGCCCGCGGCTCGGACCGCCGAGGGAGTTCGAGCCGCCGCAGCCGCCGCGGTTCGCGCAGACCGTCGGCCTGGTGTGCGCCGCGCTCGGTCTCGCCGGGTTCACCGCGGGGCCGGAGTGGCTCGGGCTCGCGGCGACCGGGGCCGCGCTCGCCGCCGCCTTCCTGAACGCGCTGTTCGGCTACTGCCTGGGGTGCGAAATGTTCCTGCTTCTACGGAGAGCGGCGGCACGGGCGGAGTGAGGCGGACTCGCAGATCCGAGGTGGGGGTTAGGCCGACGTGACGAGGATCTCGCCACAGGGGGGCACCAGGACTGGCTCCCCGTCCGTTCTTCGGGCACGATCTGCGAGACACCGTAAACCTACGGCTGCGTAACTTCCCGCCGGGAAGCCCCTTTCCCGAGCAGAGCAGAAAGGGTCCGCCCCGCCCATGGCAGAGCTGGTCTACCGTCCCGTCATCGGTTTCGCCAAGACGTTGTTCAAGGTCTGGGACCTGAAGATCGATTGCCAGGGTTCGGAGAACATCCCGCGCGCGGGCGGCGCCGTGCTGGTGAGCAATCACATCAGCTATCTGGACTTCGTCTTCAACGGCCTGGCCGCCCTGCCGCAGAAGCGCCTGGTGCGTTTCATGGCGAAGGAGTCCGTCTTCCGCCACAAGGTGTCCGGGCCGCTGATGCGCGGGATGAAGCACATCCCGGTGGACCGCGCGCAGGGCGAGGCGGCGTACGCCCACGCGCTGGACTCGCTGCGCTCCGGCGAGATCATCGGGGTGTTCCCGGAGGCGACCATCTCGCAGTCCTTCACGCTGAAGAGCTTCAAGTCGGGCGCGGCCCGGCTGGCCCAGGAGGCGGGCGTCCCGCTGATCCCGATGACGGTGTGGGGCACGCAGCGGCTGTGGACGAAGGGGCAGCCCCGCAACTTCAAGCGCAGCCACCTGCCCGTCACGATCCGTGTCGGCGAGGCGGTGGAGGCGCCCCGCGACCAGTACGCCGGTGCCATCACCCGCCGCCTGCGCGAGCGCGTCCAGGAGCTGCTGGAAGCCGCCCAGCGGGCGTACCCGGGCCGCCCCAGGGACCCGGAGGACTCCTGGTGGCTGCCGGCGCACCTGGGCGGCACGGCACCCACGACGGAGCAGCTGCGCGCGGCCGAGGCCCACTGAGACCGCGACGCGCCGCCGGTGACCCCGCCCCCGTCGCGGGGGGAGCAAGCCTTCTCAGAGGGTGTCGGGGAGCGTCCGCCACAGGGACGGGCGGTCGGGGGCTGCCCGGAGGGCGGCCATGACGGCCGGATGCGGTTCCGCGTACAGGACCGGATGATCCAGTTCCTGGGAGGCCGGGTCCGGGGTCCAGGCCAGTCGCTCGCCGTCCAGGGAGAACCGGGCGTCGACACCCGGTTTGTTGCCGCGGGGGTCCTGACGGTGCCAGGCCCCGCGGAAGCGGACGGCGACCAGACCGTGCACCGCGTGGCCGCCCTCGCCGTCGGCCAGGCGTTGATAGCACAGGGCGGTCGGGATGTCCTCGGCCCGCAGCAGGGCGGCCAGGGCGTGGGACTTGGCGTAGCAGATACCGGTGCCCAGGGCGAGCACGTCCGAGGCGCGCCAGGTGACGCGGAGATCCCCGGAGTCCTGGGAGTGCGGGATGGTGTCCCGTACGAACTCATAGGCGACCCGCGCATACTCATACGAGTCGGCGGCCTCCGCCGCGAGGCGCGCGGCCGTCCGCCGGACCACTGGATGATGGTGGTCGATGACCTCGTCGGCGGCCAGATAGGCGGACAGGTCGGCAGTGTTCTGGATCAGCTCCATGCCCGCAGAGCATAGAAATGCGATCACCCGAGAGTCAATGACTTTTCAGGTGACCGCATATCTATGCATCAAGAGGGGAGGGCCCGCTACCGGGCCATCTCCTCCTTCAGGGCCGCCACGAACGTGTCGACGTCGTCCTCGGTCGTGTCGAAGGAGCACATCCAGCGCACCACTCCGGCGGCCTCGTCCCAGAAGTAGAACCGGAACCGCTTCTGCAGCCGCTCGCTCACGTCGTGCGGGAGCTTGGCGAAGACGCCGTTGGCCTGCACCGGGTAGAGGATCTCCACGCCGTGCACCGCGCGGACGCCCTCGGCGAGCCGCTGGGCCATCTCGTTGGCGTGGCGGGCGTTGCGCAGCCACAGGTCCTTGGCGAGGAGGGCCTCCAGCTGCACGGAGACGAAGCGCATCTTGGAGGCCAGCTGCATCGACATCTTGCGCAGGTGCTTCATCTGCCGCACCGCGTCCTGGTTGATGACGACGACCGCCTCGCCGAACAGCGCGCCGTTCTTCGTCCCGCCCAGCGAGAGGATGTCGACGCCGACCGCGTTGGTGAACGTCCGCATGGGCACGTCCAGGGAGGCGGCGGCGTTGGCTATCCGGGAGCCGTCCAGGTGCACCTTCATGCCGCGCGCGTGGGCGTGCTCGCAGATCGCGCGGATCTCCTCGGGCGTGTAGAGCGTGCCCAGCTCCGTGCTCTGGGTGATCGAGACGACCTGCGGCATCGCGCGGTGCTCGTCCTCCCACCCCCAGGCCTGCCGGTCGATCAGCTCGGGCGTGAGCTTGCCGTCGGGCGTGGGCACGGTGAGCAGCTTCAACCCGCCCATGCGCTCGGGCGCGCCGCCCTCGTCCACGTTGATGTGCGCGCTCTCGGCACAGATCACCGCGCCCCAGCGGTCGGTGACCGCCTGGAGCGCGACCACGTTCGCCCCGGTGCCGTTGAAGACCGGGAAGGCCTCCGCGGTGGCACCGAAGTGGCCGCGGACGATCCGCTGGAGATTCTCGGTGTAGTCGTCCTCGCCGTAGGCCACCTGGTGGCCGCCGTTCGCGAGCGCGACGGCGGCCAGGATCTCCGGGTGGACTCCGGCGTAGTTGTCACTGGCGAAACCGCGGACCTGCGGGTCGTGATGGCGACGCGCGTCGGTCTTGGGAGGATTCACGGCTTCTCGGTCAGCCACAGACGGTTTCCGTTCACTTCGGCGGGGGGCTTGCTCCAGACGCCCTCGACGGCCTCGGCCAGGTCCTTGACGTCCGTGAAACCCGCGAACTTCGCGTTGGGGCGCTCGGCGCGCATCGCGTCGTGCACCAACGCCTTCACCACCAGGATGGCAGCCGCCGAGCGCGGCCCCTCGGCGCCCTCGGCGATCCCGGCCTTGCGGAAGCCGTCGGCCATCGCGAGCGTCCACGCCTCGGCCGCGGCCTTGGCGGCGGAGTACGCCGCGTTGCCCGCCGTCGGCTGCGACGCGCCGGCGGCGCTGATGAGCACGTACCGGCCGCGGTCGCTGCGCTGCAGGGCGTCGTAGAAGGCGAGGGACGTGTGCTGGACGGTGCGGACGAGCAGCTTCTCCAGCAGGTCCCAGTCGGCCAGGTCGGTCTCGGCGAAGGTCGCGCTGCCGCGCCAGCCGCCGACGAGGTGGACCAGGCCGTCGACGCGGCCGTGGTCCTTCTCGATGCGGGCGGCCCAGTCCCGGGTGGACCGCAGGTCGAGCAGGTCGACGGTCTCGCCGGTGACCGTGGCGCCGCCGCGGGCGTAGCGCGCCGCGTCCACGGCCTCCGCGAGGCGTTCGGGGTTGTTGTCCGCGCCGACGACGACCGCGCCCGCCTCCGCGAGCCGGACCAGCGCCGCATGCCCGGCCGGCCCGCCCGCGCCGGCCACCGCGATCACCGCACCACTGAGAGACCCGTTCCCCACCATGTTCTTCCCCTCTTGAGCTGTGTTCCGGAGGCGGTCGCTCACGCGGCGATCCGCTCGGCGGTGTCCGCCGTGATGCCCTTGGTGGAGGCGATCACGTTCTTCAGCTTCTTGGACAGCGCCTCATAGAACATGCTCAGCGGAAACTCGTCCGGAAGCACGTCGTCCACGAGCTTGCGCGGCGGCAGGCTCAGGTCCAGGGCGTCCGGACCCTTGGCCCACTTGGAGCCGGGGTGCGGGGCGAGGTAGGTGGAGACCAGCTCGTAGCCAGCGAACCAGTGCACCAGCTTCGGGCGGTCGATGCCGTCCTTGTAGAGCTTCTCGATCTCGGCGCACAGCTGGTTGGTGACCTGCGGGGCGCGCTCCCAGTCGATGGCGAGCTTGTTGTCGGTCCAGCGGACGACGTCGTGCTTGTGCAGGTAGGCGAAGAGGAGCTGGCCGCCGAGGCCGTCGTAGTTGCGGTTGCGGTCGCCGGTGACCGGGAAGCGGAACATCCGGTCGAAGAGCACCGCGTACTGCACGTCACGGGCCTGCGGGACGCCGTCCGCCTCGAGCTTCACGGCCTCCTTGAAGGCCGTCAGGTCGCAGCGCAGCTCCTCCAGGCCGTACATCCAGAACGGCTGGCGCTGCTTGATCATGAACGGGTCGAACGGCAGGTCGCCGTGGCTGTGGGTGCGGTCGTGGACCATGTCCCAGAGCACGAAGGCCTCTTCGCAGCGCTTCTGGTCGTGGACCATCGCGGCGATGTCCTCGGGCAGCCGGAGGCCCAGGATGTCGACGGCGGCGTCGGTCACGCGGCGGAAGCGCGCGGCCTCGCGGTCGCAGAAGATGCCACCCCAGGAGAAACGTTCCGGCGCCTCACGGACGGCGATGGTCTCCGGGAAGAGCACCGCGGAGTTGGTGTCGTAGCCCGAGGTGAAGTCCTCGAAGGTGATGCCGCAGAACAGCGGGTTGTCGTAGCGGGTGCGCTCCAGCTCGGCCAGCCAGTCCGGCCAGACCATGCGCAGCACGACCGCCTCCAGGTTGCGGTCCAGGTTGCCGTTCTGCGTGTACATCGGGAAGACGACCAGGTGCTGGAGGCCGTCCGTGCGGTTCGCGGCGGGCTGGAAGGCCAGCAGGGAGTCCAGGAAGTCCGGGACCTCGAAGCCGCCCTCGGCCCAGCGACGCAGGTCCTTCACGAGGGCCTGGTGGTAGGCGGCGTCGTGCGGGACCAGCGCGGAGAGCTGCTCGACCGCGCCGGCGACCCGCTCGACGGCGGCCACGGCGTCGGCCCGTTGCGGGGCGCCCTCGGCGTCGAAGTCGATCGACCCGTCCTTCGACTGCCATGGCCGAATCTGCTCCACGGCATTCTTGAGCACAGGCCAAGCCGGGTGCTCAACCACCCTGGTCAGCGAAGGAACCTGTCCCTCCGCACCCGCCTGCACAAGAATTTCCGTCATGTCCCATCCTCCACGGGAGAACCTCGCGTATGGACACCGTATGCATACCCTGTTTCTCCCAGCAAGAGCCTGATCAGAAAATTATTCTGTCCAGCCGCTTGGTCACCGATGTTTTTCCTGTCGTAAACCGTGACGACGCTCACTTCCGCCCGTCGGCATCCGGACGTGGACGGGCGGCCGTCCCGTCGGTCAAGGGCACGGGGACTCGCCCACGGGAGAGTGACGGCCAGGGCGGGTACCGGCCAACTGGCGCCCGACCCGCACCCCGAATGCCCGGCGCAGCTGCGGGTTCAACGCGCGGCCGGGCCACTAGGCTGCGGCCTTGCCGCGTGGACGACGAGGGTCCGGTACGGGGGCCGTCGGTCGCGCGTCGCCGAGCCGCCGTCGACGGAAGCGAGTCGAACCTTGAACTTCCTTACCATCGGTCACCGCGGGGTCATGGGCGTCGAGCCCGAGAACACCCTCCGTTCCTTCGTCGCCGCGCAGCAGGCCGGCCTCGACCTGATCGAACTCGATCTGCACCTGAGCAAGGACGGCGCCCTGGTCGTCATGCACGACGCGGACGTGGACCGTACGACCGACGGCTCCGGACCGATCGCCGACAAGACCCTCGCGGAGCTGCGCGCGCTGGACGCCGGCCGCGGGGAGCGGGTACCGGTGTTCGAGGAGGTTCTGGAGGCGGTGCGCACGCCGCTGCAGGCGGAGATCAAGGACGTGGCGGCGGCACGGGCGCTGGCCGAGGTGATGCACGCGCGGGACCTGACCACGCGGGTGGAGGTGTCCTCGTTCCACGACGAGGCGGTCGCCGAGATCGCCCGCCTGGTGCCGGGCGTGCGCACCGCGCTGATCGCCAGCCGCTACGGCACCGACGTGGTGGAGCGCGCGGTCGCCGTGGGCGCCGCGACCGTGTGTCTCAACATCCGCCGGCTCACGCTGGAGATCGTCCAGCACGCGCGCGCGTCCGGGCTGCGGATCATCGGCTGGGTGGTCAACACCCAGGATCACCTGCGGCTGGTCCGCGCGCTGGAGCTGGACGGGGCGACCACCGACTATCCGGAGATCAAGCGCACGGGCCGCTTCACCGCGTGACCCGGTGCCGGCCCTCCGCGCACGAACGTCACACCAGCGGCTTGACCAGCAGCTCGAACCGCAGGTCGGCGCGCTGCGGAATGCCGTAGCGCTCATCGCCGTACGGGAACGGCCTCGTCCGTCCCGTGCGGCGGTAGCCGCGGCGCTCGTACCAGGCGATCAGGTCGTTCCGCACGGAGATCACCGCCATCTGCATCTCGGTGGCCCCCCAGGTCTCCCGGGCCAGGCGCTCCGCCTCCGCCATGACGATCCTGCCGACACCCGCGCCCTGCAGCGTGGGGGTGACCGCGAACATGCCGAAGTAGGCGTGGTCGCCGCGGTGTTCCACCTGGCAGCAGGCGACGACGCGGCCGTCCTGCTCCACGGCCAGCAGCCGGCTCCGTGGTGACTTGATCACCTCCAGCACGCCCTGGGGGTCGGTCCGCTGCCCCTCCAGGATGTCCGCCTCGGTGGTCCACCCGGCCCGGCTGCTGTCGCCCCGGTACGCCGACTCGATCAGTGCGACGAGGACGTCGACGTCGGCGTCGGTGGCGTCGCGGAAGGTGAGTCCGGTGGCAGGGTGTTCCATGACGGCGGTCTCCGATCTCGGGCGTGGCTGAGCCAGCGACGAGAGTAACGCTGCCACTAGGCTCCGCCCGCATGGTGCATGTACTCAGCAGCCGGATCCTGCTCCGGCCCACCGACCCCGAGCGCTCCCGCACGTTCTACGGCGAGCAGCTCGGACTGGCCGTCCACCGCGAGTTCGGTACCGGCCCCGAACGGGGCACGGTCTATTTCCTGGGCGGCGGCTTCCTGGAACTGTCCGGCCGTTCCGAGGCCCCCTCCGCGCCCGGGCCACGCCTGTGGTTGCAGGTCGAGGACGCCACGGCCGCCTGCGCGGAGCTGCGGGCACGGGACGTCGAGATCGTCCGGCCGCCGCTGCGGGAGCCGTGGGGTCTGATCGAGATGTGGATCGCCGACCCGGACGGCACCCCCGTCGTCCTGGTGGAGATCCCGGCGGACCATCCCCTGCGCTACCGGCCCGGGATCTAGCCGGCCGGGCGCCGGGGGGCGTGCGCGCCACGGCATCCGGCGCCCCGCCGGCCCCTCACGCCCGCAGCGCGTCCATCCGGCCCTCCAGCCGGCCGAGCAACTCGGCGAGCAGTCCGGCCAGCTCGCCCTGCCCCTCGGCCGGCAGCACGGACAGGACGGCCGTCTCGTAGGCGAGTTGCTCGGGGAGGATGCCGTCGACCAGGTCGCGGCCGGAGTCGGTGAGACGGAGGTGGGCGACGCGACGGTCGCGGGTGTCGCCGCGCCGTTCCACCAGGCCGCGCTCGGTCAGCTGCTTGAGCCGCTTGGTGACGGCGGCCCCGGAGGAGAAGGTCTCCCGGGCCAGTTCGCCCGGGGTCAGCTCGTGGCCGGTGCGGCGCAGGGCGCCGAGCAGGTCGAACTCGGGGCGGCTCAGACCGGCCCGGCGCAGCGGCGCGTCCTCGGCCTGCTGGAGCAGGGCGGCGCAGCGGTTGATCCGGCCGATGATCTCCATGGGCCCGGTGTCCAGCTGCGGATGGACGGCCTGCCACTGGCGGACGACGGCGGAGACGGTGTCGCTCCGCACGGGCTCGGCACCGGCCTCCGGCCGGGCACCGTTCGCGTCGCTGTCGAACGTCGGTCCGCCGTTCGTCGCCGTCATGGCCGTATGTCCTCCGTCGTCCTGCCCGGGTCCTGGTCCTGGCCCCGGTCGCGCGGTACGAGCCCCTGACGCCGTACCGTCGCCGCGAGCGTACGGTGTCCGGACTGCTCGGTGAGCACGACCCGCTCCTCGGGCAGGGCGCGCTGCCACCACTCGCCGGAGGCGGCGTCGGCGGTGGCGCGCAGGTCGACCAGGGCGGCGGCGAGGGTGCGGCGGGCGGACTCCAGGGCGCCGGGTGCCGGGCGCGGCTCGGCGAGCAGGCGGGCGGCGTTCTCACGGGCGCGTTCGGCCGCGGTCAGCGCGTGCTCCAGACGGTCGCCCGCGCGCCGGTTGGTGACGGCGACGGCGGCGACGAAGCCCACCAGCGCGCCGACGACGGTGTCCACGACCCGGTCGGTGATCAGCTCGGCCGGGTCCTGGGTGCGGGCGAACTCGGTGATGAGCAGGGCCATGGGGGTGACGCAGACGCTGCCCAGCCAGTAGTTGCGGCCGATGAGCGCCTCCGCGCCGAAGTTGAGGGCGAGGCAGCACAGCACCAGGGCGGCGGGGTGCAGATGGGCGAGCGGGGCGAGGGCGGCGAAGGCGAGGACGCCCACGAGGTTGCCCACGACCCGCTGGACGCCCCGGCTCCAGGTGAGGGTGACGTTGGCCTGGTAGAGGGAAGCGGCGGTCACCAGCGCCCAGTAGGGGCGGCCGACGCCGAGCGCGAGGGCCGCGTATCCGGCGAGGGCGCAGCCGAGGGCGGTGCGTGCGGCGAGCGGCGCGAGGGGGGCGAGACGGTGCCACGGGGGCCGGGGCGGCAGGGCGCGTTCGACGGCGACGCCGAGGAGTTCGTCGGCGGTCGCGCGCGGCTGCTCGACGTGCGGGATCCGGCCGGTGCCGCGCAGTGCGCGGGCCCAGGCGCGCAGCCGGGCGGGGTCGGTGTCGGCCGGTGCGGCCAGGGCGACCTCGGCGCGGACGAGGAGCTGTTCGAGGGCGCGTCGGGTGCGGTCGGGGCGGGTGCCGGCGGCGAGCAGCGACTGCCAGGCGGCGTGGATCGCGGCGGCGCTCGCGGCGCGGGCCCGGGCGTGGCCGTCGGCGGTGCCGCGCGTGTCGGCGTACGCGGCGGCGGCGTTCAGGGCCTGGGCGGTGGCGCGGCGCTCGGGGCCGTGCGGGCGCAGCAGGCCGGGTGCCATGCCGACCAGCCAGGCCCAGGCGCCGGCGGCCAGGGCCAACCCGACGTGCCCGGGGAGCTGACCGGGGGTCTGTGGCGCGAACAGCGAGGCGGAGCTGATGAAAGTGAGGACCACATTGCCGGGCGGCCCGATCCGGGTGGCGTCGCACACCGTCTTCTGGAGCGCCGCGAGGACGGCGCCGACGGTGACGAGGACGACGGTGTTCGTGGTGAGCGCCGCGGCGAGCAGGGCGAGGGCGAGGCCGCCGACCATGCCGAGCACCACCCAGGCGAGGGCACGGGCGCGGGCGGCATAGGGCCGGTTGTGGCCGTAGAGCGCGCACAGGGAGCCGGCCATCGTGTACATCGCGAGATCGAGGCGGCCGAGCGCGAGCAGCGTGAGGTTGGGCGGGGCGACGGCGGCGACGACGCTCAGCGCGGGCTTGAACCAGATGTCGGAGGGGCGCCCCAGGCGGAGCGCCGCGGCGAGGGGGAGACGGTGGGGGGAGGTACTGCTCATGCCATCAATTTAGCATGTGTTTTACTCGTGAAACAGTTGCCGGGAGCCGTCGCGAGGGACGGCGGTGACCGCCCGTGCTCCCCCGGATGCTCCCCGCGTACACCCTTGCGCTTGCGTGCGCTCCGCCGCCCCTGGGCATCGCATCCCTGGACCGACCGTCGAGCGGGGAGGTGCGCGTGCACGGACCGGTGTCGACAGCCTGGCTGCTGGTCGCGCTGTGCGCGGTGACCGGGGCCTACTGCCTGCTGCGGATGCGCAGCAGCGTCGAGGAGCAGCGGCGGGCCGCGGGCGGCGAGGCGCTGATGGGGTTCGGCATGGCCGCGATGGCCGTGCCGGCGGCGGTGTTCACGCCACCGCCGTGGGCCTGGCCGGTGTACGCGGCCGTGTTCGGCGCGGCGGCCCTGCGCGCGCTGTGGACCGCGCGCGGCGGCCCGCACCATGTGCACCATCTGGTGGGCAGTGCCGCGATGGTCTACATGGCGGTGGCGATGGCCGCGGCCCCCTCCGCCGCCCCTCACACGCACGGCGGCACCGGCGTACCGCTGCTCACCGGAGCGCTTCTGCTCTACTTCACGGGCTATGTGCTGCTCTCCGGCGCCCGTCTGGTGCCCGCCGCCGCACCGGCGGGCCGGACCGGGCCGGCGAGCGGACGCGGACCGGCCGGTTGGGGCGACCGCCCGGAGCTGGCGCGGGCGTGCCGGCTGTCGATGGGGATCGGGATGGTGGCGATGCTGCTGTCGATGTGAGCGATCGATCGGGACGCGGGGACGCACACATGACCCGGGAACACCGGGAACACCGCGGACGCGCGAACGTGCATGGGCCCGGGGAACGCACGCGTTGTGTACGTCACTTCGGTGCCGGGGACCGTACCGCCCGGCGGCTTCGCGCTCATAGGGTGCTGACCATGATGGTCCCCGTGGCCCTGCTGCTGCTCGGCGCCCTGACCGCCGTCGTCGCCCCGCGGCTGCTCGCCCGGGCGGACTGGCCGGACCGCGAGCCGGTCGTCGCCCTCTGGGTGTGGCAGTGCGTCGTGGCCGCCGTCCTGGCGTGCTGCGCCCTGTCGATGACGCTCAGTGCGGCGGCGGCCTGGCAGGCGGTGCGCGGGCCCGTGTTCGCCTCCGCCCCGCGCGCGGTCGTGGACGCGTACGCCCTCGGCACCGCCGGTCCCTGGGCCGCGCCCACCGCCGTGCTGCTCGCCTGCGGTGGCCTGTGGAGTCTGGCGATGCTGGTCCGCGAGGTCGTACGGGCCAGGGCGCGGCGGCGCGGGCGACGGTCCCGACTGCTCGTGCGCGCGCCGCTGTTGCCGGGCGAGGAGGCGACGAGCCGCCGGCTGGTCGTGCTGGAGGGCGACCGCCCCGACGCCTGGTGGCTGCCCGGGACCGTGCCCCGGCTGGTCATCACCACGGCCGCGCTGCGCCGCCTGAAGGGCCGCCGGCTGGACCCGCTCCTCGCCCACGAACAGGGGCACGCGCAGGCCCGGCACGACTGGCTGCTGCACTGTTCGGCCGCGCTGGCGGGCGGCTTCCCGCAGGTCCCGGTGTTCGCCGCGTTCCGCGACGAGATGCACCGGCTGGTCGAGCTGGCCGCCGACGACACGGCGTCCCGCCGCTTCGGCCGGCTGACCACGGCTCTGGCCCTGGTGGAACTCAACGAGGAGCGGGGCGTGTTCGGGCCCTCGCCGACTCCGCAGGCGCACGTGCCGCAGCGCGTGCACCGGCTGCTGACCGCCCCCGACCGGCTCCCGGCACTGCGCCGCCTGGGCCTGACGGCGACCGCCGCGCTGGCCCCCGTGATTCCCGTACTGGTGGCGCTGGTGCCGGGGCTTCGGGCGCTGGGCTGACGCCGAAGCGGTACGAGACGGTCGGCGAGGGGGTTGGCCGCCCCCTCCCCCGCCCGGGTCGCGCTGTCGTCTCCTGGAACCGTGCCCGGCAGGCACGGGTGATCGCCGGGCCCGGGTGGCCCGCCGTCCGATTCGGGGCATGCCGGTCTTGGCGTCGGCCGTTCCATGCACAAGGATCACGGCATGCACCATCGCTCCACCGCTCCGCCGTCCCCGCCCGCCACCGACCCGCCGCGGCCGTACCGCACCGCCGCCCGTGCGGCCGCCGTCCTCGGCGTCTGCTCGGTGCTGCTGCTCGTCCTCGTCGCGGTGCGCTGGCACCCGCTGACCGGTCTGGACGGCGACATCTCCCGCACCACTCACCGCTGGGCGGTCGACGACCGCGCGCTGACGCGGACGTTCCGGGTGCTGACGGACTGGCTGTGGGACCCGCTGACGATGCGCCTGGTGTGCGGGGCGGCGGCGGTGTGGCTGGTCTGGCGCCGCGCGGCCTGGTGGACGGCGCTGTGGCTGGCGATCACCTGCGCGGTGGCCACTCTCGTGCAGCAGTCGACGAAGGCCGCCGTCGACCGCCCCCGCCCGGTCTGGCCGGACCCCGTCGACTCCGCCCACTACGCGGCCTTCCCGTCCGGGCACGCCATGACCGCCACCGTGGTGTGCGGTCTGCTGCTGTGGCTGCTGCACCGCCACCGACCGGGCCGTGCCCTGTGGCGTACGGCCGTGGCCGCGGCGCTCGTCTCGGTCGTCGGCGTCGGCGTGACCCGCGTGTGGCTGGGCGTCCACTGGCCCTCGGACGTGCTCGGCGGCTGGCTGTTCGGGGCGCTGCTCGTGGCACTGGCCGTGATGGTGTACGAGTGGCCGCGGAACGGACCGCCCGAGCCGCCGGTGCGCCGAGGCGGATAGGCGCCCGGGCACGGCCGCCGTGCTGCTCGGCCGCTCCGGTCGCCGTCCCGTGCCGGGACCGCCGAGCCCCGGCCACGTGCGGGTACGGGCCGGGGCGGGACGCACTCGGCCGCGGTGGCGTCAGGCGCGGCTCGGTACCGGCTCCGGCTCCGGCTCCGGCTCGGAGGGCGGCACGGCCGCGCGGCGAGGGAGCAGCAGCGGGGTCGCCAGCAGGAGCACACCGGCCAGTCCGATGGCCGTACGCGGGCCGAGCAGGCCGCCCAGCACGCCCCAGACGGCCGTCAGCAGCGCGGTCGACGCCTTGGTCGTCACCGCCCAGGCGGACAGCGTACGGGCGACCCGGTCGGTCGCGGTCCGCTCCAGGCGGTAGGTGGTGGAGACGGGGTTGAAGACCCCGCAGCAGAAGATGAGCCCGAGTTCGACGCCCATCACCAGCAGCAGTCCTCCGCCGCCCGGCCCCAGGAAGGCCAGGCCGACGGGCCAGAGCGCGCGCAGCGCCCCGGAGGCGATCAGGACCCGGTGCTGCCCGAACCGGGTGACGAGCGGTCGGGCCAGCCGCGCACCGAGCAGCCCGCCGATCGAGGGCACGGCGAAGGCGAGGCCGTACTGCCACGGTGCGAAGCCGAGCCGGCCGAGCATCAGGACGGCCAGCAGCGGCTCGGCCGCCATCACCAGGCCGTTGAACAGGGCGGTGTTGAAGAACAGCGGACGCAGCGTCGGGTCGGCGAGGATGTACCGCCAGCCGTCCAGCAGATCCCCCGCCCGCATGCGCGCGGCCTCCCGGCGCTCGGGCCGCGGCTCGTGTCCGCCCGTCGCGCGGATCCCCAGGGCCGAGAGCAGGTAGCTCACCGCGTCGGCCACCACCGTCGCCACCGGGCCGAGGAACCCGATCGCCGCGCCGCCCAGCGGCGGTCCGATGATCGTGGTCGTCCAGGCCGTGGACTCGAAGCGGGCGTTGGCGACGAGCAGGTCCGCGCCCGGCAGCAACGTCTTCAGGTACGCGCCGGAGGCGGCGCGGAAGGAGATGTCGGCCGCCGCGACGACGACCGAGACCAGCAGGAGCTGGAGGAAGGTGAGCACGCCGAGCGCGAACGCGGCCGGAATCGTCAGCAGCGCCGCGCACCGCACCAGGTCCATCGTGATCAGCACGGGCCGCTTGCGGCGGAACTCCACCCACGGGCCGAGCGGCACCGCCACGGCCGCGCCCACCGCGGCTCCCGCGGAGGAGAGCGCCGCGACCTCGGCCGGTCCGGCGTGCAGCACCCGGACGGCGATCAGCGGGAACGCGCCGAAGGCGAGCCATGTGCCGAGCGCGCTCGTCCCGTACGCTCCCCAGAACCACCCGAACCGCCGTCCCAGCCGGTGCCCGCTCCTCATGCCCGACGCCCCTCGCCACCCGCCCGCACAACCGATCCGCGATCAGAGGCATCAAAGCGAGGCCCATGGCCAGGAGGCAAACAACCACAGGGCCGTCGCACACAACCAGCGGTTGTGTCCCTAGGGTGTTCGCTATGGACCTCGACGCCGTCCGGACCTTCGTCACCGCCGCCGACGCGGGGCAGTTCCAGGAAGCCGCCGCCGAGCTGGCGGTCACCCAGCAGGCCGTCTCCAAGCGCATCGCCGCGCTGGAGCGGCACCTCGGCGTGCGGCTGTTCACCCGCACCGCGCGCGGCGCCCGGCTCACCATCGACGGGCAGGCGTTCCTGCCCCACGCCCGCGAGCTGCTGCGGGCGGCCGAGCGCGCGGTCGCGTCCGTGCGCACCGGCCGCCGTCCGCTGCGCGTCGACGTGATCGCCTCGCGTGTCGCGCCGTCGGGCCTGATGCGCGGCTTCCATCGCGCGCACCCCGAGATCGACCTCGACGTACTCATGCTCGCGGACATCGACGCGGCCGTCGCCGCCATCCGCTCCGGCGCGATCGACGCCTCCTTCCGCGCCGTCGCCGCGCCCGGCCGCCCCCTTCCCGAGGACATCGAGGCCGTCCGGGTGCTCGACGAACCGCTCCAGCTCCTCACCGGCCCCGCCCACGCGCTGGCGGATGCCCGGTCGGTGACCGTCGCTCAGCTCGTCGGGCACCGGATCTGGATGCCGGGCGTCGTCCCCGGCACCGAGTGGACCGCCTACTACGACGATCTCGTCGCCGAGTTCGGCCTCACCATCGAGGCGACCGGCCCCAACTTCGGCTCCGACGCGCTCCTCGACACCATCGCCGACACTCCGGCCCTGGCCACCTTCATGGGCGAGCTGACCCGCCTCGTCTGGCCCGCCGGACACGGCCTGCGCCGCATCCCGGTGACCGACCCGACGCCCGTCTACCCGCACTCGCTCCTCTGGCACCGCGACAACCCCCACCCCGCCCTGGCGGCCCTGCGCGCCCACCTCGCCGCCGCAGCGGCCGGCCACGACACCGCCGGGACCTGGACGCCGGACTGGGTCGTCCCCCGCTGAACACGACCGCGTCCGCTCCGGCGTCGCCGGTCGACGGACAGCGGCTCCGGGACGGGCGCGGCCGTCGACACGCTCCGGTCTCTTGGCGCGGGCTCGACGCCTCGACGCCTCGACGCCTCGACGCCTCGACGCCTCGACGCCTCGACGCCTCGACGCTTCGACGCCTCCGCGGACGCGTCCGCGCCGTACCGCGCACACGGCGAGCGAAAGCCGTCTCGACGGCTGTTCTCGGTCGACTGCGAGGCACTCGGCTCCGGCCCGGGCGGGAGCCGACGGTGGATGGCGACGGGACGGCATACGGCGGCACCACCGCGCTGAGCTGCGGGATCGGCTTCCTGGCTCATCTGCCGGTACGGGATCCGCCGGGCACCGGGCCGCCCTCGCCGCGCGACGCGCCGGGCGTGCGCCGGCGGCTGAATCCGCACAGCTCGACGCCGTCCGTCTGAGACGATCCCCCGCGTCGCCCCAGACGGACGGCTGCTCCGGGCCGACCCCCGAGCACAGGGGTGTCCCGCTGCGTTGAGTATAGTTGGCTGGCAGCCAGTCAACGCAGGAGTTACAGGATGTCCCCGCGCAGCGCCTCGGTCAATGAAGAATTGCGGCGGCGCTCCCGGGAGCGGTTGTTGCAGGCCGCCGTGGAGTTGGTCGGCGAGCACGGCTTTGAGGCCACGACGCTGAGCGACATCGCCGATCGGGCCGGTTCGGCGCGCGGGCTGGTGTCGTACTACTTCCCGGGCAAGCGCCAGTTGGTGCAGTCCGCCGTGCACCGGCTGATGCACCGCACACTGGAGGAGGCGCTGGAGCGGGAGCCGCGCACCGACGACGGCCGGGAGCGGCTGGCCCGGGCCATCGACGCGATCCTGGGACTGGCCCGGGACCGGCCGGTGCTGATGCGCCAGCACATGGCGGGCCTGCTCCAGGCGGAGGGCTTCGTGCAGTGCCCGGAGCAGCGCCGGCTGGCGGAGTTGCT
Organism: Streptomyces sp. NPDC038200; assembly: GCF_055600785.1. Taxonomy (NCBI): domain Bacteria; kingdom Bacillati; phylum Actinomycetota; class Actinomycetes; order Kitasatosporales; family Streptomycetaceae; genus Streptomyces; species Streptomyces sp. NPDC038200. The sequence goes on from NZ_JBVJYH010000009.1 coordinate 156,928, forward strand.
CAGCGACACCGTCGCCCGCTACGGCGCGCAGAACGTCTCGGCCGACTACCCGATGCTGCGGGCCCTGTTGATGGGTGCCGTGTACGCGGCGCTGGTGCCGGGGGTGCCGATGCCCGTCCCGGTGCTGCGGGCCGAGCTGTTCCAGCGGTACGGGCTCGATGCGGGGATGGGCGCACCCCCGGAGAGCGAGCCCGACGCGGGCGCGATGGACGAGGATCTGTCGCGGTTCTTCGCCACGGAGGAGCGTCCGCAGGACTCCTGAGGGGAGACGGCCGCAAGGCGCCGGGTCAGCGCCGGGCGTGACGTGGCGCCAGGAAGCCGGCGTCCCGTGCCCGGGCGATGAGCCGGAGGGCGCGTCGGCGGCTGTGTCCGGTCGCGTCCATCACGGCGAGCACCGGATCGGCGCCCTCGCCCTGTGCCGCGCGGTACTGCTGCGCGACGAGCCGGCGACCCTCGACGCCCCGGGGCCAGGCCGGCCGGGGCCGGGCCCGGCGCGGAACCAGGGGGCCCGCGCCGGGACCGGGACCGCCCACCGCCGAGCAGCCACGGCCCTCGCCCACGGGCCCGCCCGCACGGCCGACCTCGTCGTCCACGACCTCGCCGACGCCCTCGTCCACGGAACCGGCCTCACCCACCTTCTCGACCGGGCGACCGGGCTCACCCACCTTCTCGACCGGGCGACCGACCTCACCCGCGACCCGTTCCGCGCGACCGGCCCCGCCGGCGACCCGGTCCGCGCAGCCGGCCCCCGTCGGTGCCACGCCGCACGTCTCGGACAGCGGTCCCGCGATCCATCCGGCGAGCACGGTGAGGTCGGCGAGGGACAGGGCCGGCTCGGCGTTGACGTCCTCGATGGAGACGCGTCCCCCGTTCACCACGGCCAGGGCGTCGACGCGCGCCCCGTCGGGGAAGGCCAGCCGGACATGGAACCAGGTCGTGACACCGTCATGCTCCCGCACCTCCCACGCAGGCCACACGGAGACCGCGCCGTCCTCCGCGTCCCGATCAGAAAGATTTAGAAAAGGCGCTTCCAGCACACACGCAACGTAACCTCGTGATCACATTCCATTAGGAACGGACACGACCGGAGGGCTTCCGGATCACCCCACCGGCCCCTGCCGCGCGGCCACCGGGGGTGCCATGCTGGAAGTGTCCGCACACCCTCCTTCGGGCGAGGAGTACCGCTGTGCTGCGTGTCGCTGTCGTCGGTTCCGGGCCGAGCGGGTGCTACACCGCCCAGAGCCTGATCCAGCGTGACCCCGAGGTCCGCGTGGACGTCCTGGACCGGCTGCCGTGCCCCTACGGACTGGTCCGCTACGGCGTCGCACCCGATCACGAGAAGATCAAGTCCCTCCAGGGCAGCCTGCGGACGGTGCTGGAGGACGAGCGGGTGCGGTTCCTCGGCGGGGTCCGGGTGGGCGGCCCCGGCGGCCTGCCGGTGGAGCGGCTGCGGAAGCTGTACCACGCGGTGGTGTACTGCGTGGGCGCCGCCACCGACCGGCGGCTCGGCGTCCCGGGCGAGGAGCTGCCGGGCAGCTGGTCGGCCACCGAGTTCGTCTCCTGGTACAGCGCGCACCCGGACGCGGCCGACGCGGGCTTCCTGCGCGGGGTGCGGTCGGCGGTGGTCATCGGGGTGGGCAACGTCGCGGTGGACGTCACCCGGATCCTGGTCCGGGGTGTGGCCGAACTGCGCCCCACGGACATCCCCCAGGCCGCCCTGGACACGCTCGCGGCGAGCGGGCTCACCGAGGTGCACATGGTGGGCCGGCGCGGCCCCGCACAGGCCCGTTTCACCACCAAGGAGCTGCGCGAGCTGGGCGGGCTGCCCGGCACCGAAGTGACCGTGGACAAGGGAGACCTGGCGCTCGACACCGGCGATCCCGACGCACTGCCGGCCGTGCAGCGGCGCAATGTGGAGGTGCTGCGCGGCTGGGCGGCACAGCCCTCGGCGGCAGCCGCGCGCCGGATCCGGCTGCGGTTCTTCCTGCGCCCGGTGGAGCTGCTCGCGGTCGACGGCCGGGTGGGTGCCGTCCGCTTCGAGCGGACGGAGCCGGACGGCACGGGCGGTGTGACCGGCACGGGCCGCTACGAGGACGTGCCCGCGCAGCTGGTGCTGCGTTCGGTGGGCTATCGCGGAGTGCCGCTGGAGGGGCTGCCGTTCGACCCGGCGAACGGCACGGTCCCGCACCTGGAGGGCCGCGTCCTGCGCGACGGCGTGCCCTCCCCGGGCGAGTACGTCGCCGGGTGGATCAAGCGCGGCCCGACCGGGGTCATCGGCACCAACCGACCGTGCGCCAAGGAGACCGCGATCTCCCTGCTCGCGGACGCTCCGGCCCTCGTCCGCGCGGACGTGCCGGCGGACCCGGTCGCGGCGCTCCGGACGGCGGGCATCGACCCCGTGCCGTGGGACGGCTGGCTGTCGATCGAGCGGGCCGAGGCCGAGCTGGGGGCGCGGCTGGGGCGGAGCGTGGTCAAGCTGTCCGACTGGGACGCGCTGCTCGGAGCGGCGCGGGTGCCGTAGCGGGGCGCGGCCGGGCAGGACACACAGCGGCAACAGTCCGGAAATCAACAAACTGTTCAAGGCCCTTACGGTCTCGTCCTGTCCGGATCCCCCTCCCCACCCGCCGCTGATGGAGTTCCCATGGCCACGACCACAGACGTGCACCCCGTCGACGAGATCCCACCGGTACGGCAGCTGACCGCGTTCGGTCTCCAGCATGTGCTCGCCATGTATGCGGGCGCCGTGGCGGTGCCGCTGATCGTGGGCGGCGCGATGCAGCTGTCGCCCGCCGACCTGGCGTATCTGATCACCGCGGATCTGCTGGTGTGCGGGATCGCCACGCTGATCCAGTGCGTCGGCTTCTGGCGGTTCGGGGTGCGGCTGCCGATCATGCAGGGCTGCACGTTCGCCGCCGTCTCGCCGATGGTGCTGATCGGCACGACGCAGGGCGGGCTGCCCGCGATCTACGGCTCCGTGATCGTCGGGGGGCTGGCGATCATGCTGCTCGCACCGGTCTTCGGCCGGCTGCTGCGCTTCTTCCCGCCCCTGGTGACCGGCACCGTGATCCTGATCATCGGGGTCTCGCTGCTGCCGGTCGCGGGCAACTGGGCGGCGGGCGGCGCCGGCGCGAAGGACTTCGGGGAGCCGAAGAACCTGGCGCTGGCGGGCTTCGTCCTCGTGGTGGTGCTGGGCGTCCAGCGGTTCGCGCCCGCCTTCCTCTCCCGGATCGCCGTGCTCCTCGGCATCGCGGCCGGCCTGGCCGTCGCGGTGCCGTTCGGGTTCACCGACTTCGGCGGGGTCGCGGACGCCGACTGGGTGGGCATCAGCACGCCGTTCCACTTCGGGGCGCCGGAGTTCCGGGCGTCCGCGATCGTGTCGATGCTCGTGGTGGCTCTGGTGACGATGACCGAGACGACCGGTGATCTGATCGCCGTGGGTGAGCTGACCGGGCGCCGGGTGGAGCCGCGCTCGCTGGCCGACGGGCTGCGCGCGGACGGCCTGTCGACCGTGCTGGGCGGGGTCTTCAACACCTTCCCGTACACGGCCTACGCGCAGAACGTGGGCCTGGTCGGCATGACCCGGGTGCGCAGCCGCTGGGTGGTGGCGACGGCCGGCGGGATGCTGGTGCTGCTCGGTCTGCTGCCGAAGCTGGGCGCGGTGGTGGCGGCGGTCCCGGCGCCGGTGCTCGGCGGGGCCGGTCTGGTGATGTTCGGGACCGTCGCGGCGAGCGGGCTGCGGACACTGGCCCGGGTCGGCTTCAAGGGCAACGACAACCTGACCGTGGTGGCCGTCTCGGTGGCGATCGGCATGCTGCCGGTGGGCGTGCCCACGGTGTACGAGAAGTTCCCGGACTGGTTCCAGACGGTGATGAACAGCGGTATCAGCGCGGGCTGCCTGGCCGCGATCCTGCTGAACCTGCTCTTCAACCACCTTCCGCGGAAGGGTGGTGCGGCGGCGGCCGAGGGGGGCTCAGCCGGCGTCACCGAGGCGGCCGGCCTGCCGGTCGGCGGCGGCGAGAAGGCTGTCGAGCAGTCCCGGGAAGAGGCCGTCTAGGTCGTCGCGGCGCAGGCCGTTCATCTTGGCCGTGCCCCGGTAGACCTGCCGGACGACCCCGCTCTCCCGCAGCACCCGGAAGTGGTGCGTGGTGGTGGACTTGGTCACCGGCAGGTCGAACTGCGAGCAGGTCAACTCCGCTTCCTCGGCCGCGAGTTCCCGCACGATCTGCAACCGCATCGGGTCCGAGAGCGCGTGCAGCACGGACTCCAGCCGGATCTGCTCCCGCTCCGGGTGCGGCAGGGTGCGGCCGGTGGTGGCGGTGTCGGTCACGGCGGCTGCCCCTCACGTCGCGGAATCCCCGTCTTCAGCATTGTACGAGAGACGTCGTAGTTTGACATCTCTCGTAGTACGAGGGGTACCGTACGAAGCCACCAGCGGTCCGTGACGAATGGAGTCCGTCGTGAGTGCCCTCTTCGAGCCCCTCACCCTGCGCGAAGTGACCATCCCGAACCGGGTGTGGATGGCCCCGATGTGCCAGTACTCGGCCGAGCCGGAGGGCCCGCTCGTGGGCGCCCCGCACGACTGGCACTTCGCGCACTACGCGGCGCGGGCCACCGGCGGCACCGGTCTGATCCTGGTCGAGGCCACCGCGGTCTCGCCCGAGGGCCGGATCTCCCCGTACGACCTCGGGCTGTGGAACGACACCCAGGTGGAGGCCTTCCGCCGGATCACCCGCTTCCTCGTGGCCCAGGGCACCGTGCCGGGGATCCAGATCGGTCACGGCGGCCGCAAGGCGTCCACCGACCAGCCCTGGAAGGGCGGCGCGCCCGTCGGACCGGAGGCGCACGGCTGGCAGCCGCTCGGCCCCAGCGCGGTGCCGTTCGACGAACGCCACCGGACACCCACCGAGCTGACGGTGGAGCGGATCGAGGAGATCGTCGGTCAGTTCGCCGCCGCGGCCCGCCGGGCGCACGCCGCGGGCTTCGAGGTCGTGGAGATCCACGGCGCCCACGGCTATCTGATCAACGAGTTCCTCTCCCCGCACTCCAACCGCCGCACCGACGCCTACGGCGGCTCGTACGAGAACCGCACCCGGTTCGCCCTGGAGGCCGTGGACGCCGTACGGGAGGTGTGGCCCGCCGACAAGCCGGTGTTCTTCCGCATCTCCGCGACCGACTGGCTGGAGGAGGCCGGCTGGACGCCGGACGACACGGTCCGCTTCGCCCGCGACCTGCACGCCCACGGCGTCGACCTGCTGGACGTCTCCACCGGCGGCAACGCGGCCGGTGTCAGCATCCCGACCGGACCCGGCTACCAGGTCCCGTTCGCCTCCCGGGTGAAGACCGAGACCCCGCTGCCGGTCGCCGCCGTGGGTCTGATCACCGAGGCCGGACAGGCCCAGAAGATCCTGTCGAACGGCGAGGCCGACGCGGTGCTGCTCGGCCGTGAGCTGCTGCGCAACCCGTCCTGGGCCCGGCACGCCGCACGCGAGCTGGGGGCGCCGGTCCGGGTGCCGGACCAGTACCACCGTTCCGTCTGAGCCCGGCCCGGAACCGCCGGCCCACGCCCGCCGGCCTCACCCGCCGGACCACGGCCATGGGCCTCACCCGCCGGGCCTCACCGGCCGGGCTGCGCCCACGGGCGGCGGGCCGTCGCCGGGAGGGCCGTTGCCGAGCTGACCGTGCCGGGCGGGCTCTCGCCGGGCGACGGCCCCCGGTCACGTCGGCAGCAGGCGGCTGATGGTTCCCTCCAGGCGGGGCAGGGTCCGCTGGCCCGCCAGCGCCAGCGCGATCGCGGCCACGACACCGGCCCAGGCGACCGGGCCGAGCGGCGTGCAGCCGAACGCCCGGCTGACACCCGGGATCTGCACCGCGGCGACCAGGGCCAGGGCGGAGCCCAGCGACGTGATCTGCACCAGCCGGCTGTCCCGCCGGTCCAGCAGGGTCTGCACGAGCTGGGTGCCGACCACCCCGCACAGCGCCATGGTGCTGGAGCGGCGGGCGGTGCCCGGCGTGAACCGGCCGATCAGCCAGGCCGTGAGCGCGCCCAGGCAGGTGGTCAGAGCCCGGTGCCGGATCTGCCGCAGCAGGGGCTCGCCCAGCACGCCGGCGGCCTCCTCCACGTTGGCGAGGTCCGCCTCACCCTCCTTCTCGGTCACCGCCACCGCCATCGACGGGAACAGGTCGGTGAACAGGTTCACCATGAGCATCTGCCGGGTGGACAGCGGCGCCCGCCCGGACAGCAGCGTCCCGAGGATGCCGAAGCCGATCTCGCCCGCGTTGCCGCCGATCAGGATGGCGATGGCGTCGGCCACGCTGTGCCACAGGGCGCGGCCCTCGCCGACCGCGTCGATCAGCACCGTCAGGTCGTCGTCGGTCAGCACGATGTCCGCGGCGTTGCGCGCCGCGGCCGAGCCCCGCGCGCTGATGCCGACGCCGATGTCCGCGGCCCGGATCGCCGCGGCGTCGTTGGCGCCGTCGCCGACCATGCCGACCACCCGGCCCGCGTCCCGCAGCGCCTCCACGACATGGAGCTTCTGCTCGGGCGCCACCCGGGCCACCACGCCCGCGTCGCGCAGCATCCGGGCCCGGGCCGCACGGTCCGCCGCGGCCAGCTCGTCACCAGTGACCACCACGGTGTCCTCGGGCCAGCCCAGATCGGCGGCGATCGCCCGCGCGGTCTGCGGATGGTCGCCGGTGAGCATGACCGGTCGTACGCCTGCCCCGTTCAGCCCGCTCACGAGCGCCGTGGAGGTCTCGCGCGGTACGTCGGACAGGGCCAGCAGGCCGGTGAACTCCAGCCGCTCCAGCGGCCGTTCCAGGACCTCGGACTCCCGCTCGTCCGCGCCGAGCCGGCGCCCGGCCACCGCCAGCACCCGCAGGCCGCCCCCGGCCAGCGCCTGCGCGGCGTCGGAGGCGTGGGCCGGCAGGCCGGAGCAGGCGGGCAGCACGGTTTCCGGGGCGCCCTTGACCACCAGCACGACCGAGCCGTCCTCGCCGCGGCCGACGGCGGCGGCGTACCCGCGGGCGGCCTCGAACGCCAGACCGGCGAGCTGTGTCCAGTCCGGATCGGGCTCCGCCGCGGTCAGCACCGCCTCGTCGGTGGCGTGCACCGGCTGACCGGAGTCGCCGTTCAGCTGCGGACAGGCCCGCGCGGCGGCCCGGATCGTCGCCGCGGAACCGGGATCGTCCACGGCATGGACCGTGCCCTCCGCGTCGGAAGCGCGCACCAGCCGCAGCCGGTTCTCGGTGAGCGTGCCGGTCTTGTCGAAGCAGACGGTGTCCATGCGGCCCAGCGCCTCCAGCGAGCGCGGAGTGCGGACCAGGACACCGCCCCGGCTCAGCCGCCGGGCGGCCGCCAGCTGCGCGACCGTCGCCACCAGCGGCAGCCCTTCCGGCACGGCCGCCACGGCCACCGCCACCCCGCCGCTGACCGCCTCGTGGATCGGGGTGCCGCGCACCAGTGCCAGGCCGGTCACCGCGGCGCCGCCCGCCAGCGTCAGGGGCAGCGCCTTGCGGGTGAGTTCCTGGAGCCTGGCCTGCACCCCGCCGGCCGGAGGCGTGCGGGCGGCGAGGTGGACGGCACGGGCGGCCTCGGTACGGTCGCCGGTGTCCACCACGACGGCCCGCGCCTGCCCCGCCACCACGATCGTCCCCTCGAAGACCATGCACCGCCGGTCGGCCACCGGGGCATGCGGAGTGGGGTCCGTCTGCTTCTCCACCGGCAGCGACTCGCCGGTGAGCGCGGACTCGTCCACCTCCAGACCGTCCTGCCACAGCAGCCGGGCGTCGGCGGGCACCACGTCGTCCGCCTTCAGCTGGATCACATGGCCCGGCCGGAGCCGGCCGGCCGTCACGGTGCGGATCCCGCCGGCCGGTGCCTCGTCCTCCGGGGGCACGAGCCGCGCCTGCTGCTGCTGTTCCTCGACCAGACCGGACAACGCCCGCTCGGCCCGCAGCCGCTGGAAGCCGCCGACCAGGGCGTTCAGATCGAGGGCACCGACCACGAGCAGCGCGTCCACGACCGAGCCGAGGATCGCCGACGCCGCCGAACCGACCGCCAGCACCGGGGTGAGGGGGTCCTGGAGTTCCCCCCGGACGGCCCGGCCCAGCCGGTAGGACCAGCGGGCGGGCGCGGCGGCCGGATGGTGGGCGACGCCCTCGGCCGCCCTGCGTACCCGGCCGGTCAGCTCGTCGAACGGACCGGTGTCGGCGGCCGGTTCGTGTTCCAGGCGTTCCCGGGCCTGATCGGGGTCCAGTTCGTGCCAGTGCACCCGGGGGCGCGGGTGGGGGGCACGCGCCGCCGCCACGCCGAGCGCTCCCCGCACCCCGGACAGCAGCGCCGTAGCGGCGCCGATGTCGACGGGGGCGTGCCGCAGCCCCGGCAGCAGGGCCCGGCGACCGCTTCCGCCGCCGGACTCGCCGACGGCGACCAGCAGCCCGGACAGCGCGGCTCCGGAGCGCGCCAGGGTCTGGGCCCGGTGGCCCACCTTGCGGGCGACCGGGATCGCGGTCAGCACCCGCCACGCGTCGGGCAGACCGTGCAGAGCGAGGATGTCCGCGCCCCAGACGACCGCGCCGTCCCGGTCGGCCAGGGCGACGGCGACATCGGCGGCACGCAGTGCGGCCGGCACGTCGTCCCCGTCACCGTCCCGCACCCGGGCGACCACCAGTACGGCACCCCCGTCGCCGCGCGCCTCGTACACCACGTCGTCCAGCGGCCGGCGGGCGTCGACGACCGAGTCGGCGAGACCGGTGAAGTCCTCCAGGGCCGGATCGTCCACCAGGACGACCCGGAGCCCGGCCCGGCGGGCCGCGTCCAGCAGCGGTTCGGCCCACGGGTCGGCCTCGCCGTCCTCGGTGCGCAGCGCGCCGTGGTGCAGGACGACCGTGCCGGTCAACTCCAGCTGGCGCAGCCGCTCCGGGGCGCGGACCAGCACGCCCGTCCGGGCCAGTGCGGCGCTGAGCACGGCGTGGAAGGCGGCGGGACCGTAGCGGGCGGCCTTCGGCGAGCCGGCCAGCACCGCCTCGGCCGCCTCGGTGCCGTCGTGCTTGACCAGCAGGGTGGCCGCCGCGCCGAGGACGCTGCCCGCGGAGGCGTGGGTCGCGTACTCCTCGGCCGGGGACCGGCGCACTGGCGGGCGTGGCGCACCCGCCGCGGCGAGGCTGACCCGGTCGGGCGAGCACAGCCGGTCGTGCACGGAGTCGAAGGCGGCCGCGCGGGCCACCGTCTCGGCCAGCTGGCAGGCGCGCAGGACGCCGTCGAGCAGCAGGGAGGCAGGCGTCTGACCGACGCCGTGCGCGGCGGCGTTCGCACAGGCCAGCAGGATGTCCATCGGAGCGTCGCCGATCCGGGCGCGCAGCCGGGCACGGAACCGGGGGTTCTCCCGCAGCAGGGTCACCACCGCGGTCACCACCCGGGGCGAGGGCGGCAGCCGCAGCGTGTACGCGGTCACGCCGATGGCGATCCCCACGCCGTCGGCGACGAGCGTGGCCACCGCGGCGCGCACGCCGGCCGGGTCGGCCGGGTGCGTGGTCTCCTCGACGTCGCCGCCCGCCAGGACGAGGCCGTGGCGCGCGGCCACGTCGGCCGCGTGGTCCATGACCCGGTCGGCGACCCGCTCCTCGGTCGCGGCCACCACCAGGCGGGCCAGCCCCTGGTCCCAGTAGGCGAAGAGCACGTCGGGGTGGTCGGCCAGCACGTCGGCCACCCGGCGCGCCAACTGCGCCGTACCTCCCGCGTGCCGCGCCTGGTCCGGCTCCAGCGGGCGGACGGCCAGATGGGCGCGGGCGCCGGCCCGCCAGTGGTCGCCGGCTCCGGGCAGCGCGTTGCGGGCCACCCGCGCGACCCGCACGGTGGCGTCGGCGCCGCGCACGCCGGCGCGCGCCGTTCGGGCTGCGGCACCGGCGGCCGCTCCGACCGCCGGTGCCGCAGCCCGCGCGAGCAGCCGAGGCGCCGCGGGCAGGAGGCGAACGACGGCCGAGGGTGCCGTCAGCAGACCGAGCACCATGACCTCCTCACAGCGTCGTAACGGCCGGCCCGAGAGGACCGGAGAGCATCTGGCCCGCTCGCCACGGCCTCCTCACAGCGTCGTACGGTCCGGCCGCGCGGCCGGGCCGAGCGGGCCCGAGGACGTCTTGGCCGCGGACGCCCTGACTCCCTGGGCGGCCTCGGGCGGGCTGGTGGCCGCGGCGCGGCCGGCTTCCTTCGCTCGTCCGGTGCCCGCCGGCCCGGCCGTCCCGCCGTGCCCGTGCGTCCCCTTGCCGGCGCCGGACCTGAGGGCCGCGGTGCCGAGATCGTGCGGGGGTTCGGGGCCCCGCGCGCCCTCGCCCTCCGCCGGCCGGGGCTGGGTGAGCCAGGCCACGGCCGCGCCGGTGAGGGCCACCGGCCACTCCACCACGCCCGCGACGCCCAGCACTCCGGCCCCCGTGTACACCGCCATGCGCCGTCCTCGCGGCGAGACGGCGCCGATCTTGTCCAGTGTTTCCTCGGCGGCTCTGCTCACCGTTCCGGCGCCGGGCACCCTGCGCAGTACCGAGGCCGCGCCGCGCAGGGGCGCCGTGAGGGCCGACGACTTCTGCTCAGCCATGACTCTCCTCGGGTGGGATCCATCTCAGGTGTCCCCCGAGTGCCCTCAACCACGCCGGCCATCCCAGACTTTTCAGGGCAAAAGGAGGCAGAAAGGACGACACTGCTCGGCGCCGAAAAGCGCTCCCACGGAGGGGGCGACCACCGCAACGCACTCCGCTCGAGGCGTTGACCAGAAAGCGCTTACCCTCTACGGTCCGTTCATCAGCATGACCGACGAGTCGACATGGTTGGCTCATGCGACCAGTAGGCGCAGGCAGGCACGCCCTGCCGTGCACACTGATGCAAGCGCTTCACATCCATGTCCGACCGACCCCCACTCGGAAGAAGGCATCCGGGACATGACCTCACGCGTACCGTCGCGCGCCCTGCTGGGCGGCATCGCGACCCTCGGCCTCTCTTTTGGCATGATCATGACATCCCCGACGCCGGCGGGCGCGGCCACCTGGCCGACCCCCAGCGGCAGCCAGGCGGTCTCCGCCACCATCTCGGTGTCCGGTACCAAGGACTACGGGATGAAGCGGCTCTACGGCTCCGGCGACCTCGGCAGCGGCAGCCAGGACGAGGACCAGGGGCCGATCCTGGAACTCGCCCCCGGGGCGGTCCTCAAGAACGTCGTCATCGGCTCCCCCGCCGCGGACGGCATCCACTGCCTCGGCAGCTGCACACTGCAGAACGTGTGGTGGGAGGACGTCGGCGAGGACGCGGCCACCTTCCTCGGCTCCTCGTCGTCCGACGTCTACACCGTCAGCGGCGGCGGGGCGAAGGAGGCCGACGACAAGGTGTTCCAGTTCAACGGCGCCGGCACGCTGAACGTCTCCGGCTTCGCCGTGCGGAACTTCGGCACGTTCGCCCGCTCCTGCGGCAACTGCAAGACGCAGTACAAGCGGACGATCAACCTCAACGGCATCGAGGCGACGTACAAGGGCAGCAAGCTCGTCGGGATCAACACCAACTACGGTGACAGCGCGACCCTGAAGAACATCACCGTCGTCGGGGACAGCAGCAAGAAGATCGTTCCGTGCCAGAAGTACCTCGGCAACAACACGGGCAAGGAACCGACCACGAACGGCTCGGGCCCGGACGGGACGTACTGCAAGTACGCCGCCTCGGACATCACCTACAAGTGACCCCGGCCCGGCGTGCGGGCCGGGTCACCTCGGCCGGGCCGCCGCGGCGGCCCGGCCGTGGTCACGCGGCGGCGGTCCTGCCGCGCCACCGCCCGGACAGCACGAGATGGGCGGCGACGCCGAAGACCAGGCCCCAGAAGGCGGAGCCGATGCCGAAGAGGGTGACGCCGGACGCGGTGGCCAGGAACGTGATCAGCGCGGCCTCACGGTCCTTCTCCTCCTTGACCGCTCCGGTGATGCCACCGGCGAGCGCCCCGAGCAGGGCGACCCCCGCGATGGCGGCGACCAGCTCCTTGGGCAGCCCGGCGAAGAAGGCCACCAGCGTGGATCCGAAGGCCCCGATCAGCAGGTAGAACGCGCCGCACGACACACCGGCCACATAGCGGCGGCGCGGATCCGGGTGCGACTCCGGGCCGGTGCAGATCGCGGCGGTGATCGCGGCCAGGTTGATCGCGTGCGAGCCGAAGGGGGCGAGCGCGGTGGACACCAGTCCGGTGCTGCCGATGAGCAGACGGTCCTCGGCCTCGTAGCCGGAGGCGGAGAGCACCGCCATGCCGGGGGCGTTCTGCGAGGCGAGGGTGGCCAGGATCATCGGCACCGCGATACCGACGAGCGACGCGACGGAGAACGCCGGGGTGGTGAGCACCGGCCGGGCCAGCTCGATCTTGTCCACGTGGACGTGCAGCTTCGAGGTGGCCGCGCTGCCCACGACCCCCACGGCCAGCGCGATCAGCACCGCGTACCGGGGCAGCAGCCGCTTGCCCACGAGGTAGGCCACCAGCACGGCTCCGGCGATCACCGGTGCCGTCTTCAGCGAGGTGAAGACGTGGGTGCCGAAGCTGAACAGGATGCCCGCCAGCATCGCCGAGACGACCGCCGTCGGCACCTGCCGCATCAGCCATCCGAACACCCCGGTCAGCCCGACCAGTGTGATGACGGCGCCCGTGATGAGGAACGCGCCGATGGCCTCGGCGTAGGAGTACGCGCCGAGGCTCGTGACCAGGAGCGCCGCTCCCGGCGTCGACCAGGCCGTGATGACGGGCATCCGGGTGCGCAGGCTCAGCGCGATGCAGGTCAGGCCGCTGCCGATGGAGATGGCCCATACCCAGGAACTGGTCTGCGCGGTGTCGAGGTGTCCGGCCGAGGCCGCCGACAGCACGATGACCAGCGGTCCGGAGTAGGACACGACGACGGCCACGAAGCCCGCCAGCACGGCGGACAGCGACGCGTCGCGCAGCAGCCGGGGCCGGCCCGCCGGCCCCGGTTCGCCGGCCGGCTCCGGCCCCCCGGGCCGCTCCGGTGCGGAGCGGCCGGGAGGTGAGGCCGGCGCGGCGGTGTGCGCCGCGCCTGGGGTGGTGTCTGTGTCGGGGGACTCGGGGCTCAACTGTCTTCCTTCGCAGCCCTTTCCAGGGCCTGTTCCAGATCGGCGACGAGATCGGCCGGGCTCTCCAGGCCGATGGAGAGGCGGATCATGTCCTTCGGTGCGGTGCTGCCCGGCCCCTCGAAGGTATAGCGGTGTTCGATGAGACTTTCCACGCCGCCCAAGGAAGTTGCCCGGATGAAGAGTTGGCAGTTCTGGGCGACGCGCAGCGAGCGCTGCCAGTCCCCGGCGACGTGCAGGGAGAGCATGCCGCTGAATCCGCCGGTCATCTGGCGGGCGGCGATCTCGTGCCCGGGGTCCGTGGGCAGGCCGGGATAGGCGACCCGGCCGACCAGCGGGTGCTCGGCGAAGTGCTCGGCGAGCGCGAGCGCGGTGGCCGATATCTGCCGCATACGCGGGAACAGCGTGCGTATGCCGCGCATCAGCAGGTACGTCTCCAGCGGGCCGAGGAGCGGGCCGGTCAGCCTGCGGTGGAGGCGCAGCCGCTCCCAGACGGTCTCGCGGGCCTCGGTCCGCTCCGGTGCCAGCACGAGGAAGCCCGCGACGACATCGGTGTGCCCGTTGAGGTACTTGGTGCCCGAGTGCATGATCAGGTCGGCGCCGAGGTCGAACGGGCGGCTGTGCACGGGGGTGGGCACGGTGTTGTCGACGCCGAAGAGCGCGCCGGCGCGGTGGGCGATCTCGCCGACGGCCGCCACGTCGGTGACCGTCCAGGTGGGATTGGCCGGGCTCTCCACCCACACCAGGGCGGTGGGGGCGGCGGCGACGGCCGCGGACACGGCGTCCAGGTCGTCCATGGGCACCTGGACGACCTCCAGGCCGCGCTGCGGCCCGAACTCCGTCAGCCACTTGGTCAGACCGAAGTACATCGTCCTGGGCACGACGACCCGGGAGCCGCCGGGCAGCACCTGGAACACCGCGGTGGCCGCCGCCATGCCGGAGGAGAACACCAGGGCCTCGGAGCCGCCCTCCAGGCCCGCGACCACGTTCTCGACCTGCTCGTAGCCGGGGCTGCCCTGGTCCCGCAGATACGCGAGCCCGCCGGGCAGCTGGTACTCGGCGTCCCGGGCGAAGGTCGCTGCGAGGCTGACGGGCGGCGGTACGGCACCCGTGGCCGGGCCGCGCCAGCCGTCGCCCTGCGCGGCCCGTGTCTCGGCCCGGTACTCCGTCGTCCAGGGCGTGAACTTCTCGCTGTTGGTCATCGCTTCCTCGTGATCACTGACGGCAGGGAGGTGCTCAGGGCGAGTTCCGCGTCCATCAGTGCGCGGGACGGCATGCCCGGAGAGGGGACGTAGTGGTTGTAGTAGCTGGAGCCCTCGGTGTGCGGGCCCAGGAAGAACAGGCGGGGCTGGACGTCCCCGGCGGTGCCGACGCCCCGGCCCTCGCGGGTGACCTCCAGGCCGTGCGCGGGGCCGCCGCGGGGACCGAGTGTGCGGACCCGGCCGGCGCCGACGAGCGTGCCGAGCAGGGACCCGGGCACGCGGTCGGGGGCGGGCTCGCGGACGTGCGCGTGCACCACGTGGTCGACCTCGCAGGACACGGGCCGCCGCAGGGCGGTGGATTCGAGGATCCAGGGGCCCTGCCCCGCCGGGGCGATGACCTTGGGCCGCGGGCCGGGGCCGAGCCGGACGACGCCCGCCTCGACGAGGGCCAGCAGTTCGGCCGAGCGGTCCAGCTGCGGTCCGATGACCAGCCGGTTGACGGTGGCGTTGAACTCGCCGAAGAACTCGGCCAGGGACGCGTCGTCCAGGCCGGGCGCGTCGACGGCCGTCCGCAGCACGTCCCGGTGGTCGCGCAGGACTTCCAGCGCCTCCTTCAGGGGGCTGACGCCGAGTCCGGCGCGGGCCTCCGCCAGGTCCGCCGCCACCTCGCCGGTGAACCAGCGGGTGTACGCCTCGTGGTCGGCCCACTGGTGCCCGCCGGCCGGGGCGAGGACGCCGCTCAGCGGGCTCGGCCCCCAGCGTTCACGGCACTCCTGGAGCAGCGTCCGGTACCCGGCCTGCCGGTCGCGGTCGGCGAACTCGCGTCCCGCGGCCGCCGCGTCCCCGCGTTCGCGGGCCCGCAGGGTGCGGTAGTAGGCGAGTTCCATCTCCGCCTCGATCAGCGGCAGGACGTCCGCGCCGAAGTACAGGCGGCCGTCGGGGCGCTGCCGGCGCAGCTCTGCGACGCGGTCCGCCGTCAGGGCGAGCGGTGCGTTCCGCACCCGGTCGGGGGCGAGGTACGGCCGGCTGCGCGAGGGCAGGCCGGAGCGGTTGGCGAGGACGATGGCGGGCTCGCGCCCGCTCGGTACGTAGCGCAGCCCGGACGCGTGCGCCTCGTGCCGGCCGCCGCGTCCCAGGGTCAGGGTCGCGAGGACGTCCATGGCGGTGAGGCCCATGCCGAGCACGGCCACGCGGTCGCCCGGTGCGATGCCGTCGAGCGCCTCGGGCAGCGGGTACGGGCGGGTGACCAGGCGCGGTTCGGTGGCCGGTGCGGCCGGTCGGTACAGGGAGTGGTGGCCGACGGTGACGAACACGGCGTCGGCGTCGAGCAGGGTGCCGTCGGCGAGTTCCACCGCCTCACGGCCGTCGGGGCCGGGCCGTACGTCGACCGCCTCGCAGCGGTGGTGGACGACCGTCAGGCAGTCGGGTGCGGCCGCGACGATCTCGGCGGCGGCCCAGGCGAGGTACTCGCTGAGCAGCCTGCGGGGCAGGAAGTCGTTCGGCCGGATCGGGCGGCCCTCGCCCGTGCGGACGGTGTACCCGTCGTCCGCGAGGCGCAGGTCCCGCTCCTGGCACCACTCGGCGAGCGAGGGGCCGGGCAGCGGTGCGGGGCCCTCGACCATCTGCTCGTCGGCGAACGCCGTCAGCTGGGAGCAGACGGTGTTGAGCAGCAGGTGGTCGGGCTGGCCTGCCAGGTGGAAGCCGGGTCCGGCGGGCTGCGGGTCCACCAGATGTACGGTCACCGGCGCGGGGCGGGTGAGGCAGTGGGCGACCAGGCGCTCCAGGAGCCCGAGGCCCCGGGAGCCCATGCCGACGATCGCCACGGTCGCCGCGGAAGGTCGTATCGGGGTCACCACCGGCGCGTCTCCCCGAAGAAGTCGGGTATCTCGACGGCCGTGCCGTCGCGGCGGGCCTCTTCGAGGACGAAGGCGCCGACCGCGAGGTCCAGCACACCGAGGCCGAAGGGCGAGAAGACCACCGGTCGTCCGTCGTCGAGTGTCACGTCGCCGTTCAGTACGCCGGCGAGGGTGCCGGTGACGAAGTCGCGGGATCCGGTGGCCTGTTCGGCGAGGTGCGGCGAGGTGTCGGCCTTCAGGCAGTGGTCGACGTCGTCCAGTACGTTCTGGGCCTGCAGGATCACTTCGGGAGCCAGGTCGCGCAGCGAGATGTGCAGGACGAGCTGGCCGGGCTTGAACGGCGTGGTGACGTAGGGCTTGAGAGCCGTGGTCGCGAACACGACGGTGTCGGCCGCGAGGGCTTCGTCGAGGTCCGTGGTGAAGGCGGCGGGCACGTCCTGGGTGCCGCGCAGGTGCTCGACCAGCGCCTGGCCGGAGGGCTCGTGCAGGTCATGGACGAGGTAGGAGTCGGGGACGCAGTCCGCGGCGTGCAGATAGTCGCAGATGTTGCGGGCGATGACCCCGGCTCCCACGACCGCGATCGTCTTGCCCTGGTGTCCCTCGGGGCGCAGCGCGGCGGCGGCGACGGCCGCGGAGGCGGCGGTGCGGGCGGAGCTGATCGAGGCGGCTTCCAGGCAGGCCACGGGATAGCCCGTCGCGTAGTCGTTGAGGACGAGCACCGCGGAGGCGCGGGGTGCGCCCGACTCCGTGTTCTTGGGGAAGCTCGCGATCCACTTGATGCCGGCGACGCCGGCCTCGGGGCCGAGGAAGGCGGGCAGGGCGATGATGCGGGAATCCGGCTTCTCGGGGAAGCGCAGGAAGTAGCTGTCGGGATTGACGGTCTGGCCGGCCTCGTGAATGCGGTAGGTGCGGCTCACCAGGTCCAGGACTTCGCGCCGCCTGGTCTGGAGCACGGTGCGTACGGTGCCGCCGGCGACTATTTCAAAATTGAACACTTTTCTTTTCCCCCGGCTCGGGACGCCGCCCGAGCATTTTGGTTCGGTGACGGTCTTTCAGAGGTGTCCGGGCCAGCGCTCGGCCACCCAGGAATCGTTGTAGACGGTGTCGAGGTACCGGTCGCCGAAGTCCGGCGAGATCGCCACGACGACACTGCCGTCCGGAATCTTCTTGGCCGTGCTCTGCACCGCGCTGAGTACCGTTCCCGTCGATCCGCCGAGCAGCAGTCCGCGTTCCCTGGCGAGGGCGCGGCACATGTCCACGGCTTCCGCCTCGGATACCAGCACCACTTCGTCGACCAGGGCCTCGGTGAGGATTTCCGGCCGCCTGCTGGTGCCGAGACCGGGAATGTGACGGCGGGCGGCCGGTCCCCCGAAAGTCACCGACCCCAGGCTGTCGACGGCGATGATCCGGGTCGCGGGGCTGTGGCGACGGAAGAACTCCGCGCACCCCATCAGCGTCCCCGTGGTGCCGGCGCCGACGAAGACGTAGTCCACCCGGCCCAGCGCCTCGGAGATGGACCGGCCCGTCCGCTGCCGGTGGGCCTGCGGACCTGCGGGGTTGGCGTACTGGTTGAGCCAGTGCAGGTCGGGCTCCCGGCGCAGGCGCTCCTGGATGTAGTCGATGCGGGACTGCAGATAACCGCCGTTGCCGTCCCGGACGGTCACCACCACGACCTCGGCGCCGAGGGTCTCCATCAGGCGGACCGTCTGCGGGTTGGCGTTGGGGTCGGTGACACAGGTGAGGGAGTAGCCCTTGGCGGCGCAGACCATCGCCAGGGCGACGCCCAGGTTTCCCGAGGTCGATTCGATGAGCCGGGTCCGCGGAAAGCGGTGTCCCGATGCCTCGGCTTCTTCGACAAGGGCCACCGCGGTCTTGAGCTTCACCGAGCCCGCGGGATTGAGCCCCTCGATCTTCAGGAAGACGGAACTTCCCGGAACCAGTTGATGGAGCTGGATGAACAAGTCGTCCAGCACAAGGTCGTACACTTCTTCCGCTATCACCAGAATCCAAACCGTAGAACTGGGCACGCGCGGCGTGGTCAACGCCGTAGCAGCTGGTACCCATCGGGCTTGTCGGCCGGTGCGCAACATTCAGCGCACGCTACGCAGAAGGGACTTCTTTCCCCCGTCCCCCGTGTATCGCTGTATCCCCCAGTCATTCGTCGCGATGACGCCACTCTGACATGACGCGACTTCCATGACAAGCAAATTCTTGCCAAGGGCCGTTTCGCCCCGCGGTGTTGGTGTCCGGGCCGGGCTCACGGGGCGGTCAAGACCGTCTTTCCTGCGCACCCAGTGCCGCGGCCAGTTCGGTCCGGTAGCCGGCGTAGGCCGTCCGCAGGTCCTCTCCCGGCCAGTCGGCGGGCAGCAGTCCGGACGGCAGGACCGGGTCGGTCAGCAGATGACGGACCGCCGCCGCGTACGCGGTGAGCCGGTCGGCCGGGTGGTCGGCCCGGGTCGCGTGGGCGAGCAGGGAGCGGGCGGCGGCGGCCCACCCGTCCAGCGGCCAGAGCCGGCCGGCCAGGTCGCGCGCGGGCTCGTCGGGGCGGGCGATCGAGGTCAGGGCGAGCCGGCGCAGCCCCGTCGGCAGGGGGCGGTCGAGATTGGCCGGGCGCAGCCACACGCCCTCGCGGAGTTCGGCCAGGCGCAGGGCGGTCAACCGGGTACGTAGATCGGCGCGTTCGGCGGGGCCGCGGCCGGTCGCCGTGATCACCACCATCTCCCAGTCGCCGTCCCACGAGCGCGTGCGCGGGCGCACGGCGTCGTCCTGGCGGCGCTGCCGGGCCAGCAGCCGGTCACTGAGCCGGTAGACGGCGTCCGCGCGCCGCAGGTCCCCGGCGGCCACCATCCGGCTCAGCGCCGCCCGCAGCGTGGAGCCGCCGACGCCGAACGGCTCGACGAGCCGGACGAGGTCCTTCACCGGCAGCTCCGGCGGATGCACACCGAGGAGCAGGCTCAGCACGACCGACCGGGCGGACAGCGGTCGCAGGCCGGCCGCGTCCGGCTCCGCTGAGACGTTCACGCGCATGGACACGTACTGTACGTGCGGCTCCTTGTTGCATCATTGCTACAGCCGCAGGAAGAGTGCAACATGCTGCCCATGGTCTCGATTCCGGAGCAGTCGCAGGTGCCGGCACAGTCCCGGCAGCAGTACGCCACGCACGACGTCACCAACCAGCCCCCGCCACTGGCCCCGTACGACGCCTCCGCCGATCCGGCCCTGCTGGAGGGGCTGCGCCGGGAGGGCGCGGAGTGGGCCGAGGACGGGATCCGGCGGCTGGGGGCGCGCGCCGGCAGCGCGGAGGCCCAGGAGTGGGGCGAGGAGGCGAACCGGCACGAGCCGGTGCTGCGCACCCACGACCGCTACGGCCACCGCGTCGACGAGGTGGAGTTCCACCCCAGCTGGCACCATCTGATGCGGACGGCGGTCGCCGAGGGCCTGGCCGGTGCCCCCTGGGCCGACGACCGGCCGGGCGCGCACGTGGCCCGGACCGCGGGCGGACTGGTGTGGGGGCACACGGAGGCGGGACACGGCTGCCCGACGTCGATGACCTACGCCGCGGTGCCCGCACTGCGCGCCCAGCCGGATCTCGCCAAGATGTACGAGCCGCTGCTCACCAGCCGGGAGTACGCACCCGGACTGCGCGTCCCCACCGAGAAGCCGGGGCTGCTCGCCGGCATGGGCATGACCGAGAAGCAGGGCGGTTCCGACGTCCGGACGAACACCACCACGGCCACGCCGACCGGCGAGGCGGGCGTGTACACGCTGCGCGGCCACAAGTGGTTCACCTCGGCGCCGATGTGTGACGTCTTCCTCGTGCTCGCCCAGGCCCCGGGCGGACTGTCGTGCTTCCTGGTGCCGCGGATCCTGCCGGACGGCAGCCGCAACACCTTCCGCATCCAGCGGCTCAAGGACAAGCTGGGCAACCGGTCCAACGCGTCCTCGGAACCGGAGTTCGACCGGACCGTGGCCTGGCTGGTGGGGCCGGAGGGCCGAGGGGTGAAGACCATCATCGAGATGGTCAACTGCACTCGGCTGGACTGCGTGATGTCCTCGGCGACCCTGATGCGCAAGACGCTGGTCGAGGCGGGGCACCACGCCCGGCACCGCAGCGCGTTCGGCGCGCGGCTCGTCGACCAGCCGTTGATGCGCAACGTCCTGGCCGATCTCGCGCTGGAGTCGGAGGCGGCGACGACGCTCACGCTGCGACTGGCCGGCGCGGCGGACCGCGCGGTGCGCGGGGACGCCGGGGAGCGGGCCTTCCGGCGCATCGCCACCGCCGTCGGCAAGTACTGGGTCACCAAGCGGGGCCCGGCCTTCACCGCCGAGGCCCTGGAATGCCTGGGCGGCAACGGGTACGTCGAGGACTCCGGCATGCCCCGGCACTACCGGGAGGCTCCCCTGCTGTCGATCTGGGAGGGCTCCGGGAACGTCAACGCGCTCGACGTGCTGCGCGCCCTCGGCCGTGAGACGGACACCGCGCAGGCGCTGTTCGCCGAGATCGACCTCGCGCGCGGGGCGGATGCCCGCCTCGACACGGCCGTGGCCGCACTCAAGGCCCAATTGGCCGAAACCGATCAGGTGGGTGCCCGCCGGCTGGTCGAGCGGATGGCGCTCGCGCTCCAGGCCTCCCTGCTCGTCAGGTACGCCCCGCACCCGGTCGCGGACGCGTTCTGCGCGAGCCGGCTGGGCGGCGACTGGGGCCACGCGTTCGGCACCCTGTCCGCCGGAACCGACCTCGGCGCCATCCTGGAACGCGCCCTGCCCGGCCTGAACTGACCCCTCCACGCGCGGGGACGCGCGGAGTCGTTCGGTGGCCGGTGACCGCCGACGGATCGCACACAGTCAGCAGGTGACTCCGGGCCGTTGTCAGTGCCGTGGTGCACACTCGCGATCAGGTGGCATTCGCCTGGGGAGGACAACGTGGTCACGGGGATCGACGAGGTCGACTGGACCTCGCTGCGGCACGGGCACGGCAGCGCGGAGGACGTGCCCGGATGGTTACGGGCGCTGGCGTCCGCGGACGCCGCCGAGCGGGCGACCGCGCTCGACCGGATGTACGGCGCGGTGCACCACCGGGGAAGGGTGTACGACTCGACGCTCGCCTGCGTCCCGTTCCTGTTCGCGCTCGCGGCCCGCGAGGAGGTGCCGGACCGGGGCTGCATCGTGGAGCTGCTGATCAGCATCGGTGCCGAGAGTGCCGAGGGCGCGGAGCGGGACCGCAGGGCGCGGGAGGCGGTGTGCGCGGGCGCCGAGGTCTTCACCGCGCTCGCCGGGGACCCGGACCCCGCGGTGCGCCGCACGGCGGCCGGGGCCCTGGTGCGCTTCCTGCATGATCCGCCGCGGGTCCTGGAGCTGCTGCGGCGGCGGCTGCGGGCCGAGCGGGACGACTGCGTGCTCCTCGCGCTCACGGAGGCGCTCGGCCTGTTCGCGCACCGGTACCCCGCGCTCGCCGGCGGCGCGGTGGACCTCCTGGCCGAACAGAGCGCGCCGCCCCATCCGCCGGGGCTGCGGCTGGCGGCGCTCGGCCAGCTGGCGCTGCGCGCACCGGCCCGGCTCCCCGCCGACACCGTGCCTGCGGCGGTCCGGCTGCTGCAGGAGCGGTCCGCGCAGCGCCGCCCGTTCGAGGAGCACTCCGGCACGGACACCCTGGTGCGCCGGATACGGCGGCTGCGGCCCTCGGACGAGCAGGGCGCCGTGCTGCTGCGTACCCTGCACGGCGCGCTCGGTGACCGCGTGGCCGACCGGATCGCCCTGCTCACGGGCCAGTTGGCCAGTCCGGACCCGGTGGACCGGTGCAATGCCGCATGGATGTCGGCGGGGCTGTTCCGCGGCTGGCGCGGCGCGTACGACGAGCCCGTACGGCTGCTCGGTGCCCAGCTGGGCACCGAGCAGGACCGGTTACGGGACGCGGCCGTCTCGGTGCTGGCGGAGCTGTACGCCCTGGCCGCGCCCGCGGCGGACGAACTGCACGCACTGGTGACGGCCCGGCCCGACCTGTGGACGCACCGCTGGGAGCGATGTCCGCCCACGCTGGGCGGCCCGCTCAAGGCGCTGGCCAGGAGCGGTGACCCCCGCGCGGTCCCGGCCCTGGCCCAGTTGCTGGCCGGCCCGTCGGCACCCGCCGGACTGGGCTGCGAACTCGCCCACCTCGGCCGGGCCGCGGCCCCGCTGGCCCCCGCCCTGCGTGACCGGCTCGGCCGCGTCGCGCTGGCCTCCCCCGCAGCGGCCCGGCTCGCCGCCCCGCTGGTGACGGCGGTCGGTGCCGTCGGCGACCGCGACGCGGTCCCGGAACTGCTCCGGCTGCTCTCGGGCTCCCCCGACGGCCTGGGTGCGCGGGACGCGATAGCCGGCCAGGTGATCGGGACGTTGACCGACCTGGGCGCCGCCGCGCGGGCGGCCCCCCTTCTGCACGCACTGCTGTGCACCCGGCACGCGTCCGCCGCGGCGGGCGCGCTGTGGGCGGCGGACGGCGACGCCTCCGCCGTACTCCCCGTCCTGCTGCGCGAGTTGGCCCGGCCCGAGCCGGCGGTCCGGCGCGACGCCGCCCGGCAACTCGGCAGGCTGGGCCCGGCCGCGCGCGCCGCGCTGCCCGAGCTGCACCGGCTCGTCCGGTCGGGGCCGGTGCGGGAGCGGATACCGGCCGCGTGCGCGCTCTGGCGCATCGCCGGGGATCCCGAGCCGGCCCGGCCCGTCTTCCGGGCCGCCTGGACCGCGGACCCGCGCACCCGTGTCCCCATCGCCCGCTGCCTGACCACGATGGGCCCCGCCGCCGCGCCCCTGCGCGACCTGCTCGCGACGGAACTGACCCGCCCCCGCCGCCACAGATCCCGCGTGGGCGCGTACGGACACCGCGACATCCCGGACGACGAGCAGCTGCTGAGGCTGTGCGGGAAGGTGCTGGCTGGACTGCGAGGGGGGTGAGGGCGTGGGCGCCACGAGGTCACCCGGGGCATTCACACGGGGCATTCACCGGAAGCGATGATCTCGGGAATGCGGCTGTTCGCCTCCATGACGGCCACGCTCCAGCGGGTGTAGTTCCAGGTCTTGTCGGCGCGGTACTCGGCCGTCAGCTTCGAGCAGACGGTCGTGGACACCGCGTCCTGGAAGTTCGCCCGCTGCGCGCGGCCCACGAGTACCTCGTTCGTGTCCCGAGCCCATATGTAGGCGGCCTTCTCGGCCGGGTCGAAGCCGAGGCTGATGGGGTCGTCGCCGCCGAACGGCGCCAGACCGTCGCCCTGGGCGATCCGTGCGTTCCACTCGGCGGTGACGGCCTTGTCCGTGGTGTCGGCGACGCGGATCTCGGCCTTGTCGCTGCTCGGTGTCCCGGCGGTCGCGAGACCCTCCTGGTCGCCCTGCCACTGTCCGGCGACCCGGGTGAGGCATCCGTCGGTGGCCTCGCCGAAGCCGAGCACGCCGGCCTCGGTGTCACCCTCGTAGCCCTTCCAGACGACGGCGTAACGGCCGTAGGACCAGGCGGTCGGGTCCTCCTGGAGTCTGTGGGCGAGAGCCGTGCAGGCTGCCATCTTGCCGGCTCGGACGAAGATCTCCCGGTCCTCGTCGGGAAGTTGGGAGACGGGGCCGCCGGTCACGAACACCGTCTGCGCCCGCTTGCCGAAGGTGACGGTCGGCGTCATGAAGTCCAGGTCCTTGGTCGCGAGCATGGACGTCACGTCGGCGCGGACCGCCCGGCCGACGGCCGTCTCCTCGGCCGTGCTCGCGCTGACACTGGTCCGCCATTCGTCGGACGTCGGTTCGGACTCGTCACCGGCGCGGGTGAAGGCCGGGTCGGACACTCCGGCCAGCGGATCGACCGGCACCGTGATCCGGCGCGGGTCGGAGGGTGACGGCACCTCACCGACCGGTGTCGCGGCGGGGGACGTGCCGGGTGCGGTGCGGTCGGCGCGCGGAGCGGCGGAGGCGCCGACCGTGTCCCCGGTGGCGTGCGCCGCGCCGCCGCGGCGGCCGGACTGAGTGTCGTGACCGCCGCCGCGGAAGGCCAGGACACCGCCCGTGGCCGCGCCGAGGACGGCGGCTGCGACGAGGACGGCGAGCAGGGTGCGCCCACGGGAGGCGGGCGCCGGGGCGTGCCAGGCGGGATCGTCCGCAGTGGGTATGTGCCACTCGGAGGTGACGAGTGCGCCGACCCGCGTGGGTTCCCGTACGGCGTCGGCGCCGAGGACCTGGGTCGCCTGGGCGGCGAGGAGCCGGGAGCACCGCTCCGCCACGGTGGCCGCGGCCGGGCGCTCCGCGGGGTCCTTGGCGAGGGCCTGCACGACGGTGTCCAGCAGCGTCTCGGGGACACCGTCCAGGTCGGGTTCGCCGGACATGACGCGGAACGCGACGGCGTCCGGGGCGCCGCCGCCGAAGGGGAGGCGCCCGGTGGCCGCGTAGGCGACCAACGCGCCCCAGGCGAAGACGTCGCCCTGGGGGCCGGCCGTGCTGGTGCGGTAGTACTCGGGGCTGATCCAGCCCGGGGTGCCGGTCAGTACGCCGGTGCGGGTCACGCTGGTGCCGTCCGCGGCCCGGGCGATACCGAAGTCCAGGACGTGCGGGCCGGCCGGGGTGAGGATGACGTTCTGCGGTTTCACGTCACGGTGCACGACACCGGCCGCGTGGATGGCGGCCAGTGCCTGTGCGGTGCCGGTGGCGAAGGCGTACAGGGTGCCACCGGTGAGGCGCCCGTGCTCGGCCAGGTGCTGGTTGAGGGTGAGTCCCGGGGCGTAGGCGGTGGCCAGCCAGGGCGAGGCGGCTTCCGGATCGGCCGCCAGCAGGGGCACGAGGCAGGGGCCCTGCACCCGCGCGGACAGCTGTACCTCGCGCCGGAACCGGGCACGGAACTCCGGGTCCTCGGCCTGTGCGGGGTGGATCACCTTGACCGCTACCCGCAGGTCCTCGGCGGTGAGACCGGCGTACACGGTCCCCATGCCGCCGGCCCCGAGACGGCCGACGATCCGGTACGGGCCGATACGGGAAGGGTCACCGGGACGGGGCGGCTGGACGCGTTCCGGAGAGCCGGCAGTGCTCACGCAGTCTTCCGTTTCCTTCGGACGAACGGGCAGGGGTGGCCGGCGGGCTCACCGGCCGCACCCCTGTGTCTGGCGCGTGTGTGACCGGTGAAGGATCCGGGAGGTTGCCTCGGCCCGGAGACCGTCATTCGATCGTGACAATGGGGATTGCGGCCGAAAGGCCGGACGGCGTCGCGACGTTGGGGGCCGCGCCGAAAGGTGAGGCGGCGTGCCCATGGGGGCCGCGGGCAAGGGGTCTGACGGCCATGCGGACGGCCGGGGCCGCGCCGGGCCGGCCGGTGAGCCGGGCACCGCCGGTCGCGCGGCCGGCAGGACGCCGGTGGTCAGACCGTCCGCCCCCACTGCGGGCCCAGGCGGGCCCACTCCGTGTCCCAGACGTCCATCCGGTGGCGTTCCAGACGGCCCCGTACGGCCAGGCCGCCGACGAAGGGGACGGCGGCGGCGCTCAGGCCGACGAGGAGGCCGATGAGGGTGGAGCGGAAAGCTGCCTCGGAGGCGGTGGTGGGGCGGGTGACCAGGTGGCCCTGCGGGTCGGTCCAGACCGTCACCGGCGTGTCGGGCCTGCTGCCGGGCTCCACCCGGATCTGACCGGTGTGGGCGGAGCCGTCGGCCGCCGTCCAGCGGACCTTGGCCCAGACCCGTTCCCCGGGGGAGGCGTGGCTGCTGCTCGCGGGGGACGACCCCGGGACCTGGGTGACGACCCGGGCCACGGCGGGGCGCCAGACGGCCCGCTCACGGGCGAGCCCGTCTTCCACCGAGTCGGCCGCGGCGACGCCGGCCAGCACTCCGGCCAGGACCGTCAGCAGACAGGCGCCGAGCACGACCCAGGCCTCCACCACGTCGGCCCGGCGTTTGAGCGGGTTGCGCCGCCAGCGCCACAGCCACACCTTCGGACCACGGAACGCCTTCAAGGGCATCCTCCTCACGAGCGCACCGACCGGCCGGGACGCCCTCCCATACGGGAGAGATCGCTCCGTTGCTCACGACGAGCCGTCACCCCGACGGTCGCACGAGACACCCCTCTCGCGCAGGCGCATGCCGGAACGGCTCTGGTCGATCTTCGCCACAGCCCCCACGACACAGGGTCTGACCTGGGCGGATGCGCGCTCTGGGGGAGAGTGTCAGTGGTGGGGTGCAGACTGGCCGATATCTGACGACGACTACCTGGACAACGGCGTCCCGGAGGTGATCGGCATGACCGAGGTACTGCTCGCGGTAGGCACCCGTAAAGGCCTGTTCATCGGGCGGCGAAGGGGCGGCGGCCCCTGGGAGTTCGACGAGAGTCCGTATTTCAACGCGCAGGCGATCTACTCGGTCGCGATCGACACCCGGGGCACCCGTCCTCGGCTGCTGGCGGGCGGCGACAGCGCGCACTGGGGCCCGTCGGTGTTCCACTCCGACGACCTCGGGCGCACCTGGGCCGAACCGGCCCGGCCCGCCGTGAAGTTCCCCCAGGACACCGGTGCTTCGCTGGAGCGGGTCTGGCAGCTGCACCCGGCCGCCGCCGAACAGGACGTGGTGTACGCGGGCACGGAACCGGCCGCGCTGTACCGCTCGGAGGACCGCGGCGAGAGCTTCACCATGATCCGGCCGCTGTGGGAGCACCCGACCCGTGCGCGGTGGGTGCCGGGCGGCGGCGGTGAGGGCCTGCACACCGTGCTCACCGACGCACGCGATCCGGCCGCGGTGACAGTGGCCGTCTCCGCGGCGGGCGTGTTCCGCACGACCGACGGCGGGGCCAGCTGGGCGCCGTCCAACTCGGGTGTGTCCGCGGTGTTCCTGCCCGATCCGAACCCGGAGTTCGGCCAGTGCGTGCACAAGGTCGCCAGGGACGCGGGCGACCCGGACCGGCTGTATCTGCAGAACCACTGGGGGGTGTACCGCAGCGACGACGCGGGCGGGCGGTGGACCGACATCGGCGCGGATCTGCCGACCACGTTCGGCTTCGCGATGGCCGCGCATCCGCACCGGGGCGGCACGGCGTACGTCTTCCCGATCAACGCCGACGCCGACCGGGTGCCCGCCGAACGCCGCTGCCGGGTCTTCCGTACCGAGGACGCGGGGTTGACCTGGGAGCCGCTGGCCGCGGGGCTGCCGCAGGAGGACCACTACGGCACGGTCCTGCGGGACGCGCTGTGCACGGACGACGCCGACCCGGCCGGGGTGTACTTCGGCAACCGCAACGGCGAGGTGTTCGCCTCCGCCGACGACGGGGACAGCTGGCGGATGCTGGCCTCGCACCTGCCGGACGTGCTGTGCGTGCGGGCGGCGGTGGTCGGCTGACGGCACACGGGCGAGCGACAGGCACAGGCGGGCGGCAGGCGGCAGGCGGCAGGCGGCAGGCGGCAGGCGGCAGCACGCTCGGGTGGCCGGCGCGCACCGGCGTGCAGTGCGCACAAGAGAGCAGCACGCTCCCGCGCGGAAGCAGGTGCGCGGCGTCCGAGGTCGCGCTTCGGCCATCGGTTGATCGCCGACGGGTGCACGGCAGTAGGGTGACGCCCGTGGCACCACGACCCTTGCATGAAATCGTCGAACCGGGCTGGGCGAAGGCCCTGGAACCCGTCGCCGGACGGATCGCCGAGATGGGCGACTTCCTGCGCACGGAGATCGCCGCGGGACGCACCTACCTCCCGGCCGGATCGAACGTCCTGCGGGCCTTCCAGCAACCCTTCGACGAGGTAAGGGTTCTGATCGTCGGTCAGGACCCGTACCCGACCCCGGGGCACGCGGTGGGCCTGTCGTTCTCCGTGGCCCCGGAGGTACGCCCGCTGCCGCCCAGCCTGATCAACATCTTCCGCGAGCTGAACACCGACCTCGGGCTGCCCCAGCCGTCCACCGGCGACCTCACGCCGTGGACGCAGCAGGGCGTGCTGCTGCTCAACAGGGCGCTCACCACCGCGCCGCGCAGCCCGGGCGCACACCGCGGCAAGGGCTGGGAGGAGGTCACCGAGCAGGCGATACGGTCGCTGGCCGCCCGCGGCAAGCCGCTGGTGTCGATCCTGTGGGGCCGTGACGCCCGCAATCTCCGTCCGCTGCTGGGCACTCTGCCTGCGGTCGAGTCCGCGCACCCCTCGCCCATGTCGGCCGACCGCGGCTTCTTCGGCTCGCGCCCGTTCAGCCGGGCCAACGACCTGCTGATCCAACAGGGCGGGCAGCCGGTGGACTGGCGTCTGCCGTGACCGTTTCCGGGTATCTCGCCGTGGACTCCGGCGGTTCCGGCCTCCGGATCGCCGTCGGCGTCCCCGGGCGGGAGCCCACGGCCCGGCGGGAGACCCGGGAACCGGTCCGCACGGGTGCGCGGGGCATCGACCCCGGCCACCTGATGTCCCATCTCGTCCCGGCGGCCCGCGCCCTGGCCGACCGGGCGGGGGTGGACGAGCTGGGCACGGCCGTCGTCGGCGCCGCCGGCTTCGCCACCCTGGGCGATGCCCTGCGCGCCGAACTGCCCGGCGCGCTCACCCGGGAGCTGGGCGTACGGACCGTGGCGCTCGCCGCCGACGCCGTCACCGCGTACGTCGGCGCGCTCGGGCCCCGTCCGGGCGCTGTCGTCGCCGCGGGCACCGGCCTGATCGCGATCGGCACGGACCTGGCGGCCTGGCGGCGGGCCGACGGCTGGGGCCATCTGCTGGGCGACTGCGGGAGCGGTGCGTGGATCGGCCGGGCCGGTCTGGAGGCGGCGCTGCGCGCCCACGACGGCCGCGACGGGGCATCGGCACCGCTTCTGACCTGCGCCGAGGAGCAGTTCGGGCCCGTGCGGGGCCTTCCCGGCCTGCTGTACCCGCGCCCCGACCGGGCCGCCGTCCTGGCCTCCTTCGCACCGCGCGTGGCCGCGTGCGCCGCGCACGACCCGGTCGCCGCGGACATCCTGCGCACCGCGGCCCGGCACATCGCCGACTCGGCGGCGGCCGTGTGCCCGGCGGACGACGCATCGGAAGTGGCTCTCACCGGGGGCCTGTTGAAGATGGGCGCCCCACTTCTCGTCCCGCTGCGCGAGGAGCTGGCGCGCAGGCTGCCGCATGCCCGGCAGGTGCCGGCCGAGGGGGATCCGCTGCACGGCTCGGTACGGATCGCGACGGATCTGGCCACGGGCCGGCTGACGCTGCCGGGTGAGCCGTCGATGCTGTACGTCATCCACGGCGCGGCCGATTGAGGGCCCGGCAAGGGCAGTTCTGCCCCGATGTCGGCTCATGCGTCCGGCATGTGCCTTAAACGTATGTCCTCCACGCGTAACTCATCAGACAAAACAGGACGGATACCGCTCACCTGCACCCTCCCTGAACGGAGGAGCCCAGTAAGCCAGTAACATGCGGCGCCATGAGTTCCCCCACTGGACCCGCGTCCGGCCTGCCCGTACGAATGCCGCGACCCCGCCAGCCCGGACGGCACCGCCGTCCGGAGCCGCTGGTGGCTCCCGAGGGCGCGCCCGCGCTCGTCCTCGCGGTGCCCGGCGCGCCCAGCGCCGCCACGCGCAGCCTCGCCGAGGAGGTCGTGAGCATCGCCCGCTCCGAGCTGCCCGGCCTGGACGCCCGGATCGGGTACCTGGACGGGGACGACACCGATTTCCCCACGCTTCGTTCCGTGCTGGCCCGCACCGCCGAGGAGCGCACTGCCCGCTACGAGCAGGCCGTCGCCGCCGGAGTCGAGGGAATCAGGGAGCCCGACGGCCCGGTCGCCGTCGTCGTCCCGCTGCTGGCCGGTCCGGACAGCTCGCTGCTGCGTCAGATCCGGCAGTCCGTGATGGACAGCCGGGTCGCCGCCGACCTGACCGACGTCCTCGGTCCGCACCCGCTGCTCGCCGAGGCGCTGCACGTGCGGCTGTCGGAGGCGGGCCTGGCCCGTGCCGACCGCGCCCGGCTGTTCACCGTGGCCACCGCCGCGGACGGCATCATCCTGGCCTCCGTGGGCGGCGAGGAGGCCGTACAGGCGGCCGGGATCACCGGCATGCTGCTCGCCGCGCGCCTGGCCGTGCCGGTGATGGCGGCGGCCCTGGACCAGGAGGGCTCCATCTCCTCCGTGGCCGAGCAGCTGCGTTCCTCCGGCTCGCAGCAGCTGGCGCTGGCGCCGTACCTGGTCGGCCCGGAGATCGACCCGGGGCTGCTGGCCGCCGCCGCGGCGGAGGTGGGCTGTGCCACGGCCGAGGCGCTCGGCGCGTACCCGGCGATCGGCAAGCTCGCGCTCGCCAAGTACACGACGGCGCTGGGCATCTCCCCGCAGCAGGCGCAGAGCGCACCGGTGCGCTGACGCGTCCGGCCGCTGCCACCAGGCATTCCGCACGACACGAGGGCCCGCTCCCGGCCAGGGGCGGGCCCTTCGCCCTGCCCTGCCCCGGGCTCCCCTGCCGTCCTCCGGCAGGGTTCAGCCGAAGACGACGCAGGAGGCCGCGTCGACCCGTACGGAGCCGTCGTAGCGGGGCATGCCCGTCGCCTCGTCCACGGCGAACCAGGTGACGTCGCCGGAGCGTTCGTTGGCCGAGTAGAGGAAGCCGTCGAGTTCCGCCAGCGCGCGGGGCCAGCGCCCGCCGCAGGGCACCGTGCCGGTCAGCCGGAGCCCGTCCGCCTGGACGGCCAGGACCGACAGGACGTCCTCGCCGCGGGTCGCGGTCCACACGAAGCGGCCGTCGGGCGAGACGACGATGCCCGAGGGGTAGGCGTCGCCGGCCGGTGCGTCCCGCAGCACGGGGACCTCCGTCAGCGGCTTCAGCGAGCCGTCCGCGGCGTCCCAGCGGCACACGGTGACCGTGGGAGTCAGCTCGTTGACCACGTAGGCGTGCTCGCCGTCCGGATGGAAGGCCAGATGGCGCGGGCCGGAGCCCGGGCGCAGGGCGAACTCGCGGTGCACGGTGAGGCTGCCGTCCGCGAGGGTGCACACCCGGACCGAATCCGTCCCCAGATCGACGGTGACGGCCCACCGGCCGCTGGGATCGGGCTGCACCTGGTGGGCGTGCGGGCCGCGCTGACGTCGGTCGTGCGGGCCGGAGCCGGTGTGCTGAAGCCGTCCCGAAGGCGCGCCGGCGAGCGTGCCGTCCGATCGCACAGGCACGGCGGTGACGCTGCCGCAACCGTAGTTGGCGGTCAGCACGTGCCCGGCGTACAGGCTGAGATGGGTGGGGCCGCTGCCGTCCACGCGTACCGGCACTCCGGCGGGCCGGGGCCGGTCTCCGGTGACGTGGTAGGCGGCGACGGCGCCCTCGGCCGTCTCACTGACCGCGTAGAGCGTGGCCCTGTCCGGGGACAGGGCCAGGTAGGAGGGGTCGGGGAGGTCCCGCACGGCGGAGACGAGGGTGAGGGCCCCGTTGCGCGGCGTGACCTCCGCGGTCACCAGGCCGGGACCGCCGGCCGCCGTGAACGATCCGATGAACGCCCGGCGCCTGCCCGCCCTGCCGTCCTGTGCCACCGCTGTCCCCTCTCGGTCGAGCCCGTAGAGCCGGTCCGGGGCCGACGGTAGCAGTCGATCCCTCGCGGTCTAGACCAAGGGGGCGGGGTGGCCGGGCGGTTCCTCGCGGAGCCCTCCCCGTTTCCGCAGGATGGCCGAGGGCCGGAGATCCCGGCCGCGGCCGTGGGTGGCCGTCGGCTCCCGGCGGCCGTTCAGGCCCCGACCAGCCGGGAGCCCGACGGCGTCCGCAAGGGCTCGGCCAGCTCGGAGAGGGCGCGCTCCAGGCCGTGCAGGTGGGCCAGGGCGGGTTCGGCGGGCGCTTCGGCGGGGTGCGGGACCGGTTCGGCGCGGCCCGCGGTGAGCGCCTCGACGGCGGCCTCCACCCGCCAGCAGGCGGCGGCGAGGCGGGCGTCGTGGGAGGCCTCGGGGTCCGCGGCGACCGCGACCAGGCCGCGGATCTCGCGGGCGCAGTCGTCGAGCAGCGTCAGGACGCGGCGGGCCCGCGCCTTGCGCGCCGGCATCGGGTTCAGCGGGTGCACCAGCGGGGCCACCGAGAGCCGGACCCGGCCGAGCAGCTGCTCCAGTTCGGCCACGCGCGGCGCGGGGTCGGCCGTGGCGGAGCCGGCCAGCCGGGCCGCGGCCTCTTCGGTGCAGGTGTGCACGCAGCGCAGGGCCCGCTGGATCCAGGCGTCGGTGGTGGCGTGCGTGGTGACCGGCAGGACGAGCAGGACCGCGAGCGCGGCACCGAGCGCGCCGACCCCGGTCTCGGTGAGCCGCAGCGCGAGCAGGTGGGGGCTGAGGACGCCCAGCAGGCCGTAGAGCAGCTCGGCGAGGAGGGTCACCCAGAGCATCATCCAGGTGTAGGAGACGGCGGCCGTGTAGAAGATGCCGAAGACGGCGATCGCGACGAGGACGGCCGTCGGGACGGGTGCCCCGTGCACGGGGACGGCGACGAGGAAGCCCAGGCAGATGCCGATCACCGTGCCGAGGACCCGGCGGAAGCCGCGGACCAGCGTCTCGCCGCGCGAGGCGGTGTTGACGAAGATCCACCAGGTGGCGCCGACGGCCCAGTACCAGCGCTCTCCCGACACCAGCTGGCCCACGAGGAGCGCGAATCCGGCGCCCGCGGTCGCCTGGACGGCCTGCCGAGTGGTCACCCGGGCCAGTCCGGTCCCGGCGGGCGGGGCGGGTACGGCGGCCGGGGGGAGCCGGCGCTCGTAGCACCACGCGCCGAACCGTACGACGGCGGCGGTGAGCACGGAGAGCAGGACGGCGGCGTACAGCTCGGGCAGCCGGTCCGGGGTGGCGTGCAGGAACTGGGCGACGAAGAAGGTCATGAAGGCGAACACGCCGAGGCTGTGCCCGCGCGGGCCCCACCGTCGGGCGTACACGCCCGCGCCGACCACGGCCAGGAAGGCGAGGTCGCGGGCGACGGGGAAGTCGTGCAGCTCGGCCGCGGCGGCGAGCACCGGCACGCCCACGGCGGGCAGCAGCGCGGTGGTGACCGCCTGCCCACGCACGGTCGGGTCGGCGACGGTGAACAGGGCGAGCAGCGCGGCGAGACCGCCGGTGACCGCACCGGCGAGGGAGTGCCCGGCCAGTCCGCAGACCGCGACCGCCAGCCCGATGCCCAGGACGGCCCGCGCGGCGAAGCGCAACCGCCCCCGGCCCGGATCCGGAGCCACGAACACCCTCTTCAGCACTGCTGCCCTCCCCTGGGAACGCCGGCACAGAAAAGGCGCCGCGGGGATCCGCAGCGCCATCGACACGTCCATGAGAGCATCACTGTGGTCACTGGCTCAAGTGTTGCCCGAATCACTGGACCATCGGCCCAGCCCCGGCCGGACCTCCCAGTCCACCGAAAAGCCAACGGCCCAGGTCGGACGGTACACGGGGCGGCGGGGGGCCTGAGCCATTGGTACAGTCGGACATCATGGCCGTGGACGAACTCGACACCCGCATCCTGCGGCTGCTCCTGGAGCAGCCGCGCACCAGCGTGCGCGAGTACGCCCGCATTCTCGGCGTGGCGCGCGGCACGCTCCAGGCCCGGCTGGACCGGATGGAACGGGAGGGGGTGATCACCGGCACGGGCCCCTCCCTCTCCCCCGCCGCCCTGGGACACCCGGTCCTGGCGTTCGTGCACATCGAGGTCACCCAGGGTCATCTGGACGACGTGGGGGACGCGCTGGCGGCCGTACCGGAGATCGTGGAGGCGTTCTCGATCACCGGTGGCGGGGATCTGCTCGCCCGGGTGGTGGGCCGGGACAACGCGCACCTGGAGGACGTGATCCAGAAGCTGATCAGCCTCCCGGGAGTGGTGCGCACCCGTACCGAGGTGGCGCTGCGCGAGCGGGTCCCGCACCGGCTGCTGCCGCTGGTGGAGTCGGTCGGCCGGGCGGCCCGCGCCTGACGCCCGGCACCCTGGACCCCGTACCCTCTCGGCGCCCTGGACCGCCCGCACCACCCGACGCTCGGCACCCTCGACGCCCGTCCGACGCTTGGCATCCTGGACGTCATGAGCGATCTCGGTACTCTCGCGGTCATCTTCGATCTCGACGGAACGCTGGTGGACAGCGAGCCGAACTACTTCGAGGCGAGCCGGCACGTTCTGGCCGAGCACGGCGTCCCCGGCTTCACCTGGGCGGAGCACGAGAGCTACGTCGGGATCAGCACCCAGGAGACGGTGGCGATCTGGCGGGAGCGCTACGGCCTGCGGGCCTCGGCCGCTCAGCTGCTGGCCGCGATGAACCGCCGGTATCTGGAGCTGGCCCGCGCCCGCACGCGCGCGTACCCGGAGATGCGCACGTTCGTGGAGCTGCTGGCCGCCGAGCACATACCGATGGCGGTGGCCTCGGGATCCTCTCCGCAGGCCATCGAGGCGATCCTGGCGGGCACCGGCCTGGCCGCCCTGCTGCCCACGGTCGTCTCGTCCGACGACGTACCCCACGGCAAGCCCGCCCCCGACGTCTTCCTGGAGGCCGCCCGCCGGCTCGGCGCGAACCCCGCCGACTGCGTGGTCCTGGAGGACGCGGCTCCCGGCGCGGCCGCCGCCCACGCGGCCGGCATGCGCTGCGTCGCCGTCCCGTACGTCCCCGCACAGGCGGACGCCCCCGAGTTCGCCACGGCGGCCCTGCTGGTGCGGGGCGGCCAGCCGGAGTTCACGGCGCGGGCGGCGTACGCATGGCTGCGGGACGCGGCGCGCTGAACGACTCCGCTACCCGTCAGTACCGTTGACGCCCCTTCGCCCCTTTCCTATCTTCTGGACGACTTCCCGAACAGAGTTCGATATATCGAACCGAGATCGACTCAAGATCGAATCTGAATCGAACCCCGCATCGCACCCCGCAGCGCACCGGAAACGAGGAGCACATGGCCCCGCCCCTGTCGCGACGCACCCTCCTCCGAGCGACCGCCCTGACCGCCGCGTCGGCCGGCCCGGCCCTCACCGCCTCCACCGGCGCCCCCGCTCCTCCCTTCACCCTCGCCCTCGCTGCCGTCGGCGGCGCGGCCGAGCCGGCCGGCGTCCTGCGGCCGTTCGCCCTGGGAGACGTCAGCCTCGCTCCGGGCCTCTTCGCCGACAAGCGGGACCTCATGCTCGATCACGCCCGCGGCTACGACGTGAACCGACTGCTTCAGGTCTTCCGGGCCAACGCGGGGCTGGACACGGGCGGAGCGGTCGCGCCCGGCGGCTGGGAGGGACTGGACGGAGAGGCCAACGGGAATCTGCGCGGGCATTACACCGGGCACTTCCTCACCATGCTGGCGCAGGCGTACGCGAGCACGGGCGAGAAGCTGTTCGGCGACCGTATCCGGGCCGTGCTCGGTGCGCTGACCGAGGTGCGGGAGGCACTGCGCCGGGACCCGGTCGTCCTGCCGGCGGACGGCCCGTTCGGCCCGGCCGTCGAGCAGGTGCGCGGCTCCTACCGGTACGCCGACCTGCCCGCGGGGGTGCTGGGTACCGCGCCGGCGGTCACACTGTCCGCCTGGGTGAGGCCCGAGCACGACGCGAACTGGGCGCGCGTGCTGGACTTCGGCGACGACACCACCCGGTATCTCTATCTCGCCGTGCGCAATGCCGCCGGAGTGCCGAGGTTCGCCGTCACCGCCTCCGGCGCGGGCGGCGAGCAGGGGCTGAACGGGACGGCCCCGCTGCCCCTCGGCCGGTGGAGCCACCTGGCCGTGACGATCGGCGACGGCACCGGCACCCTCTACGTCGACGGCACCGCCGTGGCCCGCGACACCGCCATGACGCTCACCCCGGCGGCACTCGGCAGCCTCGCCGACCACTGGCTGGGCCGCTCGCACTACCCCGCCGACCCGCTCTTCGCGGGCGGACTGGCGGAGGTCCAGATCTGGTCGCGGGCGCTGAGCGCCGAGGAGATCGCCGCACTCCGGAACTCCCGCGCGGCCGACACCTCCGCCGGCCCCGGCGACCTGGCGTCGTACCGGCTCGACGAGACGACCGGCTCGCGCCTCGCCGACTCCTCCGGCCGCGGCCGGGACGCCACCCTGCGCCGCACCTGGGGCGGCCCCAGCCATCCCGGTTTCCTCGCCGCCTGCCCGGAGACGCAGTTCATCCTGCTGGAGTCGATGACCAGCAGTGACTACACCAAGGTCTGGGCGCCGTACTACACCGCGCACAAGATCCTC
This sequence comes from Streptomyces sp. NPDC038200, assembly GCF_055600785.1. Classification (NCBI taxonomy): domain Bacteria; kingdom Bacillati; phylum Actinomycetota; class Actinomycetes; order Kitasatosporales; family Streptomycetaceae; genus Streptomyces; species Streptomyces sp. NPDC038200. The sequence goes on from NZ_JBVJYH010000009.1 coordinate 193,133, forward strand.
CGCGGGCTGCTGGACGCCCACCTCGCCACGGGTGACACGCGGGCGCTGGACCTCGCCTCGGGCATGGGCGACTGGATGTACGCACGGCTGTCCCGGCTGCCCGCGGCCACCTTGCAGCGCATGTGGGGGATCTTCTCCAGCGGCGAGTACGGCGGGATCGTCGAGGCGATCTGCGATCTGCACGACCGCGGCGGCAAGTCCGAGCACCTCGCCCTCGCCCGGCTCTTCGACCTGGACCGGCTGATCGACGCGTGTGCCGCGGACACCGACGTCCTCGACGGGCTGCACGCCAACCAGCACATCCCGATCTTCACCGGTCTGGTCCGGCTGTACGACGCGACCGGCGAGCAGCGCTACCTGACCGCCGCGAAGAACTTCTGGCGGATGGTCGTACCGCACCGCATGTACGGCATCGGCGGCACCAGCACCGGCGAGTTCTGGCGGGCCCGGGACGTCGTCGCGGGGACGATCGGCGCGACGACCGCGGAGACCTGCTGCGCCTACAACATGCTGAAGCTGAGCCGGGCGCTGTTCCTGCACGAGCGGGATCCGGCCTACATGGACTACTACGAGCGGACCCTGTACAACCAGGTGCTCGGCAGCAAGCAGGACAAGCCGGACGCGGAGAAGCCGCTGGTCACCTACTTCATCGGACTGACGCCCGGCCATGTGCGGGACTACACGCCCAAGCAGGGCACGACCTGCTGCGAGGGCACCGGCATGGAGAGCGCCACGAAGTACCAGGACTCGGTGTACTTCGCGGCGGCCGACGGCAGCGCGCTGTACGTGAACCTGTACAGCCCCTCCACCGTGACCTGGGCCGAGCGGGGCGTCACCGTCGCCCAGCACACCGCCTTCCCCGAGGAACAGGGCAGCACGCTCACCATCGACGGGGGCGCGGGCTCCTTCGCGCTGCGACTGCGGGTGCCCGCGTGGGCGACCGCGGGGTTCCATGTGACCGTCAACGGGCGTCCCGTCCGTGGCACACCGGTGCCCGGCAGCTACTTCACCCTGTCCCGGACCTGGCGCCCCGGGGACACGGTCCGGGTGACCATGCCGTTCCGGCTGCGGGCCGAGCCGACCCCGGACGACCCGTCCTTGCAAGCCCTGTTCTACGGGCCGGTCAACCTGGTCGGCCGCGGCCCCGCCACCACCTACCCGGACGTGAGCCTGTACGGCGGCGCGGCCCTCTCCGGCGATCTGCTGCCGTCCCTGACCCCGGTCCCCGGCGTCCCGCTCCACTTCACCCAGGCCGGCATGGAGTTCGCCCCCTTCTCGGAAGGGACCGAGGACCCGACACACGCCTACGTCCGCCGCGCCGAACCCCGCATCGTGTTCGGCGGCCTCGACTCCGGCGTCGCCGGCCCCGTCCGCCCCGACGGGACCACCCTGCTCGACGCGGTGTGGGCCGGGGCGCCCTTCCGGAACAAGAGCGCGCTGGTGGCACGGGTGCGGGAGATCGTGTCCGACTGGGTGGCCGAGGGGCTGCTCGGGCGGGCGGACGGGGAAGCGGTGGTGCGTACGGCCCGCAAGGCCTCCTACGTCCCGTGACGAACGCGACCGGGCGTACGGCCCGCAAGGCGTCCTACGTCCCGTCACGAACGCGACCGGGCGTACGGCCCGGAAGGCGTCCCACGCCCGGTGACGAGCGCGGCAGGGGCCGGCCCCGCGTGGGAGAGACCCGCTTCTCGGCGGGGCGGCGCGGCCGACGCGCGCGGGCGCCTTCCGGGCGCGTCGGCCCGCGGTTGCTTAGCGTGACCCCATGACCACAGAGCAGGCCGGTCCGGCCCCCGACGACCGGCGGTGGAGGGCGCTCGCGGTGTCGTTGACCGCGGGCTTCATGACACTTCTGGACACCTCGATCGTGAACGTGGCGCTGCCCTCGATGGAACACGGGCTGCACGCCGACGAGGCCGAGCTGTCCTGGGTGGTGTCCGGCTACGCCCTCACCTTCGGGCTGGCGCTCGTGCCGGCCGGCCGACTCGGCGACGTGCGTGGCCGGCGCGAGGTCTTCCTGCTGGGACTCGCCCTGTTCACTCTCACCTCGGCCGCGTGCGGGCTGGCTCCGAACGGGGCCTATCTGGTGCTGTTCCGGCTGCTCCAGGGCGCGGCGGGCGGCATGGTCGCACCGCAGACCTCGGGGCTGATCCAGCAGCTGTTCAAGGGCGAGGAGCGGGCCCGGGCGTTCGGCATGATGGCCAGCGTCATCGCGACCTCCACGGCGGTCGGCCCGCTCACCGGCGGCCTGCTGCTCCATGCCGCCGGCGCCGAGGACGGCTGGCGATGGGTGTTCTACGTCAACGTGCCGATCGGCGTGGCCGCGTTCGCCGCGGCGCTGCGGCTCTTCCCCCGGCACCCGGCGACGGCGGACCGGCACGAGGGCCTCGATCTGCCGGGCGTCCTCCTGCTCGGGGCGAGCGTGCTCGCCGTCATGCTGCCGTTCGTACAGGAGCAACAGTGGCCCGGACGGCGGAAATGGGCGCTGCTGCCGCTCGCCGCCCTGCTGCTGGCCGCCTTCTGGGCGTGGGAGCGGCGGCAGACCCGGCGCGGTCGCGCTCCCCTGATCGACCTGCGACTGTTCTCGCTGCGCTCCTACTCGCTGGGCACCCTGCTGAGCCTGGTCTATTTCGGGGGCTTCACCACACTGTTCTTCGTCTACACCCTGTTCCTCCAGAACAACATGGGCTACAGCGCGCTCGCGGCGGGGGTGGCGTCGATGCCTTTCGCCGTGGGGTCGGCCGCGATGGCGACCGCCAGCGGCCGACTGGTCGTGCGGCACGGCCGCCGGCTGGTCATCACCGGGCTGTGCGGGGTGTCGGCGGGCCTGCTCGGCGTCGTCCTGATCGTTCAGTGGGTACCGGGACCGGCCATCGGCTGGGCCGCCGCGCTCCCGCTGCTCGTCGCCGGCATCGGCTCGGGCCTGATCGTCTCACCGAACACGACGCTGGCCCTCTCCCTCGTCCCGGTGCAGCGCGCCGGGGCGGCCAGCGGGGTGCTCCAGACGGCTCAGCGCATCGGCTCGGCGGCCGGTATCGCGGCGGTCGGCTCGGTGTTCTTCGCCCACCTCGCCAACCGCGGCAGCCCCCGCGCGGCCCTCCAGCTCGCCCTGCTCAGCTCCGTCGGGATCGTCCTGCTGGCCCTGCTCCTGGCCTGTGCGGACCTGCGGGAACGGCAGATCGGTCCGGAGGTGGAGCGGCTGGAGGAGGAAGCGACGGCGCAGCAAGGGTCATAGCGGTTCGGCGACCGCCGAGGGGGAGACGACGTACCGCTACAGCGGCCCGACGGGGGGATGCGACGTACCGCGACAGCGGCCCGACGAGGGGATGCGACATACCGCTACACCGGCCCGACGAGGGGATGCGACATACCGCTACACCGGCCCGACGAGGGGATGCGACATACCGCTACACCGGCCCGACGAGGCGTGCTGCCCGGGGCCGCTCACGACCGCTTGCGCGGCCTGCCTCGCTTGGCCGCCGGCTTGCCACCACCGGTGCGGGCGCGCGCCGTACGGCCCGAAGGGTTCGCCGACGACTTGCCCGACGACTTGCCCGAGGCCTTCGCCGACGACTTGGCCTGGGACTTCGCCCCCTGCGCCGGCCGGGTGCCGCCGCTCTGATCGGAGCGCCGGCCCTGCTCGCCGGTGGCCGCCTTCGCCGCCGTCCGGCCGCGCGTGCTGTTGACCGTGCGCCCGCGGACGATGCCGATGAAGTCCTCCACCAGGTCGGTGGTGACCTCCTCCGGCCAGGAGAGGGCGACGCTCGACTGGGGCGCGTCGACGACCGGACGGTAGGTGAGATCGCGGCGGTGGTACAGGCGGGCCAGGGACTGCGGGACGAGCAGAAGGCCGACGTTGGCCGCCACCAGCTCGATGGCGTCCGGGGTCGTGGCGGGCCGCTCGAAGGCCGGTTCACCCGGCGGGGCGTCCCAGTCGAAGACGTCGTCCAGGGGGTGGAAGAGCACCTCGTCGGCAAGATCGGCCAGGGTCACCTCGTCCGCGGCCGTGAGCAGGTGGTCCTTCGGGACGATGACCACCGTGGTCTCGGTGTAGAGCGGGATCGCGCTGAAGAACGTACGGTCGACCGGCAGCCGGACCAGGCCCGCGTCGGCCTCGCCCCCGCGCAGCACCTCGGGCGCCTCGGCGGCCGGGACCTGGACGAGGGTGAGCGGGACGCCGGGCAGGCGTTCGTTCCAGACCTTCACCCACTTGGCGGGCGTCACTCCGGGAACGTACGCGAGCCGGAACGACGGTGATTCCTCCGAGCCTGTCACCAGGCCAGATTACCGGCCGCCGCCGGTCCCCTCCGCCACGGGCCGCCACGGGCCGACACCGGTCGCCCTCCGGTCGCCTCCGACACCGGCCGTCACCGGCCCCGCTCACTGCCGGTGGTCGCCGTGCCGCACCGTCCGTGACCGGTCCTCACTGCGCCCGGCTCGGTTCCCGCGCCGCTCGTGCCCGGCCCCTTCACCGGCCGTGGTCGGTCCTCTCGCACACGGCCGATACCCTTGACACCATGAAGTCGCAGCAGAACACCCAGACGATGAAGCCCGCGACCGCGGCGAAGAAGCTGGGTGTGTACCTCCCCGCCACCCCCGCCTCGTTCCAGGAGGGTGCGGTTTCGCGTGCCGAGCTGAACGAGCTGCAGGCCAACCCGCCGGAGTGGCTGCGCGAGCTGCGGCTCAACGGCCCCCACCCGCGTCCGGTGGTGGCTGCCAAGCTGGGCGTCTCCATCGCGGGCCTCGCCCGGGGCGGGGTCACCGAGCCGCTGACCACCGAGCAGATCGAGGCGCTCAAGCAGGAACAGCCCGAGTGGCTGCAGAAGGAGCGCGCCACCCAGGCCGACGTCCGCAAGGAAGCCGTGCGGATCAAGAACCTGAAGAAGGAGAAGGAGAGCGGCGCCGAGCGCGGCTGATCCTCCCGCCCGTCCCGACGCCCTCCGGCTCCGCCGGGGGGCGTCGTCGGTTCTCCGCCCCGCGGCACCGGCCATCCGGTCGGCAAGAGGGCTCGGGGCACGCGGACCGGCGACACCGGACGGGCCGCCGTTCCCCCGTGCCGGCGGCCCCTCGGACATGACGTCCGAGCAGCCGGTGTCGCCGGGATGAAGTGTGCGACAGCCGGGGACCGCAGGGGTATGCGTACAAGTACGTACGCCGACGAGGGGGAGGGGTACGCAAGGCAACCGGAGAGGAACCCGTGCGGCTGGACAGGTCCTACGAGCGCATGACGGCCGTCGCCGTGGCGGCGTTGCACGAACGGGAGCCCGAGCGGCTGTGGCCGATGCTGGCCGGCACGCTGGCGGAGATGTGCGGCGGTGAGACGGTCATCCACAAGCTGGACGACTGGAGCGAGAACAAGGGCACGATCGGCACGGTGCCCGACGCTGCCGCCGCGGAACTGGCCCGGCTCGGGGACGCCGATCTGAGCCTGCTGCGGGCGGGCTACCCCTTCGCCGGCCACTACGCCGCCGGCCCGGACCGGACGCCGGTCTCCGCGCTGCGGGCGGCGGGGCGCACCTGGCCGGGCAGCCCGACGGCACGCCTGCTCGGCGAGGTCCTGGACGCCGACCACGTGCTGGGCGTGCCGCTTCCCGGGAGCAGGGTGCCGATCACCGGGTGCCTCGTGTACCGCGCCGGTACGGACTTCACCGACGACCACCTGGCCATGGCCGAGCGCGCCCAGCCGCTGCTGGCGGCGGTCGAACGGCAACGGCAGCTGCTGGCCGAGTGGCGGCGGGCACTCGGCCCGGTCGGCGCGCCGGACCAGCGGGCGGCGGACTCCGCGCTGACCCCGCGCGAGACCGCGGTGCTCCTCCTGCTCACCGAGGCGCTCACCGCCGACGCCATCGGCCGCCGCCTCGGCATCTCGGTCCGTACGGTGCACAAGCACGTCGAGAACATCTACCGCAAGCTGGGCACCCGCGACCGCGTCACCACGGTTCTGCGCGCCCAGCACCTCGGCCTGATACCGACGCCCGGCCGGACCGGCGCCTGACCGGCCCGGCCGAGGAACCGACCGACGGACTCGGGGAGATCAGAGGACTTCGGGACTCGGTGGACTCGGTGGACTGGGTGGACTGGGTGGACTCGGCAGCGGCAGCCCGGCCGAGAAGGCGCGGCCCGTGCGGCTCGGCCGGAGAAGCTCAGCCGAGGAAGCTCAGCCGTACCCGGCGGTCAGGGTTGTCCTTGTTGGTGTCCACCAGGCACACCGACTGCCAGGTGCCCAGTTCCAGGCGACCGCCGATCACCGGGAGGGTCGCGTGGGGCGGGACGATGGCGGGCAGGACGTGGTCGCGGCCGTGGCCCGGGCTGCCGTGGCGGTGCTGCCAGCGGTCGTCGGCGGGCAGCAGGGTGTGCAGGGCCGTGAGGAGGTCGTCGTCGCTGCCGGCGCCCGTTTCGATGACGGCGATCCCGGCGGTGGCGTGCGGGACGAAGATGTTGAGCAGGCCGTCCCGGCCGGCCGCCGCCTCCCGGAGGAATTCCTCGCAGTCGGCGGTGAGGTCGACGACTCGCTCCCGGGTCCCGGTGGAGACGTGCAGCATGCGCGTGGTGAAGGCATCGGACATGCCCCCATCCTGACCCATACGCCGGTTTTCACGCCCCACCGCATCACCGAATTCTGATACGCGAGGTCCATCAGACGAGACACCGTTGACCTGCGCGCAGCCATCTGACTACGTTCAGCCGCATGTTGCGTTCAGCACTGCTCACCACGCGCGGTCACATCGACCTGCTGCGGGTGGCCTCCGCCGCCTGTCGCCGCGGCTGCTGACGCCCTTTTTTCTCGAAGTCTTCCCCCGCGTCGCCGCCGGTTCCCGCCGCCGCCCCACCCGCGCGCCGTCCCCGATCCGTCACTGACCGGGACATGACGCGGCGGCGCCGAGCCGCACTCCCCCACCCCGGCTCTCCTTCCCGCGGAGCACCCATGAGCATCAGTCATGCCCCACCCAACTCTCCGGAACCCGATATTTCCGGCATATCCAAGCGGGAGGCCCCCGGCGCCGGCGCTTCCGGAAACCCTTCCCCCCGACACACGTCCCCGGACCTCCAACCCGTCGTCCCCGTCTCCGCCCGCCGCACCCGGATCCCCCGCTGGCTGCGCCGCACCGCCGGCCCGCTCCTGCTGCTGGCCCTGTGGCAACTCCTCAGCGGAACCGGTGCGCTGGCGTCCGACGTCCTCGCCTCGCCCGGCCGGATCGCACAGGTCGGCTGGGATCTGGTCGACGACGGCTCGCTGCCGTCGGCCATGACGACCTCCCTTCAGCGCGTCGCGTTCGGGCTGGTGTTCGGCACGGTGATCGGCACCGGACTCGCCCTGGTCTCCGGGCTGTTCCGGATCGGCGAGGACCTGGTGGACGCGCCGGTGCAGATGCTGCGGACGGTGCCGTTCGTCGGTCTCATCCCGCTGTTCATCATCTGGTTCGGGATCGGCGAGGTCCCGAAGATCGCGATCATCACACTCGGCGTGACCTTCCCGCTCTACCTCAACGTCTACGCCGGCATCCGCGGTGTGGACGCCCAACTCATCGAGGCCGGTGAATCGTTGGGACTGTCCCGCTGGGGGCTGGTACGGCATGTGGTGCTGCCGGGCGCGCTGCCCGGGGCGCTGACCGGACTGCGCTACTCGCTCGGCATCGCCTGGCTCGCGCTCGTCTTCGCCGAGCAGGTCAACGCCGACGCCGGCATCGGCTTCCTGATGGTGCAGGCACGGGACTTCCTGCGGACCGACGTGATCGTGGTCTGCCTGATCGTCTACGCCTTCCTCGGCCTGCTCGCCGACTTCGTCGTCCGCTCTCTCGAAAGGCTGCTGCTGCAATGGCGACCGACGTTCACCGGACGGTGACCGGACAAGCGGTGCATGTCGAGGGGCTGACCCGCTCCTTCGACGGCCGCGCGGTCATCGACGATCTCCGACTCGACATCGCGCCCGGCGAGTTCGTCGCCCTGCTCGGCCGCAGCGGCTGCGGCAAGTCGACTCTGCTGCGGATCCTGGCGGGCCTGGACCGGGACATCGAGGGCACGGCCCTGGTCCCGCGCCGCCGGGCCGTCGCCTTCCAGGCACCCCGGCTGATGCCGTGGAAGAAGGTGTGGCGCAACGTGCTGCTCGGGCTGCCCGGCAGGCCCGAACGCGCCGTCGCCGAGCGGGCACTGGACGAGGTGGGCCTCGCTCATCGCGTCGGTGCCTGGCCCAAGACCCTCTCCGGCGGCGAGGCCCAGCGCGCCTCCCTGGCCCGCGCCCTGGTCCGCGAGCCCGATCTGCTGCTGCTCGACGAGCCGTTCGGTGCCCTCGACGCCCTCACCCGTATCAAGGCCCAGCGCCTGGTCGCGGAGCTGTGGCAGCGCCGGGGCTGTGCGGTGCTGCTGGTGACGCACGACGTGGAGGAAGCGGTGCTGCTCGCCGACCGCGTCCTGGTGATGGACGGCGGCCGGATCGCCCACGAGCAGCGCATCGACCTGGACCGGCCGCGCGAGATCACCGACCCCCGGTTCGCCGCGCTCCGCGCCCGGCTGCTCGAACGGCTCGGCGTGGACACCGCCGCCGAAGCCGCCTGAACACCCCGTAGAACCCCGAAGCTCCCGCACACGAACGGAACCGTCATGCGACGACGACACCTCCCCGCCGCACTCCTCCCCTTCGCCCTCCTGCTCACCGCCTGCGGCGGGAACTCGTCCGCCGACACCGGCGGCTCCATCGACGGGAAGGGCTCCGTCACTCTCGACGTGGGTGACCAGAAGGGCGGTTCGGAGGCCATCCTGCGCGCCGCCGGAGAGCTGAAGAACCTGCACTACAAGATCAAGTGGTCGACCTTCACCTCCGGCCCGCCGCTGCTGGAGGCCGTGAACGCGAAGGCCGTCGACATCGGCGGTGTCGGTAACACCCCACCCGTCTTCGCGGCCGGCGCCGGCTCGAAGATCTCCGTCGTGGCCGCCTGGCACGGCACCTCCAAGGGCGACACCATCCTCGTGCCGAACGGCTCGAAGCTGACCCGGCCTCAGCAGCTCAAGGGCAGGTCCGTCGCCGTCGCGCAGGGTTCCTCCGCGCACTACCAGCTGGTCGCCTCGCTCAAGGCGGCCGGGCTCAGCCTGTCCGACGTCGAGGTCAAGTACCTGCAGCCGGCCGACGCGCTCGCCGCGTTCACCTCCGGCAAGGTCGACGCATGGGCCGTCTGGGACCCGTACACCTCGCAGATCCTCCAGGCCGAGCAGGGCCGGGTGCTCACCACCGGCGACGGCATCACCAACGGCCTCACCTTCCAGGTCGCCGCGCCCGCCGCACTGCGGGACCCGAAGAAGGCCGCCGCCATCAAGGACTATCTCGCTCGGCTGCGGCGGGCCACGGCCTGGGTGCGCGACCACCAGGAGGAGTGGGCCAAGGTGTGGTCGAAGGACACCGGATTGCCGTACGAGGTGGCGCTGGCATCCGTGCGGCGCACGAACTCCACCCGCATCTCGGTCGCCGTCGACAAGCCGCTCGTCGCCTCCGAGCAGCAGATCGCCGACGCGTTCACCGCGTTGAAGCTCATCCCGCGGAAGGTGCGCTTCGCCGACTTCGTGGACCCGCGGTACAACGGCGACCTGCCGCCGTCGACGACCCCGGCCAAGGGCTGACGAAGGGAGACGCCGACACGGCCGTACGACCGCGCCGGTCCCTGCCGAGCGGCGGCGACGGGCCGCACCCCGTCGGACGCCCCTACGAGCGCCGCCGCTCGCGGCGAGCGGTCGCCGGGCAGCCGGACAGCGAGGCAGCGAGGCAGCGGGGCAGCCGGTAAGCCGGGAAGATCTGCGGACGGGTCCCTGTTGGGAGAGGCGTGAACGCAGCACGCGAGGTCGAGGTCGTCGTCATCGGCGCGGGTCAGGCCGGTCTGGCCGCCGCCTATCATCTGCGGCGCACCGGCTTCGAGCCGGACCGCGACTTCGTGGTCCTCGACCACTCCCCCGGGCCGGGCGGTGCCTGGCAGTTCCGGTGGCCTTCGCTGACGTTCGGCAAGGTGCACGGAATGCACGCGCTGCCCGGCATGGAGCTGACGGACGCCGACCCGGCTCGCCCCTCGGCGGAGGTCGTCGCGGAGTACTTCGACCAGTACGAGCGCACCTTCGACCTGCGGGTACGGCGGCCCGTGGACGTGCGCGCGGTGCGCGAGGGCATCGGCGGGCGGCTGCTCGTGGAGACCTCCGACGGCAGCTGGTCGACACGGGCACTGATCAACGCGACCGGCACCTGGGACCGGCCGTTCTGGCCGCGCTACCCCGGCCAGGAGACCTTCCGCGGGCGGCAGTTGCACACCGCGCAGTACACCGGGCCCGAAGAGTTCGCCGGGCGGCGGGTCGTGGTCGTGGGCGGTGGCGCCTCCGGCACCCAGCACCTGCTGGAACTCGCCCCGTACGCCGCCGCGACCACCTGGGTCACCCGGCGGCCCCCGGTCTTCCGCGAGGGGCCCTTCGACCAGGAGGCGGGCCGCGCGGCCGTCGCGCTGGTGGACGAGCGGGTGCGTCAGGGCCTGCCGCCGCGCAGTGTGGTCTCGGTCACCGGACTGCCCCTGAACGACGCCGTCCGGCAGGGCCTCGCGGACGGGGTCCTGGACCGGCAGCCGATGTTCGACCGGATCGTCCCGGACGGCGTGGAGTGGCGGGACGGCCGGCAGGTGGCCGCCGACGTGATCCTGTGGGCGACCGGCTTCCGGGCCGCACTGGACCATCTCGCGCCGCTGCGGCTGCGCGAGCCGGGCGGCGGCATCCGTGTGGAGGGCACCCGCGCGGTCGCCGATCCACGGATCCACCTCGTCGGTTACGGCCCCTCGGCCAGCACCGTCGGGGCCAACCGGGCCGGGCGCGCCGCCGTCCGGGACATCAGGCGGCTGTCGGCCGAACAGGCGGTCGCCGCGTGACGTCCCGCCCGGTCAGGTGACCGGAGGGGACGCGGAGGACGGGACGGCCGGGGACCCCGACGGGCTGCCGCTCGTGGACGGCGCCGTGGCCTGGTGGAGGGCGTTGAAGTCGGCCACGTTCTGCAGGTGCGTGTTGTAGTCCGCGGTGAAGCGGGTGTCCCCGGGCTTGACCGTGACGAAGTACAGCCAGTCGCCCGGCGTCGGGTTGAGGGCCGCGTGCATCGCGTCCTCGCCGGGGCTGTCGATCGGCGTCGGCGGCAGCCCCACGCGCTGGTAGGAGTTGTACGGGCTCTCGATCTGCGTGTCGCTCTGGCTGGTGCGGAGGGTGTTGCGGTTCAGTGCGTAATGGATGGTCGAGTCCATCTGCAGCGGCATCCCGCGCTCCAGCCGGTTGAAGACGACCCGGGCGACCTTGCCCATGTCCGCCTTCGTGGCGGCCTCGGCCTGGACGATGCTGGCGATGGTGACGGCCTGGTAGGTGTTCATCGCGCTGCGCTGCGCCCCGGCCGCGACCGGTGCGGCGGTGTACTTCTTGTTGGCCGTGTCGACCATGAACTGGAGCAGCGACTCGGGGGTCGCCCCTTTCTGGAGGGGATACGTCGCCGGGAAGAGATAGCCCTCGGGGTTGCCCGCGGCCTCGCCCGGCAGCTTCAGGGTGGTCTTGTCGAGGGACTTGCGGGTGCTGCCCGGGGGCAGTTTCAGGGCCTTGTCGATCGCGTCGTACACCTGGCCGGCGCGCCAGCCCTCCGGGATGACCAGCGTGGCGGTCTGCGCCTGCTCGCGGCTGCTCTCCAGCATCAGCAGCGGCACCGCCACGGCGGTGCCGGCCATGACGGCGCCGGCCACGAGGACGATGAGTCTGCCCCGGCGTGTCAGTCGGGTCGTTCTCCGTGACGGAGTGTTCGTCTGCATGCGGGCACGGTAATACGCATATCGTCACAAACCCGGCATATGTTCAGCTTGTCGGCTGCAGTTGCGCGTCCCGGCGCACCAGCGCCGCGTACCGGCCGTCCCGCTCCAGCAGTTCCTCGTGGGTGCCGCGTTCGGCGACCCGGCCGGAGTCCAGCACCACGATCTGATCGGCACCGCGGACCGTGGACAGGCGGTGGGCGATGGTGATCGTCGTACGGTCGGCCGACAGCGCGTCGATGGCCCGCTGGACGGCGGCCTCCGTGCGGGTGTCGAGCGCGCTGGTGGCCTCGTCCAGGATGAGGACCGGTGGGTCGCGCAGGATGGTGCGGGCTATCGCCAGACGCTGCTTCTCACCGCCGGAGAAGCGGTGGCCGCGTTCACCGACGACCGTGTCGTAGCCGTCGGGCAGCGCCGCGATGTGGTCGTGTATCTGCGCCGCCTCGGCCGCCGCGTGCAGTTCCTCGTCGGTGGCGTCCGGCTTGGCGAAGCGCAGGTTGTCGGCGACCGAGGCGTGGAAGAGGTACGTCTCCTGCGAGACGACGCCGACCGCGCGGGCGAGGGTGTCGAAGTCGAGGTCGCGGACGTCCACCCCGTCCAGCGTGACGCGGCCGCCGGTGACGTCGTACAGGCGGGGCACCAGATAGCCGAGCGTGGACTTGCCGGCGCCGGTCGGGCCGACGACGGCGAGGCTGCCGCCGGCCGGGACGGTGACGTCGACGCCGTCGAGGACGGGGCCACCCTTGCCGTCGTAGCGGAACTCGACCTCTTCGAAGCGGACTTCGCCCTTGATCTGGTCGAGGCGGACCGGCCGCTCTCGCTCGGTGATGTCGATCGGCAGGTCCAGATATTCGAAGATGCGCTGGAAGAGCGCCAGCGAGGTCTGGATCTGGACGCCGGTCGCGAGCAGGCTCACGGCCGGGCGGAACAGGCCCTGCTGGAGGGAGACGAAGGCGACGATGGTGCCGAGGGAGACCTCGGGGCCGCCGGACCGGAGGGCGAGGCCGGCGGTCCAGTAGATGACGGCGGGCATCGCGGCCATGACGATGGTGATCACGGCCATGCGCCAGCGTCCGGCCATGTTCGACCTGACCTCCAGGTCGACCAGGCGCTCGGACTCCGCGGCGAAGGAGGCGGTCAGGGAGTCGGAGCGGCCCATGGTGCGGCCGAGCAGGATGCCGCTGACCGAGAGCGACTCGGTGACCGTGGCCGCCATCGCGGCCATCTGTTTCTGCCGCTGCGTGGTGATCTTCTTGCGTTCGTTGCCCACGCGGCGGCTGATCCACACGAACACCGGCAGCAGGAGCAGCGAGACGATCGTCAGCCGCCAGTCCAGGGCGATCATCGCGACGATCGTGGCGACCACGCTGGTGGCGTTGGACACCAGGGAGGTGGCCGTGGAGGTGACGGTGGCCTGCATACCGCCGATGTCGTTGGCGATGCGGGACTGGACCTCGCCGGTGCGGGTGCGGGTGAAGAAGGCGAGCGACATGCGCTGCAGGCGGCCGTAGACCGCGGTGCGCAGGTCGTGCATGACCCGCTGGCCGACGGTGGTGGAGATCAGCGTCTGCAGCACGCCGAAGACGCTGGACAGGACGGCGCTGAGGATCATGCCGAGCGCGAGCAGGCTCAGCAGGCCGGTGCGGCCCTGCGGGATCGCGACGTCGAGCGTCTCCTTCAGCAGGAACGGCGTGGCCACCGAGACCAGCGAGGAGGCGCCGACGAGCACGCCGACGACGGCGAGCCGCCCGCGGTAGGGATGGAAGAGCCGCAGGATGCGGCGCACCTGCCGGGGCTGCTCGCCCGCGTCGGCAGGCGGGGTCCAGGATGGTTCACGGTCGGGATGCATGGGCTCCTACGGAGGTGAACGGGCGCCGGCCGGCAAGCGGCCGACGATGCCTTACGGATCGTAGCTCATTGTTACCTATACTCACAATGAACGGCATCCTGATATTGTTCCCGCATGACCACCCCAGATCCCGACGGCCTGCTCGCCGAGCAGTTGCTACGGCTCACCCGCCGGGTGCACCGCATCCAGAAACGCCATCTGGAGCTGCGCGAGCTGGGGGTCACACCCGCCCAGTCCCGACTGCTGCGCACCCTCGCGCACTACGCCTCGCCGCCGCGCATGGCCGACCTCGCCGAGCGCCTGGAGGTCGTGCCGCGCGCCGTGACGACGCTGGTCGACGGGCTGGAGGCGAGCGGCAAGGTACGGCGGGCGCCGGACCCGGCGAACCGGCGCGTGACCCGGATCGAGCTGACGGACGAGGGCCGCGCGACCCTGCGCGAACTGCGCGGCGCCCGCCACTCGGCGGCCGAGGAGATACTGGCGCCGCTGACGGAGAAGGAGCGCCAGGTCCTCGGCGTCCTGCTGGACACCCTGATCGACGGCGACGCCGCCCAGCGCTGCTGACCGAGAACGGCCGAGGCCCCCGCCCCCGAACGGAGGAGCAGGGGCCTCGCGCGACCGGGACCCGGCGCTCACCCCCGAGGCCTCGCCGACCCCTCGTAGGAATCCGGATCACGGACCGGCCGCGTCACACCGCGGCCTGCACCGGCCCTGCCGCCGGTCTCAGCATCGGCTGCGGTCCTCCGTCAGCACCCCCTGGGCCGTGGTCAGGGAACGGTCGTAGCAGCCGTCCGAACCGCGCAGGCGGTAGCGCTCGGTCGACGTGCCGACCGCGTGCCGCTGCTCACGGGGGACGCCGAGCGTGTAGGCGGCGTCGCCGCTGTAGGTGTCGTCCAGCCGCGACCACGTGGTGCGCCGGCCGCCTTCCCGTGTCACCACGGACGCCCGGTCGCCGAGGGTCAGCACGGTCCGCAGCCGATCGTCCGGGGCGACCGTGGTGGCACCGTTCGCGGTGTACGTGCGGTGCGTGCGCGTCGTCCGCGCGGGGCCGTGGCCGGCGACACGCACCGTCTCGTCGTCGGTCCAGGTCGCGTCGAGTCCGTCCGTGTTCTCGCCGTCGGTCCAGTGGTGGGCGGAGGTGTTGGCGAGCGTCCGGGTGACGGTGGTGGTCACGCGCCCGTGCGAGGTGTCCAGGTAGCCGGAGACGGTGAGCCGGTGTCCGGCCTGGGTGTCCACCCGGTTCACCGCACCGGGCGTGTAGACGGAGGAGTTGGCGAGGTCGGTGGCCTTGTCCTCGACGAGGGCGCCCGGGACGTGGGCGCGGTGCTCGTCCTGCCAGACCAGGACGTTCACCGGGGTGCTCCAGCCCGACTGCCCCGCGGGCACACCGGCGACGGACACCTCGACGCGGTGCGGACGGCCGTCGTTGAGGAGACCGGCGAAGGGCGTGAGGTCGTACTCGACGGGCCGGACGTCGAAGGCGCGCGGGGCCGGGAGGACGTACCAGAGGAAGGGGTTGGACCAGCCGCCCGTCCACACGTTCGGGAACGGCGCCGCGATACCGGCGAGCCGGCCGTCGACGCTGATCTGCACCTCGCGGTACGGGCCGCGGTCGGCCTTGCACGAGTACGACGCCGGGTCGGCCACGGTCAGGTACCAGAACTCCTCGCAGCCGCCGCCCGAACCGGTCGCGTAGACCTCGGCGACGATCCGTTCGCTGTTGCGCGGGGTGGTGAGGGTCGTGCCGGCGGACGTGTCGGCGAGGGTGAGGACCCGGTCGGGGGCGGCCGTCGCGGGACGCCCCGTGTAGAAGGTCAGGGTGACGTGCACGTCGATGACACCGGTGTAGGTGTCGTCGACCACGTTGCCGATCAGCATCTCGACGTCCCGGGCGCCGCGGAGGGTGTCGCCGTAGCGGGTGACGTCCTTCTCGACGTGCCACTCGACGCCGTCGGGCGAGGGCTCGGGGGTGGAGGTCCGCAGGATCTCGACCCCGCCGACGCGCAGATAGCCGAGCCGGTCGTACTGACGGCCCTTCACCTTGCCGTCGAGACGCAGGACGACCTTGCTCCAGCGGTCACCGCACCCCTGGGGAGGGGCGTACGTGCCACGGTAGGGGGTGAAGTCGCGGAACCGGGCGTCGGCGAGGGTGACCTGGCAGGAGCGGGTGTGCGGCCGGTCGACGGGTGGGGCCGCGGTCACCGGGTCGTGCCAGTCGGTGCCGAACTCGGCGGGCACGTCGGCTGCTTGGGCGGTCGAGGTTCCGGCGCCGAAGAGCGTGCCCGCCAGGAGGGTCGCCCCGGCGAGCATGGACATGACTATCCGTCTTCTCATGCCCGGTGTTCTACGGGGAGACGGATCGCCCCGCAATGACGCCTGGGGCAGATCGGCGCGATGAGGACGGTCGTCACGCACCACGCGCGAGCACCCACCGGACGGACATTTAGTGATATAAGCACACCTTGCTGGCATAGTGCGATCATGGAGATCACGACCGCCGGCGGTCCGGCGAGACGCACGGCCGCGAGCCCGGCTCCCCTCCCCCGCGACACCCCCGGATCCGTCCGGTGAGGGTTCCGTCCATGCGCCCGGAGTCCCCGCCCCGGCGTCACGGCCCCGCCCTCCGGCCGCGTCGCGCGACCCTCGTCCTCGCCGCCACCGGAACCGTCGCCCTCGCGGGAGCCGTCACGTTCACCGTCCTGTTCACCGGCGGCGTCCCGCCCGCGGACCACGGCTCCCCCGGCGCCTCGGCCGCCCCCGCCGACCCGGCCCCGTCCCCCGGCGCGCGGGGCATCGGCGACCCGCTCATGCCGCTCGCCGGCAACGGCGGCTACACCGTCCGCCGGTACACGCTCGACTTCGACTGGCGTGCACCACGCACGCCCTTCGAGGCCGGCGCCACCATCAGCGCCACCGCCACGCAGCCCCTGTCCCGCTTCGACCTCGACTTCGCGGGCAACGCGCTGCACCACGTCACCGTCGACGGCACTCCGGCCGCCGCCCGGCGCGACGGCGACGAACTCGTCGTCACCCCCGCCAAGCCGATCCCCCGCGGCAGCGCGTTCACCGTCCGCGTCGCCTACACCGCCGACCCCACGCAGGGACGTCACCGCGACGACGCGATCCAGGATTACGGGTGGGTGCCCACCGCCGACGGCACCGTGATCTGCGCCCAGCCGGACGGCGCCAAAATGATCTTCCCGGCGAACGACCACCCGAGCCTGCGGGCGCCGATCACGTTCCGGATCACCACCCCCGCGGGGCTCAGCGCGGTGGCCAACGGCCGGCTCGTCGGCAGCCACCGGCAGCCGGACGGCCGCGTCCGGTGGACGTACGACTCGGAGCAGCCGATCGCGGCCCAACTGGTCCAGCTGGCGATCGGGAGGTTCACGTTCGTCGACAGCCGGGGCCCGCGCGGGCTGCCCGTGCGGGACGTCGTCCCGGACGACCTGGTCACGGACACCGAGACGTACCGCTCCCTGACCCCCCAGCACCTCGCCTGGCTGGAGCGGCGGCTCGGCCCGTACCCGTTCCGCCGCTACGGTGTGCTGGTCGGCGACACCGACCTGCCGGTGGCCCTGGAGACCCAGTCCCTCTCCGTCGTTCCGCGGGACGACCTGCTGGGCGACCGCGTCGACGCGGAACGCAATCTCGTCCACGAGCTGACACACCATTGGACGGGGGACAGCGTCGCCATCCGGCGCTGGTCCGACCTCTGGCTGAGCGAGGGTCACGCCCGTTTCTACGAACGCCTGTACTCCGACGAGCACGGCGGTGTGAGCCTCCGGTCCGCGATGCGGGCGGCGTACGAGCAGCACGACCAGTGGCGGCACGACGACGGGGCGCCCGCCGAGCCGACCGAGGCGACGCTGTTCAAGGTGATGCGCTACGACGGCTCGGCCCTGGTGCTGTTCGCGCTGCGGGAGAAGGTCGGCGAGGAGGCGTTCGACCGCATCGAGCGAGCCTGGGTGACCACCTATCGGGGACGCACGGCCGGCACCCGGGACTTCGTCGCGCTCGCGTCCCGGGTCGCGGGCGAGGACCTGGAACCGTTCCTGACCCCGTGGCTGTACGGCGCGCACACCCCACCCATGCCGGGCCACCCCGACTGGCAGGTGGACCCGGTCGAGGACTGAGCCCGCCCGCGGTCCCGCGTGGTTGCCCCAGGCAGCCGAGTCCTTGCCGCCGACCGGGTGGCCTCTGCCGGACCGCTGGTCCACCCCGGTGACGCTCGCCACGACACGGCGCGCCGGGCACGGAAACGTACAAGGGGTGGCGTGACGGGCAACTCCTTTGTCCTGGTTGCGAACGAGCGTGGTTGGGAGAGCCTCTGCGATGAGAAGAATTGTTTCTGCACATGCCCCCGGGGCCATCCGGAGGTGCCGCCTCACGGCCTGTGTGATCGCGGGGGCGGCGCTGCTGCCGCCTCTGCTGATCCTCCCGACGTCCGGCGCCGACGACGTGGCGGACCGGCGTCTGCAGGACGCCTTCACGGACGCCGCGCGCGAGTTCCAGGTACCGCGCAGTGTGCTCATGAGCGTGTCCTACATGCAGACACGCTGGGACTCCCATCCGGGCGCACCCAGCGTCGCGGGCGGCTTCGGACCGATGCACCTGGTGGACACCGAGCGCGTCCCGGCCAGGGCCCCCGCGACCGGCACGCAGCCGCCGGACAAGGGCGGCGCCCGGCCGCAGACGGGGGCGGCGGGGTCGCTCACCGCGGAGCAGACGGGTCCCTCGGCCCGGCACGCCGTGCAGCCGGCGGACCTCCAGCACGCGGCACGGCTCATCCAGGCCCCCACCGAGCGTCTGCGGACGGACGCCGTCGCCAACGTGCGCGGCGGCGCCGCCCTGCTGGCGGCCACTCAGCGACAGCTCGGCAAACCTCTCAGCGCCAACCCCGCGGACTGGTGGGAGACGGTGGCGCGCTACCCGGGCACACGTGACGTCACGTCAGCGGCGGCGTACGCCGACGACGTCTTCGCCCTGATCCGCAAGGGCGCGCACCGCACCACCGCCGAAGGGCAGGAGGTCACCCTCCCCGCCACCCCCGGAGTGCAGCAGCACCACCGCACCCCGCGCCTGCAGGGCCCGCAGCGGTCGAAGGAGGTCGAGTGCCCCGCCGAGCTGGCCTGCGACTGGCTCGGCGCGCCGTACGTGGAGATCGAGACCGAGGACAGCGACACCGACTACGGCAACCACGACCTGGGCGACCGCCCCAGGGACCAGCCGATCGAGTACATCGTCATCCACGACACCGAGGCGGAGCTGCCGAGCATGTTCCAGACGGTGCAGACTCCGACGGAGTCCTCGTGGCACTACTCGATCCGCTCCAGCGACGGCCACGTCACGCAGCACGTCAAGACCAAGGACGAGGCCTGGCACTCCGGCAGCCAGTTCGTGAACGCCCGCTCGATCGGCATCGAGCACGAGGGCTTCCTCACGCAGCCCGGAACCTGGTACACGGAGCGGATGTACCAGGCCTCGGCGCACCTGGTGCGGTACCTCACGAAGAAGTACGGCATTCCGCTGGACCGGCAGCACATCTTCGGCCACGACAACGTGCCGGCCCCGACCGCGGACTCCATTCCCGACATGCACGACGACCCGGGCCCCTTCTGGGACTGGCGGCACTACTTCGACCTCCTCGGCGCACCGCTGCGGGCGACCGCAGGACCGGACAGCGACGTCGTGACCATCCTGCCGGACTACGGCAAGAACAAGCCGCGATTCACGGGGTGCACCGGCAGTGGTGCACTCTGTCGGCCGCATGGTTCCAGCGCGGTCCGCCTGTACACCGAGCCGAACGAGCATGCCCAACTGATCCAGGACCCGGGCCGCAGACCGGAGGGCGACAACTCCACGGAGGACATCAACGACCTGGGATCACGCGTCTCGACCGGTCAGACCTTCGCCGTCGCCGACCGCAACGGCGACTGGACGGCGATCTGGTACCAGGGCCGGAAGGCGTGGTTCAAGAACCCCAAGGAGAACCCGACCGCCGTCGGTGCGTCCGGGCGCATGGTCACGCCGAAGGACGGCCTGGACGAGATCCCGGTGTACGGACGCGCCCTCCCGGAGGAGGACGCCTACCCGGAGGACGTGGAAGAGCCGACCGACTCCCCGCTCCCCTACAGCTTCCTGGCGGGCCAGCGCTATGTGACGCAGTCCGGCGTCGGCAGTTCCTACACCTCCAAGACGTTCAGCGAGACGCCCAACCCGGTGGTGTGGGGCCAGGAGCGGTACTACGAGATCCAGTTCGGCCACCGGCTGGCCTACGTCCGGGCCAGCGACGTGGACCTGGTGGACTCGTCCGCCGCGACGGCGGGGCCACAGGGACAGCCACAGGGACAACCGCAGGGAGCACCTGCGGGAGCGGCTCAGGGACAACCGCAAGGAGCGCTTCAGGGGGCACCTCAGGGACAACCACAGGCATCGCTTCAGGGGGCACCGCAGGGAGCGCCTGCGGGAGTGCCGCAAGGGGAGCCTCTGGGAGGGCCCCTGGCAGAACCCCAGGATGAACCGCAGGGAGAACCACAGGGAGAACGACGGGATCAACCGCAGGACGAACCACAGGACGAGCCGCAGGATGAACCACAGGACGAGGCACAGGAAGAAATCCAGGAGGAACCGCAGGGATAGATCGCTCCCTCGGCAGGGCGGTGACGCCGGGAAGCCGGGAACCTGACACGGGACGCTGGACGGGACACGAGAGGGAGGCCGCGGCACGCATCCTCCGCTACGCCGTCAGCGTCGCCCTGTCCCCCATCACCACGACCGGCCGGCGCGCCGGGTCCAGCGTGCGCAGCAGGAACTCCATGGCCTGCCCGGAGACGCTGACGCAGGCCGACGTGCCACTGCCGTGGTCCATGTGCAACCAGATGCCGCCGCCCCTGTCCGCGCCCCAGGGGCGGCTCGCGTCGCGCGGTGGCGTGCCGTCGAGCCGGTTGTAGTCGATGGCGATGACGTAGTCGAAGTCGTGCTGATGGGCCGCGTCCCACCCTCGCGGGGGTGCGTAGGCGTCCGCGTCCTGGTCGTAGGGCAGCCTGGTGCCCGGATCGGCGAGCACACCGCCCGCCTGCGTGAGGGTGAACACGCCGACCGGGGTGCGTTGGTCGCCCTCGTGATGGTCCGTGGTCCAGCCGCGGCGCCCGTTGTGCGCGGGCCAGCCGCCCACCGCCCGCCACTCCGCTCCCCGCCGGATGTACAGCACGACCCTGGAGTCGGCCGAGTCCTCGTCCTCGCCGTACACGGCCACGACCTGTCGGGAGCCGGCGGGGATCCGTCGGTACAGGCGGTCGCCCACGCCCGGGATGCGGGTCGGGTCGGCCGTGGGGGCGGATGCCACGGTGGATGCCGGTGCGGAGCGGCCGTGAGCGCCGCGCGCGCCCGGGGTGCGGGCCGGACCGGGGGATGCGGTGGCGCATGCGGCGAGCGTCGCGAGGAGGACACCGAGGGCCGCCGTCGCGATCGTCCTGCGCCGCGCGCTGTCGATCCGCATTCGTCCAGGCTGTCATCGCGAACCGGCCGATGGGGCGGTCTGCCGGATCGTCACCGTGCCGGGTGACCGTGCCTCCCCGATGCTTGACGGGCGGAACGAGGGGGCTTGGCCGGAAGTCGGTGGATTTCGCGGGCCGTCAAGAAAAACTGTTTGAAATTCACCACTCTGCGACGCGAACCTTTCACGGCTTGTCGCCGCTCACCGTGGCGCTCCGCTCCTATCCCTCCCTCTGACACGAGCCACTGGGACGTCATGCAGATTCAAGACCTTCCGTATCCCGATCCGGGCGTGCCCGACGCACGCTCGGGTCCCCGATTCCTGTGGTGGCTCTGGCGCAACCAGCTGGGCGGGCAGCTGAAGTCGCTCGCCTGGGGCCTGCTCCACTTCGTGGGCGTCTCCGCCCTGCCCTTCTGCGTCGGTCTCGCCGTACAGGCGGCCGTCGACCGCTCCGGCTCCCGGCTCGCCCTGACGGGTGGTCTGATGCTGCTGTGCGGAATCGCCATCGCCCTCGGTGACACCTTCCTGCACCGCACCGCCGTCACCAACTGGATCACCGCCGCCGCCCGCGTCCAGCAGCTGCTGGCCCGCAAGGCGGCCCAGCTCGGCTCCGCCCTGACCCGGCGGGTGGCCGCCGGTGAGGTGGTGTCCGTCTCCACCGGTGACGTGGAGAAGATCGGCTGGTTCGTCGAGGCCGTCTCCCGGTTCACCGCCGCCGCGCTGACGGTCGTGGTCGTCTGCGTCGGCCTGGTCGTGTACCAGCCCGCCCTCGGTGTCGTCGTGGCCGTGGGGCTGCCCGTGGTGGCGCTGGCGGTGCTGCCGCTGCTGCCTCGGGCGACGCGCCGCGCCGACGTGCAGCGCGAGAAGGCGGGCCGGGCCACCGAGCTGGCCTCGGACACCGTCGCCGGGCTGCGGGTGCTGCGCGGCATCGGCGGCGAGGAGCTGTTTCTCGACCGCTACCGCCGGGCCTCGCAGGAGGTACGGCACGCCGCCGTGCGCAGCGCCCGGATGTGGTCGCTGATCTCCGCCGTCCAGGTGCTCCTGCCCGGACTGCTGCTGATCGCCGTCGTCTGGCACGGCGTCGGCCTGGCCCGCCAGGGCCGGATCACGGTCGGCGAACTCGTCACCGTCTACAGCGCCGTCATGGTCCTCAATTACCCCCTGCGGCACTTCGAGGAGATCGCGATGGCGTACTCCTTCTCCCGGCCCTCGGCCAAGCGCGCGGCGCGGGTGCTGTCGTTGGAGCGGCTCACGGCCACCGACGGCACGCGCGAGGCCGAGGTACCGGCCGGCGATCTGTACGACCCGGCGACCGGTCTCCTCGCTCCCGCCGGCCGGTTCACCGCCGTGGTGTGCGGTGACCCGGACGCGGCGGGCAGGCTCGCCGAGCGGCTGGGCGGCCATCCCGCGGAGCCGGGCCGGTCGGTGCTGCTGGGCGGGGTGCCCCTGGACGAGCTTCCGCTCGACAGCGCCCGGACCGCCGTCCTGGTCCAGGACAAGGACCCGGTGCTGCTGTCCGGCACGCTGCGCGAGCTGTTCGACGTACCCGCCTCCGGCGCCGTACGGGCGGCGGACGCGCTGACGGCCGCGCAGTGCGAGGACGTGCTGGACGCGCTCGTGCAGGGCTCGCTGGACGCGGGCGACCCGATGGACGCCCGCATCACCGAGCGCGGACGGTCGCTGTCCGGCGGCCAGCGCCAGCGGCTCGCCCTCGCCAGGTCGCTGATCACCGACCCGGAGGTGCTGGTGCTGGACGAGCCGACCTCCGCGGTCGACTCCCACACCGAGGCCCGGATCGCGGACGGGCTGCGCCGGCTGCGGTCGGGGCGCACGACCGTGGTGTTCACCTCCTCACCGCTGCTTCTCGACCGCGCGGACCGGGTCGCCCTGGTGCACGACGGCGAGGTCGTGGCGGTCGGCGTGCACCACGAGCTGGTCGACGGCGAGCCGCGATACCGGGCCGTGGTGACCCGGGAGACCGACGAGGAACTGGCCGTGGCCGGTGAAGGCATGCTGCTGGACGCGCTCCAGGAGCTGGAAGAGATCGAGGAGAGCGCATGATCGGCGTTGCGCCACCGGCGTACGACCCGGCGGCCCCGACGACCGCCACCACTCTGCCCGTCGGCGCCGCCGCGACCGTGCGCGCCTACGTCACCGAACTGTTCCGCCGGCACCGCCGGGCCTTCCTGCTGCTCATCGTCGTCAACACGGTGGCCGTGATCGCCTCCATGGTGGGCCCGTACCTGCTCGGCGGCCTGGTCGAGCGGGTGACGGACCGGACCGAGGAACTGCATCTGGGTCTGACCGCCGGACTGTTCGTGCTCGCGCTGGCCGTGCAGGCCGTGTTCGTCCGCCAGGTACGGCTGCGGGGCGCGATGCTGGGCGAGCGGATGCTGGCCGATCTGCGCGAGGACTTCCTCGTCCGGTCCGTCGGACTGCCGCCGGGCGTGCTGGAACGGGCGGGCACCGGCGACCTGCTCTCGCGCATCACCACCGACATCGACCGCCTGGCCAACGCCATGCGTGAGGCCGTGCCCCAGCTGGCCATCGGTGTCGTGTGGGCCCTGCTGCTGCTCGGCGGGCTGGTCGTGACCGCTCCGCCGCTGGCCGCCGCGGTACTGCTCGCCGTCCCTGTCCTGGTGATCGGCTGCCGCTGGTACTTCAAGCGGGCGCCGGCCGGCTACCGCTCGGAGTCCGCCGGGTACGCCGCCGTCGCCGCCGCGCTCGCCGAGACCGTGGACGCGGGCCACACCATCGAGGCACACCGTCTCGGCGCCCGCCGTGTGGCCCTGTCGGAGCGGCGCATCAAGGAATGGACGGCCTGGGAGCGCTACACGCTCTGGCTCCGCTCCGTGCTCTTCCCGGTCATCAACACCGTCCACCTCCTCGTGCTCGGCTCGGTCCTGATGGTCGGCGGTGTGTTCGTCCTGCAGGGGTGGATCAGCGTGGGCCGGCTGACCACCGGCGCGCTGATCGCGCAGATGCTCGTCGATCCGGTGAACCTGATCCTGCGCTGGTACGACGAGGTGCAGGTCGCCCAGGTGTCGCTGGCCCGCCTGGTCGGTGTGCGGGACATCGAGCCGGACGCCGGGGACGCCTCGCTGGCCCCCGACGGACGGGCCGTGCAGGCCGACCGGGTGCACTTCGGCTACCGCGAGGGCGTCGACGTGCTGCGCAAGGTCTCCCTGGAGGTGGCGCCGGGCACCCGGCTCGCCCTGGTCGGCCCCTCCGGCGCCGGCAAGTCCACCCTGGGCCGGCTCCTCGCCGGGATCTACGCGCCCCGGGACGGCAGGGTCACCCTGGGCGGGGCGGAGCTGTCCCGGATGCCCGCGGAACGCGTCCGCTCGCACGTCGCCCTCGTCAACCAGGAGCACCATGTCTTCGTGGGCTCCCTGCGCGACAACCTGCTGCTGGCCCTCCCCCACTCCCGGCACGACCCGAGCGGGGACAGTCCCGTCGGCAGCCACGACGCCGAGCTGTGGGCCGCCCTGGGCGCGGTCGACGCGGACGAGTGGGCGCGGGCGCTGGACGACGGCCTGGACACCGAGGTGGGATCCGGCAGCCTCTCCCTCACTCCGGCGCAGGCGCAGCAGATCGCGCTGGCCCGGTTGGTGCTGGCCGACCCGCACACGCTGGTCCTGGACGAGGCGACCTCGCTCCTCGATCCGCGGGCGGCCCGCCACCTGGAACGCTCCCTGGCGCGTGTGCTCGACGGGCGCACCGTGGTGGCCATCGCTCACCGTCTGCACACCGCCCATGACGCCGACGTGATCGCCGTCGTGGAGAACGGCCGCATCAGCGAGCTGGGCAGCCATGACGAGCTGGTCGCGGCGGAGGGAGCGTACGCGGCGCTGTGGCGGTCCTGGCACGGGTGAGCGCTGCCGGGAGTGACCGCGCCTGCGGGGGGGCGGGTGCGTCCGCGTCGTCCTGCTTCCGCGCAGGGCCGTGCGCACCCGCCGGGGCGCGTGGCGTTGCGCGGTGCCGAGCAGGGGTGGAAGGCTGGAGAGCGGCGGCACCGGCTCGGGCGCGCCCGGGAACCGCGCGGTTCACGGCGTGCGACTCCCGTGCCGTGTGTCCCGACGGCCCGCCGCCCGCTGGGGCGGCACCCGGCCGTCCTCACCATCTGGAGGTAGTCGTGGACAGCGCCGACGGCTGGGGGGACGACGTCTACCAGCCCGATTCCTCGGAGATCCCGGAGGATACGGGGGTGCTCGACGTCGAGGACACACTTGACTTCGACGGCGTCGCCGAACCTCTCGACCGCGGCTGGTCCCCTCCCGAGCGGCCGTGGGCGGTCGAACACATCGGCGTCACGGCGGCCGAACGCCAGGCGGGCGAGACGCTCGACCAGCGGCTGGCCGAGGAGCTGCCCGACCCCACCACGCCCGACGGCGACGGCATCGGCGACTGTGCGGGCACGGACGGAGAGCTGCTGGACAACGAGGTCGGCAACTTCCGCTCGGGCCGGCTGGTGGCACCCGACGAGGGCGCGCACGAGGACGAGGAGGCCGCGCTCGTGGCCACCGACGTCGGCATCGACGGGGCCGCCGCCTCCGCCGAGGAGGCCGCGATGCACATCGTCGACGAGGACTCCCTCCCCGGCTGAGCAGGACCGTCCGGACGGCGCCGTCCCGGCCGTCCCGCACGAGGAGCCGCCATGCAGCAGGACAAGCACCCCGACTACCGTCCCGTGGTCTTCCGCGACCGCGCCGCCGGCTACGCGTTCCTGACCCGGTCCACCGCGCGGAGCGACCAGACCATCGAGTGGGACGACGGCCGGACCTATCCGGTGGTCGACGTGGAGATCTCCTCGGAGAGCCACCCCTTCTCCACGGGCACGGCCCGCACGGTCGACGCCGAGGGCCGGATCGCACGCTTCGAGCGCCGGTACGGCGGGGCGGACGCGGGCGAGACGACCTGATTCCCGGAGCTTCGCCGGACCGAGTCCTGACGGCGAGGGCTCCCTCAGATCACATTGAGGGCCGCGGCGCAGCCCACTCCCCCGAGCAGCATGAACACCGGCATCAGCACCTTCAGCTCGACCCAGCTGCCCGCCCGGAACCGCATCGCCTTCGGCGGCCCCAGCGGGTACCAGCGCTTGCGCCCCACCGGGATCGGCCACAGGATCGGGCAGCCGGACACGGTCAGCGCGTCCCCGATGTCGTGCACCAGCGCACCCAGCACGATCGGGAGCCCCAGCCACAGGTACTCCTGCCCGGGTGCGGTGAACAGCCAGTCGGAGCCGTTGCCCGGCTTGTCCAGCACTCCCGCGAGGATCCACGCGCTGGTCGCCGCCAGCAGCCAGACCAGGACGTCGCTGCTGGAACCGCGCGCCGCCCGCCACAGCAGACCCTCGATCGCGAGCACCATGTGCACGAACAGGATCGCCAGCACCGCCCAGCGGCCTCCCGTGATCGCCGCGGCGGAGCAGCCGGCGCCGATCAGGACCGCCCATACCCAGGTGTGCGTCAGCGTACGGTGACCGCCGGAGCGCCGCGGGTCGCCCTGCTTCCTGGTCGCCTTGTAGACGGCGTACGACAGCTTGTCCACGATCTCGCAGATCCAGCGGGAGATCGGCCCGAAGGCCCGGGAGATGGTGGCGGCCTTGTGATCGAGGTCCGGGGCGAGCGCGGCGCCGGCGCAGATCAGGGCGCCCACCAGGAGGACCGGCCAGGGCATCGCGTGTCCGGCCGCCGCGGCGGCCGCCCCGACGCCCAGCCAGGCCGCGGCCCCCGACAGTGAGTGTGCTGGTCCCATCATGGCCGCTTCCCGCCCCATTCCTCGTGTGCCGCTGTCCAGTTGACCCGGTGCGCTGACGCTGCGTCGGCGACACAGCGTAGCCGCCGTGATCTTCGCATCCGCAGCCGATTCCCCGCTCGGGCGGTGGGCCAGGCAAGATGGGGGCGTGACCCTCATCGATCAGCTGCCGCCGACCGCCGACCCCGACGCCCTGTACGAAGCCTTCGAGTCGTGGGCGCAGGAGCGCGGCCTCACCCTCTACCCCCACCAGGAGGAGGCGCTGATCGAGGTGGTCTCCGGGGCGAACGTGATCGTCTCGACGCCCACCGGCTCCGGCAAGAGCATGATCGCCGCGGGGGCGCACTTCGCCGCGCTGGCCCGGGACGAGGTCACCTTCTACACGGCACCGATCAAGGCTCTGGTGTCGGAGAAGTTCTTCGAGCTGTGCAAGCTCTTCGGCACCGAGAACGTCGGCATGCTCACCGGTGACGCCTCCGTGAACGCCGACGCGCCGGTGATCTGCTGCACCGCCGAGGTGCTGGCGTCGATCGCACTGCGCGACGGCAAGAACGCCGACGTCGGCCAGGTCGTCATGGACGAGTTCCATTTCTACGCCGAGGGTGACCGCGGCTGGGCCTGGCAGATCCCGCTGCTGGAACTGCCTCAGGCGCAGTTCATCCTGATGTCGGCCACTTTGGGTGATGTGTCCTTCTTCGAGAAGGACCTCGCCCGCCGCACCGGCCGCCCCACGTCGGTGGTCCGCTCGGCGACCCGCCCGGTGCCCCTCTCCTACGAGTACAAGCTCACCCCCCTCACCGAGACGCTCACGGACCTGCTGGAGAGCAAGCAGGCACCGGTGTACATCGTGCACTTCACCCAGGCGCAGGCCGTGGAGCGGGCGCAGGCGCTGATGAGCATCAACATGTGCTCGCGCGAGGAGAAGGACCAGATCGCCGAGCTGATCGGCAACTTCCGTTTCACCACCAAGTTCGGCCGCAACCTTTCCCGTTACGTACGGCACGGCATCGGTGTGCACCACGCCGGCATGCTGCCCAAGTACCGGCGCCTGGTGGAGAAGCTCGCCCAGGCCGGTCTGCTGAAGGTCATCTGCGGCACGGACACGCTCGGCGTGGGCGTCAACGTGCCGATCCGCACGGTGCTGTTCACGGCGCTGACCAAGTACGACGGCAGCCGGGTGCGGACTCTGCGGGCCCGCGAGTTCCACCAGATCGCGGGCCGGGCCGGCCGGGCCGGTTTCGACACCGCGGGGCTCGTGGTCGCGCAGGCGCCGGAGCACGTCATCGAGAACGAGAAGGCGCTGGCGAAGGCGGGCGACGACCCGAAGAAGCGGCGCAAGGTGGTGCGCAAGAAGGCACCGGAGGGTTTTGTCGGCTGGACGGAGAACACCTTCCAGAAGCTGATCGAGTCGGAGCCGGAGCCGCTGACCTCGCGATTCCGGGTGACGCACACGATGCTGCTGTCGGTGATCGCCCGTCCGGGCAACGCCTTCGAGGCGATGCGCCACCTCCTGGAGGACAACCATGAGCCGCGCAGGCAGCAGCTCCGCCACATCCGCCGGGCGATCGCGATCTACCGTTCCCTGCTGGACGGCGGAATCGTGGAGAAGCTCGACAAGCCGGACGCCGAGGGCCGCATCGTCCGGCTCACGGTCGATCTCCAGCAGGACTTCGCGCTGAACCAGCCGCTGTCCACGTTCGCGCTCGCCTCCTTCGAACTCCTCGACCCCGAGTCGCCGTCCTACGCGCTCGACATGGTGTCCGTCGTCGAGTCCACTCTGGACGACCCGCGGCAGATCCTCGTCGCCCAGCAGAACAAGGCGCGCGGGGAGGCCGTGGCCGCGATGAAGGCGGACGGCGTCGAGTACGAGGAGCGCATGGAGCGCCTCCAGGACGTCACGTACCCGAAGCCGCTGGAAGAGCTGCTCTTCCACGCGTACAACACCTACCGCAAGAGCCACCCGTGGGTCGGTGACCACCCGCTGTCGCCGAAGTCGGTGATCCGGGACATGTACGAGAGGGCGATGTCCTTCACGGAGCTGGTGTCCTTCTACGAGCTGGCCCGCACCGAGGGCATCGTGCTGCGCTACCTCGCCGGCGCCTACAAGACCCTGGACCACACCATCCCGGACGACCTGAAGTCCGAGGACCTGCAGGACCTGATCGAGTGGCTGGGCGAGATGGTGCGCCAGGTGGACTCCAGCCTGCTGGACGAGTGGGAGCAGCTCGCCAACCCGGAGGAGATGACCGCCGAGGAGGCCCAGGAGAAGGCCGACGAGGTCAAGCCGGTCACCGCCAACGCCCGTGCCTTCCGCGTCCTGGTCCGCAACGCCATGTTCCGGCGCGTGGAGCTGGCCGCCCTGGACCAGGTCGAGGAACTCGGCGAGATGGACGCCGAGTCCGGCTGGAACGCCGACGCGTGGGGCGAGGCGATGGACAAGTACTGGGACGAGTACGAGGACCTCGGCACCGGCCCCGACGCACGCGGTCCCAAGCTGCTCGTGATCAAGGAGGAGCCGGAGAACAGCCTCTGGCGCGTCCGCCAGATCTTCGACGATCCGAACGGCGACCACGACTGGGGCATCAGCGCGGAGATCGACCTCGTGGCCTCCGACGCCGAGGGCCGGGCGGTCGTCCGCGTCACCGACGTCGGCCAGCTGTGACCCGCTCGCGCCCCGTGGCAAGCCAAGGAGAAGCCCACCGATGACGAATCCGGCCGAGAGACTGGTCGACCTGCTCGACCTGGAGCAGATCGAGGTCAACATCTTCCGTGGCCGCAGCCCCCAGGAGTCCCTGCAGCGGGTCTTCGGCGGCCAGGTGGCGGGCCAGGCGCTGGTCGCGGCCGGCCGCACCACGGACGGTGATCGCCCGGTGCACTCGCTCCACGCGTACTTCCTGCGCCCTGGCCGGCCGGGTGTGCCGATCGTGTACCAGGTGGAGCGGGTCCGCGACGGACGCTCCTTCACAACACGGCGGGTCACGGCCGTGCAGCAGGGCCGCACGATCTTCAATCTGACCGCCTCCTTTCACAAGCCGGAGGAAGGACCGTTCGAGCACCAGCTGCCGCCGGCCCGCGAGGTGCCGCACCCGGACTCCCTGCCGACGGTGGCCGAGGAGATCCGCAAGCAGCTCGGCGTGCTGCCGGAGCAGTTGGAGCGGATGGCGCGCCGCCAGCCGTTCGACATCCGGTACGTCGACCGGCTGCGCTGGAACGCCGAGGAGATCGACGGCGCCGAGCCGCGCAGTGCCGTCTGGATGCGCGCCGTCGGACCTCTCGGTGACGACCCGTTGGTCCACACGTGCGCGCTGACCTACGCCAGCGACATGACGCTGCTGGACGCGGTCCGCATCCCTGTCGAACCCCTGTGGGGCCCGCGGAACTTCGATCTGGCCTCGCTGGACCACGCCATGTGGTTCCACCGGCCGTTCCGTGCGGACGAGTGGTTCCTGTACGACCAGGAGTCGCCGATCGCCGTCGGCGGGCGCGGGCTGGCCCGCGGGCGCATCTACGACCTGGAGGGACGACTGCTCGTCTCGGTCGTCCAGGAAGGCCTGTTCCGGGCCCTGTAGCCCGCCGGCAGGACTGCTGGCCGGGTGCTTCAGACCCGCGCGGGACCGGCGGGCCGGGCGGGCCGTGTGCTTCTCCGCCGTAGCCAGGCTCGAAGACCCCGAGAGGACCGTGACCTGGCGGGCCGTTCCGGTTCGTGGCGCCGGAGGGCGAGCGACGCCGCCGTCCGCACCGCCGGCTCCGGTGAGCGTCCCGCGGCCTCGGCCCCCAGGAGCGTCGTCGTCTCTTCCGTCGGCCGGGTGACCGTCCGTGCCATCGGCGGGATGGGCCGGGCCACGGCTCGGCCCGTCGAGGGGACGCGGCGGGCCGTCGGCCGCGGCGCGGGCGAGACTTCACGCGCCTCCCCCATCGAGCGCGCCAGGTCGCTGCGCAGCCAGGCGACCTCGTCCGCGTCCTGCGCCGTCATGATCCGCTCGGCGAGGTGGGCGGAGGGCGACCCGGGCACGCCGTGTCCTGGTGGCGCGGGCCGGAACCGGTGGAGAAAGGCACGCTCGTAAGGGTCCCTGACGACATCGGCGACCTCGACGGGCGCGAGGAACGCGGCCACCGCACCGGCACGGGCCCACGGGTCGTCGGCCTGCCGCAGCAGGAACCCCAGATGACGCCCCCGCCAGTTCCGGGCCCGCAGATCCACTCCCGCCGCCAGCTGGCTCCGCAAGGTCTCGGGCGTACGCCCCTTGAGCAGGTGCGCGTTCTCGGCGCCCGCCGCGAACTGACGCAGTTCCTCGGCCAGATAGAGCCAGATCACGGTCCGGTAGCGGTTCAGGTAGTACGTGACCGGCACGAGCAGGCCCAGGCGGGCGAGCCGGGTGAACCGGCCGGCCGGGATCTCCATGAGAGCCGCTCCCTCGGCCGTGCCCACGGTCCGGACACGCTCGCGGACGGAGTCCGGGAAGCCGCTCTGTGCGCGGAGACGGTCGATCTCCGCATGTTCCACCCGCCGGTCCCCTCCCCTGCCCTCGTGGGGCACGGTCCGGATGCGACCGAGCCGCACGGCCAGGTCGAACTCGCTTCGTTTGAGACCCAGTTCACGAGCCGCCCGGCTCGGCGTACAGCTACTGGAGCCGGGTGGGCCGAAGGTGCTTGCCGACATGTCGCGCTCCCCCGTGGAGTCCGTGGCTCACGCCCTGCGCGTTCGCCGTGCACCCACCGTAGCCGGACCGTCGCCCCCCGTGGCGAGCCTGTGGAAAACTCCGCGGCTGTCAGCGAAAACGCTGGTCAGGCGTCTGCTATGCGGGTTCGCTCGGGTTGCCTTGCGTCGACTCCGAGGTGTTCGCCCACCCGGTTGACGAGCAGGGTCATCTCGTAGGCGATCTGACCGATGTCGGCCTCGGCCCCGCTGAGCAGACACAGACAGCTACCGGTGCCGGCCGCGGTCACGAACAGCACGGCGTCGTCGTACTCGATCATCGTCTGTCGCACCCGGCCCGCGCCGAAGTGGCGTCCCGAGCCCTTGGCCAGGCTGTGCAGCCCGGACGCCACGGCGGCGAGGTGCTCGGCGTCCTCGCGACGCAGGCCCGTGCTCGCCGCGGTGACCAACCCGTCGTTCGACAGGACCAGTGCGTGACGCACATGGTCCACCCGCTCGGTCAGATCGTCCAGGAGCCATCCGAGACCCTGGTTCTGCGCCATGTCCGTCTCCCCGTGTGATGTCTCCCCCTGGCTGGAGGAACTCCCGCCAGCCTTCCCCACGACCGGCGTACGGGCAAGCAGGATGGGCCCATGGCAGAGAAGATGACCGATGAGGAATGGCGGGCGTTCGTCTCGGACGGCACCCGCACCGGCAAGCTGTCCACCGTCCGCGCCGACGGGAGCCCGCACGTGGCTCCGATCTGGTTTCTCCTGGACGGGGACGAGGTGGTGTTCAACACCGGCAAGGACACGGTGAAGGGGCGCAACCTGGCCCGGGACGGACGGGTTGCCCTGTGTGTGGACGACGACCGTCCGCCGTTCCATTTCGTGGTGCTGAACGGCCGTGCCCAACTGTCGGAGGATCTGGACGAGGTGCGTCACTGGGCCACCCGGATCGCCGCCCGGTACATGGGCGAGGAGCGCGCCGAGGAGTACGGCGCCCGCAACGGCGTACCGGGAGAGCTCCTCGTCCGCGTCGCGATCGGCACCGTGCTGGCCATGCGGGACGTCGCGGCCTGAGCGGCGGTCTCAGCCGACCGAGTCCAGGAGCCGGGCGGTGTGCATCCGCCCGGCGTACTCGACGAGCCGGATGAGCACCTCCTTGCCGGAGTCGCGATCCCGCGCGTCGCACAGCACCACGGGCGTACCGCGGTCGAGGTCGAGCGCACGGGAGACGTCGTGGGCGCCGTAGCCGCGGGCTCCGGTGAAGCAGTTGACGGCGACCACGAACGGGATCCTCCGGTGCTCGAAGTAGTCGACGGCGGGGAAGCAGTCCTCCAGGCGCCGGGTGTCCGCGAGGACCACGGCACCGAGGGCGCCCTGGGCCAGCTCGTCCCACAGGAACCAGAAGCGGTCCTGCCCCGGTGTGCCGAAGAGGTAGAGCGACAGACCGGAGCGGATGGTGATGCGGCCGAAGTCCATGGCCACGGTCGTGGTGACCTTGTGGTCCACGCCGTCGGTGTCGTCCACCAGTTGGCCGGCTTCGCTGAGCAGTTCCTCGGTGCGCAGCGGCCGGATCTCGCTGACGGCCCCGACCAGGGTCGTCTTGCCGACGCCGAAGCCACCGGCGACCAGTATCTTCAGCGCCAGGGCAGTGGTGTCGCCGGTGGCGTCGGAATGCTCGGAGACCATGATCACTTCTCTCGGGAGGGCCGGTTGCGGCCGGCGTCCGCGTGCTCCGGGGGTGAAGTCAGCATCATGACAAGGGGGTTGTCCGCCGGGGCGAGGGGACCGAAGTGGCCCTGACATGACCGGCTTGCGCCCGTTCGCCGCCGCAATGCGCCCGGAACGGACGGGCCGGGACACGGCCGGGCGTACAGATGCGGAAGCGGCGAGGGGTACGACGGTTTCCGATCGCTCATCTACAGCGCTCGCAGTCCCTCGATGACCTCGCGCAGGATCCGTTCGTCGGGGAGGTGCGCCGGGGGGACGGGGCGGCTGATGGTCACGCAGCCCCGTTCCAGGAGATCCCCGATGAGCACCCTGATCACGCCGACCGGAAGGTCCGCGTCCGCGGCGAGTTCGGCCACCGACTGTGTCTCCGCGCGGCACAGGTCGATCAGGCTCCGGTGCTCGGGACCGAGCGCGGTGTCGTCGTCGAGTGCCGGTGCGGCCGGGTCGAGTGTGACGAGCGCGATCAGGTCGAAGCGTACGCCGGTGGGTCCGGGCTGGGTACGGCCGCCTGTCATGGCGTACGGGCGGACCAGGGGCCCTGCCTCGCCGTCGTACCACTGGCTGCCCGGCTCCCGGGGGCCGCCGGTCGGGTCGTCGGTCATCGGTGCGGCCTTTCCGGATCATCCGGCGGCGGGCGGCCGGGCCGCGACGCGTGGCGCCGTGTGGAGGTGCTCACCGACGCGTTTGACGAGGCGGGCCATCTCGTAGGCGACGAGTCCGATGTCGGCCGTGACCGCGGTGAGCAGGGCGAGGCAGGAACCGTCGCCGGCGGCGGCGACGAAGAGGAACGCGTCGTCCATCTCGACCATGGTCTGGCGGACTCCGCCCGCTGCGAAGTGCCGTCCGGCGCCCTTGGCGAGGCTGTTGAAGCCGGAGGCCACGGCGGCGAGGTGCTCGGCGTCCTCCCGGGCGAGGCCGGAGGAGGCGCCGACCGCCAGTCCGTCGTTGGAGAGCACGACGGCGTGCCGTACCTCGGTCACGCGCATCACCAGGTCGTCGAGCAGCCAGTCCAGTTCGCCGGATCGGTGGCCGGTTCTCGGGGTCGGGTCCTGGATCATGCCGGGTCTCCTTCGCTGCTGTGACTGCCCGTTCCGGGTTGCGGGGCGGGGCCGCGGCCGGGCGGCCTGCCACCGCCGCGCGTCCAGCCGTCGCGGTAGGCCGCCATGCGGTCCCGTACGAGTTCGGGGGTGCGCCGGTCGTCGCCGTGCCGGGCGGGCTGCGCGGCCGGTTCCTCGGTGCGCTGGTGGCGCAGTTGCGGGGCGAGGCTCGCCTGGCGCACTCGGCGCGGGAGGTCCTCGGAGGGCTCGGAGTCGTCCGGCGGACGGTGCAGCCTCAAGGTGGTGACTCCGGGGGGCGGGGGTTCGGGGGCGGGGCGTTGCGGGCCGGCGCCGTGGGGGCCGGGAGCCTGGTCGGTGTCCTCCGGTTCAGGAACCGGCCGGGGCCCATGGGACACCGGGGGCTGCGCGGTGCCGTGGGCGCCGGGAGTCGTGGCCGCCAGGGCGGGCCGGTCCGGCCGCGCGGCGACGGCGGCCTCCTGTGGCGCGGTCGCGCCGGGCACGCGCGCGTAGGCGCGTTCCTGGTCGGGGCGGGTCTGTCCGTCCTGGTGGGAGGAACGTTTCGCGCCCCCGTGCAGCAGGGCGGTCGGCAGCAGGACCACTGCGGTGGTGCCCCCGTAGGGGGAGGTCCGCAGATGCACCTTGATGTCGTGCCGGGAGGCGAGCCTGCTGACGACGAAGAGTCCCAGACGGTCGCTGTCGAAGAGGTCGAGCGCCTCGGACTGTTCGATGCGCCGGTTGGCCTCGGCGAGGGTGTCGGTGCCCATGCCGAGCCCCCGGTCCTCGATCTCCAGGACGTAGCCGTTGCCGACAGGTTCTCCGGTGACCCGTACGCGCGTGTGGGGCGGTGAGAACTGGGCGGCGTTCTCGACCAGCTCGGCGAGGAGGTGGGTGAGGTCGGCGACGGCCGTGCCGACGACGTGGGCCTCGGGGAACTGACGCACCTCCACGCGCGCGTAGTCCTCGACCTCGGAGACGGCGGCCCGTACGACGTCGGTCAGGGACACGGGCATGCGCCAGGCCCGGCCGGGTGCGGCGCCGGAAAGGATGATCAGGCTCTCGGCGTGGCGTCGCATCCGGGTGGTGAGATGGTCCAGACGGAACAGGTCGCTCAGTTCGTCGGGGTCGTCCGAGCGCCGCTCCATGCTGTCCAGGAGGCTGAGCTGGCGGTGGACCAGGACCTGGCTGCGGCGGGCCAGGTTGACGAAGACTCCGGAGATGCCGCTGGCGAGTTCGGCGCGCTCCACGGCGGCGCTGAGCGCGGCCCGGTGGACGGTGGTGAGGGCTTCCGCGACCTGTCCTGTCTCGTCCTCGGCGGGTGGCCCGGCGGGCGCCTCGGCCTGGATGTCGATCTCGTCGCCGGCGCGCAGTTTCCGCATCGCCTCCGGGAGTTTGCGGCGGGCGATCTCGAGCGCGTCGTTGCGCAGGTTCACGAGTTCGATCACGAGTGCGCGCCCGATGCGGACGGAGATGACGAGGGAGGCGGCGACTGCGGCGAGCCCGAAGAGCACGGCGGCGCCGGCGGGGCTGAGCAGGCCGCGGGTGACCGGGTCGGCACGGCCGGCGACGGCGCGGCCCGTGGCCGCCGCGATGGTCCGCATGCCGTCCCGCACGCGCGCGTGGTCGGCGCTCCAGGCGGCCCTCGGTGCGATGTCGGCCGGCCCGGCATCCGGACCGGCGGCGAGCAGCTTGTCCTCGGCGGTGCCCAGGGCGGTGTAGGAGGCGCTGTTCGTCAGGTCCCGCCAGGCGGCGCGTTGAGCGGCGGGCAGATCGGCGACAGCGGTATCGGTGAGGGTGCGGCGGGCGGCGACGGCGGCGCCGAAGAGCCGCAGGCGCTCGCCCCGCAGGGTGCCGGCGGTGCGTGCGCTGCCGAGCAGGGTGTCCTCCTGGGCCAGTGCCTCGGCGGCGCGGGAGAATTCGAGCAGCACGCGCGCGTCGGAGGCGACGTCGGCCTGCTGGACGCCGGTGAGGGCGCCGTCCACGGCGAAGGCCGCGCCGATGTTCTTGGTGTACTGCGCGTACGCGGCGTTCCAGCCCGTCCCGTGGCTCAGTACGTCCGTCCGCAGCGTGCGGAGGTGCTCGGCACCGGTGACGAAGGCATCGAGACGCTGGGAGACTCCTGCGGGCAGTTCCTGGCTGTCGGCGACCGTGCTGCCGCGGCCGAGCCGCAGCTTGGCCACGGCCCGGTCGGTGCGGGCCGCGAGGTCCTCCAGGTCCTCGCCGTTCCCGACTCCGGGTGTGGTGGCGTACCGCACGGCCGCGGTGCGTTCGGCCTGGAGCGCGGTGACGGCCGCGGCCACCGGGGTGCGCAGTTCGGCGTCGACCCGCTGGGACTGGCGCAGCCGGGCGATGTCCTGGGCGGTGCTGACGGTGGCGTACGCCCAGAGGGCGAGCAGGGAGACGACGGGCACCATCAGGAGGCTGACCACTTTGGCGCGCACCGTCCGGGGCCGCAGGTGCCGGCGGCTCCCCCGCGCGCGTGCCGGGGCGGTCGGCGCGCCGAGCGGGTGATCGGTGCCCTCGTCGGCGGGCGGGCCCGCATGTGCGCGGCGTCCGCGCGGGCGGTGTGCCGGGGCGGTGGCTTTCTCGGGTGTACGGGGTGGGCGCATGGCCTCCTCGTTCGGGACGTGGGCGGTGCGTTCGGGCCGGCCCCGCTAGCGGGCGACGCTTTCGACGGGCCGCTGGGCGGAGGCGGACGCCTCGCGCTCGCCGGCCGTGGGAGAGAGGGCGACGAAGGCCGAGGTGATGAACAGGTAGGACCCGAGGCCGACGGCGAGGGGGAAGATGAACTGCATCGCCGTGGCCCCGGGGAGGGTGTCGCCGGAGGGGTCCACGCGCACGCTCACCGCGGACATCCCGGTGTAATGCATGCTGCTGACGGCCGCCCCCATGACGAGGGAGGCGACGGTGACCGCGAGCGGCGACTTGATGTTGAGTCCGGCCCACAGGGCCGCGGTCGCCGCGGCCACGGCGATCAGTACCGACAGTCCGACGCGTGCGGGGTCGTACGTGACGTCGCCGTGCAGCCGGACCGCGGCCATGCCCAGGTAGTGCATGCTGGCGACGCCCAGCCCGGTGGTGAGCCCGCCCAGGAGGAGGGCGCGGTTGCGGTCACGGCTGTGACCGACGGCGAAGACGCCGGCGCAGACCACGGCCATGGCGACGAGGAGGCTGAGGATGGTCAGCGGCACGTCGTAGCGGATGTCGGTACCGCTGACACGGAAGCCGAGCATGGCCACGAAGTGCATGGTCCAGATGCCCGTCCCGATGGCGGAGGCCGCCGTGACGAGCCAGTTGCGGCGCGAGCGCCCGGTGGTGGCGAGTGCGCGGACGGTGCAGCGCAGTCCGAGTGCGGCGCCGATGCAGGCCATCACGTACGACAGCACGGGGGTCAGCCAGCCGAAGGCGGCGTGGTCCAGGTGTCCCATGGCCCCGGGACGCTAGGGGGCAGGGGCGCACGGCGGGGGCGCATTTCGAAAGGTGGCGGAATATGGAGCACAATTGCGACGGAACGATCGCGTCCCGCTCGAACGTGCGCACAGAGACATCCCTCGTGCCGGTGAGGAATCATGCGGAGCATGAGCGACGACCACACACACGTCCAGGACTTCTTCACCGCCCGGGCGGCCGACTGGGACAGCCGGTTCCCGGACGACGGGCCGGCCTACGCGGCAGCCGTGGCCGATCTCGGGTTGCGGGAGGGGGACCGTGTGCTGGACGCGGGCTGCGGCACGGGGCGGGCCCTGCCGCCGTTGCGGGCCGCCGTGGGCCCCTCCGGGGTGGTGCTCGGGGCCGATCTGACGCCGGCGATGCTCCAGGAAGCCGCGCGGGCGGGCCGGGACCGGGACGGGCGCCTGCTGCTCGCGGACGTCGCGTCGCTGCCGCTGCGTTCGGGTTGCCTGGACGCCGTGTTCGCGGCCGGTCTGATCGCCCATCTGCCCCGTCCGGTGGCCAACCTGCGTGAACTGGCCCGTGGGGTGCGGCCCGGCGGTGCGCTCGCGCTCTTCCATCCCATCGGCCGCGCGGCCCTGGCGGCGCGGCACGGCCGCCCGCTCACTCCGGACGATCTGCGGGCGGAGCCCAACCTCCGCCCTCTTCTGGCCCGTTCGGGCTGGCGCATGACGTCGTATGTCGACGAGGACTCCCGTTTCCTCGCGCTCGCGGTGCGCGAGGCCTGACGGCCGGGGCGGATCAGGCCGTTTCCGCGACGGCCGCCGCGAAAGCGCCGGGGTTGTCGAACATGACGTTGTGCCCGGCGCCCGCCACCGTCACCACGCGCACGCCGGCGGCTTCCAGGCTCTCCCGGCCCTCGAGTTCACCGCTGTGCTCGCCCTGGAGATAGACACGGTCGGCGGGCAGCCCCTCCAGGAGCGTGCGCATCACAGGGTCCGAGCCCTTGCGCAGGCCGACGGCGCTGCGGTGCAGGGCGCGCGGGTCGGCCAGCCGCATCGTCGCCGCCCACAGGGGACCGACCGCGTCCAGCACGCGCGCGTACTCCCGTTCCACGAACTCGTCCTCTCCGTAGGCGGC
The DNA here is from genome assembly GCF_055600785.1 of Streptomyces sp. NPDC038200. NCBI lineage: Bacteria > Bacillati > Actinomycetota > Actinomycetes > Kitasatosporales > Streptomycetaceae > Streptomyces > Streptomyces sp. NPDC038200. Next base: position 231,986 of record NZ_JBVJYH010000009.1, read on the forward strand.
GATTCCGCTGCTGGCCGCGGTCGACGGCGGGAACGCGTCCAGATTGGCTTCGGTCAGTACCAGCCGGGAGACGAGATCGGGCCGCCGGTGCGCCAGGACGACGGCGACGGCACCGCCCATGCTGTGCCCGATCAGTTCCGCGCCGGTGGCGCCGGCCGCGTCCAGGGCGACCGCGACGGCGTCGGCATGGTCCTCCAGCGTGTACCCGAAGTCCTGGGGCCGGTCGCTCGTGCCGTGTCCGGGCAGATCGACGAACAGGCTGCGCCGCCCCGTCAGTTCCGGCCGGGCCGCGATGTGTGCGTGATACACGGCCGACAGGGATCCGAGCCCGTGCAGATACACCCGGGCGGGCTCCGCCCCGGACACCTCGGTCCAGCTGATACGGCTTCCCCTGCTGTCGAACGTGGCCTGCTGCATCGCACCCCTCCTTGCGCTCTGCGACCCAACATACATCGGAGCCGAGGTATAGCGTCAAGACAGTATTGGTGGAGCGATGTATCCCTGCGGAAGAATGCGGTCATGCTCGAACTCGCCATCCTCGGATTCCTGTACGACGCCCCACTGCACGGATACGTACTGCGCCGCCACATCGCGGCGCTCACCGGCCATGTGCGTCCCGTCGCCGAGAGCACCCTGTACCCGGCGATCAAGCGACTGGAGAAGGCCGGTCTGCTGGTGCGTGCCACCGAGCCCGGCGCCGTGGCCGCACCCCGGCACGTGCTGAGCCTGACCGAGGAGGGCAGGCGCGAGCTGAAGCGCCGGCTCGCCGAGCCGGCCCCGCGTGAAATCACCGACGAGAACAACTGGTTCACGCTGCTCGCGTTCCTTCGGCACCTGGCGGACCCCGCCGCGCAGGCGGCCGTCCTCCGTCGCCGTCTGGCCTTCCTGGAGGAGCCGGCGAGCTTCTTCTACGACGGCGACCGGCCACTGCGCGCAGAGGAACTGGACGACCCGTTCCGGCGGGGAGTCCTCACCATCGCCCGTGCCACGAGCCGGGCCGAACTGACCTGGCTGCGCGACACGCTGGCGTCACTCGACGGGGTCGGCCGCTGAGGTGTCCCGGTGCCGTACCGGACAACCGCCCATGCCCGGGACCGGGCGGGTGCCCAGGTCGGCCACGCGGTAGCCGTTCGGGTAGCTCTTGATCTCCCAGTTCTGACGGGCGTAGTGCGGGGCCCGGCGCGGCGGCAGCAGCCGGACCAGTCGGCCGCGCGTCCGGACGGCACCGCGTACCAGCGCGGTGGTGGCCGCGCCGGGGCGCGGGTACCGAAACGCCCGCAGGAGCGAGTCGTTGAGCAGGGCGAGCGTCGCCGTGCGCAGCAGCGGGGCCAGCGGGGCCAGCGGGCGGGGATACCAGGACGTCATCAGGCCGAGGGTGGCGTCGGAGACCTGCCGGGCCCCCTCGTCCCAGCCGAAGTGGGCCTCCTCGTAGGAGTCGAGAAGGGCTTCGAACTCTTCGTAGGTCCGGGGAATGTCGGGGATCCCCATGTGCCCGCCGAGGGTGCGGTAGTACTCGGTGGTGGCGACGATCTCGTGCCGGGACAGCCGCCGCCAGCCGTAGGCGTCGATCCAGCGCCGGGGCACCACCACGAACGTGCTCAGGACGTACCGCATGTCGTCGTCGCTGATGTCGTAGCTGCGGTGCATCTGGTTGATGCGGCGGATCGCCGTGCGCCCCTCCTGGGCCGCGAAGCCGTGTTCCAGGACGGTGTCGAGGAGGAGCGCCGTGTCGTCGTACCGCTTCTGCGTGCGCTCGGTCAGCTCCGCGGTCCGGGCGAGCAGCCGCCCGATGCTCGGCACCGCGTAGGTGCGGTACAGGGCCAGTTCGAGGGCGCGCGTGTAGTCCCAGGGAAACTCGAACGTGGCGCTGATCCGATAGATCTCCAGCGCGTCCGCCACCGGGTCCAGCCGACGGATCTGCCCGAGCCGCTCGAAACGCTTCACCACGTCGCCTCCCCCTTATGCCACCGAAGCTCCAACTCTAGGTTGTAGGAGAGCAGGTGGGGCGATCGGTACCGGCCTCGTTCAGGGAAAGGGTGGTCCGTGTGTTCGACATGATCCGCAGGTACGTCGGCAGGCTCCGCACCTCCGCGCCCGCGCGGCCGGTGGACGCCCCGGAGCGGCGTGCGCACAACTTGTTCGAAGCGGCGGCCGTCCATGTGGCGGCTCGTGTGGAGGACGACCAGGACCGGATGGAGGAGGCCGCGGGATGGGTGTCGCCGGAGGCACTGTCCTTCGGGGTGAGCGAGCTGGCCTGCCGGGCGGTCGTCGCACTGGCCCGCGAGCGTGACGAGTCGCCCGGCGCGGTGGCCCGTGACCTCCTCGGGCTGCCCGCGGCGTGAGTGGAACATCGTTCTCCGGATGTGGCCGTTTCGCCCCTGTCCAGGTGGAAACCTGCAGCTCCGCGTGGTGCGAGGAGTCGTGACAAGCTGCTTCCGCTCGCACTAGGGTGCGCGCCGTTGGGTGAACCACTGGGGAGGCTGGGATGGCTGGGACGAACGACGAGGCCGTCGCCGCCGATGATGCGCTGTACGTGCTGACGGCGGTACTGCTCACGCCGGCGCAGTTTCCGAGCGTGCTGGGCGACGACTACCCGGAGGCGTGCACGGCGCTGGACCTCGCGCCACGCGCCGACGGATACGGCCTGGTACTGGGCCAGGACGGGGACGGGGCGCGCTGGACGGTCGTGATCGACGACGTCTCACTGGTCGCGGTGGCGATCGCCTCGTGGGACTGCGGCATGGAGTACGAGCTGTCACCGGACGAGCGTGCGGTGGTCACCGCCCTGCCGGGCTGGCCGCTGGCCGTCGCCGTCGCCGCTCCCGGCGTGCCCGCACCGCACGATCCCTCGGCCGAGGTGGCGGGCCGGTCGGCGCTGCGCCCGCCGGACACCGGCTCCTGGGGACCGGCACAGCGCCGTCTGGGTGCCGACGAGATCGCACTGCAGTGGGCGGCCTGGCGGGAGCAGATCAGCGACGCCGATTTCTCCGCGCCCGGTGAGCAGGCCGAGGCCGCGGAGTCCGCGCCGGAGAGCGGGGCCGGCGCTTCGGGCGGCGGCCATGCCGGTGTCCGTCGGGTGCTCGCGGAGGCGCGTGCCTACGTCGGCTCTCCGCCGCCGCTCGGCCGGGTGCGTTCGTCGTTCGCCCCGGGCGAGGCCCGGACGCTGCGCGCCGACGGCCCCGGCTGGTCGATCGTGGCCCGTACCGACGACATCGCGTTCGTCCTGCTCGACGACGAGCCCGGCGAGGTCCTGCCGGTCGGCCGTGGGCCCGAGCTGCCGGGTCTGCTGGAGGCGCTCGACAAGATGGCCGTACGGCCCCTGTGAGCCGGGAGGGCCGGGCGACGCCTCCCGTGCTCGCCAGGGAGCGGGGCCCCGCACGGCGGCGCGGCTCCCGGTGGCCCGGCCGGTCCGTGCGGGCTCCTCGGCGCGTGTCGCCCGGGAGTGCGCCGGTGCCTCAGCGGCCCAACTCCTTCCGGGTGACCCGGCGCAGCCTGCGGCGCTGTGAGGGGTCCAGGGCGAGGTACGCGACCGCGGGAACTCCCACGACGATCAGGAACGCCACCCACCAGGGCAGCCAAATCAGCAGGATCAAGCCGACTACCACGCCCCCTGCGGCGATCTTCGCGTTCTTGGACATGAGCCTCGCCTCCTCCGCGGCCGCTGCCGCTCTCTGATCTGAGAACGGTCTCCCGTCCCCCGCGGTTCCGCGCCCCGCCCCTGAGACATCCCGGAGGCGCGCCCCCTCATGGCCCCGGCTAGCGGCGCCCCTCCCACGAGACCCGTCAGCCCCTCCCGCGAGACCCGTCAGCGCCGGCCGAGCCGGAGACGCCTGACGGCGCGAGCCCGGCGGCATGCGGGCCGGTCCCGGCGACCCCGGCTTCATGGATCTCCGGGCTCCGTGTCCCCGTCATGCTCCCCCGCGCGCTGATGCCAACCGCCCTTCCCACCGCCCGTCCGGGTCACGAGCGAGAGGCCGGCCGTCGAACAGATGGTGAAGTGATCCAGCCCACCCTACCGATAGGACGGTGATGCCCTCGGCGTGCTGTACCCTCGGCGACTCCGAGCGAGTAGTCAAATTTGAGGAGTTCGGCAGAGCTGTGCAGACCACTCCCACGGCACCCCCCTACGACCTGTCCGAACTGACCCACTGCTGCGTCGTCTTCCTGCCTTCCGATCCCGCGCGTGCGGGCCGGATCGGGTTCTGGCGACCGGACGGCGAGGCTCCGCCCGCATTCCCGGGAGGCTCCCCGACGTCTGTGGACCTCGTCGTCCCCGCCGCGGGCGGCGGCGTCGAGCGTGCCTCTCTGCCTGTCCTCCTGCTGCCGGTCCGCAGCGCTCTTCCGGTGCTCACGCGCGCGCGTGCGCTGCCGGGAGAACACCGGGCCGCCGCCTTCTGGCGCACCGCCGGTGAACTGGCCCTGGGCTTCCTGGCACGCGGTCTCCTCCTGCCGGGCCTGTCCCCGGGCGACCACGACACCTGGCGCGTGGGACCCCTGTCCGCGCGTGACGCGGAGCTGGTCCGCGAACTCGCCGCCGCCATGCCCCCGGAGGCCCACGCGGTACCTGTCGCGGCGGAGGGACCGTTGCTGTTGCCCGACCCGGAGCGGCTGCTGCGTGCCTTCCTCGACGCGGTCGCCGACGTGCTCCCGCGCTCCCCCGCCGCCCCCATGGTGACCGGTGGTCCCGCGTACGCGGCACCCGAGCCTCGGCATCTTCCGGCACTACGGGCGTGGGCCGACGACATCGCCGCCGGCCATGACGCGGGGGTGCGACTGTCGCTGCGGGTGGAGGCGTCCGGTCTCGACGACGCCGTGCCCGCCGACGACGCCCCGATCCGTTTCCGTGCGGTACTGCAGGTGCACGGCCAGAACGGAGCGGCGGACGTCATGGACGCCGCCGGCCTGTGGGCCGATGCTGATGCCGGGGCATCCGCGCCCCGCGCGCGTGCGGACGCCCTTCTGGCACTGCGACGCGCGGCCCGCGCCTGGCCGCCGCTGACGCCGCTGCTCTCCGTCGCCGTGCCCGATGCCGTGGACCTGGCCGACGACGAGATCGCCGAGTTGCTGGGCGAGGGCGCGCGGGCGCTGGCCGCGGTGGGGGTCGACGTGCACTGGCCGAAGCAGCCGGCCCGCGGCCTCACCGCGCACGCGGCCATCGGCCCACCGGACGACGGCACCGCTTCGTCCGTGGCCGCCCTCGTTCCGTCGTCGTTCCTGTCCGCGGCCACCCGGGTCACCCTCAGCTGGCGGTTCGACCTGGGCGGGCGGGAGTTGTCCCGGGAGGAGCTGGACCGGCTCGCGGAGGCCAAACGACCCCTGGTGCGACTGCGCGACGGGTGGGTTCTGGTCGATCCGCGGGAGGCGGCGCGGGCCCGGACCGAGCGGGAGCGACCCCTCGCTCCCGTCGAGGCGCTCGCCGCGGCGCTGACGGGTTCGGCGGAGGTCGACGGCCGGCGGGTCGAGGTGCGCCCGACGGGATGGCTGGAGGGGCTGCTGGAGCGGCTCACGGCCGACGGGCAGGCACTTCCCGTCGGACAGCCGCCCGGCCTGGCCGCGACCCTGCGGGACTACCAGCTGCGCGGCCTCGACTGGCTCGCCCGCACGACGGCACTCGGTCTGGGCTGCTGCCTGGCCGACGACATGGGCCTGGGCAAGACGATCACGCTGATCGCGCTGCACCTGCACCTGCAGACGCAGCCCTCGTCGGCCGGTCCCGCTCTCGTCGTCTGCCCGGCCTCGCTCCTGGGCAACTGGCAGCGTGAGATCGAACGGTTCGCTCCGGGCGTGCCGGTGCGCCGGTTCCACGGCCCCGGGCGCGAGCTGGGCTCTCCGGTGGACGGGGAGTTCGTCCTGACGACGTACGGGACGATGCGCCTCGACGCCGCACGGCTCGCCGGGGTGCCCTGGGGGATGGTCGTGGCGGACGAGGCACAGCACGTGAAGAATCCTTACTCCGCGACCGCACGGGCATTGCGGACGATCGACGCACGCGCGCGCGTGGCGCTCACGGGCACACCGGTGGAGAACAACCTCACGGAGCTGTGGGCGATCCTCGACTGGACGACACCCGGCCTGCTCGGCCGCCTGGGAACCTTCCGTGCGCGGTACGCGCATCCCGTCGAGGGCGGCCGTGACCCCGCGGCCGCGCGCGGGCTCGCCCGGCTCGTCGGGCCGTTCCTGCTGCGGCGGCGCAAGTCCGATCCCGGTATCGCGCCCGAGCTTCCGCCGAAGACCGAGACCGATCACCCGGTGGCACTCACCGCTGAACAGGCGGGCCTCTACGAGGCGTTGGTACGCGAGACCCTGGACCGGATCGCCGTCGCCGACGACATGGCCCGCCGGGGCCTGATCGTGCAGCTGCTGACCGGCCTGAAGCAGATCTGCAATCATCCGGCGCAGTTCCTCAAGGAGGACGATCCGCGGCTCGCGGGACGCTCGGGAAAACTGGAGCTGCTGGACGAACTGCTCGGCACCATCCTCACGGAGGGCTCGGGAGTTCTCGTCTTCACCCAGTACGTGCGGATGGCCCGGCTCCTCGAACGGCACCTGGCGGACCGCGGGGTGGCCTCGTTGCTGCTGCACGGCGGGACGCCGGTCGCGAGGCGCGAGGCTCTGGTGCGCCGTTTCCAGGCCGGCGAGGCACCGGTGTTCCTGCTGTCCCTCAAGGCCGCCGGAACGGGACTGAACCTCACCCGTGCCGAACATGTCGTGCACTACGACCGCTGGTGGAATCCGGCGGTCGAGGCACAGGCCACCGACCGCGCGTACCGCATCGGGCAGACCCGTCCGGTGCAGGTGCACCGGCTGATCGCGGAGGGGACCCTGGAGGACCGCATCGCGGAGATGCTGGGCCGCAAGCAGGAACTGGCCGACGTGGTGCTCGGCACCGGCGACGCCGCCCTGACGGAACTCTCGAACGAGGAACTGGCCGCACTGGTGGAACTGCGCGGGGAGACGCGATGACACGGGGAGGCACGATGAGCCGCTACGACGACGAGCACGGCCGTGACGCGGGGCGCACCGTGGCCGCGTTGCCGCCCGCGCGCGGGCGTGGCTTCGCGCAGAGCTGGTGGGGGCGCGCCTGGCTGCGGGCCCTGGAGGACGCGGCCCTGGAAGCGGCGGTGGTCAAGGCGGGACGCCGGCTCGCGCGCGCGGGCGGTGTGGGGGCGGTGACGGTACGGCCGGGCCGGGTCACCGCCGTCGTACGCGCTCCCGGAGGCGCGGTCCACCGGGCCGACGTGCTGCTGCCCGAGCTGTCCGACGCGGAGTGGGGGAGGTTCCAGGATCTCGCCGTGGAACAGGCCGGGTACATGGCCGCGCTGCTCGACCGGGAGCTTCCGCCCCTTCTGATCGAGGACGCGGCGGTGGCGGGCATCGACCTCCTGCCGGGCCTCGGCGATCTGGATCCCGCATGCGACTGCGGCGCGTGGGACCACTGCGGACACACCGCCGCCCTGTGCCAGCAGGTGGCGTGGCTGCTGGACGAGGATCCGTTTCTGCTCCTGCTGCTGCGCGGACGGGAGAAGGACGCCTTCCTGGCGGAGCTGCACGTCCGCGGGACCGTGCGGCACCTGGAACCGGTCGCCGTGGAAGGCGTGGACGCGGCCGAGGCATGGGCGGCTGCCGACATCGTTCCCCCGCTGCCGGCGTTGCCCGCGCTCCCCTCGGCGCCCGGCTCGCCCCCTTCTCTCACGGCCGGGCCGGCAGCCGGGCCGGAGGTCGATCCCGCGGCACTGGAACACCTTGCCCGCCGCACCGCCGTGGCGGCGTACCAGCTGCTGGCGGCGCCCCTTTGCGGCGACGGTACGGGCGACGGCGAGGTGACGGCCGCTCAGGACGCCGTACGGCTGGCATGCGGCCCCGCCCCCGCCGCCGTCACCGAGCGGCTCGCCGTGGGGTCCGGACGCGGTCACGACGGCCTGGCCACGGCCGTCCTCGCCTGGCGGACCGGGGGTGCGGCGGCGCTGGCCGTGCTCGACGAGGAGTGGCAGCTCGAGGGCGTCGTCCTCGCACGCGCGCGTGCGGCCCTGCACGGGGCCTGGGAGGCGGACGAACGGCCGGATCTCCACCGGAGCGGCAACCGGTGGACCGTCCGGGACGAAGGCGTTCAGCTGCGACTCGGGCGTGAGGGCCGCTGGTGGCCGTATCGCGAGGCGGGAGGCCGCTGGATCCCGGCAGGCGGAGCGGACGCCGACCCCGCGACGGCACTGGCTTCCGCGCGGCTCGGGACGCGGAGACCGTCGGGAGAGCCCTCCTGACGTCTCGTCATGACGGGCTCGGCGCCATCCGATGAGCGGCGGACGCCGGACGTTCACCCGGCGATCGCCAGGCGTTCCTCCAGGAGCCCAATCGTGGCCGCAGTCAACGACCTTGCTCCCAGGAGGCCCGATGTCCCCGCATGCCGTAGGCCGGCGCCGTGTCCACCGTTCCGTCGTCACGGGTCTGCCCGTCGCCCTGGCCGCTGTTCTCGTGGCCGCGGGGACCGCCACGGCGGCGCCGTCCAAGGATGCGCGTGTCGTCCGCACCGCGACTCTCGGCGAGACTCCGCTCGGCGCGTTCAGCAACGCGCTGCTGCCCGACAGCGTGGCCGACGATCACGGCGTGAAGCTCGGCGGCATCGGCAGCGACATCTATCCGGCGGGCCGCGAGGGCGAGTACTGGACGGTGACCGACCGCGGCCCCAACGGCCAGATCAAGGTGGACGGCAAGAAGCGCCGCACCTTCCCGGTGCCGGGATTCGACCCCGCGATCGTCAGGATCCGGGTCTCCGGGGACACGGTCGAGGTCGTCGACGCGATACCCGTGACCACCTCCTCCGGTAAGGCCGTCACCGGGTTGCCCAACCAGCCGAGCCGGGACGAGGCGCCGTACACCTACGACGCGCGGACGCCGCTCTCCTACGACCCGAACGGCCTGGACACCGAGGGCATCGTGCGGGCAGGGGACGGCAGCTTCTGGCTCGTCGACGAGTACGGCCCCTCGCTCGTCCATGTCTCCGCGCGCGGGAAGGTGCTCACGCGCTACGTCCCCAGGGGGCTGAACCTGACCGGCACCGACTATCCGGTCGTGGAGGCGCTGCCGTCGGTCCTGCTGCACCGCAAGGTCAACCGCGGTTTCGAGGGGCTCGCGCTGCTTCCCGGCGGCGGCCTGGTGGTGGCCCTGCAGAGCCCGCTCCCGCTGCCGGACGCGGACACGGGGGACGCCTCGCTCACCACCCGTCTGCTGCGCTTCTCGCCGCGCGAGAAGGCCGTCACCGCCGAGTACGCCTACCGGTTCGACCCGGTGAACGTGGTCGACCCGAGCGAGGACGACACCTCCGAGTTGAAGATCTCCTCGGTGGTGGCCGTCGGCCGGGACCGGCTGCTCGTCGAGGAGCGCACGGACAAGGCGGCCCGGCTGCAGCTGGTCGAGCTGGGGCGCAGGGTGAACATCCTCGGCGGCCGGTGGGACGACGACACGACGTCTCCGTCACTGGAGCAGCTGGACGATCCGGCCACGGCCGGTGTGCCGGTCCTGTCCAAGCAGCTCGTGGTGGACCTGGGCAAGGTCGCCGGGGTACCCGGGAAGATCGAGGGCATCGCGCGCGTGAACCGCGACACTCTCGCGCTCGTCAACGACAACGACTTCGGGATGACCGACGGGGCGGGCGCGTTCGACGCCCAGGGCCGTCTGGTGGACAGCGGCATCAAGACGACCGTGGTCTACGTCCGGCTGCCCAAGAAGCTCTGAAGGAGCCCGGCGGGCCGGGGTTCCGGCCCGCCGGCGGCGGAAAGGCCGGACCGGACGACACGTGCTGTGCCGTCCGGTCCGGCCTCACGTCTGTCCGGACGCTGTTCCGGAGGGGCGGGAGCCGGCCGGGACACGGGGCCGCCCGCGCGGGTGCGGGCGGCCCTGTGGCTCACGGCTTCTCGCCCGCGCGGTGACCGCCGCTCCCACGCGCGCGTGACGGTCAGTCCCGCGCCCCCAGCAGGTGGTCCATCGCCAGCTGGTCGAGTCGTTCGAACGCCATGCCGCGCGCGGCGGCCGCCTCCGCGTCGAAGTCCTCGAAGGCCGCACGGTCGGCGAGCAGGTCCTGCAAGCCGTCGGCCGCGGTCGGCTGGGCCAGCTGGTCCAGCCGCGACGCGCGCAGCGCCTCCTGCACCTCCGGGTCGGCACGGAAGGCGGCCGAGCGCTCCTTCAGGATGAGGTAGTTGCGCATGCAGCCGGCCGCCGACGCCCACACACCGTCGAGATCCTCGGTCCGCGGCGGCTTGAAGTCGAAGTGCCGGGGTCCCGCGTAGCCGGCGGTCTCCAGCAGGTCGACGAGCCAGAAGGCGGCCCGCAGGTCTCCGGCCCCGAACCGCAGATCCTGGTCGTACTTGATGCCGGACTGGCCGTTGAGGTCGATGTGGAAGAGCTTGCCCGCCCACAGGGCCTGCGCGATGCCGTGCGGGAAGTTCAGGCCGGCCATCTGCTCGTGGCCGACCTCCGGGTTCACGCCGTACAGCTCGGGCCGTTCCAGGCGCTCGATGAAGGCCAGCGCGTGACCGACGGTGGGCAGCAGGATGTCGCCGCGAGGCTCGTTCGGCTTGGGCTCGATGGCGAAGCGGATGTCGTAGCCCTGGGCGGTGACGTACTCGCCGAGGAGGTCGAAGGCCTCCTTCATACGGTCCAGGGCGGCGCGCACGTCCTTGGCGGCCCCGGACTCTGAGCCCTCGCGACCACCCCAGGCGACGTACGTCTTCGCGCCCAGTTCGACCGCCAGGTCGATGTTGCGGATCGTCTTGCGCAGGGCGTACCGGCGGACGTCGCGGTCGTTGGCGGTGAACGCGCCGTCCTTGAAGACCGGGTGCGTGAAGAGGTTCGTGGTGGCCATCGGGACGGTCATCCCGGTGGCGTCCAGCGCCTGCCGGAACCGCTTCACGTGCGACTCGCGCTCGGTGTCCGAGGAGCCGAAGGGGATCAGGTCGTCGTCGTGGAAGGTCACTCCGTGGGCGCCGAGCTCCGCCAGGCGCCGCACCGTCTCGACCGGGTCGAGGGCGCGGCGGGTGGCGTCGCCGAACGGGTCCCTCCCCTGCCAGCCGACGGTCCACAGGCCGAAGGTGAACCTGTCCTCGGGGGTGGGCTGGTAGTTCATGCCGCGGCTCCTTGCTCCGTACGACTATTTCGTCATGGCCGTTTACAAATTAGTATGCGGACGCACCGCTGGGAAGAGACAAGATGTCTTTCGACAGCAAGGTGTCTTCGACAGTGCACCGCACATCCCGCGGAGCCGCGGAAGAGGGAGAGCCCGATGTCAGCAGCCGAGGGTCCGCTCGTCGTCGGGGTGGACACGTCCACCCAGTCCACGAAAGCGCTGGTCGTCGACGCGGCGACCGGGCAGGTCGTGGCCGCCGGCCAGGCACCGCACACGGTGACCACCGGGGCGGGCCGGGAGAGTGACCCGCGCCAGTGGTGGGACGCCCTGTGCGCGGCGCTGCGCCAGTGCGGTGAGGCGGCCCACGAGGCGGCGGCGGTGTCGATCGGGGGGCAGCAGCACGGTCTGGTCACCCTGGACGCGCACGGCGAGCCGGTGCGTCCGGCCCTGCTCTGGAACGACGTCCGCTCGGCGCCGCAGGCCCGCCGTCTCGTGGCCGAGCTGGGCGGACCGAAGGCATGGGCGGAGCGCACCGGCAGCGTGCCCGGCGCGTCCTTCACGGCCACCAAGTGGGCGTGGCTCGCCGAGCACGAGCCCGAGGCGGTCCGTGCGACCAGAGCGGTACGACTCCCCCACGACTACCTCACCGAGCGACTGACCGGACAGGGCACGACCGACCGCGGCGACGTTTCCGGCACCGGCTGGTGGGCGTCCGAGACCGAGGCGTACGACGAGGAGACCCTCGCGCACCTCGGTCTCGACCCGGCGCTGCTGCCCCGGGTGGTGCGCCCCGGCGAGGTGGCCGGCACCGTGCGCGAACACCACGACCTGCCGTTCTCCAAGGGCACGCTGGTGGCCCCCGGTACCGGCGACAACGCGGCGGCGGCCCTGGGCCTCGGCCTGCGGCCCGGCACCCCGGTGCTGAGCCTCGGCACGTCCGGCACCGTCTACGCCGTCGCCAAGCACCGCCCCACCGATCCGACCGGCACGGTGGCCGGCTTCGCCGACGCGCGCGGGGACTGGCTGCCGCTCGCCTGCACCCTGAACTGCACGCTCGCGGTGGACCGCGTCGCGGCCCTGCTGGGCCTGGACCGCGAGGCGGTCGAATTGGGCGGCTCCGTGACCCTGCTGCCGTACCTCGACGGTGAGCGCACGCCGAACCTGCCGCACGCCTCCGGACTGCTGCACGGGCTGCGCCACGACACGACCGCGGGCCAGTTGCTGCAGGCCGCCTACGACGGTGCGGTGCACTCGCTGCTGAGGGCCCTCGACCTGGTCCTCGACGAGGACGCGGACCGCAGCTCCCCGCTGCTCCTGATCGGCGGCGGGGCCCGGGGGACGGCCTGGCAGCAGACCGTGCGCAGGCTCTCCGGGCGGCCCGTGCAGGTCCCGGAGGCCAGGGAACTGGTCGCCCTGGGCGCGGCAGCCCAGGCTGCCGGGCTGCTGACCGGCGAGGATCCCGCGGCGGTGGCCCGTCGCTGGAACACGGCCGCGGGCCCCGTGCTGGAGGCCGTGGAACGGGACGGGGCGACGCTGGACCGGATCACCGGGGTACTCTCCGACGCGGCCCCGTTGCTGGAGCGGGAGCCGGACACCCAGTGACCGAGCGGCCCGGCACAGCCGGGCCGCAGACACCGAGGATCGACGGAGGCATGACCGCACCGCTGCACGAGGCGCGCCCGCCGGGCGCCGGACGCGCCCTGCCGGACACCCAGCAGGGCATGCGCCGACGCAACCTCGCCCGGGTGCTGCACGCCGTCAGCGCCGAGGGTTCGCTGTCCCGGGCCGCGGTCGCCTCACGCATCGGCCTGACGCGGGCCGCGGTCTCGACCCTGGTGGACGAGCTGATCCGCCGGGGGCTGCTGGAGGAACTGGGCCCCGGGCGGCCGGGCCGGGTGGGCCGGCCGGGATCGGCGCTCGCGGTGAGCGGCCGGGGGCCGGCCGGTATCGGGGCGGAGATCGGCGTCGACCACCTGGCGGTGTGCGTGGTCGACCTGCGCGGCGAGGTCCGCGCCCGGGCGGTACGGCACGGCACGAACCGTGGCCGGGCTCCCCGGGTCGTGATCGAGGAGCTGACGGCGCTGATCAGCGGGGTCGTCGCGGAGGCGGAACGCGCGGAACTCTGGCCCGCCGGTCTCGCGGTGGCCGTGCCCGGCCTGGTGGCCAGGGACGCCAGGACGGTCGTACGGGCTCCGAACCTCGACTGGCACGACACCGACCTCGGCTCCCTGCTGCCCGGCGGCTGGCCGCTGACCGTGGACAACGAGGCCAACTTCGGAGCCCTGGCCGAACTGTGGCTCGGTGCCGGAACACCTCCTGACTTCCTCCATGTGTCGGCCGAGATCGGCATCGGTGCCGCCGTCGTCGTGGACGGCCGGCTGCTGCGCGGGACCCGGGGCTTCGCGGGCGAGCTGGGCCATGTGCCGGTACGTCCGGACGGTCCCGCCTGCCCGTGCGGCGGCCGGGGGTGCCTGGAGCAGTACGCGGGCCAGGAGGCGGTACTGCGCGCGGCCGGGCTGGAGCCGCGGGAGGACCTGGTGAACCTCCTCGCGGAGCGCGCCGAGGCGGGTGACGAGGGGGTGCGGGCCGCGCTGCGGGACGCGGGTACGGCGCTCGGCATCGCTCTGACCGGAGCGGTGAATCTCCTCGACCCCGAGACGGTGGTCCTGGGCGGAGCCCTGGCCGGCCTCTCCCCTTGGCTGCTGCCGCCGCTGGAGTCGGAGCTGACGGGCCGTACGGCGGGTGCCGCGTGCCCGGTGGCGGTGTCGGGGCTGGGCCCGCAGGGCCCGCTGCTGGGCGCCGCGCACTCGGTCGTCCGAGCGGTACTGGACGATCCGGCGGTCGTGGCGGAACGTTCCTGAGACCGCGCGCGGACTACGCCTCCCAGGACGTCGTCGCACACGGCCCCCGTCCGGCTGCCGCTCGCCGCGTGGCATTCCGCGACCGACGACCGAGGGAATGGCGCGTCTGCCGAAGGAACGATTCGCCGATCTTCGGGCACGGCCTGGCCGCCGGACCTCGGCGTGACCGGATTCGCCAGTCCTCGACGTGACCGGTTCGCGGGCCCTCGGCACGACCGATTCCCCGGCCCTCGACACACCCGCTCGCCGGCCCTCGGCACGGCCGATTCCCCGGCCCTCGGCACGACCGGAACTCGCCCGATCGGGTGATCGAATTATCCACAAGCCGCGACTTGTCCACGGAACCGTGGCATGCCCTTCTGCCCAACCCGGCCGCGCCGTACCGTGATTCACGCGAGGCGCATTCGACGGGCCGTCATGGACGGCCGGGCGCCGACGGAATGAGGAAACGCGCAGGCGGCAGGTGACAGCGGACGGGCACGGATCGGGGGACACATGCACGGGAAGCAGACCGGGGCGCTGCGGCGCGACGCCCTCGGATTACGCGAGGTCCTGTTCCAGAGCGTCACGGCGATGGCACCGGCCGCCGCGGTCGCCGCGTCGATCCCGTCCGGCGCCCCGTTCGCGGGTGGCAGCCTTCCGTTGGCGGTGCTGATCGCTCTGGTGGCCTGCCTGTTCACCGCTTCCTGTGTGGCCGAGCTGGCCCGGGAGCTGCCCGCGGCGGGCTCGGTGGCGACCTACGCGGCACGGGGTCTGCACCCGGCCGTCGGCTTCCTCGTCGGCTGGGCCTACGTCTTCGTGGAGATGCTGGTGCCGCCGTTGCTGCTTCTGCAGCTGGGCTTCACGGTGGCGGGCACGCTGCACGCGGAGTGGTCCGCGTACCCGGAGGACCTGTGGTGGCCGTGGGCACTGGCGGGAGTGGTCGTCATCGCTGTCACCGGCTACCTCGGCGTGCGGGCCTCTGCCCGCTTCGGCACCGTCCTCGGCATCTTCGAGATCCTCGTCCTCCTGGTGTTCGCGGTCGTCCTCATCGCCCGGGCCGGCAGCGCCAACACCCTGTCGGTGTTCGGGACGTCCCACACCGCCGACGGGTACGCGGGGACCGCCGGGGTGTTCGCCGGGTCCGTGTACACGGTGCTGGCGTTCGCCGGATTCGAGGCGGCGGCACCGCTCGCCGAGGAGAGCCGCGACCCACGGCGGACGATGTACCGCGCGGTCCTCGGGGCAGCTCTGGGCATCGGCCTCTTCTATGTGCTGACGACGTATGCGATGACCGTCTACTTCGGCCCCGACCGCTTCGACCGGTTCGGTGCCTCCGGCGAGGCGTCCTGGGAGGGCGTCGCCCGGGCGTCGTTCGGTCTCTTCTGGGTGCTGGTGTTCCTCGCGGTGATCAACTCCGCGATCGCGAACGCCAACGCATGTGCCAACGTCTCCACCCGTACGGCCTTCGCCCTGGCCCGCATCCGCGTCCTGCCCGGCCTCCTCGCCACGCTCCATCCCCGGCACCGCTCCCCCGTGGCGGGCATCGCCGTGCAGACCGCCGTGGCGGTGGCAGCGGTGCTCGGGCTGGGCTTCGCCTACGACCCCGTGACCGCGTACGTGCTTCTCGCCACGGTGATCGTCACGGTCGTCATCGCCGTCTACATCGTCGTCAACGTCTCCTGCTCGGGCTATTTCCTGCGCGGGGGCCGAGCCGCCTTCAAGCCGGTACGGCATCTGCTGCTCCCGGTGCTGGGCATCGCCGCGTTCGTCCCCGCCCTGCTGACGGCCGCCGGGCTCCCGGTGTTCGACTTCGTGACGCAACTGACGCCTCCGGTGTCCTACGCCGGCCCGGTCGTCGGCGCGTGGATGGCGGCCGGTGCGGTGGTCCTGCTCGTGCTCGTACGACGGCACCCCGAGCGCATAGCCGAGACCGCGCGGGTCCACCTCGACGTGTACGAACCCGGTACCGACCGGCAGGACGGGACCGTGGTCCGCTGATCCACCGTCGTCGGCAGACGGTGGCGATCACCCGGCCAGGACCCGTCCCGGCCTGAACCGACCATCCCTCGGAAGGGAGTCAAGCGACGATGACCGACCCCCGGATCCTCACCGTGCGCCCGGAACCGGATCAGTACGCCTGGACGTTCGGCGGAGCGGCGCCCTTGGCGCGGATCGCACCCGGCACGGTCCTCGACCTGTACACGGAGGACTGCTTCGCCGGCCGGGTCCGCTCCGAGAAGGACCTCGTGTCCGAGGTGTGCGAGTTCCCCTACCTCAATCCGCAGACCGGCCCCTTCCACATCGAGGGCGCTGAACCCGGTGACACCCTGGCCGTGCACTTCGTGTCGATCGAACCCGCGCGCGACTGGGCGGCGTCCACGACGGTCCCCCTCTTCGGCGCGCTCACCTCCACCCCCACCACGGCCAGTCTCCAGCCACCGCTGCCGGAGCGGGTGTGGATCTGGCAGCTGGACCGGGCTCGCAGAACCGCCCTGTTCCAGGCGCGGGACAGCGACATCCAGGTGGAGCTGCCCCTGGACCCGATGCACGGAACGGTCGGAGTGGCGCCCGCCAACCTGGAGGTGCGCTCGGCCCTGGTGCCGGACGCCCACGGCGGGAACATGGACACACCCGAGATGCGGGCCGGCGTCACCTGCTACCTGGGCGTCAACGTCGCGGGCGCCCTGTTCAGCCTCGGCGACGGGCACGCCCGGCAGGGTGAGGGCGAGACCTGCGGCGTGGCCGTGGAGTGCGCCATGAACACGGTGGTGGTCGTGGACCTCCTCAAAGACGTCGCCACACCGTGGCCCCGGCTGGAGTCGGACACGCACCTCATCTCGACCGGCTCGGCCCGTCCTTTGGAGGACGCGTTCCGGATATCGCAGCTCGACCTGGTCCGGTGGCTGGTGCGCGACTACGGGTTCAGTGAGCTGGACGCGTACCAGTTCGCAACCCAGGCGGTCGAATCACCGCTGGCCAACGTGTGCGACACCAACTACACGTGCGTGGCCAAGCTCCGGAAGGAGTGGCTGCCGGCGCGGGAGACGTACCGCGGCGTGCACGCACGGCTGCGGGAGACCGCGCGGGCTCTGCGCCACTGACACCTCCGCCCCTCCCCGCCTCCCGCAACACCTCCGGCTGACGCCCCACCCCGACTCTCGCAACACCTCCGGCCGTCGCGCCACGCCGCCTCCCACGGCATCCCCAAGCCCGCACCACCCTCCCTGAACGCCTCCCGAGCAGCGCCCCCAGGCATGCCGAACGGC
The DNA here is from genome assembly GCF_055600785.1 of Streptomyces sp. NPDC038200. Classification (NCBI taxonomy): domain Bacteria; kingdom Bacillati; phylum Actinomycetota; class Actinomycetes; order Kitasatosporales; family Streptomycetaceae; genus Streptomyces; species Streptomyces sp. NPDC038200. Next base: position 249,211 of record NZ_JBVJYH010000009.1, read on the forward strand.
ATTCCGAAAGGCATCCCCCAGGCCCTCCCGGGCCCCCCACCCCCCGGCCCAGGCACCCCGAAAGGCTTCCCCCATGGACAAGGACCGAGCGGAACCGCGGCTCAGCCGACGACGGCTGCTGAAGGGCGCGGCACTCGCCGCCGTCCCCTGCGCACTGCTTCCCGACACACGTGCCGGCGCCGAGACCGCGACCGTCGACTACCCACCCGCCGAGTGGCGGGCGGCAAGCTCCTCCAACTACACGCTGGCCGACCGCCCCGAGGAGTACGCCGTCGACCGGGTGATCATCCACGTCACGCAGGAGACGTACGCCGACGCCCTGGCCATCTTCGGCAATCCGCAGAAGAAGGTGTCCGCGCACTATCTGGTCCGCTCGACGGACGGGCACGTCGCCCAGTGCGTACACGAAGCCGACATCGCCTGGCACGCGGGCAACTGGAGCTACAACACGCGCAGCATCGGCATCGAGCACGAGGGCTGGGTGGACCAGCCCGCCTACTTCACCGACGCCCTGTACGAGCAGTCGGCGAAGCTGACGGCTGCCATTTGCGCCAAGTACGGGATCCCGCGGGACAGGGAGCACATCATCGGCCACTATCAGGTGCCCGGTACCGACCACAACGATCCAGGGCCGGGCTGGGACTGGGTGCGCTACATCAGACTGGTCAATTTCGCCTGACCACAGGTGGAGCCGCCGTCGTGCCGGTTGTCCGTGCGGACACCGGGGGTGAGGATGGTCCCAGCGGTCGTGGCATCGCCGAGCCCGGCCGCGTCACCTCCCGATCCGCCGTGCCTCGCGGTGCCGCCGCCGTGCCCCACCGCATCACCACTGCCGCACCCCGCCGCCGTGCACCACCGCACCACCCCTGCGTACGCCACCGCGACACCGACGATTCACCCTCCGGGGAGGCCGAGTTGACCGATCCATGGGTTGCCCTGGAGCCGGGGGCCGACCCCGCCGAGCGCGTCCGGGTGCTGCGCCGGGCGCACGACACGTTCACCACCGGGGGCACGGTGCCACGCCCGGTGCGGTCGGTGGTGGCGGAGTCGTGGCGGCGCAGCGCGCGGGCCGGTGTCGGGCCGGACGGCACCGCCCGCGTCGAGCTGACCGACGGCGACCTCGGCGCCTACCGCGCGGAGCATCCGCTGGCCCGGGTGATGCCCCTGTTCCGGGAGCTGATGGGCACTTTCGCAGCCGATGGCGAACATCTGCTGGCGGTGTGCGACGCGCACGGCAGACTGCTGTGGGTGGAGGGACATGCGGCGACCCGGCGCCGCGCGGACCGAATGAACTTCGTGCCGGGAGCCCGCTGGGCGGAAAGCGCGGTCGGCACCAACGCGCCGGGCACCGCGGTCGCCGTGGACCGGCCCGTGCAGGTCTTCACCGCGGAGCACTTCATACGGCAGGTGCAACCGTGGACGTGCGCCGCCGCTCCGGTGCACGATCCCCGCACCGGACGGGTCCTCGGAGCCGTGGACATCACCGGCGGGGACGGACTCGCCCATCCGCACAGCCTCGGTTTCGTGCAGGCGGTGGCGCGGGCCGCCGAGGCACAGCTCGCCCTGCTCGCTCCGGAGCGCCCCGAGGAGACACCGCTGCTGAGCGCGCTCGGCCGGGACGAGGCCGTACTCGCCCTCGACGGAAGGAGCATCAGGCTCAGCCGCCGGCACAGCGAGATCCTGGTGCTGCTGTCCCGGCATCCCGAGGGCCTGAGCGGTGACGAGTTGTTGTGCGCGCTGTACGCGGACGAGTCCGTGACCCCGGTGACGTTGCGGGCCGAACTGGTGCGGTTGCGTCGCCTGTTGGGGCCGGGGCTGCTCGCCTCGCGGCCGTACCGCCTGACGGCGGCGGTCGAGTCGGACGCCACCGTGGTCGAGCGGCGGCTGGAGACGGGTGCGCTCACCGCGGCGGTGGAGGCGTACACCGGCCCCCCGCTGCCCGGCTCGCAGGCGCCGGCGATCGTCCGGCTGCGGGAGCGGCTCGCCGGCGGGCTGCGCACGGCGCTGATCGCGCACGGGGACCCGGACCTGCTGGCGGACTGGGCGCACACGCCGTGGGGCGAGGACGAGGTCGAGGTGTGGCGGGCGCTCGCCGCGGTGCGGCCCACGGCCGCGGTCCGTGCCCGGCTCGCCGTCCTGGAGGCCGAACTGGCGGTGCCGGCCGGCCGGGCGCCGGGGCGGAGCTGTGACGCAACGTACTTGCAACGTCCGCTCATCTAGCCTCGCGCCGAGAGCTGCCCAACGGCGGGCAGCGCCGCACCGGGAGGCAGACCAGGATGACTCGTTACGCGGCGCCGGGCACGGAAGGCGCGATCGTCTCCTACCAGTCGCGCTACGACCACTTCATCGGCGGTACCTATGTGCCTCCGGCGCGCGGGCAGTACTTCGAGAATCCGTCGCCGGTCAACGGGCAACCGTTCACGGAGGTGGCGCGTGGTACGGCGGAGGACGTCGAGCGGGCGCTGGACGCGGCGCACGAGGCGGCGCCCGGGTGGGGCCGTACGCCGGTGGCGGAGCGGGCCGACATCCTGCTGAAGATCGCCGACCGGATGGAAGCCTGCCTGGAGCCGCTGGCGGTGGCCGAGAGCTGGGAGAACGGCAAGCCGGTCCGGGAGACGCTGGCGGCGGACATCCCTCTGGCGATCGACCACTTCCGCTATTACGCGGGGGCGGTCCGGGCGCAGGAGGGGTCGCTGAGCGAGATCGACGACGACACGGTGGCGTACCACTTCCACGAGCCGCTCGGGGTGGTCGCGCAGATCATCCCGTGGAACTTCCCGATCCTGATGGCAGCCTGGAAGCTGGCGCCGGCGCTGGCCGCGGGGAACACGGTGGTCCTCAAGCCGGCCGAGCAGACCCCCGTCTCCATCCACTACTGGCTGAGCCTGATCGCGGATCTGCTGCCGCCGGGCGTGCTGAACATCGTCAACGGCTTCGGGGTGGAGGCGGGAAAGCCGCTGGCGTCGAGCCCGCGGGTGTCGAAGATCGCGTTCACCGGCGAGACCACGACCGGGCGGCTGATCATGCAGTACGCCTCGGAGAACATCAAGCCGGTCACCCTGGAACTCGGCGGGAAGTCGCCGAACATCTTCTTCGACGACGTGTGGGCGCATGACGACGACTTCCGGGACAAGGCGCTAGAAGGCTTCACGATGTTCGCGCTCAACCAGGGCGAGGTCTGCACGTGCCCGTCCCGGGCGCTGATCCAGCGCGGCCATTACGCGGAGTTCCTGGAGGCGGCCGTCGAACGCACCCGGCTCATCAAGCCGGGCCACCCGCTGGACACCGACACCATGATCGGCGCGCAGGCCTCCAACGACCAGCTGGAGAAGATCCTGTCCTACCTCGACATCGGCCGCCAGGAGGGCGCGAAGATCCTCACGGGCGGTGAACGCATCGAGCATGAGGGAGAGTTGAAGGGCGGCTACTACGTGCAGCCGACCATCTTCGAGGGTGACAACCGCATGCGGATCTTCCAGGAGGAGATCTTCGGCCCGGTCGTCTCGGTGGCGTCCTTCGACGACTTCGACGACGCGATCAAGATCGCCAACGACACGCTGTACGGCCTGGGTGCGGGCGTGTGGACGCGGGACATCAGCACCGCCTACCGCGCGGGCCGCGCGATCCAGGCGGGCCGCGTGTGGACCAACTGCTATCACAGCTACCCCGCGCACGCCGCGTTCGGCGGCTACAAGCAGTCCGGGATCGGCCGCGAGACGCACAAGATGATGCTGGAGCACTACCAGCAGACGAAGAACATTCTTTGTTCTTACAGCCCTCAGAAACTTGGCTTCTTCTAGAGCTTGAAGTCGGGTTGCTCGGAGGCATCGTTGCGCTCCAGGCAACCCGTCATAGAAGATACCCACTGTAATCAATCGGGTTCTTAAAGCTACAGTCTGGCATACATGGGAGTTCCCACCGCCATTCGCGGACCAAAGAGCTCCGAAGGACCCAACCCAAGCAGGGCCGAACCGTCGGCACCCGTACGTCCGTGTCAACGCCTCCACGGGCGGCGGCAAGTCGGTGACTCTGCGGTGCATCGCCCTCCTCTTGAACCGCAGTTGACCTGGCCTCCAGTGCCGTGGAAGACGATGCGCCCTCAGTCGACCATCTCGATGCTCACCCGTACGCGCCGGACGGCATTTTTTTCCGCCGTCCGGCATACCGGGCGCGCCGGATGGTGATGAGCGGACCGTCGACGCCGGCCTTGGTCTCATTCGCGTCGGCCCGGACAGCCCTGAACCCCGCGGCGGCTGAAACACCCTGCAGGACGATTCCACCGCAGAAGTGGCCCGCCCCGCCATCGCCGACCGGCACGCCACACCGACAACACAAGCGACCGGGCAAGAGCCGCAACGTACAGATCACGTGTGTTCGGCTGGGAAGATCCAGCCATCACCACCGACGCCGTCCCTCACCACCGCGGTCTCGACTTCCTCCGCGAGATCCTGGCCGGGCGCCTGCCCGCCCCGCCCATCGCCGCCGCCCTGGGCTTCACCCTGGAGGAGGCCGAGCACGGCCGGGCAGTGTTCGTACTGGTGCCGGGCGAGGAGCACTACTACCCGATCGGCAGCGTCCACGGCGGCGTCTACGCCACACTGCTCGACTCGGCGGCCGGCTGCGCGGTGCAGTCCGTGCTGCCCCGGGGCATGGGATACACCTCGATCGACCTGACCTTGAAATTCCTGCGCCCGATCACCGTCGACACCGGCAAGGTCCGCGCCATCGGCACCGTCCTCAACAGCGGCCGCCGCACCGCCCTCGCCCAGGCAGAGCTCCGCGACTCCGACGACCGGCTCCTGGCCCACGCCACCAGCAGCTGCATCCTCTTCCCGATCCCGGTGCCCTGAGCGCGATGGGGCCCGAGAGAACTGGCCAGCCTGTCGAGGCTGCTGCATCGGTCAGGTGTTCTCCTTGCCGTCAGCGCCCTTTGCGCGCGCCTTCACCGAGAACGGGTTCGTCGTCCTGGGGACGCGATCCATCGGTCGCACAGGGAGGCATACGGCGGGAAGACGACGATCCTGGCGCCCCAGGACCCGTGCGACGACGTCCGGTACCGGCTGCGTCTCCCGACGACCGCACCCTCACCTGCGGGGTCCAGAAGCGGCCGGTCGCGATCAGCGCAGGAGGACGCCGAAGACCATGTGGAAGAAGGCGTCGAAGGGAGCGGAGGACTTGTCGGCTCGGGCCGCGATCAGCGTGCCCTCCCAGGCGCTGAGGATGAACAGCGCGGCCTCCTCGACCTCGAGAGCGGCGTCCAGCTCACCTGCTTCCCGGGCTTCGGTGAGGACCCGGCGGATGCGCGCGGCCCACCGCTGGAAGCCGCCCTGGACGGCGGAGCGGATCTCCTCGGAGTGGTCCGCCACCTCGGCGCCGAGGTTGCCCACCAGGCATCCGCGGGCGAAGCCGCTGTCGACCGTGTCCGCGCCCAGGAACTCGAAGTGCGCCCGAAGCCGCTCCAGCGCAGTTCGTTCATGTGGGTCTCCTGAGGTGCGGCGCCTGCGGGCAGGATGATGCGGTCAGCACAGACGGTTCGTCGACGGACCCGCAGGCGAAAGCGCTCTCCCGCCCAAACCTACGCACAGGCACCCCACGCCAGGGGAATCCGTGGGCCCGTGATCACGTGCGGCAGACGAGAGCTTGAGTCCGGACAACCGCCCGTGACCAGCACCGATCGCTCACATTAGGTCGTAACCAGACGGCTTCAAGATGGTGGATCTTCATTGGACCGAGACTGATCACGGGCCGTCAGCGCAGTGCAGCCTCGCCCGAGTGGACGGCGCGCATGGCCCGATCGACGGTCTCCTGGTTTTCGCCGACCGGAGCAACGTAGCCGATGACGTCGCGCGCGGCATCCTCCCCGAGCATGCGGGTGATCACCCACGTGGCGAGATACTGGGACGCCAGGCAGCCGCCCGCTGTGGCGATGTTCCCCTCGGCGTGGAACGGCGCGTCCAGCACGGTGACGCCGCAGGCTTCGACAAAGGGCCGGCTCTTCATGTCCGTGCAGGCCGGCATGCCGTCCAGCAACCCCAGCCGGGCGAGCACCAGCGCGCCGGAGCACTGGGCACCGATCAGCTGTCGCGAAGGGGCGAGCCGCAGCCGGGAGATCAGTCGGTCGTCCGCGACGACGTCGCGCGTCTGCACGCCACTACCGATGAGCACGACATCGGCTTCGGCCACGAACGCCATCGGGCGCTGCCCTGTCACCTCTACACCGTTCATCGACGTGACCACAGGCGTCGGCGTCGTGACGAAGGCTTCCAGACCCTCCCTGCGGCATCGATTGATCAGCGCGGAAGCGATGAAGCTGTCGAGTTCGTTGAACCCGTCGAAGGTGACCACGGCTACCTGCATCACATCTCCTTCAAGCATGGCATCCCATCTGTACTCTTCCCTGGCTTGCCGGTCCGGGGCGAGAGCCCGGTCAGCGGCTGGCTCGGGTGCGGCAACCTCATCATGGCCGTGGTTCACCAGCGCGGGGCGCCGTCGGCAAGTTGGAGTTCACTTCGGCCGAAGGAGAAGTTCTCGTTCGGAAGAGGCGAACTGCAGCTGGCCGAAGGGACTCCGCGCTGGTGAATCCCGCGGCCCAGGCCGTCGGCCAGGGCCTGTCCGACGGATACCGCGAGCAGGCCGGAGACCGGGGCAGGCCGGGCGCGGTGCCCGACGCGGGTGCACGGCCGTCGTCACCGGAACCGTCGCAACCACCGGTGCTGCCGGTGCGTTCCAGCGTCGCCGCGAAGTGTCTTGCCCCGCGCCGGGAGTCCGCCACGCCTGCAGGGGTGGACGAACGCCTTCGCACAGAAGTTCGCCGCCGCATTCGGTGAGGCGTTCACCAAGGACGTGGTCCTGGAGACTAGCGTCCTAACCCGCCCGGCGGAAGGCCGCGACCAGGTGAAGAAGGTAATGGGCGCGGCGAGCGTGATCTACGAGTCGCTCCGCTTCATCCGGGAGACCGTCGACGGCCCACGAACCTACCTGGAGTGGGAGGCCACCGCGTTCGGCGGCCTGCCGATCGAGGGCGTCACCATCCTGACCAAGAATGCGGACGGCCAGACCCTCCGAGCCGCCATCCACCACCGGCCACTGGGCGCCGCGCTCCCGTTCTCCGCGGAACTGCGTACCCGGCTGGCCGGCGAGATCGACGCCGACTCCTTCCACCAGGGCTGAAGGCCGACCCTACTAAGAAAGGTTGTCCCATGATTCAGCGCAAGGATGTCCAGTTCGAGGCCGACGGCGCGGTACAGCTGCGTGGATGGCTCTTCCTGCCGGACGGCCCGGGCCCGCATCCGGCGATCACCATGGCCCACGGCTACGCCGGGGTCAAGGAGCACGGACTCGAGCCGTTCGCACGGGCCTTCGCCGAGAACGGCTTCGTCGTCCTGACCCATGACCACCGCGGCTTCGGAGCGAGCGACGGCCAGCCGCGCCAGGACGTCGACCCATGGCGGCAGATCGCCGACTGGCGGCGAGCCACCTGGAGAGCCTCCCCGAGGTCGATCCGGAGCAGATCGGCCTGTGGGCCAGCTACGCCGGCGGCCACGCCATCGTTCTGGGCGCGACCGACCGCCGACTGCGGGCCGTGGTCTCCCAGGTGCCAACCATCAGCGGCTTCGAGCAGGGCCGGCGCCGCATCGTCTCCGAGGCCGTCGCGGCCCTGGAGGAAAGCTTCTCCGAGGACGAGCGCGCCCAGTCGCGTGGCGAGGCCCCCCGCACCCTGGCCATCGTCGGCAGGGACCCGGCGGTGCCCGCGTCGTACCGGACGCAGGAAGCCATCGACTTCTACCTCCAGCCCAAGCCCGACGGTGTGTGGGAGAATGAGGTCACCGTCCGCTCCACCCGGGCCGCACGCATGTACGAGCCCGGAATCTGGGTCAACAGGGTCTCGCCCACACCGCTGCTCATGGTGGTCGCGCTCAACGACACCGTCACCGTGACCGACCTGGCCCTCGCGGCCTACGAGCGAGCGCTGGAGCCCAAGCGACTGCGGACGATCCCGGGTGGCCACTTCGACCCGTACACCACCCAGTTCGACAAGGCGAGCAGCGCCGCCATCGAGTGGTTCCGCGAGCACCTCGCCTGAGGGGCACCCCGCAGGCCACCACGCCCGGCACACGGGGGCCCGTGTGCGATCTGGCGCTGCAGCCCAAAGGTGTCCTGCTGCACGGCGCGTGCTTCGAGCCGTACCAGGCGCAGTTCGAATCGCGTCCGGGCACGGCCCTTGAGTGGTTCCAGTAGTACCTCGGCCACTTCCCGGCTCCCCTCCGCACCCCCACCCATAGGAAATGATCATGACATTCGCCTACTCGTCGATTCCGACCCGACAGGAGGCCGGTGTCCTGTCCGCCACCCTCGACGCCGGCCCTCTCAACCTCCTCGGTGTCGACCTCGTCCGTGACCTCGTCTCCCTCGTCGACACGCTGTACACCGACCCCGGTGACGTGCGGGTCGTCGTCATCGACAGCGCCTCACCAGAATTCTTCTCGGCGCACGTGGACCTCACGGCGATCCCGCAGTACACCGCAGAGGCCGCGAAGGCCGGCGGTCCCGGTGACGCCTCGCTCGGCATGTTTCTGTACAAGCTGGCACAGGTGCCGGTGATCACCATCGCCAAGGTGCGTGGCAGGGCCCGTGGCGGTGGCAACGAACTTGCCCTGGCCTGCGACATGATCTTCGCCGCGCGTGAGAACGCGGTATTCGGGCAGTTCGAGTCCGGCACAGGCGCCCTGCCCGGCGCCGGCGGAATCCAGCACCTGACCCGGCGCTTGGGCAGGACACGTGCCATCGAGGTCATCACCGGCGCCGACGACTTCGACGCCGATCTCGCGGAGCGCTACGGCTGGATCAACCGCGCCCTGCCCGACGCCGAGCTGGACGGCTTCGTCGAGCGCCTGGCCAGGCGCATTGCAGGCTTTCCACCCGAGGGGGTCAAGGCCGCCAAGCGCTCGATCAATGACCTCACGCTGCCCCACCCGTCGAACGTCCGCTCCGACTCGGCCACGTTCCTCAGCCTGGTTGCACTGCCCGAATCCCGTGAGCGCCTGGACTACCTCGCGAACCGGGGCCTTCAGACGCCTGGTGACCTCGAACGTGACCTCGGCAAGGCCGTGGCGGAGTTCCCCGGCTGACAGTGCCAGCTGCTGCAGGGTTGCTGGATCCGGACGGTTGCCCTGGCCAAGGTGGGAGCGGTGTCAATGCTGTGCTTCGCGGCGTCTTCGGCGAAATCCTGCCGAGCGGCTGCAGCTGCAGCTGCACCGACGCGCGCTTGCCGGCACTGTCGGCCGGCGACGATTCGGGCGACCTTGCTGTCGCTATGACCGCTGAGGGGGACGGGGCGAGGTTGCGGGCGGAAGAGTCTGCTCGGCCCAGACGGTCTTGCCGTCGAGGGAGTAACGGACGCCCCAGGTCCGTGCGAGCTGGGCGATGATGAACAAGCCGCGCCCGCCTTCGTCGACCGTCTTCGCGTGGCGCAGCCGCGGCGCGAGGGCATTGCTGTCGTGGACTTCGCAGGAGAGCGTGCGGTCCTTGATGAGGCGCAACCGCACAGGCGGTGCGCCGTAGCGGATGGCGTTGGTGACCAGTTCGCTGACGATCATTTCGGCGGTGTACGCGGTTTCCTCATCCACTCCCCAATGGCTCAGCTGGAGTTGGGTGTGGTCGCGCGCCACGGCGACAGCTTTGGGATGGTGGTCGAGATGCCACGCGGCGACCTCACCAGCGGGGAATGTGTGGGTGCGGGCGAGGAGGAGTATGACGTCGCCGTGGCGGGTGTCGCTCCGCAGCCGGTAGAGCACGTCGTCGCACAGATCCTGCAGCGGCCGGTCGGTGTGGGCCAGCACCCGTTGGAGTGTCTCCGGGGACCGGGAGGTGGTCAGGAGGGATGGGGTGTAGAAGGCGAGGACGCTGCCGTCGGTGACAGAGACCGTGGTGGCAGCGAAGGGGGGCCCTTCGGTGGTCCCCAGGGGAGGCCCGCTCGGCAGCTGAGGGATCTCGGTACTGCCATCGGGATGGGCGATCACGGGTGGGGGGTGGCCGGCCAGGGCGATGGTGCAGGTCTGGGCGAGCGGGTCGTAGACCGCGTACACGCAGCTTCCCGTAAGCGGCATGGGATCGCCGGGCGGCAGAGCTGTGCGTTCCTGGGCCAGGCTGATGGTCGTGTCGTTGAGGCGGGCGAGGAGTTCGTCGGGCTCCAGGTCGAGCGCGGCCAGGGAGCGCGTGGCGGTCCCTATCTGTCCCAGGGTGGTGGCCGCGTGGATGCCCTGGCCGGCTACTTCGCCGACCACCAGGGCGGTGCGGGCGCCGGAGAGGGCGAATGTGTCGAACCCGCTGCCTCCGCCGGTTTCAGAGGGCACCAGCATGTGCACGGTTTCAACGGTCGTCTGCGTCGCAGGCTCGGGAAGGAGCAGGTGGCGCTGGATGGTCAAGGCGATGGTGTGTTCGCGGGTGTATCGGCGGGCGTTGTCGATGCACAGCGCGGCGTGAGCGGCCACTGCGACGGCGAGGGTGACATCGCCCTGGTCGTAGACGTCGCCCTGGCCGGTGCGGTACAGGCTCATCAGTCCCAGCACGGTTCCCCGCAGCGTCAGGGGCGTGGTGATAAGACTGTGGGCACCGGAGGCGAGGATCGCCTCGGCGCGCTGCGGAACGGCCGCCAGCCAGGGCGTTTCGGGGCCCAGGGCGACCAGGCGGGGCTTGAGGTCGGTGAGCGTCTGCGCGTAAGGCGTCGGAAACGGCAGAGCCCGTACATCACCTACCGGATGTGCCTGAACCTGCTCCTCGCCGCCACTGCGGCCGAAGGCGGCACGGCGCAGCGGCATCTCCCGTCCGAGAGGACTCGGCGGAGGTTCCTCGCCACGCACCGCTGCCTCCACCACTTCCACCACGGCGATGTCGGCGAGGTCTGGCACCACCGCCTGCACCAGTTCCTCGCAGGTGGCCACCACGTCGAGGGTCTGTCCCACTCGCTCGCGCACCGAGCCGAGGACGCGCAGACGGGCGCGTACCTTTTCGCGTTCGGTGACATCGAGTATCTCCGTCAGTACCCCCAAGATCCTCCCCTTCGTGTCCTCAAGGCGACATGCCGAGACGGAGACCTGGTACTCCGGCCCCGGCCCGCCCTTCGGACGCACCCCCACCGGTCGCCCCTGTGCGGGCGCGCCGCTCTCCAGCACGCCGCGCAGCATCGCCTCGACCTCACCAGGCGCGGAGAGGTCATACACGTCGGTGAAGTGCCGGCCCATGATCTGTTCAAAGGGCGCTGTGCGCAGGGCCGGCGTTATGACGCTGATCCGCAGGATTCGCAGCTCCGTGTCCAGGACCATCAGGCCAGTCGGGGACTGGTGGAACAGCGCTTCCAGTACTGCCGCACCCTCGACGGGCGAAATGGCTTCGTTTCGCGCCACGGCGACCCACCTCCCCTATCCAGCCTGCCCCTGCCTCCTGCGCGCCGCTCCCTCGCATTCCGGGACGTGCCCGAACGTCTGGGCCGAGCAGCCCCTCCCGCCCGCAACCGCGGCCCGACCCACTAGCGGTCGGCCGGTTTGTCACTACACGTATCGTTCGGCGCCTGTCCGGAGTTCCCGCCGGACCGCCCCATCGGGTTGGTGGTCGCGCAGGTCCACCTCAACGCGGGGGCGAGCGCAGACGGCCGCCCGGGTCGCGCCCGGCCCGTCCGGTGTTGGGGCGGCCGGCAGCGCCTTGTTCCCTTGAGGTTGGCCGGTCGGGTGCGCAGCCGGCGGCGACCGCAGCCTCGCAGAGAGCGTGTTCCACCAGATGAGGCTTGTCGTCGATCTCAACCGGTGTCAGGGATTCGCGCAGTGCGTCTTTCTCGCCCCGGACGTCTTCTCCCTCCACGGCGAAGAGGCGCTGCTGTCCTCCCCTCGCTTCGACGAGGAACAACGTGACCGGGTGGAGAAGGCCGCTGCCGCCTGCCCGGTCCAGGCCATCCTCGTCGACTACTCCGACGAGCCGACCAAGGGTGCGCAGCCTCATGTCGGCTGACACGGACGTCCAGGCCCTGCGGCGCCAGGGCCGCATCGTCGTGGTCGGTGCCTCGCTGGCCGGTCTGCGCGCGGCGGAGACCCTGCGCGAGCAGGGCTTCACCGGGTCGTTGACCATGATCGGCGACGAGCAGTACGAGCCCTACGACCGGCCGCCGCTGTCCAAGCAGGCACTGCTCGGGCGGGCACGGCCCGAGGACACCGCGCTGCCGCGGCGGCGCGACATCGACGCCGACTGGCGTCTGGGCGTGGCCGCCGAGAGCCTCGACAGGGCCGCCAAGCAGGTACGCCTGACGAACGGCGACACCGTACCCTACGACCGCCTGCTGATCACCACCGGGACCAGGGCACGGCCCTGGTTCCACCCGGAAGAGGCCGCGCTGGACGGAGTGTTCGTGTTGCGCACCCGCGACGACTCCGCACGCCTGCACCGCAAGCTGACCGGCGGCGTGTCCCGGGCGCTGGTGATCGGCGCCGGTTTCACGGGCTCCGAGGTCGCCTCCGCCTGCCGGGAGCTGGGCCTCGACGTCACCGTCGCCGAACGTGGCCCGGCGCCGCTGGTCGGCGCGCTCGGCGGAGTGATCGGCGCGGTCACGGACCGGCTGCAGCGCAAGCACGGAGTCGATCTGAGGTGCGGCGTCAGCGTCACCGCCCTCGAGGGCGACGACCTGGGACGGCTCAGGCGCGCCCATCTGTCCGACGGTTCGGCGATCGACGTGGAGGTGGCGGTCGTCTCGCTCGGTGCCATGCGGAACACGGAATGGCTTGCCGGCTCGGGGGTGGCCGCGGGTCCCCGGGGGATCGCGTGCGACGCCGGGTGCCGGGTGTTCGACGTCAACGGCATCGTCACCGACGACATCTACGCCGCCGGTGACGTCGCCCGCAGCCCCCACCCGCTGTTCGACTACCAGTTCCTGGCGCTGGAGCACTGGGGCAACGCGGTCGAACAGGCCGAGATCGCCGCCCACAACATGATCTGTGCGGGTCCGGACCGTCGTCCGCACCTGTGGCTGCCGATGTTCTGGTCCACCCAGTTCGGTGTCAACATCAAGTCGGTGGGTGTTCCCTCGCTGGGCGACCAACTGGTCGTCGCCCAGGGGGCGCTCGCCGAGGCACGGTTCGTCGCGGCGTACGGCTACCGCGGCCGCGTCATCGCCGCGGCGTCCTTTGACGGAGCCAAGTGGCTGGGGTTCTACGAGCAGCAGATCGCGTCCGGCGCCCCCTTCCCGCCGGAGTACCGCTCGGTCGACCGCCGGACCGAGACGTTGGAGCCGATCGACCCGGCCTCTCCCGACCTTCATCTGCCCACCCACGGGCCCACCGTCACGCTGACGGGCCACTCACCGAGCGAGCGGCGTGTCACGTTCGTTCCGTCGCATGCCTGATCACCGGCCCTGCACCGCTCGGAGCCCTTAGGAGTCACCATGACGTCCGGCACCATCTCCGCGCAGATCACCGACTACGCCAATCGGGCCGATCCCTATCCGCTCTACGCGGAACTGCGCAAGCAGCCGGTCAGGCGGGAGGAGGACGGCACCTATCTGGTCAGCACCTACTACGAGGTGCGGAGCCTGGCCAACGACCCACGGATGAGCAACGACACGAGCAACCGTCTACCCGGCTACGCCCGCGTCGGGCAACCGGTGGAGTCCGGACTGCCGCCCAGCTTCATCTTCACCGACCCGCCCGTGCACGACCGGCTGCGCGACACCATCAACCGGCCGTTCGGCCCGCCGCACAGCCCCAGGTTCCTCGACGGCCTGCGCGAAGACAGGGCCAAGGTCGTCACCGAGCTGCTCGACGCTTTCGAGGGCAAGGACCAGGTCGACATCGTGGAGGACTTCTCCTACCCCCTTCCCGTCACCGCCATCTGCAAGGTCCTGGGCGTGCCGCGCGAGGACGAACCGCGCTTCCACGTCTGGGCCGATGCCCTGGCGTCGTCACTCGACCCCCGCTCCGGCGACGACGGCGGCCCTGAAAAGGCAGGGCGGGCCCGCCAGGACCTTGGCGCCTACCTGTCCGATCTGATCGAGACCAAACGCCGCCACCCCGGCCCCGGGATGCTCAGCGCGCTTGCCCCCGTCATGACACCGGCAGACCTGGAGGCCACCGCGGTGCTGCTCCTGGTCGCCGGCCACGAAACCACCGTCAACGCCATCAGCAACACGACCCTCACCCTGCTGCGCCACCCCGACCTCCTCGACCGGTTGCGGAAAGACCCGGACCTGGCCGTCCCGCTCATCGAGGAAGTGCTCCGCTACGAGCCCCCGGTCCAGTTCGTCCCATGGATCACCGCCCTGGCCGACATCGACGTCGCCGGCACCACGATCCCCAAGGGCTCGCCGGTCTGGCTCATGCTGGCCGCGGCCAACCGCGATCCCCGGCGCTTCGAGGACCCCGACCGGCTCGATCCCGACCGCAAGGACAACGAGCACCTGGGCTTCTACACCGGCATCCACTACTGCTTCGGCGCCCCTCTCGCCCGCATAGAACTCCATCTGGCTGTCCCCGAACTCTTCCGCCGGGTCAAGTTCTCCCGGCTGCTCGAGGACCCGCCGCCGTACCGTGCCAACGCGGTGCTGCGCGGCCCCCGCCACCTTCCTGTGGCGATCGAAGGCCTGCTGGCCTGAGCACCGCCACAAGGGCCGGGAGAACTGGTCCAGAGCGTGTCTCTTCGGTGCGCTCATCAGTTGATCGAACGTGCCTGTCCGACTAGTGATCACTGATGCGATGTGGGACCGGATCGAACCGCTTGTGCCGGCCGACCCGGTCCGCGGACGACGGTGGGCCAACCACCGCCGCACCCTCGAGGCCATCGCATGGAAGTACCGCACCATCTCGCCCTGACGGGACCTGCCCGACGAACCGGGCTCGTACCAGACCGCTCACCAACGGCTGATCAAGTGGGCCGTCGACGGCACCCGGGAACAGATGCTCGGCGCCGTCCTCGCGGCAGCGGACGCCGTCGACGACATCGCGTGGACCGTGTCGGTCGACTCCACCGTCGTCCGGGCCCACCAGCACGCCGCCGGAGCACTCAAAAGGGTGCGGCAGGTCACAGCGAGCCGGCCGACCACGCGCTCGGACGCTCCCGCGGCGGGCTGAGCAGGAAGATCCACCTCGCCGCAGACGCCCATGCGCGGCCCCTGGCTCTGGCCGTCACGGCGGGCCAGGCTCGTGACGCGCCTGCCTTCGAGACGGTCATGGCCCGCATTCGGGTGCCGAGAACCGGACCTGGCCGGCCTCGCACCCACCCCAAGCAGCGCCACACCATCGGACGGTGCATCAACCGCCTCAAGCAGTGGCGCGCCCTGGTCACACAAACCGACAAACTCGCCTCCGCCTACCAGGCCGCACTCCACCTCGCCGACAGCCTCCTCCGGACCCGACGCTGACCAAAGAGACTTGGCCTCGATCAGGGCGTCGAGCTCGGCGATCTCCTCGTCGAGGGCCATCACCCCCTTCGCAAGGCGGACCACCATGGCAGCGGCCAGCTTCTCGCCGGGCAGTGCCGTCATTTGGGCCTGGGCAGCATCCAGCGCCGTCTTGGCCAGCGCGGCGGCTCTGCGGACCTTGCGGTTCTTCAGCCAGGTCTCGATCCTCCTGACGCCTGCGCGGCGGATCGCAGCCGGGGTCTGGTAGCCGGTCAGCAGCATGACCGGGCCCTTGTCGGCCAGGTCCAGCGACCGCTCCAACGCCGGGAAGATCTCCAGCAGTTGGGCCCGCAGGCGGTTGATCTGACGGGTCCGGTCGAAGACCACGTCCAGGCGCCGGTTGGTCAGGATGCGCAGGCCGACGGCGATCTCGTCGCCGGGACGCAACAGGCCCAGATCCCGGCGAACGCGGGCCTGATCGGCGATGATGAAGGCATCCTTCGCGTCCGTCTTGCCCTCGCCCTTGTAGGTGGCCGAGGCACGGTGGACTGCCAGGCCGGTGAGGTAGGCCATGGGCTGGTTGTGGCTGAGGAGCAGGCCGATGAGCAGGGCAGCGCCGCCGTGATTGAGGTCGACGGCCCAAAGCACGTCGGTGGATATCGCCAGGACGTCACTGATGAGCTGGAGTGGCTCGGTCTCGTCGTTCAGGACCCGGCGGGACAGCAGCCGTTCACCGTCCGCGTTGATCACCACGCAGTGGTGGTGTTCCTTGCCTATGTCCACTCCGGCCCAGATCTTGGGCACGGTCACCTCCGCCAGCTTGCCGTCACACACGTCACCCGCAGACGACCTCGCCGACGTTGTCCCACAGCAGCGATCGAGTCGCGTCTCCCAATGGGCGGTCGAGTCGTCGCGGAGCTCCGAGCGGCCAAGTCTCTTAAGCCATCGAAGCGGCTAAGAACCTGAAGCCATGCCCAGAGCCCCCAGGCCCTCCGATCTTACGAATGATCAGGGCAGACCCTCGCCTAGAAGGTAGGGACCTACTGCTGTGACCGCGAAGGTTCACCGGGTGGTTGCTGATCGGTCGGGCCGCCTGAGCGAGCAGCCGGCCCGTCGGTTTCTTCGGCAGGCCATTTCGGATGCGGCGGTGCCCCGCGTAGGGACGGAAGTACAGCCACAAGCCGGACCCGACGGTGGATCCGCGCCATGGTGCGACCTCGACGCCCCAACGTGACCTGGCCTCACGCCCTGTTCCGCGGTTGCACCGATGCGCTGCTGAGAGACGATGGGAGGTGGGTGGGCCAGCCGCATGTACCGCTACATCTGAGGCAGGAGGCGCACCATGCCCGCTTCTCGATCCGTCGCGACCCCAGTCCTGGAACCCTCTGCCCGGGAGCTGACGGAGGCCACGTCGCCACATCCGCGCATCTACGAGGTCTCGCCGGAGAACGGCCGCGAGATCCTCGATGGTCTCCAGGAAGGGAAAGGGGTGGCCAAGCCGGCGGTGGACGAGGATTGGGTGACCATCGACGCCGGGCAGTACGGCAACGTCCGCACGCGTATCATCCGCCCCCGGGGAACGATGAAAACCCTCCCGGTGGTCCTGTACATCCACGGCGCCGGATGGGTGTTCGGCGACGAGAAGACGCACGACCGGCTGATCCGCGAACTGGCGGTCGGAGCAGACGCCGCGGTGGTCTTCCCCGTCTACGACAGGGCCCCCGAGGCGAAGTACCCGACTCAGATCGAGCAGAACTACGCGGTCGGGCAGTGGATCCTCCAAAACGGCGGGGAACAGAACCTCGATGCCTCACGGATAGCGGTCTGCGGCGATTCGGTGGGCGGCAACATGTCGACGGTCTTCGCGCTGATGGCCAAGGAACGCGGAGATGTGCAACTGGCTGCCCAGGTGCTGCTGTACCCCGTCACCGACGCGAACTTCGACACTCCGTCCTACCAGCAGTTCGCCGACGGCTACTACCTCACTCGCGACGGGATGAAGTGGTTCTGGGACGCCTACACCTCGGACCCCAAGCAGCGCACCGAAATCTATGCCTCGCCGCTGCGGGCCGACATCGAGCAGCTCCGTGGCCTTCCCACCACATTGGTCATCACCGACGAGGCCGACGTACTGCGGGACGAAGGCGAGGCCTACGCCGCCAAGCTCCGCGAGGCAGGAGTGGACGTCACCGCGGTCCGAGTGCTGGGAATGGTCCACGACTTCCTGATGCTCGACAGCCTCCGCGACTCCAAGGCAACCACGGTCGCGCGCACGCTCGCCATCGAGGCACTGCAACGAGCACTGCACCCCTGAAGCGTGTCGTATTACGCCGTGAGGCGGATGAGGGCCTCCTGCGGCCGGCCGGCCACGTCCGGGTCCAGGCGTGTTGTGGAGTCGACGCGCAGGCTGACGGTCTCGCTGCTGGTCTCCTCGGCGTCCATGAGGTAGCGCTCCTCGGCGTCCTGGGCTGAGGCGGCAGGCAGGCGGAAGGTGATCATCTCTCCTGTCGGCGGGGAGGGGATGGGTCCGGCCCGCGGGGGTGGCGGAGTGTGGTCAGCGCGCCCACGGGCCGGTGCCCGGACCGTGGGCGAGGCCGGGGAAAGCCGGTGCTGGGAAGAGCCCGCCCCCGGGCCAGAACAACCGCACACCGTTCCCGCCCGGCCAGTAGCCATCAGGCGCGCGGGAACGCGCGGTCCACTCGGGACCTTTCGAAGGTAGCCGACCCCGCCGACAGCCCACCCCCTCGCTACCGACCGCGTTCCTGTATGCCCCGGCGTATCACCCCGGCCACTGCACGGACCACACTCCGCGCCGAGCGGTATAGAGGACGGCCTCGGAACCCGAGGCGGACGAACAGGCCGACCTGCTTCACAGACGGTGACCGCCTGGCACAACGTCGGCGAGGCCGGCCGTCTCCGGTTGCGCCGTGGCGGTGCGCACCCCAGTCTGCTCGTATGGACGGCACCCCGGAAGCCCGTGCGATGCCCATTCTGGTGACGGGCGCGGCGGGCAGTGTCGGTGCCGTCGGCCGATCTGTGGTCGAGGGCCTACAGCAAAGGGGCCTGTGCGTCCGGGCCATGGTGCATCGCGAGGATGAGCGAGCGGAGGCGCTGCGCACGATGGGAGCGGAGGTCGTCGTCGGAGACCTGACGCGCGCGGTCGACGTTGCCGACGCCCTGGCCGGTTGTGGACGTATGTACTTCGGTATGGGTGTGTCGGCACAGTATCTGGAGGCTGCCGTGACGGCAGCGGCCGTCGCCCGCGCGTACGGACGCCTGGAAGTGTTCGTGAACATGTCGCAGCTCACTGTCTCGGAGATGGATCTCACCAGCACCTCTGAGTCCGTGCAGCAGCGGCAGCACTGGCTGGTGGAGCAGGTCCTCGGCTGGTCAGGCCTGCCCGTCGTCCAGATCAGGCCCACTGTGTTCATGGAGAACCCGCTGTTCCGTGTCGGCTTCTCCTCGATCGCGAAGAACGGAAGCATCAGACTGCCCTTCGGCCGGGCGAAAACCTCCCCTGTGACGGCTAGGGACGTCGCCGCGGTTGTTGAGGAGATCCTGGCCGATCCGTCCCCACACATCGGCCGAATCTACGAGCTGACCGGCCCGCGCTCGGAGGACGCCGCCGTCATGGCGGCAGAGCTTTCCACAGCTCTGGGACGACCGGTCAGGTACACGGACGTCCCGCTGCAGGAATGGATCAACGATGATCTCAGACCGCTGGGGCTGCCGGACCATGCCTTTCAGCACATCTCCACCATGGCTCGTCTTCACGCCGAGAATCGATACGACCGCAAGGCGGACGGGGTCGAGCAGGTCACCGGGCGGCCTCCATCGGGGGTGGCCGATTACGTCCGCGACAACCCCAGCCTGTTCAGCCTCTGAACCCTGTCCTAGTCGTGCGGTGTACGCCCCCTCCTCCAGCATGTCCAGAATCCGCAGGCAAAATCACGGGATCACGTTCGGTTGAGATACGGGATCTCCGGCGGCCGGCTTGACACCACCCGGGGAGCGGCTCGATCGGTTCGTCTATGAGCCGCCAACGTGGCCACGTTTGCCCGCTTTATGAAGTATAGGAGTTGGCGCATAGGTGACTTGACGCCTGGTGGACAGGGCAATCTGCTGACCTCGGCACTTGACGGCACCACGCTGTCCTCCCATGAGAGACATGAACAACAAGTGGCGCCGCTGGGTCCGCCCTCCCCGGCCTCGGCATACGGCGGCGGCCGCCGCCCTCGTGGCGCTCGTGGCCGGTCTGACCGCCGCCCCTGGCGCCGCTCAGGACCTCGGCCCGCACACCAGGCGAACGGAAGCCGCCGCGCGCACCGGAGCGGCCCGGTCGCCGATCATCTCCCGGCATCAGCTCACCCTGATCACCGGCGACCGCGTCACGCTGGAGACGGACACCTCGGGCAAGCAGAGTGTGTCGGTCGAGCCCGCCGAGGGCCGCGAACGAGTCGCGTTCATCAAGCGCCAGGCCGGTCGCGACTGGACGGTCATACCCGCCGACACGCTCCCGCTGCTCGCGACGGGCCGCCTCGACAAGGCGCTGTTCAACGTCTCCGCCCTGGTCCGGGGCAAGTACGCGCAGCGCTCGAGCCTGCCGCTGATCGTCGAGTACGCCGGGGACGCGGGCACCGCCCGGCGACAGCTGACCGCTGCCGGTGCCGACACCGTCCGCCCCATCGGTGGGACCCCCTTCGCGACCCTCGGCGAACACCGCGCGGACGCAGCCGGGTTCTGGGAGGGCATCGCCCCCGGCCGGTCGGACGCCACGTCCTTCGGAGCGGGTGTGCGCCGGGTCTGGCTGGACGGCCGCTCAAGGATCCAGCTCGACAGCACGGTGCCGCGCATCGGGGCCCCGCACGCCTGGGAGAAGGGCTACACCGGCACCGGCGTCAAGGTCGCCGTGCTCGACACCGGTTACGACCCCCACCACCCGGACCTCAAGGGCCTCGTCACCGAGTCCGCGAACTTCACCACCGAGCCGAACACCGACGACCTGAACGGTCACGGCACCCATGTGACCTCCACGGTCGCCGGTTCCGGCGCGGCCTCCGACGGCCGCTACAAGGGTGTGGCACCCGGCGTGCAGATCCTGTCCGGCAAGGTGTGCACCGCGGACGGCAACTGCGACAACTCCGACATCGTCGAGGGCCTGGCCTGGGCCGCCCAGCACGGCGCCAAGGTGATCAACCTCAGCCTGGGCGACACGGACACACCGGAGACCGACGCCCTCGAGGCCATGGTCGACACCGTGAGCCGTGACCACGGCACGTTGGTCGTGGCCGCGGCCGGCAACAGCGGTCCCGACAAGGTCTCCTCGCCCGCCTCCGACGACCGGGCGCTGGCCGTCGGCGCGGCCGAGGACGACGACGACCTCGCCGTCTTCAGCTCGGTCGGCCCGCGGGTGGGCGACTCCGGCCTCAAGCCGGACATCATCGCCCCCGGCGTCAACGTCGTCGCCGCGAGGGCGGGCGGCACCACCGCCGACGACGGCTATGTCGCGATGAGCGGCACGTCCATGGCCACGCCCCATGTGACCGGAGCCGCCGCCATCCTGTTCCAGCAGCACCCCGACTGGACGGCGGAGCAGGTCAAGCGCCAGCTGATGCAGTCGGCGACCGGCGCCAAGGAGCACGGCGCCTCCTTCCAGGGCGCCGGACGCGTCGACGTCGCCCGGGCGGTCGACCAGGACGTCACCGCCGACACCACCGCACTGGGCTTCGGGCTGATCCGCTGGACGGACGGCAAGCGGCCTCCGGTGACCAAGACCATCACCTACCGCAACCCGGGCGCCGCACCGGTCACCCTTCGGCTGAAGGACAATCCGAGCAGCGGTAAGAGGGACGTGCCCGCTCCCGCCGGGCTGTTCCGGCTCAGCGCCGACACGGTCACCGTGCCCGCGCACGGAACCGCGGCCGTCACCCTCACCGCGACCCCGGAAGCCACCACGACGTACGCCGCCTACAGCGGCGTGGTGACCGCGAGCACCGCGGACGACCAGGTGTCGGTGCGCGTCCCGTTCGGCATGGATGTCGAGCAGCCGTCCTACGACCTGCGCATCGGGATGAAGAGCCGCACGGGCGCCGCCCCCGACAACGCCTACCTGCTCGTCAACTCGGCTGACGGCAAGGCGTACGAGGTCGAGGCGCTCGGCAAGAGCAGCACGGTGGTGCGACTGCCGAAGGACACCTACTCGGTGAGCGGCTTCTACTTCGACGCCTCCTTCACCGAGGGCACCATCGTCGGCGTACCGAAGGTCGTGATGAGCGCCGACCGGCAGGTGACCATCGACGCCCGCAAGGCGAAGCCCGTCACGGTGTCGGCACCGAGCCGCTCCGCACGCATCATGTCGGCCGAGATCGGCACGATCAGCATGGCCGAGCAGCTGCTCTCGGTCACCATGTACAACGCGATCGGCACGGATCACATCGGCGGCGTGTACGCGGTGCCGACGGACCAGTACAAGGACTCGAAGTTCACGTACCTCGTCACCAGTATCTGGGGCGAACCGGCCGGCGCGGACGGGAACCCCGCCTCGGTCTACTACCTCACGCGACCGGTGCACGGCGCCATCCCGGCGGATCCCGCCTACAACCCCCGCAAGTCGGAACTGGCCAGGGTGAACAGCACGTTCGCCGCCACCACGCCGGGAACCACGGCCACGCGCATCGTGTGGACGTACGTCGGCAACGTCCGCGTCAGCGGCCGGGCGATGGAGGGGATTGCGGTCCCGGCCCGGCGCGTCGACTACTTCTCGGCGGCAGACGGCCTGCGCTGGCAGACGGCCTTCGACCAGAACAGCTTCCTCGATCCGGACGCGCACGGGCAGAGCTATCTCAGCGACCTGCACGGCTACAAGGCCGGCTCCCAGGTCGACGAGCGCTGGAACGGCGGGATCCAGGCCGTGGGCCTCTCGTCCCAGATGGCCGCCTTCCGTGAGGGCGACACGATGTACCGGCCCTTCCAGTCGGCCGCGAACGGCAACCTCGACCTGGTGGCCGACACCACGTCCGGCCTGCCCGAGGTGAAGCTGTGGCGCAACGGTGAGCTGGTCTCCCAGGACTGGAGCATGAGCGACGTCCCGGCCGACGCCACCCCCGCCGACTATCGTCTGACGGTCGAGCACAACCGTGACATGGCCCCCAGTTCCGTCTCCACGAGTGTGCGGGCGGAATGGCGGTTCCGGTCGCAGACCACGGCGACGCGGCAGGCGCTGCCGCTGTGCGCGATCCGTATGTCGCCGAAGCTGGACGAGTGGAACCGGGCCAAGGCCGGCCGCAAGCTCGACATCCCGGTCCTGATCCAGCGGACGGCCGGCGCCCCGGCGTCGCCCATCCGCGTCTTCACCACCGAGGTCTCCTTCGACGAGGGGAAGACCTGGCAGTCGGTGCGGGTCAGGGGCTCCGGCATGGAGCGCACCGTGACCGTGGAGCACCCGCGCCGCGCTGCGGGCGGCTCGGTCAGCCTGCGCGTCCACGTCGAGGACGCGGCGGGCGACTCCTTCAAGGAGACCGTCATCAAGGGCTACCTGCTCAAGTAGCCGCCTTCGCGTAGTAGCCACGACCTCGAGTAACTGCTTCCGCGAGTAGCGCAGCCCGGCCGCAGCGGCCGGACGAACGGGGACAGGGCCCGCCGGACACGTCCGATGGGCCCTGGTCGTGTGCGTTACGGCGTCCGCCGTACTCTCAGAGCCAGTCGCGGCGGGCCGCGTGCCAGCCCAGCTGCATACGGGTCGCGACGCCCGCCAGGCTCATCAGGCCCTGGATACGCCGCTGGACGGTGCGCTTGCTGACCCGCAGCTGTCCGGCTATCGCCTCGTCCGTCATACCGGCGACCATCAGGGAGAGCAGGTGCCGGTCCTCCCCGACCGGCGAGGCGGCATCCGTGGTGCCGGCGCCGCCGATCTGGCCCTCCTCGGTCACCCGGAGCGGGGCACCGATCTCCCAGTGGTGTTCGAACAGGGCGATGAGCGCGTCCAGCAGGCTGCTCTCCCGCACCACCGCGGCCCGCAGCTCCCTGGGGTTGCGGGACGTGCCCGAGGCCGCCAGCGGCAGGATGGCCACCGAGCGGTCGGCGATCGCCATCCGCAGCGGCAGCAGAGGCACCGCCCGGGCGACCTCTCCGGCACACACGCCCTTGACGACAAAGTCCACCGAGTCGGGGTCGTCGAAGTACGCCTGCTCGTACAGGGCCCGGTAGAGCACGCCCCGGTCCAGCGCGTCGAACTCCTCCTGATTGCTCTCCGGTGACATGGCCACGTACTGGGCCTTCACGAACCACATCATCTCGCGGCCGGCGCCGTCCTGGAGCTGCCGCAGATGCTGGCGCAGTGCCGCCGCGCCGGTGATGATCTCGACGGCCTCGCCCGTGCTCCGGGCCCATGCGCTGCGACGGTGTGTCTCCGCCAGTTCGTAGACGGCGGCCCGGGTCTGTTCCAGGGCGTCGAAGTGGCGTTGGAGCCGGGGCATGAGGGCCACCTGCGGCGGCACGGCCGTGAACCATTCGGGACTGTCCTCGACCACCGACGCCAGGCCCTTGTGCTCCAGCGCGCGCAGCAGCAGCCGCGCGGTGACGACGTCGAGGGCCGAGCGGCCGGAGATGTCCTGAGCGGACGCCGTCCCGGTGGCGACCAGAAGGCGGTACACCTCGCTCTCGTCGGCCGTCAGGCCCACCGTCTCCAGCATGTCGCCACCTTTCTCACCATCCTGGCCGCCTCCGCCCCGGGCTCCCGTGGGGGAACGCGGTGCACCCGGCGGATGTTCCACCAGCCCCTGCGCCCAGGCACCACGACGGTTGTCACCGGCGATCTGGTTCACCGTGACGGGGCGGTGCCGTCAGCATCTGGTGGATGCGGCTGGGCTCCGCCTACGCAAAGGCTGTCCCCGAACGCAGGAACCCCCGTCGCCACCTGGCCGCTGTCACGTTCCTGTCACCAACACCATCGACGCACCTGGACACCGAAGGTCCCACCTGCGTGCACGGCATCGATCTAGACCACGTGGACACCGGCAGACGCTTCCGCCTGCCTGTGCCATGTGGTATTGCGGCCCACTCGCTAGCACCACATACCACTCTGAGATCCGGACCAGGTACGGACCGAACCAGCCTGGCACTCGACGTTTCCACTCTTTGTCGCAGGTCAGGAGGGAGGTCAGGCGTGTACCACCAGCAGACCAACCTCCTGGTGTCGTACTCGCCGAAGAAGCTGGGCTTCTTCTAGACGCACGGCAAAAGGCGCCTGACCTGGCTTTTCACCGGTCAGGCGCCCTTCGCTCAGCCCGCTCTCGACCGAGCCCGGCTCGCGCGCCGACTCCCCGTTCCTCCCCCGGCTGTACCCCTCCTGACCAGTGCTTCCGGACCAGCCACGGACCAGAGCCCCGGTTCAGCCTTCGGGTACGTCACCTTGGCTGACGCGCTGCCCCTCGTTCATGGACTGCTCGACGAGGCGGTTCGCTCGCTCTTGAAGGCCGTCAAGGAACTTGGCGTGGTGGCGAAAGAGGACCTCGATGCTCTGGCCGGCGCGTCGGGCGCACTCGGCCGGGTCCATTCCCGAACAGAGCCAGAACGAGATTCCGGCGTGCCGGAGATCGTAAGGCCGCTTGGCCAAGCGAGAAGTGCGGTCAGTACGAGTCAGGGCGTGTTTCCGGGCCCGCGCCTGCGTGATGCCATGGGCGGCAGCGTCCCACCTCGGCCGGATGGGGAACGGCGGCCGGATCCACCTCCTCATTGACTGCTGGCGCTTTCCACCGGAATCCCTTGAGGGGGGTTCTCCGCGAAATACCCCCTCCACCGCAGTGTCGAGAGCTTCGTTGAACGCAGCCCTCTTGCCTCGGACTGTCTTGGCCCCAGCCGTCTTGCCGTCTTGCCGTCCAGCGTGGGGCAGGCGCCACCGCGCCGCAGGTCGGTCCGCGGCGACGCGTGCAGTGCCCGCACGCACTGGATGATGGCCACCGCAGGTCTCACCCACGGCGGCTTCTACCGCCACTTCGCCTCGAAGGACGAACTCCTGGCCCAGGCACTCACGGCGGCCTTCACTGAACGCCGCGCCGCCATGCACCGGATCACGGAAGAGCACGGCTCCGCGGATGCGCGCGCCGCTACCGAGGGGCGAGGCGCGCCTCGGTCTCACCGATGGACACGTCGTGCCCGGCCTCGCACCGCACCGCGGGCACCAGCGGGGCGCCGCAGCCGGCGTGGGCGAGTTCCACCCCGCCGCGCACGTCTTCGCCCACGGCCCGCCCCCACCGCATCAGGGCCACGAAGAGCGGGAACAGGGCCCGGCCCCGGTCCGTCAGCACATACTCGTACCGGGTGCGCGCACCCGGCTCCCGGTAGGGGCTGCGCTCCATCAGACCGTCGGCCACCAGCTGTCGCAGCCGCTTGGAGGCCACCGTCTCGGCCAGACCGGTGCGCCGCACCAGGTCGTCGAACCGGCGCCCGCCGTAGAACGCCTCCCTGACCAGCATCATCGCCGAACGGGTGCCGACCACTTCCAGTGATCTCTCCATGGCGCACCAGCCGGTCGCCGTGAAGGCGTCCCGGTCGGCGAACTCGCCCGCGCGGGTGAACACTGCCTCTTCGCTCTGCCGGTCAACGCGTTCCATGCCCCCATCCTAATCTGACTAGTGCTTTTAACAGTCAGGCTGCTACGTTCCTGACTATGCAAAACAGCAGTCAGCCAATCGCGACAGGCGCCGCACGCCCGCCCGCCCAAGCCGCCACCGCTCTCGCCACCCCCTCTTCCGGGCACGGCGGAACACCCGCCCATCCCTGGCGCGGCGTGCTCACCGTGTGTCTCGGCGTGATGATGGCGTTCGTCGACGTCTCGTCCACCATCGGCGCGCTCGGCGCCATCCAGCAGGACTTGCACCCCTCGGCCAGCACGCTGGTCTGGGTGACCAGCGCCTACTCCCTGGTCGTCGCCAGTCTGGTGATGTCCGCAGGTACCCTGGCCGACCTGATCGGACGCCGCGCGGTCTTTCTCGCAGGGGCGGCCGTCTTCACCGTCGGCAGCGTGCTCGCCTTCACCGCCGACAGCGCAGGGCTGCTGATCACCGCACAGGCGGTCATGGGCCTCGGAGGCGCGGCCGTCCTGCCCGCCAGCCTGTCGATCGTCAGCCACTCCTTCACCGACCCGCACCAGCGGACCAAGGCCATCGGCGCCTGGGCCAGCTGCTCCGGCCTCGGACTCGCCGTCGGCCCGCTCGGCGCCGGCCTGCTCCTGAACCACTTCACCTGGCACTCGGTGTACCTGATCGACGTCGCCATCGGCGCGCTCACCGTGATCCTCACGCCGTTCCTCGTGGCCGAGTCCAAGCACCCCACCCGCCGGCTGGATCTCCCCGGAGTCCTCCTGGGCACCGTCGCGATCGCCTCGGCGACCTACGCGATCATCGAGGGCGGATCCTCCGGCTACACCTCCGGCCGCATCGTCACCATGTATGCCGTCTTCGCCGTCTCCCTCGTGCTCTTCCTGACCGCCGAAGTACGCCACCGCGACCCCATGCTCGCCCTGCGCCTGTTCCGCAACCCCTCCTACACCGCGGTGATGGGAGTCGCCGCGGCCTCCATGTTCGGCTTCGTAGGCACCTCACTGCTCGCCGTCCTGTACATGGAACGCGTCCAGCAACTGTCCGCACTGGCCACCGGCGTCCGGCTCCTGGCCATGTTCGCCACCTACATCGTGGTCAGCGCACTCGCCGGACGCCTCGTCCAGAAGGTCGGCTTCACCCTCGTGCTGACCGCCGGGCTCGTCGTCCTGGGCGCCGGAGCCCTCGCCTTGCTGGCCATCGGCCCCTTCACCGGCTACAACGCGCTGTGGCCCGGCCTGCTCATCGCAGGCATCGGATCCGCGCTCCTGACCGCCCCCTCGACCGCCGCCGCGGTCAACAGCGTGCCACGGCTGCAGGCCGGCATGGCCAGCGCCACGGTCAACATGTTCCGCCAGATCGGCTCCGTCCTCGGCCCCAGCATCCTCGGCACCATCGTCACCACCCGCTTCCCCCACTACCTCGAAGACCGCCTCATCGCCGCAGACATACCGGCCCCGGACGCCGCCCGCATCGCCGCCGGCGCCGTCCACGGCGGCGGGGCCGGCGAACTGCCCGCCACTCTCGCCCGCACCGTCACCGACGCCGCCGCACGCGCCTTCACCGACGCCGTCCACCTCGGCCTGCTCATCGGCGGCATCACCCTGCTCGTCATCGCCATCCCCACAGCGATCTTTGTACGGCACCGCAACACGACCAACTGAAGCAGCGAGACCCACCGAGCCACGGCAGGGCGATGGCGGCTGTCGTGTGGGCACGGGCGGCACCGGCGAAGGCGAAGCCGACCAAGAACTGGGCGAAGGGTCCCGTGCGCCGCAGGTGTACCAGGCGGACGAGGGCACGTCAGTGCGGCGGGAGCCTGCAGGGGCGCCCACCCGCACAGTCAATGCCGTGCATCCCGCCGCACTCGACCCACGCGTGCGGCGGATTGGGTGCAGCAGGGCAGGGACCCGATCAGGCGTTGCGGACACCGTGGCCGTTCTGGCTCTGGTTGGTGCCCTGGCCGCCCAGGCGATCCAGGCGGCCAACGCCGCTTCATGGCCTGCACGGCCACATCCTGCTCCGGGCCCGGCCCGGCCCATGCCCGCTTCAGCGTTCGCCACGCATTCACCGCATTGCGGCGCGCTGACTGCGCTGTCGCTCGTATGCATCGCATGGCAGTGCAGGTGCCGCCCGTTGGACTGCGTCCGCCTCTGTGCAGGCAGACTCCGGTGGCCATCCGGCTGCCGCGCCCGGCCGAGCCGGCGGCAGCGGGCCCGCGGCGAGCTGAGGCAGGAGCGGTTGTGCCGTCAGAGCCAGCCGTTGCGGCGGAAGGCCCGGTACAGCAGTCCCGCCCCGACGGCCATCGCGGCCAGCGCGCACGGATAGCCGTAACGCCAGTCCAGTTCGGGCATGTGGGCGAAGTTCATGCCGTAGATCCCGGCGACCATGGTGGGGATGGCCAGGATGGCCGCCCACGCGCTGATGCGGCGCATGTCGTCGTTCTGCCAGGTGCCCACCTTGGCCAGGTGGGCGTCGAGGACGGAGCCGAGCAGGTCGTCCAGGGCGCGCACCTCGGTGTCGGTGCGGGTGAGGTGGTCGGCGACGTCGCGGAAGTACGGCACCATCTGCTGCGGCCAGTCGGCATGGGGCGCGGTGAAGTGCTGCACGACGGGGACCAGTGGCTGGACGGCGTCACGGAACTCCACCACCTCCCGCTTGAGCGAGTAGATCTGCTCCGTGAGGTCGTCGCGGGCGGGTGAGAACACACACCGTTCCAGGTCGGTGAGGTCCGAACGGACCTGGGATGCCGCCTGTGCGTAGGCGTCGACGATCACGTCGGTGACGGCATGCAGGACGCTCACCGGTCCGAGCCTTGCCATCTCCGGGGCGTCTCCCAGTCGGCGGGCCGCCTCCACCGTCGGGTCGGCGGTGCCATGCCGGACGGTCAGCACGAAGGAGGGACCGAGGAAGACCATCACGTCGCCGGTTTCCACATCCGCTGTCTGTTCGACGAACCACAGCGTCTTCACGGCGACCGCCAGTACGTCTCCGTAGCGCTCTTGTTTCGGCCGCTGATGTGCCTGGACCGCGTCCTCGATCGCCAGAGGATGCAGCTTCAGGTACTCCCCCAGCCGCTGCAGCTCATCCTCACGGGGGTCGTCCATCCGGATCCAGGCGAACTCGTCAGGCTTCAGCACCGCCAGGCGGTCGAGGGTGCCCTGGCATTCTGCGTCCTCCTGCCGGGCGTCGATCTCTTCGCACTCGCCCGTCTGCTCTCGGTAGATCACACACTCCATGCCTTCTCGGATGCTTCCGCCGCCGCGTTCCATGCACCGGCAGCGGTCAGACCCCACCGGCCGAACCTCGTCCACACACTATGGTCACGACACTTTCACGCGGGTCAGCTGCTGACCGGGTCGCGGTGGGAACCCGACCGGATATCACCGACCAAGAGGGAAATGGGCCGTGATCGCTGTCGCCGTGTTGCTGCTGCCCGCCCTGGGTGCACTGCTGTACGCCATGGACCGCCTCGAGGACCGGCTGTCAGCCGGGCCGTCGGCGGCCCGCCATGCCCGGAAACGTCACCTGCGACTGGTCCACGACGCCGGCCCGTCCGCCACCGAGCCCCGTCCGGCCCGGCAGACCGCGCGGCACACCGAGGCGGCCTGACACTGCCGCGTGACTGTCACGATCTGGGTTGCCCACCCACGCGGGGCAACGAACGCGAACCAGCCGGTGCGTGTGCCCACACCGGCGAGGTCGTCCAGGAAAGTGACGGCTGCAGGGACTGCCTCTGCATCTGCATCCTGATGAGAGGGTGCTCGGGGGTACTCGGCGGGTGGCCAAGTGGCCCGTCCTGGTGGTCCTGGTCATGATCATGATCGCCCTTTTGTACTGGGCCACCCCCCACGCCCTGGTGAAGGGGTTCCGGTCGATCACATCTGGTGGCTTCCTCGCCCTGGGTCATCTGGCTGATCGCCTCCGCCGCCTTCGCGTTCTACGTCGTCAACTTCGCCTCGTACGACAAGACGTACGGCACCATGGCCGGGCTCATCGTCTTCCTCATCCAGCTGTGGATCAGTAACCTCGCCATCCTGCTCGGCCCGTCGTTCGACCCCGAGACCGTCCGCCAGCGGGTGGAGACTGAACGCATCATGCCCGTCGCACAGCGGTGACGGACTGATCCTGGCGCTCCTGCGCTTACCGGGCAGCGCTTGGGGATATCCGCAGTTCATGAGGTTGCTGACAGGCTTGCGTGAGACTGACCGGGTTGTGACACAGCGGGCGGCCTCCCGCATCCCGCCGGGCATGGCCAAGGTGCTGTCGGCGGTGGAGGAGTCCGCGGAGAGCTCGAAGCTGTGGTGCGGGGCGGCGGCCGCGATGGCGTGGCGGGGCGGGTGGAGGGGCCGCAAGGCGGCGGCCGCCGGGCTGGTGGCCCTGGCGGTGGCGCAGCTGGCATCGAACGGTCTGTGCAAGCAACTCGCCGACCGCCCCAGGCCGCCCGCGGAATGGATCCCGCACGACGAGGTCGCCGACCGCCCCGACTCTTCCTCGTTCCCCTCCGGGCACACCGCGGCCGCGGTCGCCTTCACCGCCGCCGTCGCCCCCGCCTGGCCGGCCGCCGGCGCGCTGTGCGCGGTGCCAGCCGCCCTGGTGGCCCTCGAACGGGTGCAGTCCGGCGCCCACTACCCCAGCGACGTGGCCGCCGGCGCCGCCATTGGCCTGACCAGCGCCTGGCTCACCCGCCACGCCCCCGCCCTCTTCCTGCGCCACCGGCCATAGAACCGGACTGAAGACGATCCCTCTGCAGTGGAATGAGGTCCGGGTCGGACGCAAGCCCACCACGGACGCCAACCGCGCGAGGACGCCACGGCCGGCCCCGATATCAGCAGAGGGCGAGCGCAGATGCCGAGGTCGACCGGGGAACACACCGGCGAGGCGTCCGCGTGCGGCAACGTGTGCACGGAGGCGTCCGCCTCGCGCGCCTCGGCCCGCTCGAACCTGCAGAGCGGGCGGCGCCGCGTGCCCGAAGCCCCACCGCCAGGCACACACCGGACAAGCCACCCAGGGCCGCCGCCGCGGCTCCCTGGATCGTCTGGCGGCAAACGGAGGGCGCGAAGGCATGCACCTTCAAGGAGACTGCGGTCTGCCGGTGGCTGTGCGCGCGTTGTGCGCCCCCCACGGCGCTGCCGTCCTGAAAGACGATTCCCATCCCGGCTGCGGGCGGCCCCTGAACTGGGTCATTCGGGGTACTCGCGCGCCATGAGGGGGTCGGACTGCCGGCCCCGCAGGAACGAGATGGACGGGAGGTGACCGCCGTGTCGAGCACGCAGCCGTACTCATCGGGGACCGACCACAGCCCGCACCCTGCCGGCCAGGAGCCGCTGAGCGAGCTGGTGCAGAAGGCATCGCAGCAGCTGACGGAGCTGGTGCGCGGTGAAATGCGCCTGGCGCAGGCGGAGATGAAGGAGAAGGGCAAGCGCTACGGCAGGAGCGGCGGCCTGTTCGGCGGAGCCGGAGTGGTCGGCTTCCTGATGCTGCAGGCTCTGGTGGCGACCGGCATCGCCGCGCTGGCGCTCCTCCTTCCGGTGTGGGCCGCGGCACTGATCACCACAGCGGTACTGGGTGTGATCGCCGCCGTCATGGCCATGAGCGGGAAGAAGCAGGTCGACCAAGCCGCACCGCCTACACCGCAGCGGACGGTCGAAAACGTGAAGGCCGATGTGGCCGAGATCAAGGAGAGCGCACAGCGATGACCCAGCCGCCCCACGACGAGCCCACTGCCGACAGCCCCGAGGAACTGCGCGAGCAGGTGGAGCAGACCCGCGAGGAGCTCGGCCAGACGGTCGAGGCCCTCGCGGCCAAGACCGACGTCAAGGCCCGCGCCCAGGAGAAGGCCGGCGCGGTCAAGGAACAGGCCACGGTCAAGACCGGCGAGCTGAAGGCCAAGGCCGCCGACCTGGCACAGCAGGTCCAGGCCAAGCTGCCCGACCCGGTCAAGGACAAGGCCGCCCAGGCCGCCGATCAGGCCCGCGCGAAGGCCGGCCAGGCCGGCCAGCTGTGGCAGGACAAGGCCCCCGAATCGGTGCAGCAGAAGACCGCCCAGGGCGCACGGATGGCGCGGGACAACCGCAACCTGCTGCTGGCAGCCACCGGTGTGGCGGTCGCGGCGTGGATGGTCTGCCGCCGTCGCAAGGGGTGAGCGGCGGGAAAGCCCCGAAGATCGCTGACAAGCCGGTCGGTCCGGCCTTGGCTGCCACCAGCGGTGTGATCGCCGGAGCGGCGTCCGAACAGGCGTGGGAGATGCTCGGCCACGACGACGACGCGCCCGACGCCACGGGTGAGGACCGTACCTGGAGCGAGGTCCTGCTCCCCGCCGTCCCGCAGGGGGCCGTCTTCGCCGGGGTCAAAGCCGCCGTTGACCGGGCCGGGGCGGCCTCCACCCGCCGTCCGACCGGCACCTGGCCCGGCTGACGCAATCATGGAGGGGTGCCGGTACACGGCTACCGGCACCCCTCCCCGTCCCTCTGCACGGAAAAAGAGGTCGGGCCGCGTCCGCCTCCCACGCCCTGACCCGCTCCACCATGGCGGGCCGCAGGACGCTCTGGCCGAGCCCGCCGGCCGAGCGTGGCGCTGTCGCGCCGAGGCCCGCACGCCCGCGTCGAAGGCGTCGGCCATCTTGCTGAAGCCGTTGCCGTTCGGGGGGAGGGCGTCGGAGAGATCCGCAGGTGTCAGGGCGCTCATGTCCACGAGCCGCACATGCTTGCCCGCGGACGCCTTGGACTGGACGATCTGCGTCAACTTCTCGTCGAAGGCCGGGCGATTGGGCTCCTCCGTGCCGCTGGTGGAGACGATCACGCTGCCGACCAGCACGGTCGCGTCGGGCGCGTCCCGCAGTATCTGGTCGATCAGCGCGCTCATCCGGTCGGGCGCGGTCGGCACCTGGTAGTTGCCGTTCAGATCGTTGGTGCCTATCTCCAGCGCGACGGCGTTGGGCCGGTACGGGGCCAGCACGGAGTCGGTGAGGGAGGCGATCTGGTCGATGTGCCAGCCGGAGTGGCCCTCGTCGTCGGGGGCGGACATGGGGCCGTTGCGGCCCGAGCCGACGGAGTCCAGCGCGTGCCCCTCCGCGGCCGGCTTGTTCCACAGGAAGCCCCGGTGACTGTTGCCTGACGGGCTGCCGACACCCCAAGTGATCGAGTCGCCCAGCGGCATCAGGCGCAAGGAGGCCGGCGCGGCGGCGGAGGCGGAGCGCGAGGCATGCGCCGAAGCGCTGGGGGCGGCGGCCGTGGCCGTCGCCATCGCCGTCGCCATCGCCATCGCCGTCGCCGTCGCCGTCGCCGTCGCCGTCGCCGGCAGGGTGACGCCCAGACCGAGCCCGGCCGTCACGGACGCGACCAGGCACCAAGGTCGACATCCGGGACTGCGACGGCGGCTCCCACCAGAAGTGGAACCTCCCCACCTGACCACACCGGCCACCCCTGACCGGCAGGGGCGTCCCGCGGGGCTCCGCGCCCCGCGGGCCGTTCCCCCCTTTGGCGCCCTCTGGTCCGGAACGGCTCCGGAGGACGTAGGGAACCATGCCGAGCCGGGCGAGGGGGGGTGTCCTCGTGCCGTCCGTGGCCCATCGGGTAGTCGCCGGCCGCCGCGTGCCCGACGGAGGTTGTGGGGACCAGGGTGCCTAACTGATCGTTTCAGAGTGAGATCGGTGTGGCGGGTGGCGACTGACGATCTCGATGGGCAGGGTCCGCCCTGTGTCTGCAGACCTTGTTCCTGATGAACTTCGGCAGCGCATAGCTCCGTTGCCGCCACCGCCACCTGTTCGCAGGCCCCGCCACCCTGGTCGGCTTCGGATACCTGATCGGGGTGCCTTGGGCGGCATCGTCTGCGTTCTCCGGACGGGGGTTGCTTGGCGAGACGTCCCTGCCCAGTTGGTGGGCTGTTAGGGGGTGACCAGGTGGCGCCGATTGCGAGAGTGGACCGAAGCCGGTGTATGGCCCCGCTTGCATCAGAACCTGCTCGCAGAACTGCGCAGAGTGGGCCTGCTGAAGATGGACAACTGCGCGATTGACGGCTCCCACGTTCGCGCACACAAAGAGGGGATCATGTCGGGCCCTCTCCCGTGGACCGCGGCCGCCCTGGATCCAAGCACCACGTGATCGCGGACCGGCACGGCACCCCAACGTACGAGGTAGGTCGTCGAGCGAACCTTCGCTTGGTTCCACCGGTTCAAACGCCTGCGGATCCGCTACGAACACCGCGCTGATCTGCACCAGGGGCTTGTGCGACTCGCGTGCGGCATCATCTGCCTTCGCCTCCTGTCCCAGGGACACCACGGCACCTCACCCACCGAAGGAGAAACCCCTCGATGACCGCTGCCGAGCCATTCACCCGTATCAAGGTCCGCGTCGCCGCAGCCCTGTTCAACGGGGAAGAGATTGCCCTGATCCACCGCACCAAGGACGGCCAGGACCAGTACACCCTGCCAGGTGGCAACGTCGAACCCGGCGAACCCATCCATCAAGCTCTCGCGCGCGAACTCGACGAAGAACTGGGCCTGGACCTCACAGATGCGACCGGTGTCCCGCATCTGACCTGGATCCAGGACGCCATGGTCACCCGCCCCGGACCCACCCCACCCCGCAAACTCCACCTCGTCTTCCGCGTCCACATCGACAACTCCACCCGCGCTCACTTGCGCACCGTCGAACACGACGACACCGCCGGCGCCGGCCACCTCACCTGGAGCCACTACAAGGACACGGCTGACAAGGCACTGTTCCCACCGGTTCCGCTCGCCGATCTCGCTACTCCCACCGCACCGCTCGACGCTGCCCTGGCCCTCCTGCCGACCCTCGACGACACCAACTACCGCTGGATCTGACCCGCCGTGGACCACGACGGGGTCCGTCCCGACGATATCTTTGTGAAACCATCCATAACCGGGCGAACAGGGCGCACAAGGGCGCGATGAGCCGTCTCATGTCTGCATTGCTCCTCATGGGGGGCGGACGAACGCTGGGGCTACCCTGCCCCCAGGACGCCACTGACGTGAACACGGCAATATCGCATCAGGGCGACGACCCTCTGCCGATGCCACTCGGGCCCCGGGCGCCGGCGCGGCCCCGCGATCCCCGC
The DNA here is from genome assembly GCF_055600785.1 of Streptomyces sp. NPDC038200. Classification (NCBI taxonomy): domain Bacteria; kingdom Bacillati; phylum Actinomycetota; class Actinomycetes; order Kitasatosporales; family Streptomycetaceae; genus Streptomyces; species Streptomyces sp. NPDC038200. The sequence continues at coordinate 284,260 of NZ_JBVJYH010000009.1, forward strand.
TCCGTGTCAGTACCGTCGCCGGAAGCACCCGGCGACGGTATTGACGCACGCTCCTCCCGCAGCCGTGTCACCTCCGTGTCAACGTCGGGGGGAGCCTCGGTGAACCGTCGCCGGGGGCCCTCAGCGGTAGCTGAGCAGTCCGCGGTGGTCCCCTGTGAAGTGTGCGTGGTCGTTGAAGGTGAGGAGGCTGGTTCCGGAACGGCCGACGACGAGGGTGGTGACGGCGGCGTTGACCGTGACGCGGTTCAGGGCCACGACCGCGGCGGGCGGTAGGGACAGCAGGGCGCCGCAGAGTGCGGCAAGGACACCGCCCGAGGTGACGACGACCGCGTCGCGGCCTTGACCGAGGCGGGTGGACAGTTCGCTCAGAACGGCTGCGATCCCGTTCCCGAAAGCGGTCCATCCGTCGGGAGCGGTGTCCTCCGCGTCCTCGATCCACGCTCCCAGTGCCCGGTCGAGCAGCCCCTGCAGGGCCTGGGAGTCCGCCTGGTCGTCCGGGGCCGGGTCGGTGTACCGGGCCAGCAGGGCGACGTGGTCGTACTCGTTCCAGCGTGGGTCCTCGTGCACGGGAGCCGTGAATCCGGCCGCTGCCGCCAGCAGTCGTGCGGTGTCGCGCTGGCGGGTGAGGGTGCCGCTCATGAGGTGCGGGTCACGCAGGCCGCGGCGGGCCAGTTCCCGGCCGACGGCGGTGGCCTGTTCGCGGCCGAGGGGGGACAGGGCGTCGTAGTCCTTCGCTCCGAAGGACGCCTGGCCGTGCCGGACCAGGGAAATGAGGGGCATGCCGGTGTCTCTCGTGTCAGCTGCCGGATCGGCGGTTCGCCGAACGGCATCGGTGGTCGTGGTGGGCGGCCGCCGGCCGGAGCCGGCGGAAGGCGGGGTCGCGGGTCCGACCGTGGTGGTGGCGGTGGTGGATCTGCTGCGCGATCACGGTGAGACGGACGAGGCCGAAGACCTCGTGGAAGGGCCGCGTGGTCCCCTTTCCGGCGAACAATGCTCGTGATCGCGACCGGGGTCTGCCGGGCGGCGGCCGACAGGCGCTCCGTGCGATGTGCCGGCGAACTGCTCCACGACCCGCTCCAGACTGCCCACGAGCAGCTCGACCAGGTCGGCCGTGGTGACCACCTCGTCGGTGGCGTCGATGGCCATCTCCTCGGCCATGGCCAGCCAGCCGCGCACGGCCAGCCGCAACAGCGGCGTCGGGTGGGTCACGCCCGCCGCCTCCAGCACACGGTCGACCAGCATGTCGCGCGTGCTGTCGAAGACTCGCAGGACCAGCTCGTCGCCGCCCGCGCCGGCCCGTACGAGCGCCACGTAATTACCCTTCCGGCGCTGCACGAACGACACGAAGCCCTCGACGATCCCCCGCATCCGCTCCGTCGCGGTGCCCTCCGCCGGGGCCTTGGCGTGCAGCAGCACCCGACGTGCGGCCGCCTGCACGACGGCGACGTAGTAGTCCCGCTTCGTCGGGAAGTAGCGGAAGAGCAGGCCGCGGGAGATCCCCGCCTCCGCCGCCACCTCGTCGACCGACATCTCGTGGATGGGGCGGGTCACCAGCAGGCGCAGGCCGATGTCGATCAGCTGCGTCCGGCGCTCCTCGGGTTTCAGTCGCACACGGGACGGTACGGACTCGGCGTTCATGGCGCGACCCTAACTTGCTGAGCAATGCTCAACAAGACTGTTGAGCAGCGCTCAGCACACCTCTATGCTCTGCTGCCACCCGCAGGCGGAGCCGCCTCCGAGCGTGAAGGAGCCGCACGTGCCCACTGTCGACGTCAACGGCGCATCGATCTCCTACACCGACACCGGGGCGCCTCCGGGAAAGCCCGACGCGCCCGCCGTCGTCTTCGGTCACGGACTGCTCTTCAGCGGCTGGATGTTCCATCCGCAGGTCGAGGCGCTCCGCCAGGACTACCGGTGCGTGACAGTGGACTGGCGCGGCCAGGGGGACACACCGGCGACGCCCTCCGGGTACGACATGGACACCCTCACCGCCGACGCCGTCGCCCTGATCGGGCGGCTCGGCCTCGGCCCGGTCCACTACGTCGGCCTCTCCATGGGCGGGTTCGTCGGCCAGCGCATCGCGGCCCGGCACGGCGAACTGCTCCGTTCGCTGACGCTGCTCGACACGAGCGCGGACGGCGAGGACCCGGGCAAGGTCCGCGAATACCGGCTGCTGGCCAACGTCTACCGGCTCACCGGGGTTCGGCCGGTCCTGGGGAAGGTCAAGGCCACGATGTTCGGTCCCGCCTTCCTCGCCTCGCCGGCGAGCAGGGCCGTCGTCGACGAGTGGGTACGGCGGCTGCGGCGCTGTGAACGGGCGGGCGTACGCAAGGCCGTACTGGGCGTCGCCGACCGTCCCCCCGTCCACGACGAGCTCGGCCGTGTCACCGCGCCCACCCTGGTCGTCGTCGGCGCCGACGACGTGGCCACACCCCGCGCGGACGCGGAGCGCATCGCGGCCGCCGTCGACGGGGCGCGACTGGAGGTGGTGACGGGCTCAGGACACAGCAGCACGCTCGAACAGCCCACGATCGTCACCGCGTTGATCCGCGACTTCCTGGCATCGGTCGACAACGAATGAGCACCGCCGAGCCGCCCGCCCCTGCTGCTGAACCCGGCGAACCACAGGCAGGAGCACGAACGCGCCTCGGTCAGTGAGGCGCGCGTACCGCGCATCCTCAGTCAGGACCTGTTCGGCAACCGGACCCGCACCTGTCTCGATCCGGGCGTGGCCGAAGGCCGGCCGCGCTCCTCCGCCATCCGGCGGAGTAGCGCAGCGCCGCCCCGCAGCGCGCGAAGTGCGGCAAGGCCCGCACCGTCTACGTCCCCGAGGACGCGGTCGGCTCGGTCGACACCTGACCCGCGCCTACGACGCGCTCCACACCGCACCACCGACCGACGCGCGCCGGACTTCGGACCGTGAGAGATACGTTCCACCGGGTATCCGCTGCCTGGACAAGAGAGGCCCGGAAGGGCGGCTCCCTTCGACGACAGGAGACAGGGGCATGGCCACCGATACGAACTCCGTCAGGATCACGGGCAAGGTTCAGGGCAGAGACATCGTCCTGACAGGCCTCCTCTCCAAGGACGAGATCCGGAACCAGGTGTGGTGGTGGCAAAACCCCCACCCCGAAAACTCCAAGGAGCGGGAAGACCGTCTCCATGAGTACGACAACTCCGAGAGGGATGTGATCACCACCCTGGGCGGGTACTACGAGGTTCCCGCCGACTCCCGAACGTCTGAGGCAGACGAGTTGGTCGAGATGGTCTACGCGGAGCTCAACCCGGACCAGCGGTAACGCACGCAATCGTCCCGCTGCGGTTCTGCTCGGCGAACTGCTCCGGCCCACTCCTGTGCCCGGTACGGAGGAACCGGCAACGGCACGGCCCGCCAGGTTCACGGCGCTGACATCGCGGTGACCGAGACGAACGACAGGGACACCGGCCGGTTGCGGCCTTCGCCGAGCAGCAACGGCTGTACGCTGCAACTCGGTGCCTTGGGCGCCGGGGCCTATCTTCCCGGGATGCCGATGAGGGCCTCCGCGATCGCCCGCAGCGCTTGGTCTTGCCGCTCGGGGGGCAAGACGGTCGCGGCGATGCGTCGCGCAGCGGCGGGGTCGGCAAGTGCGACGAGTCTCGCGACGCGGAGCTGGAAGTGTCGCGCGTGGTCTCCCGTGGCGGCCTCGGCGAGTTCACAGGCGAACCTGCCGACGGCATCGGGGGCGATGGCAACAAGCCGCTCGACGATGGCGAGCAGTGCTTCTTCCCGCCCGTTGGCGATGCGCCGTGCGCTTGCCGGGTCGACAGCAGCTGCGGCGACGGCAACTTCGGTGAGTGCTCGGTTGCGTTCCCACGAGGACGAGATCCTGCGGGCGATCCGCTCCGCTGCTGCCGGGTCGACAGCAGCTACCGCTTCGGCGCTGAACGAAAGCCCACGTGTATCCCTTCTGGGGATTTTACGGGCGATGCGTTCGGCGGCGGCCGGATCGGCTGCTGCGAGCGCTGCCGCAACGTGCTCGCAGCGGGGCCCGCCCGCCAGTGCCTCGGCCTCGATCAGTAAAGCTATGGCCTCGTCCGCGTTCACCTGCTTCATGGCGGCGCCGATGGTCGCCAGAGCGAACCCACCGTGGTGCAGCCCACGGATATCGTCAGCCGCGGCGGTGAGCAGGGCGTGTGCCCGGGCGGGTTCATGGCCGGCGACGGCGAGCGCGATATCGCTCAGGACGACCGCGCGATCATTGTGGTCCGGTAGGGATCGGGCGAGTCGTTCCGCACGGTCGATGTCGGACACGGCAAGCTCTCGGCAGACGGCAGTCACGGCCTCGACACGCTGACGGTGCGGTATCGATCGAGCGAAATCCTCGGCCGCGTCAAGGTCGGTCACAGCGAGGGCCTGACATACCTCCACGTCCAGACCTCGTCGGCCGTAGTCGTTCGCAGGGATGGAGGCAGCGATCTGTGCGGCGGCCGAAGGGCAGCCTGCAGCAAGGAGTACGCGGGCGATGTCCTCCTGGCCGGAGCCGAGTTCCTGGTCGATCGTCCCTGCGATACGTAGGGCGTTCGGGCAGTCCCGTAGGGCAACGACCTTGGCAACTTCGACCAGGGCTTGGGCCCGGAGTCGCGGCTCATGGATCGCATGCGCGAACTGCTCGGCAGCGGCAGGGGCTGTGCCGGCCGCTGCCCTGGCGATGGAGACCAGCGGTCGGTCTTTGTCACGCTTGATCAGATCGGCCACCCGCAGCGCGGCCGAGAAGTCCTGTGATGCCAGGGCAACGGCGATATCTCCCAGTGCGGCGGTTCGCCGGCCGGGGTGCGCGATTTCGCGGGCGAGCGTGACGGCGCGGTCGGTATCGAGTGGGGCCCAGGCCGTTGCGATGTCCCGGAGCCTCCTGCCATGGAAGGCAGCAAGCTTCCCGCTCTTGCTGCCGAACCGGGCGCACTCTCGGCGGATCAGCTGTTCGGCCTCCTGGAGGAGCGTTACCGCGTGCCGGGGATCGTGCGGGGTCGTAGCACGACCGATCTTCACCAAGAGGTTTCCGTCTCGGGTGCGGGCCCACTGCTCCGCCTCGGTCAACAGTGCCTTGGCCATGGCCGGGTCTGACGAGGCCGCAACTTCGGCGATCTTGACCAGTGTCTCGTGTTCGAGCCACTCGTGGCTGATGCCTCTCGCGGTGCGTACGGCTTCGGCCAGGTCGGCAGGCGCCGGTGTGCCCGCCGCAGCCACCGCGGTCGTCACGGCTGCCTTCATCGCTGGCCTGCGCAGGCTGGTGGCGGTGTCGGCTGCGGTCGGCCGTCGACGGGGGTCTTTGGCGAGCAACGTGTCGATGAGAGCGTCCAGTGTCGGCGGGGCATCGGTGCGAAGCGAGCTCACGCGAGGTGCCGGTTTCCCCGCGTGCATGAAGTACAAGGCAGCCGGGTCCGGCACGGAGAACACCGGACGGCCGGTCAACAGACGGAAAAGCGTGGCACCGAGTGCGTACATGTCGGCGGCAGAGTCAACCGGTGCGCCTTCGAACTGCTCGGGCGCCATGTATGCCGGCGTGCCGATCGCCACTCCCGTCTGCGTCAGTTGTGGCTCGGTTGCGCTGTGGCGGAGGCGGGCGATCCCGAAGTCGCAGACCTTCACGGTGCCGTCGTCCAGGAGCATGAGATTGCCGGGCTTGATGTCGCGGTGCACGACACCGGCGCCGTGCGCGGCGGCCAGCGCATCGGCAACCTGCGCACCGTAGTCCGCCACCAAAGGCAGAGGCATACCGTGGGGGAACTCCTGCTCCAGCACTGTCCGCAGGTCGCGGCCATGCAGCAGTTCGAGCACCAGGAACGGCCTGCCTTCGTGTTCCCCCGCGTCGTAGGCGGCGGCGATGTTGCGGTGCGCAAGCTGCGCTGTCGCACGCCCCTCACGATGAAACCGGGCGAGTATCTGCCGCTGCTGAGTGGAGTCGTCCGGCAGAGCCACCTCCAGCAGAATCTTCACAGCCACCTGCCTGCGCAGGCGCAGGTCCTCGGCCTGCCACACCTGGCCCGTTCCGCCTTGGCCGATCCGCCTGGTCAGCCGGTAACGCCCCGCCAGCTCCGCGCCCTCGTCCATCCGCTCCCCCTCACCCCGCACAACGAAATGTTCCCGTGAAGCAGTGACGACGAACGGCGCTGCTCAGTTCGTCAGCAACTGCGCCGCTGCGGCAATGGGCCGTCCTCGTCCGGCACTTGGTACTCGCGCTGCTCGGGTGGCAGCGTCCGCAGCTGCTCCACGGAGGCGTCCAGGTAGCGGGTGGTCCACAGCACGGCGGCGTTGAGGACCAGGCCGAGCGTGATCGTCGCCCGAAACTCAGGCGTCAACTGCACTTGGCTGTCGAGCAGGGTCAGAGGCCCATGTCGATCGTGGTGACGGCGGGGCAGCGGGGGGGACTCGCCGCAGTTCGAACGGGTGATGGAGCAGATCCGTGTGCCCCGCATAGGGACCGGTCGGCCGCGTGTCTGTCCCGACCGCGTGCGGGCTGACAAGGCGTACGCCTGCCGGAAGAACCGCGCCGACCTGCGCCGCCGCGGAATCCGTCCTCGTTGCGGCCATCAACGAGTGGTGGTGACGTACTGGACCGACGACAACTCGAACACCCGGACTCGCCGACCGCCGGTGGGATTGACGGTCTCACGGACCGGACGCATCCCCAGTTTGGTCATGATCCGTTCGGAGGCGTCGTTGCCCACTTGAGCGATGCTGACGATCCGCTCCAGCCCTCGCTCTGCGAACCCGAACCGTACAGCGGCTGCAGCGGCCTCGGTGGCCAAGCCCTGCCCCCAGTGGGAACGTCCCAGCCGCCAGCCGACCTCAACCGCCGGCAGTACCTCCGGCAAGAAGCCGGGCACCGAAAGGCCGGTGAACCCGGCCAGCTCGCCAGTGGACCGGATCTCCACGGCGAACAGGCCGAAGCCTTGTGACTCCCACTCGCTCTCCCATGCCTGGATCCCGCTGCGCGTCTGCTGTTCGTCACGGACGCTGCCGTCACGGATCCATCGCATGACCTCGGGGTCGGCATTGATGGCAGCCATGGGCGCAACGTCTTCCTCGCGCCAGCGACGCAGGATCAAGCGGGAAGTCTCAAGCGTGACCATCCGATCATTCTGGATCACAAAATGGGCTCCCCGCCATCCTCACCAGGCACTTTCGATACACGCCCCTACAGACAAGGTGCCCGCCACCAAGCCTTCTGCAACACCCTTCAGTGCGGTGCGGCTGTCGTTCGTGACAGTGCCGCAGGGGCGGTGAACAGTGCGCGGACGGCGGCGCGGACCTGGTCGGCGACCACGTCGGGGGTGGAGGTGTCGAGCTTGCCGTCGAGGTGCAGGAACGCCAGGCCGTGGACCAGGGCCCAGACCGTGGTCGACAGCGCCTCCACGTCGGCGCCGGGAAAGGCACCACGGACGATGCCGCGGACGTATTCCGAGATCGCGGTGGTCGCGGCGACCCGTTCCTCGCTGTGGGGATCGCAGGGCTCGGCGAACATCACCCGGAACAGCGCCGGGCGCTCGAGCGCGAAGCGGACGTAGGCGACGGCGACCGCCGCGAGCTCGTCGGGAGTCGTGGGCGAGGGATGCGCCGCGGCCAGATATTCGGCCAGTTCGCGGTAGCCCTGCGCGGCGACCGCGGAGACGAGCGCGTCGCGGTCCGCGTAATGGCGGTAGGGAGCCGTCGCCGACACACCGGCCCGCCGCGCCACCGCCCGCAGGGACAGCCCGGCACTGCCGTCCTCCTCCAGCAACTCCCGCGCGGCGCGCAGACAGGCGGCGCGCAGATCCCCGTGGTGATACGAGCCGCCCGCTTGCGACATAGGTCACACTCCCTCATGTTTACGTTGTTTACATCGCTGCTTTAATGTGAACGATGCATACATCGTAAGCCATCGAGACAGAGAGGGGAACTCGGATGACCAGCGAGCTGTTCTCGCCCTTGTCCCTGCGCTCCGGGCAGGTGCTGAACAACCGGATCGCCAAGGCGGCCATGGAGGAGAACATGGCCGGCGACGGCCAGCTCCCGGACAAGGAGCTGTTCGGGCTGTACCGGCGCTGGGCCGCCGGCGGCACCGGACTGCTGATCACCGGCAACGTCATGGTCCACGCCGAGGCGCTGACCGGCCCCGCCGGCGTGGTACTCGACGAGGCCGCGCCGCTGGAGCCGTTCGTCGAGTGGGCCGAGGCCGGCAAGTCCGGCGGCGGGGCGATCTGGATGCAGATCAACCACCCCGGCCGCCAGATCGGGTCCGACATGCCCGGGGTCGTGTGGGGCCCGTCCGCGGTCGCCGTCGACCTGGGCAAGCACAGCAGCCGCTTCGGCCGCCCCGTCGCCATGACCCCCGAGCAGATCCAGGCCACCGTGACCCGGTACGCCGTCACGGCCCAGCGCGCCGAACAGGCGGGCTTCGACGGTGTGGAGGTGCACGCCGCGCACGGCTACCTGCTGTCGCAGTTCCTGTCCCCCCTGGTCAACAAGCGCACCGACCAGTGGGGCGGATCGCTGGAGAACCGGGCCCGGATGCTGCTGGACGTCGTCCGCGCCGTGCGCGCCGCCGTTTCCCCGTCCTTCGAGGTCGCGGTGAAGCTCAACTCCGCCGACTTCCAGCGCGGCGGCTTCGACGCCGACGACGCACGCCAGGTGATCGCGATGCTCGCCCCCCTCGGCGTCGGCCTCGTGGAACTCTCCGGCGGCAGCTACGAGAGCCCGGCGATGTCGGGCCGCCCCGCCGACGAGCGCACCCAGGCCCGCGAGGCGTACTTCCTCGACCTGGCGAGGGACCTGGTCAAGACCAGCCCGCTGCCGCTGATGCTCACCGGCGGCATCACCCAGCGCCACACCGCGGAGAGGGTCCTCGAGAGCGGCGTGGCGATCATCGGCATGGGCACGGCCCTCGCCGTCACCCCGGACCTGCCGGACCGTTGGCGCCAGGGCCGCGAGGCCGACGACCGGCTGCGGCCGGTCACCTGGTCCGACAAGGCTCTCGCCTCGGCCGCCGGTATGGCACAGGTCCGCCACCAGATGCGCCGCATCGCCCGCGGCAGCCGCCCGACACCCCGCACCCACCCGGCGTTCGCCCTCATCGCCGAGCAGCGGAAGCAGCGGCGGGCGCTGCGCCGCTACCGCGCCTGGCTGTCCGCGTCTCAGGGCACCGCGTAGGCGTGCCACCGGAAGGGCCCCAGGTGCGCGTCGCTCGCCGCGGCCACCTGGGGCCCTTCCGTTCGCTCGCCACGCCGCTCGCCGTGCCGGCCGACGGCACCACTCCCCCACCCTCACCCGGACACGCTGCTCGGAAAGCCGTCGCGCCCGTGCCCGTGCGGCCACCGAGGTCGATCGTGACCGTTTCCTGCCGGGGCGAGGGCATCGGACCGGCCCGGGAGCCCCCGCAGACGAGGGAGCGGATGCGTGACTTCCCTCAGCCGCCGTGGAGCGCCGTCCTCAGGAAGTCGATGGCGATCTTGCGGGCGATGTTCGCGGCGCGGGTGTCGCGCAGGCTGTCCAGGAGGAGGAAGTCGTGGACCATGCCGGCCACCCGGACCGAGGTGACGTCGACACCGGCCTCGCGCAGCTTGTTGGCGTACTGCTCGCCCTCGTCCCGCAGCACGTCGGCTTCGTCGGTGATGACGAGTGTGGTGGGCAGCCCCCGGAGCAGTTCGAGAGGGGCCTGGAGCGGGGAGGCGTGCACTTCGGCGCGCTGGGAGTCGTCGGTGGTGTACGCGTCCCAGAACCACTTCATGCCGTCGCGGGTGAGGTAGTAGCCCTCGGCGAACTGAAGATAGGAGGGGGTGTCGAAGTCGGCGTTGGTCACCGGGTAGAGCAGGCACTGGGCCTTGAGGTCGATCCCGCCGCGCTCCTTGTTCATCAGCGCGAACACCGCCGACATGCAGCCGCCGACCGACTCGCCGGTGACGGCGACGCGTGAGGTGTCCAGGCCGTGTTCGGCGCCGTGTTCGAGGACCCATTGGCCGACGGCGTAGTTCTGTTCCACCTGGGTGGGGTATTTCTTCTCCGGCGCGCGGTCGTAGACGGGAAAGACGCCCGCGGCGTTCGCGCCGACAGTGAGTTCACGGAAGAGGCGGTCGTGGGTCTTGTCGTCGCCGAAGACCCAGCCGGCTCCGTGGATGTAGAACACCACCGGCAGTGCCCCACTCGCCCCCTTGGGGCGGATGATGCGGGTGCGGACCGTGCCCCACTCACCGGCGTCCACGTCGACCCATTCCTCGTCGACGTCCGGACGGGGCACGCTGGTGTCGCTCTGCAGGCCGAGCAGGATGTCACGGCCCTTCTCCGGGGGGACCTCGTAGATCCTGGGGTGCGGGTCGGTCGCCTCGGCCAGCTCCTTCGCGGCGGGTTCGAGGTACGGGGTGATCGGCGGCGGAAGCTCGGTCACACTCACTCCACGTCTCGGGCACACGGGTGCCCAGTCATGCGGCCCGACGCACCGGCCGCTGCTGGTGACGGTCACCCCCCGGGGGAACTCCCCGATCCATCCTCAGCGCACCCACCGCAGCGCGCAACCGCCGCACACGCGGCGCCGAGCGCGCGTCGTGCCCCGGGCCCTCCACTCCGGCCGTGCGCCGGACACCCACCGCATCCACAAGGCCGGCAGGGGTCGAAAGGGGAGTGATTGCGTTTCCTCACGCAGCGCACTGTGTATTCGTTCCGTCACACCAGGAGTGAAGATGATCGTGGAAAAGCTCCACCACGCGGGCGTCACGAGCGAGCACGCCTACCTGGCGGCAACGGCCTCCATCGGGCTTTCGCTGGTCTCATGGCTCGCCTCCAGCAGGACGGAGGACCTGGAACGCGCCGACCGCTGGGGCATCTTCGTCGGCGAGTGGGCACCCACCTTCTTCGCCCTGGGGCTCGCCCTGGCCAACTACGAGGACCGCGAGCAGCGCCTCGGCGCGGCGGAGGTGCCGTCATGACCGATGCTCTGCACCCTCCGGGAGAGACTCCGCCCGTTGAGGGTTCGACCGCGGAAGCCCATCCCGAGCGAGCGGACGGCGGGATGTGGGAGCACCCGTACTTCTGGCTGACGCTGATCGTCATCGGCTGTCTGATGATCGCCGCGTTCTTCGTCGTCAGGATCGTCGGTCTGTGAGCAGGGGCAGTGGCCGGCGTCGCCGGCGGGAACGCTCCGCCCGGAGGGATGACCCATGACCGGATGGACCGTGCGGCCGGACGGAGGACGCCCGCAGGGACGACGCTGCGAGCACACGAGCACGGACATGCCACCCGCGCCGCCGGGCGGGGTGTGCGAGGAGTGTTCCGCCCGAGGCGGACGGTGGGTCTCGCTGCGTATGTGTCTGACCTGCGGCCACGTCGGCTGTTGCGACAGTTCGCCGGGCGCTCACGCGACTGCCCACTACGAGGAGAGCGGGCATCCGGTGATGCGCTCCGTGGAACCCGGGGACGACTGGGCCTGGTGCTACGTCGACGAGGCGTTCCTCCAGCCCGCCCGGACCGGCGACGAGTAGCGCCGTCGCGGACGCTCGGGCCGGCCGGCGCGCGCCACGTCCGCAGCGCGCCGGCGTCCGGGGGCGACGGCGGAAACGACATCTCAGTAGCGCTGCGCCTTGGTCAGGCGCGGGGTCAGCTTGGGTTCGGGCGGCTCGTGGCTGAAGACGATGGGCTGTTCCTTCTTGCCCGGCGGGAGGTCCTCCGCGCCGGTGTACCGGGTCTCGACCACATGGTGGTTCGCGTCCTCGAAGTCGACCTGCACGGCATAGGACGCCTTCTGCCGCGTCTTGTTGGTGATGGTGATCAGAACCGCGAGGACATCGCCGGTCTCTGCTTTCGGCAGGCCGGTCATGCCGACCTCCGACCGGGCGTTCCCGCCTCCCTTGACGCCCTTGACCGCCTTTTCGGCGGCGGCCGTCCTGCGGGCGGACTCGGCCGACACGGATGCCTCGAACTCCGAGGCCCGCGCCGATGCCGACGAGGCGGCCGCCGATGCCGAGGCCCGGGCGGAGGCGACGGCCGCCGACGCGGAGGATGCCAGCGCGGAAGGCAACGTCCCGCTGCTGAAAGAAGCCGTGTTCGGGGCCGTGGGGGTCCGGCTGGCCGCGTCGCCGGAGCCAGAGGTGCCATTGCCGCATCCGGCGAGCGCGCCCGCGGCCAGGCAGCAGACGGAAGAGAGCAGGGCCGCGTCACGAAGACGGCGGGGCGGCCCGGTCAAGGGAGGGGAGGGCATGCGGACTTCCTCAAGGTAGGGGATCTCGACCTCATCGTCGGTACTGGCCGGACGGCCCGCGAGTTGGTCTGCTTCCGATGGGCGACGCCCTTGCGGCGGCGGCACGCTGCCGATGCCGGTGATCGCGGTGCCACCGGCCGGGGCGGTTCCCGCACCGCTCTCCGGTGTCGCGCCGCTGGCGGGTCCCGCTGTCGGGCGGGGGTGGGGCCTCCCGAGCCGAGCCGTTGGGCCGAGATCGCCGGATGGGACGGGGACGGCCGATGAGTTTCTCCGCGGCCAACGGTCAAAGATCATGGTGGGTGCGCCGCGGCCGTGAAAGCCTGGTCGAAGCGCGCACCGGCCGAACACGCCGAGCACCGGACACGAGATACCGAGGAACCCAAGATGCGTACCCTGATCAGCACCGCTTTCATCTCGCTCGACGGTGTCGTGGAGGCCCCGGGCGGCGAGGCCGGTTACCGGAACGCCGGGTGGACCTTCAAGGACGTCGAGTTCCTCCCCGAGGCGTTCGACATCAAGGGCCGGGAGCAGAAGGAGGCCACCGCGATGCTGATGGGCCGGACCAGCTACGAGGCGTTCAGCCCGGTGTGGCCCGACATGGAGGATTTCGCCGACTACAAGGTGATGCCGAAGTACGTCGTCTCCACCACCCTCACCGAGGACGACCTGGTGTCGAACTGGGGCGAGACGACGATCCTGCGCTCGCTCGACGACGTCGCCGCGCTGAAGGAGACCGAGGGCGGCCCGATCATCGTCCACGGCAGCGCCTCCCTGAACCAGGCCCTTTCGGACGCCGGCCTGATCGACCGCTACCACCTGCTCGTCTTCCCGCTCCTGCTCGGCGCGGGCAAGCGCCTGTTCAGCACCACGGACAAGGACACCCAGAAGCTGAAGCTCGTCGAGCACGAGGCCTACGCCAACGGCCTGCAGAAGAACGTCTTCGACGTCGTCCGCTGACACGGCTCACGCCCCCGCCCCGCCGTCGCACCGCAGGAAGAGTGCCCGCGCCGCACGACCGGGGGTCTCCCGGTACGGCCCGGCGAGAACGGCACCGCCGGACGGCGTCGAAGCCGTCCGGCGGTGCGGTCCCCTCCCCCGCCGGTGCTACGGGGCGGTGCGGTCCGGCACCCGCAGGTGGACCGGGATCTCCGGCACCCAGTACGGGCCGTCGGTGGTCAGCGTCAGGGAGGCCGTCCAGTCGCCGGGCCGGGAGAGCCGGCGCGGGTCGAGTGTCACCGTGAAGGACGCGGTCTGCCCCGGGCGCAGGGTCAGGCGGTGCCTGCTCTCGGTCAGCCAGGGGACGTCCGTCTCGGTACGGTCGTAACCCGGCAGGAGGACGGCGGTGGGCACGGGCACCGGGAATCGGGGCTCGTCGCTGCCGCCCACCCGGTACAGGCCGGGCGCGCCGCCGCCGCGGTAGACGGCGGTCGGGGCGTCCGGCAGCCGCTTCCAGGCGTTCGTCCCGGGGTCGTAGGCGTAGCCCTCCGCCGTGAGGACCCGGTTGGCGCCGACGCGCTTGAAGCCTCCGGAGACGAGCAGCCGCCCGTTGGCGGCGGCGTGGGTGCCGCTCGCCAGGCCGGTCGGCATGGCGGCGATGGGCTGCCAGCTGTCGGAGGCCGGGTCGTAGACGTAGGCGTCACCGGTCTCCAGGTAGTCGTGGGCGCCGCCCGCGCAGTACAGCCTGCCGTCGATGGTGCCGCAGTTGGCCCAGCTGATGGTCTGCGGGTAGTCGGCGGCCCGGGACCAGGACCGGGAGCGCGGGTCGAGGACGTACACGGTGTCCGAGCAGTCGGTGTTCGTGCAGCCGCCGACCACGTAGAGCCGCCCGTGGAGCACGGCGCTCGCCGCTCCGTAGCGTCCTTCGGGGACGTCCGGACCCTTGGACCAGCGGCCGGTGTCCGCGTCGAAGACCTGCGTGGTCCGGCTGACGGTCTCCTCGGGACCCCAGCCGCCCACGGTGTACAGGCGGCCGCCGATGAACCCGTGCGCGGTGGCCTGCCGGGGTTCGGGCGCGGACGGACCCTGCCGCCAGGTGCGGGTGGCGGGGTCGTACACGTACAGGTCGGCGAGCGGGGTCCGGCCGTCGGAGCCGAGGGCGGAGTACAGCTCGCCCCGGTAGGTGTCGACCGCGTTGTCCATCACGGGGACGGGCAGGTCGGGCAGGGAGCGCCAGGCGGTGTCCGGCGTCGGGGAGCCCGGGGTGGTGCCGGTGCGCTCACCGACGCCCAGGCGGATCGGCGCGGTGCCCGTGTTGCGTACCGTCACCTTCCGCCGCACGGGTGTCTGTCCGGCGGTGGCGTCGATCCGGGCCGGACGGAGCGTCAGCCGGCCCGCCTTCAGTACGAAGGAGGCGGCGGTGACCCGGTCGGCGGGCACCGCGACCTGTCGTGTGGCCGTGACGTAGGACGGCTTGGCGGCCGTCGCGGTGGCGGTCCCGCCGGAACCGGGGACGAAGAGCCGGTAGGCGCCGTCGCCCACGCCCGGGTCACCGGTCGTGGCGGTCGTCGGCGCGGTCGGCCCGTCCGGGCGGTCCGTGCGTACGGCGGCGCCGATCAGTCCCTTGCCGGTGTTCGCGTCGGTGACGGTGCCGGTGAGGACGCCGCCGGGCACGGGAGTGGCCACCCGCTCGGTGACGGTGACGTCGTCGACCGCCCAGAGCAGGCCGGGCCCGGTGAAGTGGAACCGCACCCGTACGGCCGACTCGCCGGCGTAGTCGGTCAGCGGGATCTCCACCCGGCCGCTCGACCACAGCTGGTCCTGGTGCCACACCGTGGTCCAGGTCCGGCCGGCGTCGGTGCTGATCTGCACCTCGCCCTGCTGCTCGCCGGAGCCCTCGTAGTCGGAGTCGAAGCTCAGTGCCGGGTCTCCGGCGCGGTGGAAGTCGTAGGCGGGGCTGGTCAGGGAGGTGTCCAGCGGGGTGTCCCCGGCGTGGTCGTCGTCGGCGACGGCGAAGCCGCCGGAGCCGCCGGTGTTGTTGCCCCGGCCGCCGGGGTCGTCGAACGCCCAGCCCTGCCCGGTTCCCGGAGTGCCGGTCACGCTCCAGCCGGGGGGCGGGGCGGAGGTGTCGTCGAACGTCTCGGTGGCGACGGTCTCCGCCTTCACGGTGTACGCCGGGTCGTTCTCGGCCCAGGTGTCCACGGGCAGGGTCAGGGGCACCGTCCGGTCCGCGCCGTCCACGGTCACCTTGCGCTCCAGGGACCGGTAGGCGCTGTCGTCGCCGACCACGCGCAGGGTGTAGGTGTGGTCCTCGGGGAGGTCGAGGCGGTAGGCGCCGGTGACCGGGTCGGACCACACCGGGGCGCCCGGCACCCCGTCCACGGTGATCTTCGCGTGCAGCGGCCAGCCGTGTCCCGAGCCGTCGGTGACGGTACCGGCGACCCGGTGGGTGGCCAGCTTGCGCAGCGCCAGGTCCCCCGTCGCGGTGCCGCCGTCGGTGAGGCGGACGCCCGTCAGGGTGCCCGGCGCGTACCCGTACGCCGTCACCCGGACGTCGTGGTCGCCGGCGGGCAGGGGCAGGGTGTAGCGGCCGTGGCCGTCCGTGGTGGTGCTGTACGAACCGGCCGTCACCTCGGCCGCCGGGACGGGAGCGCCGGCGGCCGAGTCCGTGATCGTGCCGGTCAGCGTGCCGTGCGGGCCCATGGTGAAGGCGGCGGTGCCGTCGGGGGTGCCGAGGCCGGTGGGGCCGTCGTAGCCCGGGCCCGCGGTGCACAGGTAGGCCGGTGCGCAGGTTCCGTTCGACCCGGTGGTCACGTCGTGCAGTCCGGTGCCGCCGTCGGCGTACGGGTAGACCGCGGGGTAGCTGCCCGCGGCGGGTGTGCCCGCGTTCGCGTAGACACCGGCGATGATGGGTGCCGAGGCGCTGGTTCCGCCGGCCACGCCCCAGCCGCCGGTGTCACCGTAGGAGTCGTAGACGGCGACACCGGTGTCCGGGTCGGCGACCGCCGCGACGTCGGCGACGGTGCGTCCCGGGCAGCCGGTGTCCCGCTGGAACGCCGGCTTGGGTTCGTACCGGGAGCAGCCGGAACCGGTGCCGGCGCCGTCGTGGTCCCACACCGACTCCGACCAGCCGCGCGCCGCGGACGGGTCCTTGCCGAGCGTGGTGCCGCCGACCGCGGTGACGTGCGGTGAGGCGGCAGGATAGGCGACGCCGTACCCGTAGTCGCCGGAGGAGGCGACGATGGCGACGCCCGGGTGGTCGTAGTGGACGTCCGCCGCCGACTCCGCCGGATCCTCCGGGAAGAAGGTGTAGTTGGAGCCGTAGGAGTTGGAGACGTACTTCGCGCCGAGCGCGACCGCCTGGTCCACGGCCGCCCCCAGGTCCTCGATCGTGGCGCTGTCCGCCTCGACCAGCAGGATCCGGGCCTTGGGTGCCACCGCGGAGATCATGTCCAGGTCGAGGGAGATCTCGGTCGCCCAGCCGGGGTCGGGGTCCGGGTAGTGGGTGCCGCCGCGCTGGTCGGTCTTGGTGAAGCAGCCGTCGGCGGTGGTGCAGGGCGGCAGGCCGTACTGGGCGCGGTAGACGCCGAGGTCGGTCTCGGCGTTGGGGTTGTCGAAGGCGTCGACCACGGCGATCGTCGCGCCGGCGCCGCCGTCGGCCGGCAGGTCGTAGGCGCTGCGCAGGTCGGTGGGACCGAAGCCTTGCGGGATGTCGTCGGCGCCGCGCAGCCCCTGACGGGCCGGCAGGTCGGTGCGGCGCAGCCCGAAGCAGGTGAACTCGTGCGGCTTGGGCGGGCCGCACAGCGGTGCGGTGTGACCTCGTGCGGGCTGTGCGGCGGACGGCTTGGCGGGCCGTTCACCGGTCGCCGCGTGGGCCGGGACGACCGCGGTGACAGCCGCCAGTACGGCGGCGGTCAGCGCGGCGGCGCCGGCGGCCAGGCGTCTGCGCCGGGGAGGCGCGGCGCTTCGGCGTATGTGCAACTCAACTCCTGCCTTGAGGCGCCATCGTGTCGCGCCTCGGACAAGTCGGGCACCCGGCCATGCGGCGGCCGGGGACGGGACGGGACGTCTGGGGCGGACCAGGGACCGCAACGGACCGGAACCGGGGAACCGGATCGGCTGGGATCGGATCGGGCCGGCACGCCATAGGCCCGACCGATCCTCGCCGTTGTCGGCTCGCCAGGACACGCGGACGCGTGCATCGGACCCGTAGGGACACGAATCCTGCCCGTTCACCCGCGACCGGACGTGCCGGCGCGACAGCCGAACCCGCCGGCGCGGGAAGCAGGTCGAGGCACTGCGGTCGTCCACGGGGCGGCACGGCTCGACGCGGTCGAGGCGGCCAGGACGACCGTCTCGTGGCGGGGGCGCTCGGAGTGCGGGCCGCTCCCTACGGCGTCAGCCAGGACAACCCGTCCTCCGCGACCGTCGGTTCGCCGGTGGCCGCCGGGTCGGGGCCGTCGAGCGGGCCGCCGTACAGGGCCTGCTCCTGGAGGCTGTTTCCGGTGCGGAAGGTGTCTCTGACGATCCGGGCGGACAGCAGCGGATTCAGGTGCCCGTCGCCGGCCGCCAGCCTGTTCACCGCCTCGTCCAGTTCGGTCGCGGCGGCGCTCCTGCGGTTCGCGTGCTGCGCGGCGCCGAGCACGGACGTGTCGCCGGAGGCCATGCCCGCCGCCAGTTCCGCGAAGGCGGCGGCCTCGTCACCGTCGACGCGGGTGATCTTCTTCGCCGACCAGAAGTACGACTCCTCGTTGCGCTCCATGTCGTAGAAGGCGACGAGGAAGTCGTAGAACACCCCGTACTCACGGCGGTAGCGTGCCTCGAACTCGGCGAAGCCGCGCTCCTCCGGGAAGCTGCCGTCCAGCGCCGAGTTGACCGCGCGGGCGGCCAGCAGGGCTCCGTAGGTGGCCAGATGGACACCCGAGGAAAGCACCGGGTCCACGAAGCACGCCGCGTCGCCGACCAGCGCCATGCCCGGCCGCCACAGCGACTGCTTCCAGTAGGAGTAGTCCTTGCGGACGCGGACCCGGTCGTACGGCGGCTCGACCGCCGCCGGCACACCCGTGAGCATCCGGTCGATGTCCGGGCAGGCCCGGATCATGTCCCGCCAGGCGCCGCGCGGGTCGGCCTGCACGGCGGCGTAGTGTTCCGGCGCGATCACGGCGCCGACGCTGGTCAGGTCGTCGCGCAGCGGGATGTACCAGAGCCAGCCGGCGTCGAACGCGGCGCAGAAGATGTTGCCGCCGTCCGGTTCGGGCAGCCGTCGGCCGCCGGCGAAGTAGCCGAACACGGCGAGGTCGCGGAAGAAGTCCGAGTACACCCGGGGCCCGCCGACCTCGCCGTGCAGACGGCTGCCGCCGCCGGACGCGTCGATCACGAACCGGGCGTGCGCCGTGCGCGCCGCCCCGTCCGGACCGGTGTACTCCACCCCGCACACCCGCCCGCCCTCGGCGAGCACCCGGCGCACCGGGCTGCCCTCGCGGACCTCGGCTCCGACCCGCTCGGCGTTGCGCAACAGGATCTCGTCGAAGCGCGAGCGCTCCACCTGGAAGGCGGTCGCCGTCGGATCGGGCAGGCGCGGCGTCATGGCGAAGGAGAACCGCCAGGGCTCCGGGTCGCGGCCCCAGCGCAGGGTGCCGCCACGCTTGAGGGTGAAGCCGGCCCGGGCGACGTCGTCGGCGACGCCGAGGAGCCGGCACAGGCCGTGGACGGTGGCGGGCAGCAGCGACTCGCCGATCTGGTAGCGGGGGAAGGTCTCCCGTTCCAGCAGGAGCACCCGGTGCCCGCGCAGGGCCACGGCCGTCGCGGCGGTCGAGCCGGCCGGGCCGCCGCCCACGACGACGAGATCGTAGTCCGAGGTCATCGGGGGTCTCCTGTTCTCGGGTGCCTGGTCGCGATCACCTGGTCAGCCAGGCACGGATCGCCGCCGCCGTGCCGTCGGCGTCGCGGTGAAGCACGGAGTGGTGGTCGCCGGGGAGGTCCGCGCCCTCGTGCGGGAGCGGCCAGTGCGGCTGCCAGTCCGCGTCCGGGTCGATGCGCCGCATGTCCGCCGTGGGCCGGCCGCGGAGCAACAGGGTGGGCACCGGCGAGGTTTCGGGGTGCCAGTCCTCCAGCACGCGCGCGTAGCCGCCCCCGGCGATGAGCAGCGAGTCGTCCGACTCCGCGACGACGTCCTCCGGCAGCGCGGCACCGGCGGCCATCAGGGCCAGCCCCCGCGGATCGTCCCGGCGCAGCACCCCGGCATGGGTGTCGATCAGGATCACACCGGCCGCCGGTCGCCCGCTCTCGGCGAGGTGCCGGGCCACCGCGTGCGCGATCACCCCACCGGCGCAGAAGCCCACCAGGACGGGGCGTGTCTCGACGGGCAGGGCGCGGACGGTGTCGGCGTGTGCCCGGACCAGCGTGTCCATGCCGTCGGGCACACCCCGGTGTTCCCCCAGCCCCGGGTGTTCCAGCAGGAACACGTCGTGCGCGCCGTCGAGCCGCTCGGCCAGCGCGAGGGGGCGGCGGCGGTGGGGCGAGAGGTAGTCCGGGAGGTACACGACCGGTGTGCCGTCGCCCCGGGCGAGCCGGATCGGCGGGACCGCGTACCGGGCGCGCTCGGCACGGGAGAAGACCGGCAGGGCGTAGGAGGCGAGATGGCGCAGCGCCATGGCCTCGAACGGGCCCTTCTCGCGCAGCACTCGGTGGTAGAGGGGGCCGAAGCGGTACGGGGCGGGCGGTCCGGTCTCCGGCCGAGTCCCCTGCTCGCCCCCGTCGGGCGGCATCGCTCCCGCGGCGAGCAGGGCGGCGTGGACGTGTGCCGCCAGCCGGGCCGGCGTGGGATGGTCGAGCACGACGGTCGGGGCCAGCCGTACGCGGGTGAACGCGCTGAGCCGGTTGCGGACCTGTACGGCGGTCAGGGAGTCGAAGCCGAGGTCGGTGAAGGCGCGGTCGTCGGGGAGCGAGGCGGCGTCCGGGAAGCCCAGCACGGCGGCGATCTCGGCGCGGATCAGGTCGGCGAGCAGGGCTTCGCGTTCCGGCTCGGGGACGGCGGTGAGCCGTTCCCGCCAGGCGCCGGGTGCCTGCGGGGCCGGGGCCTCGCCCTGCGCCTGGGGTCCACCGGCCTGTTCGCTCCCGGGCGCGGGGGCCGGCAGCAGGTCCGCGAGCAGCGGTGACGCGTCGGGGCGGCGCCGGGCCGCGAGGTCCAGCGGGACCGGCACCAGGACCGGTTCCGGTGTCCGCAGCGCCGTGTCCAGGAGGGCGATGCCCTCGCGCTCGGTGACGGGCAGGACACCGCCCTCGACGAGCCGGCCGGGTGCGACCCGGCCCGCCATCCCGGCCTCTCCCGCCGTGGTCCACGGTCCCCAGGCCAGCGCCTGCGCGGGCAGTCCGTGGGCCGCGCGGTGCCGGGCGAGCGCGTCCAGGAAGCCGTTCGCGGCGGCGTAGTTGGACTGACCGGGCCGGCCGAGCACTCCGGCCGCCGAGGAGTAGAGCACGAAGGCGGACAGGTCGAGGTCGCGTGTCGCCTCGTGGAGGTACCAGGCGCCGTCGGCCTTCGGTGCGAGCACCGCCGCGAGCCGCTCTGACGTCATGGTGTCCACCAGGCCGTCGTCGAGCGCGCCGGCGAGATGGAAGACCGCTGTCAGTGCCGGCCGGCACGATGCCACCAGGGCGTGCACGGCCTCGCGGTCGCCCGTGTCACAGGCCGTCACCCGCACCTCGGCCGGTACTTCGGCCACCCAGTCGGGGGTACGGCCGCTGCGGTTGGTCAGCAGCAGGTGCCGGATGCGGTGGTCGGCGACCAGATGCCGGACCAGGCTCGCCCCGAGCGCACCGGTGCCGCCCGTGACGAGTACCGTGCCCTCCGGGTCCAGCGCGGGCGGCGCCTCGGCGGGCGGACCGGCGGGCGCCAGCCGCGGCACCAGTACGGCGCCCGCGTGCAGGACGACCTGCGGTTCACCCGAGCGCAGCGCCGCCGCGAGTTCCCTGTCCGTGGCGGGAGTTCCCCGCTGGTCGGCCAGCACGATCCGGCCGGGGTGCTCGGACTGGGCACTGCGCACGAGTGCGACGACCGCCGCTTCGGCCGGGTCGGGGTCGTCGCCGGTCGCGTTGTGCGTGAGCACCAGCAGACGGCCCGGCCGGGCGCCGGAGGTCCGCTCCCGCACCCGTTCCAGCACGGCCGACAGAAGGGCGCGCACCCGGTCCGGCATGGGGGTTCCGTCGGGCAGGGCGGCGGCCGGGCGGGCCAGGTCCAGCACCTCGGGGTCGCGGTCGGTGTCGCCGGTGCCGGAAGCCGGTGCCGCGGGTCGCCAGGTCAGGCGGTACGTCTCGGTGGATGCCGGCATGGCCCGGGTGACGACGGACGTCACGGCCGCGAGGGGGCGCCCCGCCGGATCGCTGAGCCTGACCTGGAACTCGTCCGGGCCGAGCCGCCGTACCACCGCCCGCGCGGCGGAGGCGCCCGTCGCGTACACCGTCACGCCGGTGCAGGCGAGCGGCACCCGGGGCGTGGCGGGGGCCGGGCCCCGTGAGTCGGCCAGCGGTGCGGCGTGCAGGGCCGCGTCGAACAGTGCCGGGTGCAGGGTGTACGCGGCGGCCGTGGCCGCCTCCCCCGGGGGCAGGGCGAGTTCGGCGAACACCTCGTCGTCCCGCCGCCACAGCGCGGTCACCGCGCGGAACGCGGGGCCGTAGTGCAGGCCGTGGGCGGCCAGGCGCGGATAGTCGACGGGGACGGGCCGGGCACCCGCGGGGGGCCATGTCCCGCCCGGGTCGGCGGGCGGCGGTGCCGCTGCCGGGGCGAGCGTCGCCGTGGCGTGCCGGGTCCAGCGGGTCGTCCCGTCGGCCGGGCGGGCCCAGACCTCCACCGACCGTGCGCCGGAGTCGTCCGGGGCGTCGGTCACCACCTGTACCCGCATCGGCCGCGCCGGGGGCAGCACGAGCGGCTCGTGGAAGGCCAGTTCGGTCAGCCGGAC
Source organism: Streptomyces sp. NPDC038200 (assembly GCF_055600785.1). Taxonomy (NCBI): domain Bacteria; kingdom Bacillati; phylum Actinomycetota; class Actinomycetes; order Kitasatosporales; family Streptomycetaceae; genus Streptomyces; species Streptomyces sp. NPDC038200. The sequence continues at coordinate 306,353 of NZ_JBVJYH010000009.1, forward strand.
CGGGCCGTCGGCGCCCGTGGCACGGCAGGCCAGCTCGGCGAAGAGGGTCGCCGGGGCCAGCGGGCGGTCGCCGACGCGGTGGTCGGCCAGCCAGGGGTGCCGGGTGGTGGAGAGCACGGCCGTGTGCCGGATCCGAGGTCCGTCGGCGTCGGGCTGCGGGTGCCCGATCAAGGGATGTCCCGCCGGGACCGGGTGGCGTACGGCGTCCAGCCAGTAGCGCTGCCGCTGGAAGGGGTAGGTCGGCAGCGGGCGCCGGCGGGCACCGCTGTCCGCGTACACCGCCCGCCAGTCGACGTCCACGCCGTGCACGTGCAGCGCGGCCAGCGTCTCCAGCGTCGTACGCGGGTCGGTGCACGACGTGAACACCGCGCCCCCGTCGGGACCGGCACATTCCTCGGCCGCCGCCGCGAGCGAGGCCGAGGGACCGGCTTCCACGAACAGGCCGACACCGTCCTCGGACAGCCGGGCCACCGCGTCGGCGAAGCGCACGGTCTCACGGACCTGCCGTACCCAGTGGCCGGCGGTGGCGAGCGCGTCCGTCTCGGGCCGGCCGGTCAGCGTCGACACCACCGGGACGGCGGGCCGGTGGTAGGTCACCGACTCGGCGACGGCGCGGAACTCGGCCGTCATGGGGTCCAGCAGCGGCGAGTGGAAGGCGTGACTGACCCGCAGCCGACGGGCGGGCCGTCCCAGCAGCCCGGTCAGCGCGGTCACCGCGTCCTCGTCACCGGAGACCACCACCGACGAGGGGCCGTTGACCGCGGCGACGGCGATCCGGCCCGGTACGTCCCCGAGCCGGGCCGTCACCTCGGCCAGGGGCGCACGGACGGCGGCCATCGCGCCGCCGTCGGGCAGGGCGGCCATCAGCCGGCCGCGGGCGGCGACCAGACGTACGGCGTCGGCGCGCGAGAACACCCCGGCGACATGGGCGGCGGCCAGTTCACCGACCGAGTGTCCGACCAGGTGGTCCGGCCGTACCCCGAACTCGGTGAGGAGCGTGTGCAGGGCGACCTCGAAGGCGAAGAGGGCGGGCTGCGCGTAGTCGGTTCGGTGCAGCGGGCCGTCGTCGGGAGCGTCGATCACCTCCAGCAGCGGCCGGTCGAGCCAGGGCGTGAACTCCTCGCACAGGGAGGTGAACGCCGCGTCGAAGACCGGGAAGGCGGCGCGCAGTCCGCGGCCCATGCCGGACCGCTGGGCGCCCTGGCCCGCGCACAGCAGGGCCAGCTTCGGGCGGGTCCGCGCCGTGCCGCGCAGCACGGCCGGACCGTCGACGCCGGCGGCGAGGTCGCGCAGTCCGGCGAGCAGGCCCTGGGGGTCGGGTGCCACGACGGCGGCCCGGTGGGACAGCGGTGCCCTGGTGGTCGCCAGCGAGTACGCGACGTCCAGCGCGTCCTCCTCGCCGGCCAGCTCGGCCGCCAGGACGGCCGCGTGGGCGCGCAGGCCCGCCTCGTCGCCCCCGCCGACCAGCCAGGGCGTGACCGGGAACCCGCGCACCGGCCGCGGGTCGGCCGGCGGCCCGGAGGGTTCTTCGATGATCACGTGGGCGTTGGTGCCGCCGATGCCGAACGACGAGACCGCGGCGCGGCGCGGCCGGTCGCGGCGCGGCCAGGGCCGGGCCCGGTCGAGCAGGCGTACCGCCCCCGAGGACCAGTCGACGTGCGGCGACGGCCGGTCCGCGTACAGCGAGGCGGGCAGCTCGCCGTGGCGCATCGCCTCGATCATCTTGATCAGCCCGGCGACCCCCGCCGCGGCCTGGGTGTGTCCCAGGTTCGACTTCACCGAGCCGAGCCACAGCGGGAGTTCCGGGTCCCGGCCCTGCCCGTAGGTCGCCAGCAGGGCGCCGGCCTCGATCGGGTCGCCGAGCGCGGTTCCGGTGCCGTGTCCCTCGACGGCGTCCACGTCGGCCGCCTCCAGTCCCGCGTCGGCCAGCGCCCGCCGGACGAGTGCGCGTTGGGCCTCGCCGCTGGGGGCGGTCAGCCCGTTCGAGGCGCCGTCGGAGTTGACGGCGGAGCCGCGCAGCACCGCCAGCACCGGATGGCCGTTGCGCCGGGCGTCCGAGAGTTTCTCCAGCAGCACCAGGCCCACGCCCTCGGCCCAGGCGGTGCCGTCCGCGTCCGCGGCGAACGACCGGCAGCGGCCGTCCCGGGACAGGCCGCGCTGACGGCTGAACGCGATGAACGGCTGCGGGCCCGACAGCACCGTCACCCCGCCCGCCAGTGCGAGCGTGCACTCCCCGGCGCGCAGCGATCTGGCGGCCAGGTCGAGGGCGACCAGCGAGGAGGAGCAGGCCGTGTCCAGGGTCAGGGTCGGGCCGCGCAGCCCCAGCACGTAGGAGATGCGGCCCGAGGCCACGCTGCCCGAGGAGCCGATGCCGATGTGCGACTCCAGCTCGTGCGGCGAGACCCCGGGGCCGTAGCCGACGTGCATGAGGCCGACGAAGACGCCGGTGGCGGAGCCGCGCAGTGCGGGCGCGGGGATGCCCGCGCGCTCCAGCGTCTCCCAGGCGACCTCCAGCAGCAGCCGCTGCTGCGGATCGGTGGCGAGCGCCTCGCGGGGCGACATGCCGAAGAAGAGCGGGTCGAAGCCCGCCACGTCGTCGAGGAACCCGCCGCGGCGGACGTAGGTGGTGCCGAGCCGGTCGGGGTCGGGGTGGTGCAGGGTGTCCAGGTCCCAGCCCCGGTCGGTGGGGAAGTCGCCGGTGGCGTCCACGCCCCCGGCCGTCAGGCGCCAGAGGTCCTCGGGGGAGTCGACCCCGCCCGGATAGCGGCAGCCGACGGCGACGATCGCCACCGGTTCCGCCTGCGGGCCGCGGGGCGGGAGCGGTGCGGCGGGTACGGCCGTCCCGTACAGCCGGGTCTCCAGGTAGGCGGCGACGGCGGCCGGGTTGGGATGGTCCCAGACCAGCGTGGCGGGCAGGCGCAGACCGGTGCGCAGCGCGAGCCGGTGCCACAGGGTCATCGCGTCCATCGAGGTCAGCCCGAGGTCGGCGAACGCCACGGCGGGCTCGGCCGGCGTCCCGTGGATCGCCGCGGTCTCCTCGCACACCAGGCCGGTCAGCGCGGCCCGCCGCTCGGCGGGCGTCCGGTCGGCCCCCGGCGGCAGGACCGGGTCGGCGCGGTGTCCGGTGAGTGTCTGGCGCAGCAGGGCGCGGCGCGGCTTGCCGGCTCCGGTGCGCGGCACGGCCGGGGTGAACAGGATCTCCTCGGGCACCTTGTGGGCGGAGAGCTTCTTGGCGCAGGCCCGCAGCAGACCTCCGGGATCGAGTGCCCGGTGCTCCGGTACGACGAAGGCCACCGGGACCTCGCCCAGCAGCGGATGGGCGCGCGCCACCACGGCCGCGTCCCGTACCCCGGGCAGGTCCCGCAGGACGCGCTCGACCTCGGCCGGGTCGACGTTCTCGCCGCCGCGCACGATCCGGTCGCCGGCCCGCCCGGTGACGGTCAGACAGCCGACCTCGTCGAGCCGGCCCAGGTCACCGGTGCGGTACCAGCCGTCGCGCAGGGCGGCCTCGGTCTCCTCGGGCCGATGGTGGTAGCCGAGCATGACGCCGGGGCCGCGCACCCAGATCTCGCCGTCCTCGGCGTCGCTGACGTCCTCCGCGGTCCCGGGACGGACGATCCGGACGTCCATGCCGGGCAGCGGCACCCCGCTGCCACCGGGCACCCTCGGCCCGTCCGGCGACTCCAGGGCGATCTTGCCGCAGGTCTCGGTGCTGCCGTAGCCGTCGAGCAGCGGGGCACCGAACCGCTCCTCGGCCCGCGTCCGCAGCTCCGGGTCGCTCGGCGCTCCCGCGGTGACGCAGAACCGCAGTGAGGGGACCGCGCCCAGTCCGGCGTCGAGCAACCGCTGGTAGGTCAGCGGGACACCGGCCAGGACCGTCGGCGCGTACGCGTCCACCAGGCGGACCAGCGCGGCCGGCTCGGCGTGCGCGGTGATCCGGGCGCTCGCCCCGGCCACCGTGGTGCCCAGCACGCACAGCGAGTGGGCGTAGGTGTGCGCGAGCGGCAGCGGCCAGAGCACCCGGTCGGACGCCGACAGACCGAGCCGTGGCAGATAGCAGGCCACCGAGGACCACAGCGCGGAGCGCTGGCTGGAGACCGCGGCCCTGGGGGTGCCGGAGGTCCCGGACGTGTAGAGCAGCCAGGCCGGTTCGTCCAGGCCCAGGTCGTCCGGCGGCGCGGCGGAGGGTACGGCGGTGAGGGTCTCGTAGCCCGTGGCGCCGTCCGGCAGGGGGCCTTCACCGGTCACCACCAGCCGGATCGCCCGGCCCGCCGTCAGCCGGGTGACGCGCGGCAGGTTCCGCCGGTCGGTGACCAGCACGGCCGGGTCGCAGTCGGCGAGGAGCGCGGCGAGTTCGGCGTCGGTGCCGCGCGCGCTCCACGGCACGCCGACCGCGGCGGCCCGCACCGTGGCGAGCAGTCCCTCGGCCAGTTCCACGGCGTCGTCGAGGCAGAACGCCACCCGGGCGCCTCGGCCGACGCCCAGCCCCACCGCCAATCGGCCGGTCCTGCGCTCCAGTTCGGCCCAGCTCACTTCGCGCCGGTCGTCGGCGAACGCGGCCTCGGCTCCGTGCCGTGCGGAGTTGTCGCGCAGCAACTCCGGTATCGGCCGCACCTCGTACGCTTCCCCCGCACCCGCCACGCTCTTCCCCTCGCTCCGCCGCCCCCGCGCCGTGCCGGCGCGCCGACCAGCGTACGGCGGCACGGTGTGCGACACGCGGGGCACGCGGGCGACCCGGCCCGTCATCCCGCGAACGCGACAGCCCTTAATTCATAGGAATATCAGCCCAATAGACCGACCGGTGAGTGGCGCATAAGGCGATCAACGTTGCCCGGGAAGATCAACAACACTCGCATGAGTGAAACCGGTCGAGATTATTTGGCTCCGATGGACAGGGGTCGACTACGGTGATGGACGAGCGGGTGCTGGACCTTCTCGACGAGATATTCGGCCCGCAGGGAATTCGCTCATTCAGGAAACGGGTGCTTCCGTCCGCCCGACTGTGCACTGCTCCGTTTTTGCAGTGCCGGGGGTCCCCGTCATACGTATGCGTAGAGAGGATGGAGCACCATGCCGCCCGTAGTACCGCCCTTCCTGATCGGCCTCATCGCCGCGCCGCTGGCGAAGCGTCTCATCAAGCCGCTGATGCGAGGCGTCGTCAAGACGTCCGTCAGTCTCGCCCTCGAGGTGAAGAAGGCGACCCACGAGGCCGGAGAGAACCTCCACGACCTCGCGGCCGAAGTGGCCGCCGAGGTGGTGTCGGCGCAGATCGCCGCCGGTGACGTCGGAGCCCGTACGGCCGACGGCCGGCAGGCCGCCGAGAGCGGCGCCCCGAAGGCCGAGGCCGGAGAGGCCGCCGCCCGGACCGAGGGCGAGACGAGGGCTCCGAAGATCCGGACGACGGCCGGCGCCGGCAAGGCGCGCTGAAGGTTCGTCCAGCGGCCCGGGCCGCCGCACGGGCTCGGGGAAATGCGCCCGAGTGGCGGTCGGCCGCACATCCGCCGGCCGCATCGTTTTCCCCGGGACTTTCCACTCCGTCGCATTGATTCGTCGCGCTCGTCACGGTTATTGCGACCTCCACAAACAGGTGATCGTACACATGCCATCTCTGCTGGCTGTCGCAGCCGGAAATCGCTCCGCGGATGTGGACGTGCGTCCGCGTTCCGTCATTCCGGGCCGCCAGCGCTGGGACGTGAAGCCGGTTCTCGGGCGGCCTCGGGCGGCCGAAGTCCTCGCCGCGGTCCTGCGACGCCTTCCCGGGATCACCGAGGCGCAGGCCAGCCCGATCACCGGCGGGGTCCTCGTGCGGCACGACGCGCGGGTGCAGGCCGCGGACGTGGGCCGACTCCTCCGCAGAGCCGTCACCCTGGTCGTGGAGGGCTCCGCCGGAGCGGGACGTCCGGCGCCGGAACGGCCCGCCGCCGCAGCCACCCCGCCCGCGGAGCACGGCGCCGTACGCCCCGTGCTCGCCGTCGGGGGCGGGGTGGCGGCCGGCATCGCCCTGATCCGCGGAACGGCGCTGAGCAAGCAGCTGGTGGCGCTGGGCGCCGTGGCGGTGGCGACCGGGGCCGTCGTACGCAAGGCCTGGCGCAGAACGGTCGACGCGGCCCAGGACCTGCCCGGAACCGGAGCCGAACGGCATCCCCTGCTGGAGATCGTGGGACCGCACCGCCGGCGTCTCTACCGCGCGTCCGCGCTGTCGGTCGCCTGCCAGGTCTCGGAGATGGCGCTCGGCACCTTCCTCGGCTGGACCGCGCTGATCCTCATCAAGGGCGAGGCCGCGCCGCTCGTCCGCTTCGGCCTGACCACCGCGTCCGCTCAACTCTGGGGGCTGGCGGGGCTGGTGGCCGCCGCCTGTGCCGCCGTGGCGGGCCTCTCGTACTCCTCCAACCTCCAGTGGCGCCGGCTCGGCCAGGACATCGAGCACGACTGGCGCAACCGCACGTACGCCCATGTGCAGCACCTCGAACTGCGGCACCTGGAAGGCGAGCGGACCACCCGGATCGCCGGCGCGCTCACCGAGGACGTCCGGCAGCTGGGCACCTTCTTCGCCACGTCGGCCAACGACCTGCTGCAACTGGGTACCAGCCTGGCCCTCCTGGTGCCGCTGTTCCTGCTGCTGGCGCCGCAGATCGCCTGGATCGCGTTCCTGCCCATCCCGGTCGTCGCCTGGCTGTCGTTCCACTACCAGGACAAGGTCGCGGCCGACTACGCCGTCTCCGGCGAGCAGCGCGCCCGGCTGCACAGCCAGTTGGTGAACACGCTGGAGGCCGGCGCCACCGTCAAGAGCTTCTGCACCGAGGACTACGAGGCCGAGCGCATCGACCGGCTGAGCGGACAGGCCCAGGAGAGCAGCGAGCAGACCGACCGGAGCACGATCCGCCACGGCGAGATCGTCCGGGTCTGCACGACCAGCTCGATGGCCGGGACCCTGCTGATCGGCGGCCGGTCGGTACTCAACGGCAGCCTGCCGTTCGAGGTGTTCAGCCCGCTGATCGGACTGCCCCAGATGGTGCTGCTGCGGATGAACCGGCTCGGCGGCATCGTCGACCAGTACCAGCGCACGATCACCGCGTACGACCGGGTCCAGCGGCTGCGCGCCCTGCCCGCCGAGACCGACGGCACCGGCGGACCGCTCGACGCCGAGACGGTGCGCGGGGAACTCGTCCTGGACAACGTGACCTTCGCCTACCCCGGTCGCCCGCCGGCGCTGGAAGACCTCTCCCTGACCATGCCCGCCGGGCAGGTCACCGCCCTCGTCGGCGCCACGGGCTCCGGCAAGACGACGATCGCCAAGCTGCTGATGCGGTTCCAGGACGCCGAGTTCGGCAGCGTGCTGCTCGACGGTCGGGACGTGCGCGACATGTCACGGCACGATCTGCGCCACGCGATCGGGTTCGTCGCCCAGGACCCCTTCCTCTTCGACGGCACCATCGCCGACAACATCCGTTACGGCAGCTTCGACGCCTCGGACGAGGCCGTGGTCGAGGCGGCCACGATGGCCGAGGCACACACCTTCGTCGCGACGCTGCCGGACGGCTACGACACGGTGATCGGTGAACGAGGCGCCGCCCTCTCGGGCGGCCAGCGGCAGCGGATCGCGCTGGCCCGCGCGATCCTCAAGGACGCGCCGGTCGTGATCCTCGACGAGGCCACCTCCGCCGTGGACAACGAGACCGAGGCCGCCATCCAGCGCACGCTCCGGGTCTTCGCCGGTGACCGGACCATGGTGATCATCGCCCACCGCCTCTCCACGGTCCGCCACGCCGACCGGATCTACGTCCTGGACAAGGGCGGAGTCGTGGCCGAGCAGGGCACCCACGACGAACTCCTCGCCCAGCACGGACTCTACGCATCCCTCTGGCAACTCCAGGCCGGCGAACTCGCTGCCTGACCGCAGCTGCCGCGCCACCCGACCGCCGACCGCGTGACATCACCGCGGTCGGCGTGTCCCGGCACGCCCTGCGCCCACGCCTGCCCACACTTCTGGAGGTACCCCCATGTCCCGTCGCGACGGCGACGCCCTTCCCCTGACGGCGGCCCAGCGTGAGATCTGGCTCGCCGAGCAGCGCGCGCGGACAGCGGTCGACGCCTACCGCATCGGCGACTATCTGGAGGTCCACGGCCCGGTCGACGCGGCGCTCTTCGAGACCGCGCTGCGCCGGGTGGTCGACGAGATCGACGCGCTGCACGTGACGTTCGCCGACGACGGGCAGGAACCGCGACAGGTCGTCCGCGGGACATGGGACTGGGCACCCGAGCTGCTCGACCTGAGCGCCGAGCCGGACCCCCGGGCGGCGGCCCTGGCGTGGATGGCCCGGGACCGCATGCGTCCACTGGACCTCGCGCGCGATCCGCTCTTCAGCTTCGCGCTGATCAGCCTGTCGCCCGCACACCACCTCCTCTACCAGAACTACCACCACCTGGTGATGGACGGATTCGGCCTCTCCCTCGTCCGGCGGCGGTTCACGCGGACGTACACGGCGCTGGCCGCGGGCGCTCCGGTCCCGCCGTCGCCGTTCCGTTCGTTGACCGAGCTGGTCCGCGCCGACGCCGACTACCGCGCCTCGGAACAGTTCACCTCCGATCAGGCGTACTGGGCGGAGCGGCTCGCCGGCCAGGCGGAACCCACGCGGTTCACCGGCCGGGCTCCGCGCGACGGGAGCGGCCCGCACGCCGCGGTGGAACCGGCGGTGCTCCCCGTGGACGCGCTGCGAGCGGGGACGACGCAGAACGAGATCCACTGGTCCCGTCCGCTGATCGCGGCGGCGGCTCTCTACGCACACCGGCTCACCGGGGACGGGGACGTGCTGATCGGCCTCCCCGTCACCGGACGCGAGGGAGCCGGACGCACGCTGCTGACCACGCCCGGAAGCATGGCGAACGTGGTGCCCCTGCGCCTGCCGATGCGGCCGGACACGCCGTGGCACGACCTCGTCGCCCAGGTGGCACGGGAGGCCGACGCGGCCCTCGCGCACCAGCGCTACCGCAGCGAGGATCTGTTCCGGGACCTCGGCGTCCCCGGTTCCCCCGGGGCGACGTTCCCGCTCGTCGTCAACATCATGGTCTTCGACTCCGCGTCGAGCTTCGCCGGGCACCCCGCCACGCTGCACTACCTGCTCCCGGAACCGACCGCCGGGCTGGCCCTCTGGGTCACCGGCCGGCGGGGAGACGACGAACTCCGGGTCGAACTCAAGGGCGCGCCCGGGACCTGGGGCCGGGACGAACTCGCCGCCCACCAGCGGCGGCTGATCGCGCTCCTGGACACCCTCACGGACCGCGCACCGCAGGGGCCGGTCGGCCGGATCGGCCTGCTCCGCGCGGACGAGGAGCGTGCGCTGCTGACACGGGGCACCGGCACGGTGACCCGGGCCCGCACCGAGAGCCTGCCGGAGGTGTTCCGGGCGCAGGTGCGGACGGCACCCGACGCGGTCGCGGTGGTGGGGCCGGACGCGTCCCTGACGTATGCGGAACTGGACGCACGGGCGAACCGGCTGGCGCACGCCCTGATCGCCCGTGGGGTGGGGCCGGAGCGGCTGGTCGCGGTGGCCCTGCCGCGCTCGGCGGAACTCGTGGTGTCGATCCTCGCGGTACTCAAGGCCGGGGCCGCGTACGTCCCGGTCGACCCGGAGTACCCCGCCGCCCGCATCGGGTACATGCTCGACGACGCTCGGCCGGTCCTGGTGGTGACCGACACCCGTGTCCGGGAGCGGCTGCCCGAGGCCGGTCCCGCCGAGCGGCTGGTGCTCGATGAACCGGAGACGGCCGCGATGGTGGCGGGCCGTCCGGCGACGGACCCGCGGGCGGCCGTCGCTCCGGAGCATCCGGCGTACGTCATCTACACCTCCGGGTCCACCGGGCGGCCCAAGGGAGTGCTGGCGACCCACGGCGGCCTGCTCAACCTGTTCGCCGACCAGCAGCGGACCTTGTACCCGCCCCTGCTCGCCGAACGACAGCGGCTGAGGGTGGCCCTGACCACGTCGGTCTCGTTCGACGCGTGCTGGAACCAGTTGCTCGCCCTGTTCGCGGGCCATGAGCTGCACGTCCTGGACCAGGCGACGTGGACCGACCCCGACGCCTTCGTCGCGTACGCCGGGCGCTGCCGGCTCGACTTCGTCGAGGCCACTCCGTCGTACCTCCGCGTTCTGGTCGCGCAGGGGATGCTGGACGATCCCCGGTGGCGTCCCGCCATGGTCGCGGCGGGCGGGGAGGCCGTCCCGGAGCAGCTGTGGGAGCGGTTGCGCTCGGCCGACGGGGTGTCCTGCCTGAACTTCTACGGCCCGTCCGAGTGCACGGTGAACTCGGTCGTCGCGCCGCTGGCGTCGAGCCCGCGTCCGGTGATCGGCCGGCCGGTCGGCAACACCCGCCTGTACGTGCTGGACGGCGCGTTGCGGCCGGCGCCCGCGGGTGTGGCGGGTGAGCTGTACATCGCCGGCGCGGGCCTGGCACGGGGCTACCTGAACCGGCCGGGCCCGACCGCCGAGCGTTTCCTGGCGGACCCGTTCGGGCCGGCCGGCTCGCGGATGTACCGCACCGGCGACCTGGTGCGGTGGGATCCGGACGGGAACCTGGAGTTCCTCGGCCGCACCGACGACCAGGTCAAGGTCCGGGGATTCCGGATCGAACTCGGCGAGATCGAGGCCGTGCTCGTCGAGCACCCTCAGGTCGCGCAGGCCGCCGTGCTGGTGCGTACCGAGGAGGACGCCCGGCTGGTCGCCTATGTCGTGCCGGCGCCCGGTGCTCCGGTGGCCGTGCCGGCGCTGCGCGAGCACCTGCGCGAGCGGCTGCCGGAGTACATGGTGCCGACCGCGTTCGTGATGCTGGACGCACTGCCGCTGACGCCGAACCGGAAGCTCGACCGACGGGCCCTGCCGGCCCCCGAGAAGGCGGTGGCCGCCCCGGGCCGTGCGCCGCGCACCGCGACCGAGCACGTGCTGGCCGGACTGTTCGCCGAGGTGCTCGGGGTGGCCGAGGCCGGGCCGGAGGACAGCTTCTTCGACCTCGGCGGGCATTCGCTGCTGGCGACGCGGCTGGTCGCCCGGGCGCGGTCGGCGCTGGGGGTGGAGCTGAGGCTGAGCGACCTGTTCGACGCGCCGACGGTGGCGGAACTGGCGGCGGCGGTGGACGGCGCGGACCGGGCCCGGCCGGCGCTGGGACGGCGTGAGCGGCCCGAGGCGATCCCGCTGTCCTTCGCGCAGCGCCGGTTGTGGTTCCTGCACCGCATGGACGGACCCAGCGCCACGTACAACATCCCGCTGGCGCTGCGGCTGTCCGGCGACCTCGACCAGCGGGCCCTGGAAGCCGCTTTGGCGGACGTGGTCGAGCGCCACGAGTCTCTGCGCACCGCCTTCCCGGTGGTCGACGGCGTGCCGTGCCAGCGGGTGCTGGACCTCGACGAGGCACGGCCGCGTCTGCGGGTGACCGAGGTCGGCGAGGGCGAGCTGCCGGACCGGCTGGCACAGGCGGCCCGGCACGGTTTCGGGCTCTCCGAGGAGCCGCCGCTGCACGCCGAGCTGTTCCGGCTGGGAGCCGATGAGCACGTACTGCTGCTGGTGGTGCATCACATCGCCGGCGACGGCTGGTCCATGGGTCCGCTCTCGCGGGACCTGGCGACCGCCTACGCGGCACGTTCCGAAGGAGCGAAGCCGGAGTGGTCACCGTTGCCGGTCCAGTACGCCGACTACACCCTGTGGCAGCAGGAGCTGCTCGGTGAAGGCTCCGACCCGGACAGCCTGCTGAGCGCTCAACTGAACTATTGGAAGCGTCAGTTGGCGGGCCTGCCCGAGCAGGTCGAGCTGCCGTTCGACCGCACCAGGCCGGCGGTGACGTCCCACCGGGGCGCCCTCCTGCCGGTGCGGATCGACGCCGAGCTGCACCGGGGTCTGCGCGCGCTCGCCCGTGACGGCGGGGCCAGCCTCTTCATGGTGCTCCAGGCCGGCTTGGCCGCCCTGCTGAGCAAGCTCGGCGCGGGCACCGACGTCCCGGTCGGCACGCCGATCGCCGGACGCACCGACGAGGCCGCGGACGACCTGGTCGGCTTCTTCGTCAACACCCTGGTGCTGCGCACCGACCTCTCCGGCGACCCGTCGTTCACCGAACTGCTGGGCCGGGTGCGTGCCGACGCGCTGGCCGCGTACGCCCATCAGGACGTGCCGTTCGAGCACCTCGTGGAGGCTCTGAACCCGACCCGGTCGCTGGCGCACCACCCCCTGTTCCAGACCATGCTCGCGTTGCAGAACGCGCCGCTCGGCACGTTCGACCTGCCGCGGCTGCGCGTGGCGACCGACCTGGTCCACACCGGGACGGCCAAGTGCGACCTGACCTTCATGCTGACCGAACAGCCCGGCGCGCACGGGCTGTCGGGCCTGGTGGAGTACAGCACCGACCTGTTCGACGCGACCACCGTGGAGGGGATCGTCGATCGGTGGCTGCGGCTGCTCCGTGCCGTGGTGGCCGATCCCGGCCGGCGGATCGGCCAGGTGGACGTGCTGTCCGCCGACGAGCTCCGCGCACTGTCGCCGGCCGCCGTCGGCCGGAGCGGGGAGTCGCCGGACACCAGCATCACCGCGCTCTTCGAGCAGCAGGTACGGGCGAACCCGGCGGCGGTCGCCGTGGTGAGCGGCGAGGTCTCGCTGACCTACGGCGAGTTGAACGCCCGGGCCAACCGGCTCGCGCACCACCTGATCGCCCGGGGCGTGGGGCCGGAGCAGCTGGTGGCGCTGGCCCTGCCGCGCTCGGCCGAGCTGGTGGTGGCGGTCCTCGCCGTGCTCAAGGCGGGAGCCGCCTATGTTCCGGTCGACCCGCAGTACCCCGCCGCCCGGATCGCCTACCTGCTCCGGGACGCCCGGCCGTCACTGCTCGTCACGACGGACCTGATCGGCGAACTGCCGGGCACGGACGCGGTGGACCGGCTGCTGCTGGACGCCACCGACCTGGGCGGGCTGCCGGACACCGACCCGGAGGTCCCCCTCGATCCGGGCCACCCCGCCTACGTCATCCACACCTCCGGGTCCACCGGCGACCCCAAGGGCGTCGTGGTCCCGCACCGGAACGTGGTGCGGCTGTTCGGCACCACCCGGGAGCTGTTCGGCTTCTGCGCCGAGGACGTCTGGACCCTCTTCCACTCCTACGCCTTCGACTTCTCGGTGTGGGAGCTGTGGGGCCCGCTGCTGCACGGCGGCCGTCTGGTGGTCGTGGACCACCAGACCAGCCGCTCGCCCCACGCGTTCCTGGAGCTCCTCGCCCGGGAGCGGGTGACGGTGCTCAACCAGACGCCGTCCGCCTTCTACCAGCTGATGCAGGCGGACGAGGAGGCACCGGAGACCGGCCGTTCGCTCGCCCTGCGCACCGTGGTGTTCGGCGGTGAGGCGCTGGAGCACGCCCGGCTGACGAGCTGGTACGAGCGGCACCCGGACGACGCGCCGCTGCTGGTCAACATGTACGGCATCACCGAGACCACCGTGCACGTGACCCACGCCGCGCTCGACCGGTCCGGCACCGCCGCCGGCGGGATCGGCACGGCCGTCCCGGACCTGCGCACGTACGTGCTGGACGCGCATCTGCGGCCGGTGGCCCCGGGCGTGCCCGGGGAGTTGTACGTCGCGGGCGCCGGGCTGGCGCGCGGTTACCTGCGCCGGCCCGGTCTGACCGCCGGACGCTTCGTGGCCGACCCGTTCGGGCCGGCCGGTGCCCGCATGTACCGCAGCGGTGACGTGGTGCGCCGGTGTGCGGACGGCAGCCTGCGGTTCGTGGGCCGGGCCGACGACCAGGTGAAGGTCCGCGGCTTCCGGATCGAACTCGGCGAGATCGAGACGGCGCTCGCCACGCACCCCGGTGTCGCCCAGGTCGCCGTCCTGGCCCGCCAGGACCGGGCCGACGACACCCGGCTGGTCGCCTACCTGGTGCCCGCCCCGGGGGCCGTCCCGCGCTCGGCGGAACTGCGCGAGCACCTGCGGGAACGGCTGCCGGAGTACATGGTGCCGGCCGCGTTCGTCACCCTGGAGAGCCTGCCGCTGACCGGCAACGGCAAGCTGGACCGACGTGCGCTGCCCGCCCCCGACCTCGCTCCGGCGCACACCGGCCGCGCGCCGCGTACGCCCCAGGAGCAGATCCTGTGCGAGCTGTTCGCAGAGGTCCTCGGGGTGGCCGAGGCCGGCGTCGAGGACAGCTTCTTCGACCTCGGGGGGCATTCGCTGCTGGCGACCCGCCTGGCCGCCCGGGTCCGCGCGACCCTGGGGGTGGAGCTGGAGCTGCGCACCCTGTTCGAGACCCCGACCCCGGCCGGCGTGGCCTCCGCCCTGACAGGTGCCCGCCAAGCGCAGCGGGCGCTGGTGCCGCACGCGCGCCCCGAGCAGATCCCGCTGTCGTTCGCGCAGCGGCGGCTCTGGTTCCTGCACCAGTTGGAGGGTGCCGGCGCGGACTACCACATCTCCCTGGCCTGGCGGCTGTCCGGACACCTGGACCGCGGGGCCCTGGAAGCCGCCCTGACGGACGCGGTGGCCCGGCACGAGACCCTGCGCACGGTCTTCCCGGTGGTGGACGGCGTGCCGTACCAGCGGGTGCTGGACGTCGTGGCGGCTCGCCCGCGGCTGGACGTGAGCCGGGCCGCCGAGGCCGGGCTGCCGGACCTGCTGGCGACCGCGAAGGCCCGGCCGTTCGATCTGGCGGTGGATCTGCCGCTGCGCGTCGAGCTGTTCGAGCTGGCGCCGGACGAGCACGTGCTCCAGGTGGTGCTCCACCACATCGCGGGCGACGGCTGGTCGCTGGGCCCGCTCGCACAGGACCTGACCGCCGCCTACGCGGCGCGCTGCCGTGGCGAGGAGCCCCGGTGGGCGCCGCTGCCGGTCCAGTACGCCGACTACACCCTGTGGCAGCACGAGCTGCTCGGCGAAACCACCGACCGGGACAGCCCGTTCGCCCGCCAGTCGGCCTACTGGGTGGAGCAGTTGGCCGGTCTGCCGGAGCAGATCCAGCTGCCCGGTGACCGGCCCCGCCCGGCGGTCGCCTCGCACCGGGGCGGCTTCGTGCGTGCCGGGCTGGACGCGGAGCTGCACCGTGGTCTGCGGGAGCTCGCCCGCGCACACGGGACGAGTCTGTTCATGGTGCTCCAGGCCGGGCTGGCGGCGCTGCTGAGCAAGCTCGGCGCGGGCGACGACATCCCCCTCGGCAGCCCGATCGCCGGCCGGACCGACCAGGCGCTCGACGAGCTGGTCGGCTACTTCGTCAACACCCTGGTGTTCCGTACGGACACCTCCGGCGATCCGACGTTCGCCGAGCTGCTGGGGCGGGTGCGGGACACCGCGCTGGCCGGGTACGCCCACCAGGACCTGCCGTTCGAGTACCTGGTGGAGGCCCTCAACCCGGTGCGGTCGCTGGCGCACCACCCGCTGTTCCAGGTCATGCTGGTGCTGCAGAACGCGCCCCGGGCGGACTTCGCCCCGCCGGGGCTGCGCGTCGGCGAGGTGGAGCTGACCACGAGCGCGTCCAAGTTCGACCTGGTCTTCTCGCTGTCCGAGCGGCACACCGGGGACGGTTCCCCGGACGGGATCGACGCGTTCGTCCAGTTCGCGAGCGATCTGTACGATCCGGCCACCGTCGAGACGATGGTCGCGCGCTGGGTGCGGCTGCTGAGGGCGGCCGTCGCCGACCCGCTGCAGCGGCTCGGCCGTGTCGATCTGCTCTCCGGCGAGGAGCGCTGCGCGCTGCTGCCCGCCGCCGGGAGCGGGGCGGGCACCGCCAGTCTGCCGGAGATGTTCGCGGCGCAGGCCGCGGCGACGCCCGAGGGTGTCGCCCTGGTCTGCGAGGGAAGCGAGTTGACGTACGGCCAGTTGGACGCGTGGGCGAACCGGTTCGCTCATGCGCTGATCGCGCGGGGTGCGGGTCCGGAGCGGATCGTGGCGGTGGCATTGCCGCGGTCGGTGGAGTTCGTGGTGGCCGTCCTGGGCGTCCTGAAGACGGGAGCCGCCTATCTCCCGGTGGATCCGGCGTATCCGGAGTCGCGGATCGCGTTCATGCTGGAGGATGCGCGGCCGGCCGTGGTGGTCGACGATCCGGCGACGGTGGCCGACGTGTCCGAGTGGCCGGACACCGACCCTGCCGTCGCGGTGGACGCCCAGCACGCGGCGTACGTGATCTACACGTCCGGCTCGACCGGACGGCCCAAGGGTGTGGTGGTGAGCCACGCGGGCTTGCGGGGAATGGTGGCCGAGCAGGTCGAGCGGCTCGGCATCGACGCGACCGGCCGGGTGCTCCAGTTCTCCTCCCCCAGCTTCGACGTCTCGCTGTGGGACCTGTGCGGAGCCCTGCTCACCGGTGCCGCGCTGGTGCCGGCACCCGCGGCCGAGCCGGTCTCCGCACTGACCGATCCGGACCTCGCTCTCACCCATGCGACGGTGCCGCCGTCCGTGCTGGCGGCGCTGTCGCCGGACGCGGTGACCGTGCCGACGCTGGCCGTCGCGGGTGAGGCGTGCCCGCCGGAACTGGTGGCACGCTGGGCGCCGGGGCGCCGGATGATCAACGCGTACGGTCCGACCGAGACGACGGTCATCGCGACGATGAGCGAGCCGCTGTCGCCGGGGCCGGGCGTGCCGCCGATCGGGCGTGCCGTCGCCGGGTTCCGGACGTACGTGCTGGACCAGCGGCTGGGCCTGGTGCCGCCGGGCGTGACCGGGGAGCTGTACGTGGCCGGCCCGGGCCTCGCCCGCGGCTACCTGAACCGGCCCGGGCTCACCGCCGGGCGGTTCGTGGCCTGCCCGTTCGGCACCGCGGGTGAGCGCATGTACCGCACCGGGGACCTGGTGCGCCGACGCGCCGACGGGCAGTTGGAATACCTCGGCCGTGCCGACGACCAGGTGAAGGTGCGCGGCTTCCGGATCGAACTCGGCGAGATCGAGACGGCGCTGGCCGAACACCCGCAGGTCGCTCAGGTCACGGTGATCGCCCGGAAGGACCAGGCGGAGGACACCCGCCTGGTCGCCTACCTGGTGCCCGCCCCCGGCGCCGAGCTCCGGCCGCAGGAGCTGCGCACCCGTCTCGGCGCCTGGCTGCCGGACTACATGGTGCCCGCCGCGTTCGTCGTCCTCGACGCCCTGCCGCTGACCGCCAACGGCAAGCTCGACCGGCGTGCCCTGCCCGAGCCCGAGTTCACCGGGTCCCGGGCCGGCCGGACGCCGCGCACCCCGCAGGAACAGGTGCTGGCCGGGCTGTTCGCCGAGGTACTGGGCCTGGCACAGGTCGGCGTCGACGACAGCTTCTTCGACCTGGGCGGACACTCCCTGCTGGCCACCCGGCTGGTGGCTCGTATCCGGGCGACCCTGGACGTCGAGCTGGCGCTGCACACCCTGTTCCGGACCCCGACGGTGGCCGGGCTGGCCGCCGTTCTGGGGGGCGCCGACCGGGCCAGGCTCGCCCTCGGGCGGGTGGAGCGGCCCGCCCGGGTACCGCTCTCGTCCGCGCAGCGGCGGTTGTGGTTCCTGCACCAGCTGGAGGGCTCCGGACCGGTCTACAACATGCCGCTGGCGTGGCGGCTCTCGGGACCACTGGACCGGGCGGCCCTGGAAAGGGCGCTCGCCGACGTCGCCGACCGGCACGAGAGCCTGCGCACGCTCTTCCCGGCCGCGGACGGCGTGCCGTTCCAGCAGGTCCTGGCACCCGGGGCGGTACGGCCGAAGCTGCGGGCCACCCCGGCCGACGACTCGGAGCTGCCGGAGCTGCTGGTGGCGGCCGCGGCGCAGGGCTTCGACCTCGCCGCCGAACCACCGCTGCGCGCCGAGCTGTTCGAGGTGGCACCGGACGCGCACGTCCTGCTGGTGGTGGTCCATCACATCGCCGGTGACGGCTGGTCACTGGGCCCGCTGTCGGCCGACCTGGCCACCGCGTACGCGGCGCGCCGCCGTGGCGAGGAACCGCAGTGGGCGCCGCTGCCCGTGCAATACGCCGACTACACCCTGTGGCAGCACCGGTTGCTCGGTGACGCGGCCGACCCGGACAGCCTGTTCGCCCGCCAGACGGCGTACTGGACGCGGACGCTGGCGGGTCTTCCGGAGCAGATCCGGCTGCCTGCCGACCGCCACCGTCCCTCCGTGCCCTCCTATGCGGGCGGTCACCTCGCGGTCGAGCTGGACGCCGAGCTGCATGCCGGACTGATCCGCCTGGGCCGGGAGCACGGGGCCAGCGTCTACATGGTGCTGCAGGCCGCGCTGGCGGCCCTGCTGGACAAGCTCGGCGCGGGCACGGACATCCCCGTCGGCGGTTTGATCGCCGGCCGGACCGACCAGGCCCTGGACGACCTCGTCGGGTTCTTCGTCAACACCCTGGTGCTGCGCACCGACACCTCGGGCGACCCGACCTTCGCCGAGCTGCTGGGACGGGTCCGGGAGAACGCGCTGGCGGCGTACGCGCACCAGGACCTGCCGTTCGAGCACCTCGTCGAGGCACTCAACCCGGCCCGGTCGCCGGCCCGCCAGCCCCTGTTCCAGGTGCTGCTCGCCCTGCAGAACGTGCCCCGGACCGAGTTCGCCCTGCCCGGTCTGAGCAGCGAGATCGTGCTGGTGCGGACGCCCACGGCGATGTTCGACCTCTCCGTCCACCTGCTGGAGCGCGGCGGCACCGGCGGACCGGCCGGGGGCATCGTCGGGCGGGTCGAGTACAGCACCGACCTGTTCGACCGTGCCACGGTGGAGGGGCTGGTCGCCCGGTGGCTGCGCCTGCTGGCTTCGGTGGTCGCCGAGCCGGACCGGCCGCTGAGCCGGATCGACGTCCTCGCCGCCGAGGAGCGGCACGAGCTGCTGGTCGTGCGCAACGACACCGCCGGCCCGGCTCCCGTCGCCGGTCTGCCGGCCCTGTTCGAGGAGCGGGTCCGGGCGACCCCGGACGCCCCGGCAGTGGTGTTCGAGGACACCGCGCTGACCTACCGGGAGCTGAACCGCAGGGCCAACCGCCTGGCGCACGCGCTGATCGCGCGCGGGGTGGGGCCGGAGCAGGTCGTCGCCCTGCGGCTGCCGCGCTCCACCGAGCTGGTGGTCGCCGTCCTCGCGGTGCTCAAGACGGGTGCGGCGTACCTGCCGGTCGACCCGGACTACCCGGCCGCCCGCATCGCGTTCATGCTGGAGGACGCGCGTCCGGCCGTGGTGCTCGACGACCTCGCGGCCGTCACCCCCGTCGAGGAGCAGCCGGAGCACGATCCGGCCGTCGCCGTGGACACGCGCCACCCGGCCTACGTCATCTACACTTCCGGCTCCACCGGCCGGCCGAAGGCCGTGGTGATGCCCGCCGCCGGGCTGCTGAACCTGCTGGCGTGGCATCACGGGGCCGTCGGTGGCGAACCCGGCACGCGCACCGCGCAGTTCACCGCGATCAGCTTCGACGTCTCGGTGCAGGAGATGCTGTCCGCACTGCTGTACGGCAAGACCCTCGTGGTGCCGACCGAGGAGCAGCGCCGCAGCGCCGAGCTGTTCGCCCGCTGGCTGGACCGGCACGCCGTCGAGGAGCTGTTCGCGCCCAACCTGGTGGTCGAGGCGCTGGCCGAGGCCGCCGAGGAGGCCGGACTGGAGCTGCCGGCCCTGCGGCTGATCGCGCAGGCCGGCGAGGCGATGCGGCTGGGCGGTGCGGTACGCCGTCTCCAGGCCCGGCGGCCGGGCCGGGTGCTGCAGAACCACTACGGCCCCGCCGAGACCCATGTGATCACCGCCTACCCGCTGCCCGCCGACCCCGCCGACTGCCCACTGCCGGTGCCGATCGGCCGGCCGATCGCCAACTGCCAGGTGTACGTCCTCGATGCGGCCCTGCGGCCGGTCGCCCCCGGTGTGCCGGGCGAGCTGTACCTCGCCGGGGCGGGGCTGGCCCGCGGCTACCTGAACCGGCCCGGGCTCACCGCCACCCGGTTCGTCGCCAACCCGTACGGTCCGGCCGGCGCACGGATGTACCGCACCGGTGACCTGGTCCGCTGGCGCGCCGACGGCGAGCTGGAGTTCGGGGGCCGTACGGACCACCAGGTGAAGGTCCGGGGGGTCCGGATCGAGCCGGGCGAGATCGAGGCCGAGCTGGCCACGCATCCGGGTGTCGCCCAGGTCGCGGTGCTCGCCCGGGCGGACCGGCCGGACGAGACCCGGATCGTCGCCTACGTGGTGCCCTCGGCCGGGTCCGGGGCGACGGCTGCGGCGCTGACGACGTACCTGCGCGAGCGGGTGCCGGACCACCTGGTGCCGTCGGCGTTCGTGCTGCTGGATGCGTTGCCGCTGACGGCGAACGGGAAACTGGACCGTGCGGCGCTCCCCGCGCCCGAGCCGGACACCGCCGGGAACGTCCGCGCGCCGCGCACCCCGCAGGAGCAGATCCTGTGCGAGTTGTTCGCCGAGGTGCTGGGCCTGCCCCGGGCGGGCGTCGACGACGACTTCTTCGAGCTGGGCGGCCACTCCCTGCTCGCCACCCGGCTGGTCTCGCGGGTCCGGGCGACCCTCGGCGTCGAGCTGGAACTGCGCAGCCTGTTCCGGACGCCGACGCCCGCCGGGCTCGCGGCCGGCCTGGACGACGCCGGCGCCGCGCGGCAGGCCCTGGTTCCCCGGCCCCGCCGCGAGCCCATGCCGCTGTCGTTCGCGCAGCGCCGCCTGTGGTTCCTCCAGCAGTTCGGGACGCCGAGCGCCACGTATCACATGCCGCTCGCCCTGCGGCTGTCCGGCGACCTCGACCGGGCCGCGCTGGGTGCCGCGCTCGCCGACGTGGTGGCCCGGCACGAGACCCTGCGCACGGTGTTCCCGCACACCTCCGGCGTTCCGCACCAGCGGGTCCTGGACGCCGCCGAGGTCACCGTCCCGCTGACCGTGCGCGCGGTCGGCGAGGCGGAGGTCCCCACCCTGCTGCGGGAGGCGGCGGTGCGCGCGTTCGACCTGACGTCGGAACCGCCGTTGCGGGCGGAGCTGTTCGCGCTCGCGCCGCGGGAGCACGTACTGCTGCTGGTGCTGCACCACATCGCCGGCGACGGCTGGTCCATGGACCCGCTGGCCCGCGACCTCGCCTCGGCCTACGCCTCCCGGCGGGACGGTGCGGCGCCCGACTGGCCCCCGCTGCCGGTGACGTACGGCGACTACACCCTGTGGCAGCACGAGATCCTCGGCGACGAGGACGACGCGGGCAGTGTCTTCGCCCGCCAGGTCGCCTACTGGACCGAGGCGCTGGCCGGGCTGCCCGACCAGCTGCACCTGCCCGTCGACCGGCCGCGTCCGGCCGCCATGTCGTACCGCGGTGACCTGCTGGACGTGCGGATCGACGCCGAACTGCACGCGGCCCTGGTGGGGTTGGCGCGGCGCACCGGGACCAGTCTGTTCATGGTGCTCCAGGCGGCCCTCGCCGCGCTGTACACACGGTTGGGCGCGGGCACCGACATCCCGATCGGGAGCCCGGTCGCCGGGCGTACGGACGAGGCGCTGGACGAGCTGGTCGGCTTCTTCGTGAACACGCTGGTGCTGCGCACCGACACGAGCGGCGATCCGACGTTCACCGAACTGCTCGGCCGGGTGCGGGAGACCGCGCTGTCGGCGTTCGCGCACCAGGACGTGCCCTTCGAGCACCTCGTGGAGGTGCTGAACCCCTCCCGGTCGCTGTCCCACCACCCGCTGTTCCAGACCGGACTGACCGTGCAGAACGCACCGGGCGGCGACTTCGAACTGCCCGGCCTGCGGGCCACCGGGATGGCCGTGCCCACCGGGACCTCCCGGCTCGATCTGACCTTCGGCCTGGCGGAGCGGCACGGGTCCGACGGCACGCCGGCCGGTCTGAGCGGTGCGGTGGAGTTCAGCGCCGACCTGTTCGACCGTTCGACGGTGGAGACCCTCTTCGCCCGGTGGACCAGGCTGCTGGGCGCGGTCGCGGCCGCTCCGGACCGGCCGATCGGCGGGATCGACCTGCTGTCCGAGGAGGAGCGCCGCGAGCTGCTGCCCGCCCCCGTGAGCGGGACTCCCGCATCGGACCTGCCGGAGCTGTTCGCGGCGCGGGTGGCGGCGGCACCGGACGCGGTCGCACTCGTCTGGGGCGACACCGAGTTCACGTACAGCCGGCTGAACGCGCGGGCGAACCGGTTCGCGCACGCGCTCATCGCCCGGGGCGTGGGCCCGGAGCAGATCGTGGCCGTCGCCTTGCCGCGATCGGTGGAGTCGGTCGTGGCGGTCCTCGGCGTGCTGAAGGCCGGCGCCGCCTACCTGCCGGTGGACCCGTCCTACCCCGAGGCGCGGATCGCGTTCATGCTGGACGACGCCCGCCCCACCGTGGTGATCGACGACCCCGCGACCGTGGCCGAGGGCGACTGGCCGGACACCGACCCCCAGGTCGCACTCGACGCCCGCCACCCGGCCTACGTGATCTACACCTCCGGCTCCACCGGCCGCCCCAAGGGCGTCATGGTCAGCCACACCGGCGTGGCGGGCCTGGTCGCGGCGCAGGTCGAGCGGCTCGGCGTGGCACCGGGCAGCCGGGTGCTCCAGTTCGCCTCGCCCAGCTTCGACGCCTCGTTCTGGGACCTGTGCAGCGCCCTGCTCACGGGTGCCGCCCTCGTCCTGGCCCCGTCCGAGGCCCCCCTGGAGGCCCTGACGGACCGCGGGCTCGACGTCACGCACGTGACGCTGCCGCCCTCGGCCCTGTCGGCACTCGACGACACCGACGTCACGGCCGCCACTCTGGTCGTGGCGGGTGAGGCGTGTACGCCGGAGCTGGTGTCCCGGTGGGCACCCGGGCGCCGGATGATCAACGCGTACGGGCCGACGGAGACGACGGTGTGCGCGACGATGAGCGACCCGCTCTCCCCGGGGACGGGCGTGCCGCCGATCGGCCGACCGATCGCCAACGCCCGGGTGTACGTCCTGGACGAGCGGCTGCGGCTGGTGCCGCCGGGCGTGGCCGGGGAGTTGTACGTCGCGGGGGCGGGCCTGGCGCGCGGGTACCTGAACCGGTCGGGGCTGACGGCCGGGCGGTTCGTCGCCTGCCCGTTCGGCACGGACGGCGAGCGCATGTACCGCACCGGAGACCTCGTCCGCCGGCGCACCGACGGTGCCCTGGAGTACGTCGGCCGCACCGACGACCAGGTGAAGGTACGCGGCTTCCGCATCGAACTCGGCGAGTCCGAGGCGGCCCTGGCCGAGCACCCCGACGTCGCCCAGGCCGCCGTCCTCGCCCGGGACGACCGGCTCGTCGGCTACGTGGCGGCGCGCCACGGGGCGGTCGTACACCCCGCGGAGCTGACGGCCTATCTGCGCGACCGGCTGCCGGACTACCTGGTGCCGTCGGCGTTCGTCCTGCTGGACGCGCTCCCGCTGACGCCGAACGGGAAGCTGGACCGGGCGGCGCTGCGCTCGCCCGGGTGGACGACCACGGCGGTGGGCCGGGCGCCGCGGACGCCGCAGGAGCAGATCCTGTGCGAGCTGTTCGCCGAGGTGCTGGGCGCGCCCCGGATCGGGCCCGACGACGACTTCTTCGACCTGGGCGGGCACTCCCTGCTCGCCACCCGGCTGGTCGCACGGATCCGCTCGGTGCTCGGCGTGGAGCTGGCATTGCGCACGCTCTTCCAGACGCCCACTCCGGCGGGCCTGGCCGAGGCGCTGGCCGAGGCCGGCCGGGCCCGCCCGGCACTGACGGCGCGGGTGCGGCCGGAGGCGGTACCGCTCTCCTTCGCCCAGCGCCGGCTCTGGTTCCTGCACCGCATGGACGGCACCGCCGCGACGTACCACATCCCGCTGGCGCTCCGGCTGACCGGGACGCTCGACGCGGCGGCGCTGGACGCGGCACTCTTCGACGTGGTGGCCCGGCACGAGAGCCTGCGGACGGTGTTCCCGGAGGTCGACGGCGTACCGTGCCAGCTCGTCCTGGCACCCGACGCGGCCCGGCCCCGGGTACGGTCGACCGGGGTGTCGGAGGCCGGACTGCCGGAGCGGCTGGCCGAGGCCGCCCGGCTGCCCTTCGATCTGGCGGTGGAGCCGCCGTTGCGGGCGGAGCTGTTCGCGCTCGCACCGCAGGAGCACGTACTGCTGCTGGTGATGCACCACATCGCCGGTGACGGCTGGTCCACCGGTCCGCTGGCCCGCGACCTGGCCGAGGCGTACGCCGCTCGGTGCGAGGGTCGCGCACCGGACCGGCCGGAACTGCCGGTGCAGTACGCCGACTACACGCTGTGGCAACGCGATCTGCTCGGTGACGCGGCAGACCCGGAGAGCCGGTTCGCCGAACAACTCGACTACTGGAAGCAGCAGTTGTCAGAGCTTCCGGAGCTGCTCCAGCTGCCCGCCGACCGGCCCCGGCCGGCCGTCGCCCGCTGGCACGGAGACCAGGTCGGCCTGGAGCTGAGTCCCGAACTGCACGCGGCCCTGGTGGGGTTGGCGCGGCGCACCGGGACCAGTCTGTTCATGGTGCTCCAGGCGGCCCTCGCCGCGCTGTACACACGGTTGGGCGCGGGCACCGACATCCCGATCGGGAGCCCGGTCGCCGGACGTACGGACGAGGCGCTGGACGACCTGGTCGGCTTCTTCGTGAACACGCTGGTGCTGCGCACCGACACGAGCGGCGATCCGACGTTCACCGAACTGCTCGGCCGGGTGCGGGAGACCGCGCTGTCGGCCTTCGCGCACCAGGACGTGCCCTTCGAGCACCTCGTGGAGGTGCTGAACCCCTCCCGGTCGCTGTCCCACCACCCGCTGTTCCAGACCATCCTGGCCGTGCAGAACGCGCCGATGGGCCGTTTCTCACTGCCCGGCCTGGAGGTCACCACCTACGCGGTGGCCACCGGAACCGCCAAGTTCGACCTGGGGGTGAACCTCGCCGAACAGTTCGGGCCGGACGGAACCCCGGCCGGGATCGTCGGCGTGCTGGAGTACGCCACCGATCTGTTCGAGCGGGACACCGTCGCCGCCCTCGCCCGGCGCTGGACACTCCTGCTGGAGAAGCTCACCGCCGATCCGGAGCAGCCGATCGGAACGGTCGACCTCCTGGACGCCGACGAGCGGCACCGGCTGCTGGAGCACAACAACGCGACCGCCCGCGAGGTGGGCGCCGTACCGGTGCCGGAGGCGTTCGCGGCGCGGGTGGCGGCGGCACCGGACGCGGTCGCACTCGTCTGCGGCGACACCGAGTTCACGTACAGCCGGCTGAACGCACGGGCGAACCGGTTCGCGCACGCGCTCATCGCCCGGGGCGTGGGCCCGGAGCAGATCGTGGCCGTCGCCTTGCCGCGATCGGTGGAGTCGGTCGTGGCGGTCCTCGGCGTGCTGAAGGCCGGCGCCGCCTACCTGCCGGTGGACCCGTCCTACCCCGAGGCGCGGATCGCGTTCATGCTGGACGACGCCCGCCCCACCGTGGTGATCGACGACCCCGCGACCGTGGCCGAGGGCGACTGGCCGGACACCGACCCCCAGGTCGCACTCGACGCCCGCCACCCGGCCTACGTGATCTACACCTCCGGCTCCACCGGCCGCCCCAAGGGCGTCATGGTCAGCCACACCGGCGTGGCGAGTCTGGTGACCGCCCAGATCGAGCGGTTCGCGATCGAACCCGACAGCCGGGTGCTCCAGTTCGCCTCGCCCAGCTTCGACGCCTCGGTGTCGGAGGTCTTCACCGCCCTGCTGCGCGGCGCGGCCCTGGTGCTGCCCCCGGCGGAGCCCGTCGCCGCGCTGACCGACCGGGACCTCGCGGTCACCCACGTGACCGTGCCGCCGTCCGTCCTGGCCGCCCTGCCGCAGGACGCGCTGAGCGTGTCGACACTGGTGGTGGCGGGTGAGGCCTGCGCACCGGAGTTGGTGGCCCGCTGGGCCCCGGGACGCCGGATGATCAACGCGTACGGGCCGACGGAGACGACGGTCTGCGCGACGATGAGCGACCCGCTCTCCCCGGGATCGGGCGTGCCGCCCATCGGCCGACCGATCGCCAACGCCCGGGTGTACGTCCTGGACGAGCGGCTGCGGCTGGTGCCGCCGGGCGTGGCCGGAGAGCTGTACGTCGCGGGGGCGGGCCTGGCGCGCGGGTACCTGAACCGGCCGGGGCTGACGGCCGGGCGGTTCGTCGCCTGCCCGTTCGGCACGGACGGCGAGCGCATGTACCGCACCGGAGACCTCGTCCGCCGGCGCACCGACGGTGCCCTGGAGTACGTCGGCCGCACCGACGACCAGGTGAAGGTACGCGGCTTCCGCATCGAACTCGGCGAGATCGAGGCGGCCCTGGCCGAGCACCCCGACGTCGCCCAGGCCGCCGTCCTGGCCCGGGACGACCGGCTCGTCGGCTACGTCGTCCCGCGCCAGGAGGCGTCCCGGGACAGCGGCCTCGAAGCGGACCATGTGGGCGAGTGGCGGGACATCTACGAAGCCCTGCCCATCGCTCCGGAGGAAGCCGCCTTCGGCCAGAACTTCGTCGGCTGGAACAGCAGTTACGACGCGAGCCCGATCCCGGTCGAGCAGATGCGGGAGTGGCGGGACGCCACCGTGACCCGCATCCTGGCCCTGCGCCCCCGCCGGGTGCTGGAGGTCGGTGTCGGCACCGGTCTGCTTCTCTCGCAGATCGCACCGCACTGCGAGACCTACTGGGCGACCGACTTCTCCGCCACCGCGATCGACGCGCTGGCCGCCCAAGTGGCGCGGGAGGAGCGGCTGGCCCGGCGGGTGGTGCTGCAGACCCGCCCGGCGCACGACACCGACGGGCTGCCGGCCGGGCGGTTCGACACCATCGTGCTGAACTCGGTGGTGCAGTACTTCCCGTCCGCCGACTACCTCGCGGACGTGATCGACCGGCTGATGCGGCTGCTCTCCCCCGGCGGCGCGCTCTTCGTGGGCGACGTCCGCAATCTGCGGCTGCTGCGCCCCCTGGCGACGGCCGTCCAGCTCCACCGGGCCGATGACGGCGCCGACCTGCCCTCGGTGCGCCGTGCCGTGGAGCAGGCCCTTCTGGTGGAGAAGGAACTCCTGGTCGACCCGGACTTCTTCACCGTCCTGCGCGACCGCGGCACCGTCGGTGCCGTGGCCGTGGAGGTCAAGCGCGGCCGGCACCACAACGAGCTCACTCGCTACCGCTACGACGTCACGCTGCACGAGCGGTCGGCCGTCCCGACGGCACCGGCCGCGCCTCGGGAGCTGACGTGGGGCCGCGAGGTCGCCGGCCTCGCGGAGGTGCGCGAGCGACTCGCCCGCACCGGCACGGACCCGGTGCGCGTCACCGGGGTGCCGAACCGGCGCGTCGCCCGCGAGGCGGCACTGGCGCGGGCGGTGCAGAACGGGGACGGCACACTCGCCGAACTGCTGGACCGGCTGCACGGCCCGGACCACGACGACCTGCCCGACCCGGAGGACTTCCGTGCGCTGGGCGAGGAACTCGGCCGCCGGGTGGACGTCACCTGGTCGGCCGTCGCGCCCGACGCCCTGGACGTCGTCATCGGCGGCCCCTCGCAGGACGCTCCCGTCGAGGCCTACCGGCCGCTGCGGAAGTCCGGCACCGCGCTGTCCTCGCTCACCAACCGCCCGACCGGGAGCCGCGCCGTGAACGCCCTCGTCGGCGCGCTCCGCGACCGGCTGCGCGACCGGCTCCCCGGCTACCTCGTGCCCTCGGCCGTCGTCGTCCTGGACGCACTGCCGCTGACCGCCAGCGGCAAGGTCGACCGCCGCGCGCTGCCCGCCCCCGACCTGGGGACGGCCGCGACCGGGCGGGCGCCGCGCACCCCGCAGGAACAACTGCTCGCGGAACTCTTCGCCGATGTGCTGGGGCTGCCCGGGGTCGGTGTCGAGGACAGCTTCTTCGACCTCGGCGGGCATTCCCTGCTGGCGACCCGCCTGGCCGCCCGGGTCCGCACGACCTTCGGCGCGGAGCTCGAAGTCCGCACGCTCTTCGAACACCCGACCGTGGCCGCCCTGGCGGCCCGCCTCGACGGCTCGGTCACGGAGCGGCCCGCGCTGGCCGCCCGTCCGCGCCCCGACCGGATCCCGCTGTCCTTCGCCCAGCAGCGCCTGTGGTTCCTGCACCGCCTGGACGGGCCGAGCGCCACCTACAACATGCCGCTCGCGCTGCGCCTGGACGGCGACCTGGACCGTGCGGCGCTGCAGGCCGCGCTCGCCGACGTGATCGCCCGGCACGAGAGCCTGCGGACGGTCCTGCGGGAGGCGGACGGCGTGCCGTACCAGCTCGTGCTGAGCGCGGACGAGGCCCGCCCCGAGCTGCCGGTCGTCGAGCTCGATGACGTACGGCTGGCCGGCCGGCTGGCGGAGGGGGCGCAGCGCGGCTTCGACCTGGCCGCCGAGCCGCCGATCCGCGCGGAACTGTACGCGCTCGCCCCCGACCGGCACGCGCTGCTGCTCGTGGTGCACCACATCGCGGCCGACGGCTGGTCGATGGGCCCGCTCTCCCACGACCTGGCGACGGCCTACGCGTCCCGCTGCCGGGGCGAGGAACCGCCGTGGTCCCCGCTGCCGGTGCAGTACGCCGACTACACCCGGTGGCAACGCGAGCTGCTCGGCGACGCCGCCGACCCGGACAGCCTGTTCGCCCGACAGCTCGCCTACTGGAACGAGGAGCTGGCCGGGCTGCCGCAACGGCTGCACCTGCCCGCGGACCGGCCCCGGCCGGCCGTGGCCTCCCAGCAGGGCGGCCGGCTCGCGGTCCGGCTGGACGCCGAACTGCACCAGGCACTGCGGGACCTGGCCACCGCGCACGGCGCCAGCATGTTCATGGTGCTCCAGGCCGGTCTCGCCGCGCTGCTCACCCGGCTCGGCGCCGGCACCGACATCCCGATCGGCAGTCCCATCGCCGGGCGCACCGACCAGGCGCTGGACGACCTCGTCGGGTTCATGGTCAACACCCTGGTGCTGCGCACCGACACGAGCGGCGACCCCGGCTTCACCGAACTGCTCCGCCGGGTACGGCAGAAGGCGCTCTCCGCGTACGCCCACCAGGACGTGCCCTTCGAGTACCTGGTCGAGGTCGTCAACCCGGCCCGGTCGCTGTCGCACCACCCGCTGTTCCAGATCATGCTGGCCCTGCAGAACGCGCCCTTGGGCGAGTTCACGCTGCCGGGACTGTCGACCGGCTACCTGGAGGCACCCACCGGCACCGCGCGGGTCGACCTGACGTTCAGCCTGGCCGAGCAGTACCGACCGGACGGCAGCCTCGACGGCATGGCCGGTGCGGTCGAGTACGCCACCGATCTGTTCGACCCGGGCACCGTGGAGCTGCTGTTCGCCCGCTGGACGCGGTTGCTGCGCGCGGTGGTCGCCGACCCCGGCCGCCCGGTCAGCCGGATCGACATCCTGTCCGGCGAGGAACGCCACCGGCTGCTGCACGAGTTCAACGACACCGCCGCCGAGCTGCCCGAGGCCGCCCTGCCGGAGCTGTTCGCCCGTCAGGTACGGGCCACCCCGGACGCGGTGGCCGTCGTGGCGAGCGGCACCGAGCTGACCTACCGCGCACTCGACCTGCGGGCCAACCGCCTGGCGCGGGCACTGATCCGCCAGGGCGTGGTGCCGGAGACACCGGTCGCGGTGCTGCTGGAGCGCTCGGCGGATCTGGTCGTGGCGATCCTGGCGATCATCAAGGCGGGCGGCGCCTACGTGCCCCTCGACTCGCGGTTCCCGCAGTCCCGCATCGATCTGATCCTCCGGGAGTCCGGGGCCGCGCTGGTCCTCACCGAGGACGTGCTGACCGCGCTGATCCAGGCCGAGTCGGATGCCGGCGACCCCGAAGTGGTGTGTGATCCGCGGCAGTTGGCGTATGTGATGTACACCTCCGGCTCGACCGGGCGACCGAAGGGCGTGGCCGTCACCCACCGTGACGTGATCGCCCACGCCCTCACCCCCTGCTGGCGCGAGGGCGGCCACGAGCGGGTGCTGCTGCACTCCCCCACCGCGTTCGACCTGTCGACGTACGAGCACTGGGTGCCGCTGCTCATCGGCGGCCGGATCGTGGTCGCGCCGCCCGGACGGCTCGATCTCGACCTGCTGCACCAGGCGGTCGGCGAGCATCAGGTGACCGGGCTGTGGCTGACGGCCGGCCTGTTCCGCCTGGTCGCCGAGGAGCGGCCGGACCTGCTCGCGGGGGTACGCGAGGTGTGGACCGGCGGTGACGTGGTCTCCCCGGCCGCCGTCGCCCGGGTGCTGGCAGCCTGCCCCGGCATCACGGTGGTCAACGGTTACGGGCCCACCGAGGCCACGACCCTGGCCACCTGCCACCCGGTGCGCACCTTCTCCGAACACGCCGCGACCGTGCCGATCGGCCGGCCGATGACGAACATGCGCGCCTATGTACTCGACGCCGGGCTGCGGCCGGTGCCGCCCGGCGTGGTCGGCGAGCTGTACCTCGCGGGGGTGGGCGTGGCCCGGGGCTACATCGGCCGGCCCGGCCTGACGGTACAGCGGTTCACCGCCGACCCGTACGGGCCCGCCGGGAGCCGGATGTACCGCACGGGCGACCTGGCGTGGTGGCTGGACGACGGCACGCTGGAGTTCGCCGGACGGGCCGACCACCAGGTCAAGCTGCGCGGCTTCCGGATCGAGCCCGGCGAGATCGAGGCGGTGCTCGCGAGTTGCCCGGGCGTCGCCCAGGCGGCCGTCGTCGTCCGGGAGGACCAGCCGGACGACAAGCGGCTCGTCGCCTACCTGGTGCCCGCTCCCGAAGGTGCGCCCGAATCAGGCGAGTTGTCCGACCGGCTGCGCCGCGAACTGCCCGACTACATGGTGCCGTCGGCGTTCGTCGGCCTGGACGTGCTGCCGCTGACCGCCAACGGCAAGCTGGACCGGGCCGCCCTGCCGGCCCCCGACTACGGTGCGCCGGGCGCCGGGCGCGGACCGCGGACGCCGCAGGAGCAGTTGCTGTGCGACCTGTTCGCCCAGGTCCTCGGCCGGGAGCAGGTGTACCTCGACGACAGCTTCTTCGACCTGGGCGGCCACTCGCTGCTCGCCGCCCGCCTGGTCTCCCGCGTCCGCGAGACCCTCGGCGTCGAGGTGGGCCTGCGCACGCTGTTCGAAGCGCCGACCGTGGCCGGGCTGACGGAGCGCCTGATCATGAACGATCCCGACGACGCGCTGGACGTGCTGCTGCCGCTGCGCACGACCGGGAGCCGGACACCGCTGTTCTGCATCCACCCCGGGGGCGGCATCAGCTGGTCGTACAGCGGGCTGCTGAACCACATCGGTGCCGAGTACCCGGTCTACGCGATCCAGGCGCGTGGCCTCGGCCGCCCCGAGCCCCGGCCGACGTCCTTCGAGGAGATGGCGGCCGACTACGTCAACCAGATCCGCAAGGTCCAGCCGGAGGGCCCGTACCTGCTGCTCGGCTGGTCCGCCGGCGGGCTGATCGCCCACGCGATCGCCTGCGAGCTTCAGGCGCGCGGCGAGCGGACCGCGCTGCTGGCGATCCTGGACGCCTACCCGGTGAAGGACGTGGCGTTCGAGGAGGTACCCGTACCCACGGAGCGTGACGTGCTCGTCGGTGTGCTCGACTGCAGCCCGGACGAGCTGGGCGACCGGCCGCTGACCTACGGTGAGGTCGCCGAGATCCTGCGCGAGCGGGGCAGCGCGCTGGCCGGACTGACGGGGCAGCAGATCGAGGTCGTCGTCCAGATCATGATCAACAACGCCAGGCTGGCGGTCGACTTCGTCCCCGGCAGGTTCGACGGGGACCTGCTGCTGTTCAACTCCACCATCGACCGTGACGGGAACGACGCGGGGCCCGGAACCTGGCGCCCGTACATCGCCGGCCGGATCGAGTCGCACGAGATCACCACCCGGCACGACCGGATGACCCAGGCCGGCTCGCTGGCCCAGATCGGACCGATTCTGGCCGCCAGGCTCGTCGAGGCCACCGGTGACACCCCGACCCACAACCAGGAGGACTGATTCCCATGACCAACCCGTTCGAGGACGAGGAGGGCACCTTCCTCGTGCTCGTCAACCACGAGAACCAGCACTCGCTGTGGCCGCAGTTCGCGGACGTCCCCGCCGGCTGGACCGTCGCCCACGGCCCCGGCACCCACGCCGCATGCCTGGAGTACGTCGAGCGGACCTGGACCGACATGCGGCCCAAGAGCCTCGTCGACGCCATGGACGCCCAGCGGTAGCGCGGCCGACGTTGACCTCCACCGACACCCTGGACGAGGCCCGCGACGCCGCGGGCCTCGTCCGGCCCGGCGACCTCGCCGCGGCGCTGCGGACGCCCGAGGCCCGCCGGGACCCGTACCCGTTCTACGCCCGCATGCGGCGCGAGAGCCCGGTCCACCGCAGCGACCAGGGCATCTGGTACCTCACCCGGTACACCGACGTCGAGGCGGCCCTCGGAGACCTGCGGCTGTCCAACGACCGGGACCGGATGACCCGTGCCTACGGCGCGCTCGGCGGCGACCTGAAGGCCTTCAGCAGGCTCACCGACCGGCTCGGCCGGGTGATGAGCAACACCGACCCGCCGGACCACGCCCGGCTGCGCAAGCTGGCCAACCGCGCCTTCACGGCCCGGCGGGTCGAAGCCCTGCGCGACGGCATCCAGCGGATCGTCGACCGGCTCGTCGACGAGGCGGTCGCGGCGGGGTCGTCCATGGACCTGATCGAGGCGGTCGCCTCCCCGCTGCCGCTGTCCGTGGTCTGCGAGTTGTTCGGCATTCCGCCCGAGGACCGCCCGCAGGTCAAGAGCTGGTTCCGCCGCCTCGGCCGGCTCTCCGAGGACATCGACAAGTCCGAGGCCGCCATCGAGCAGTACGAGGAGTACCTCGCCCGGCTCGTCCGCCGACGCCGGGCCGACCCGGGCGACGACCTGGTCAGCGCCCTGGTCGCGACACAGGCGCAGGACGACCGGCTCACCGACTCCGAACTGCTGTCCACCTGCTTCGTGCTGATCACCGCCGGAGACGAGACCACCACCCACCTGGTCGGCAACGGCATGCTCGCCCTGCTGCGCCACCCCGACCAGCTGGCCCGGCTGCGCGAGGACCCGGCGCTGATCCGCACGGCCGTCGACGAACTGACCCGCTACGACACGCCGACCCAGGCGATCGTCCGGGTCGTCGCCGAGGACGTCGAGATCGGCGGGCGGACGCTGCGCGAGGGCGAGCTGGTGTACCTGTTCCTCGCCGCGACCAACCGTGATCCCGAGCGCTTCGAGGACCCCGACCGGCTCGACCTGACCCGCCCCGGGAACCGGCACCTGAGCTTCGGCAACGGACCGCACTTCTGCCTCGGCGGCCCGCTGGCCAGGCTCCAGGCCGAGGTGGCCGTCGGCACGCTGGTCCGTCGGCTCCCGCACCTGCGGCTGGCCGACGGGGCGGCCCTCGAATGGCGGCCCAACCCCCTGCAACGGCGGCTGAACGCCCTGCCGCTCAGCTACTGACCCCCATGAACGACGACGAAGGAGAACTGACCATGGCCCGAGAGTTCCAGGTCCGCCGGGAGCAGGATCTGACCGCCACGCCCGAACAGGTCTGGCAGGCGGTCGCCACCGGCGCCGGCAACCTCGGCTGGCTGTACCCCATGGAGGTCGAGCCGCACGTCGGCGGAAAGGTCACCCGGGCGGACGGCACCGTCGTGGCGTGGGACCCGCCGCACCACTTCGCCGTGCGCGTGGCCCTGGACGACGGGTTCTCCAACACCCTCACCTACCGGATCGAGCCACTCGACGACGGAACCAGCCACCTGCGGATGGGAATCCACTGGGTGCACACGGGAGTCGTCGACGACTACTGGGACACCAAGGCGGACGCGGCCGAGAAGCACGTCGACTTCTACCAGCACGGTCTCGCCGAGTACCTGAGGCACTTCGCCGCCCGCCCCGCCGTCTACATCAAGGCCGGCCGCGACGAGCGCACCGACGACCCCGCCGACTTCGCCGCTCTGCGCCGACGCCTCGGCCTCGCCGACGACGCGACCGTCGGCGACCGGCTGTCGCTCGACGTCCCCGGTGCGGACGGCGGCCCGCAGGAGGTGGTCGTGGACTGGCTCAGCCCCGACTTCGTGGGCCTGCGCGGCCCGGACGCGCTGTACCGGTTCTTCAACGGCAGCTCCTGGAACTGGCCGATCTGGCTGGGCCACCACCTGTTCGCCGAGGACGCGGACGAACAGCAGGCCACGAAGGCGTGGACCGCCTGGCTCACCAACGGCGCCTGACTCGTCACACGACACAACCGAAGGACCCCTGGTGGAAACACTGCTCTACGCCGCCGAACTCGTCCAGGAGGACGGTGCCTACCGGCTCGTCGTACAGGACGTGGTGCGGGACACGGTCCAGGTCACTCCCGTCCCCAAATCCGCGGTGGACAGGCTCCCGGTCTTCCTGAAGGTGCTGAGCTCCAAGCTCGGCTCCGCACCGCCGCGCGGCCGCTGGTAGCTCCTTCCGACGTCACGGGCCGGTGGTGTCGTCCGGCGCGGCGGCTCCTGGACGGCACCGGCCCCGCCGCGCCACGGGTCAGCCCAGGACGGTTCGGGCGGCGGCGCCCTCGGCCACGGGGCGCTTGCGGGAGAACGCGCCCAGGTTGACGACGACGCCGGTGTGTTCTCCCGTGTAGGTCAGCGGATCGCCGTCGTGGTCGTGGCCGGACTCGACGCGGTCGACCAGCGCGGCGAGGAATCGGCCCGCCAGTGGAGCGTTCTTGAACTGGTTGCCGCTCGTTCCCATGGCGACGTAGAAGCCGGCCAGATCGGTGCGGTCGTAGATCGGGGTCCAGTCGTCGGCGACGTCGTAGACACCGGCGATGCCGGTCGGCCGGTTCGGGACGCACAGCAGCGGGAACCGCCGTGCGGCCCTGGTCACCTGGGTGTCGAACCGGGCGGGCGTCGGGTGCGGGTTGCACGCGTCGGGATCGTCGAGCCACTCCATGGGGTCGCAGGCGGGCAGCGTGCTGCCGATGAGGACGTGTCCGCCGAGCGGGCGCAGGTAGGTCCCGAGGTCGACGTCGGCCACGATCGGGCCGCGCCCGGTCCCGGCGCCGCCCGGGCTGGACGAGGTGGTGTCGCCCCGGCAGTCCGGTGCGGCCACCTGGTGGACCTCCTCGCGCAGCGGGCGCACACCGACGGTGAACTCGGCTCCGACCCCGGCCGTCCGGTTGAACGCGCCCGACCAGGGCCCGGCGGCGTTGATCACCACGGGTGCCGTGATCGCGGTGCCGTCGGCGAGCCGGATGCCCGCCACCCGGTCCTCGCGGCGCAGGACACCGACGACCGTGCGGTGGAAGAGGAAGCGCGCCCCGATGCGGGCCGCCGCGTCCGCGAGGTTCTGCGCGGCGAGCCGGGGGTCGTCGACGAAACCCGCGTCGGGGGTGAACAGCGCGCCCAGCTCCCCTTGCGGGCCGGAGAAGAACGCCTCGTCGAGCAGGGGTCTGGGGGGCCCGTAGCGTCCCGCGTCGATGCCGGGGACCCGGCTGCGCAGCGTTGCGGCATCCCAGCGTTGGTACGGCACGCCGGCCCGCTCGAACAGTGCGATGACCTCCGATGTCCCGGAGCCCGGCGCGTCGAGGAGCACCGCTCCGGTCCGTCGGAACGATGCCAGGCCGGGGCCGCCCGCGGTGCCCAGGTGCTCCGCCCATCCCGCCCAGCAGTGCTGGGCTTCCCAGGCGGTGGCGACACCGTCCCAGGTCGAGTAGTTGAAACGGATGATCGCGCTGGAGGCGCTGGTGGATCCGTGGCCGACGCCGCCGGACTTGTCGACGACCACCACGTGCCGACCGGTGCGCGCCAGTTCCAGTGCCACCGCGGCACCGATCACACCGGCGCCCACGACGACCGCGTCCGCGCCGGACGGAAGCGTGCCCGGTTCCGTGGCCGTCATGACGGCAGGTCCCCGGGGGTCCGCGCAGGCCGGTCACCGTGCACGTCCTCGTGCCCGCCGCCGGCGGGGGGCGGGCAGTCGCCGGCCGGGTGCGGGAACGGGAAGTGGCAGGCGGCGCGGTGCGGCTGTCCGGCCGCGTCCCGCTGGGGGTCCCGTGCGGCGCAGACGTCCCGTCCGGGACGCCGGTTCGGCCCGACGGGACAGCGCGGGTGGAAGCGGCATCCGGTCGGTGGTGACGCGGGGTCGGGTGCCTCTCCGACGAGGACCGGTTCCGCGACCGGTCGTCGCCCGGCGTGCAGGCTCGGCACGGCGGACAGCAGCGTTCGGGTGTAGGGATGCCGGGGGCCGCGCAGCAGGTTCTCGGTGGGGGCGGTCTCGACGATCCGACCGAGGTACATCACGGCGACGTCGTCCGCCACCTGGCGGACGGCGGCGAGGTCATGGCTGATGAACAGCATGGCGAAGCCCATGCGTCGCTGAAGGTCCCGGAGCATGGTGAGGAGCGCCGCCCGGACCGACACGTCGAGAGCCGAGGTGACCTCGTCGGCGACGAGAACCGCCGGATCGACGGCGAGCGCGCGGGCGACGGCCACGCGCTGGCGCTGGCCGCCCGACAGCTGCCGCGGCACCCGGTCGGCACAGCCGGCGTCGAGACCGACGAGTTCCAGCAGTCCGGCGACGCGCTGTTCGCGGCCGCGGCGGTCCAGCCGGACGAAGGCCCCCGCTGATTCGGCGAGCGACTGACGGACCGTCATGCGAGGGTCCAACGCCGTGTCGGGGTCCTGGAACACCAGCTGGACCTGTTGCCCCAGCCGGCGCCGATCGGCCGCCCGGCGCCCACGGTACTCGCGCCCACCGACCGTGATCCGCCCGGCGCACGGGCTGTGCAGCCCGACGACCGCACGGGCCAGAGTGGACTTCCCCGAACCGGACTCGCCGACCAGGCCGACCGTGGTGCCCCGGGGAACCTCCAGTGACACCCCGTCCACCGCCGTGACCGGCCCGAACGGCCCGTGGTGGCGGACAGTGACGTCGTCCAGCGTCAGTCCCGTCCCTTCCCTCACCGCTCCGCCTCCTCGGTCTCGCTCCGTCCGTGGCACAGGGCCGGGGGCGCCGGTCGCCAGCAGGCGACCTCGTGCTCCGGGCCGAGCGGGGACAACACGGGGCTCTCCACGGCACACCGGTCCAGTCGACGCGGGCAGCGGTCGCGGAACGCGCAGCCCGGGGACGCGCCGGACGGATCAGGTGGCCTTCCCTCGATGGCGGGCAGGGGACGGTCACGATCCGCGGCCGGGTCGGGGACCGAGGCGACGAGCATCCGCGTGTACGGGTGCCGTGCGCCGGCCGCCAGCTCCCGGGCCGGGAGGTTCTCCACGACCGTGCCCCCGTACATGACCAGAACCCGGTCGCAGGCGTCGGCCACCAGGGCGATGTCGTGGCTGATGAAGAGGATCGCGGTGCCGTCGTCGCGCCGGATGCGGTGGAGCAGGTCCATGATCTGCCGCTGCACGGTGACGTCCAGGGCCGTCGTCGGCTCGTCCGCGATGAGGAGGCCGGGCCGCATCATCGAGGCGGCGGCGATCGCCACTCGCTGGCGCTGACCGCCGGAGAGCTGGAAGGGGCGGGACCGCAGCAACCGGCGCCCGCCGGGCAGCGCGACCCGCTGGAGCTGGACCAGGGCCTGCTCGACGGCCTCGGCACGAGGGGTGCCGCGGTGTGCGCGCACCGCCTCCGTCATCTGCGTTCCGATGCGGAGCGAGGGGTTGAAGGCCGAGGCCGGGTTCTGGAAGATCATCGCCATTCCGGTCGCCAGCAGTCTGCGTCGCTCCTTGCGGGACGACGACTCCGCGTCCGCGCCGAGGAACCGGTGCGTGGCCCAGGTCGCGCGGGCGCCGTCCGGCAGCAGATCGGCGAGGGCGAGCGCCGTCAGCGACTTGCCGGAGCCGGACTCGCCGACCAGGCCGACCATCTCCCCGCGCCGCAGGGCGAGGGTGACCCCGCGGACGGGCCGGACCACCCCGTCCGTCGTGGGGAGGGCGACCCGCAGGTCCTCCACCTCCAGCACGTGCTCCCCGGATGCCGGGCGGGCGGCGCGTGCCGGGTGTGCCGCGGGCTCCTCCCTCAGGCGCGGGCGGGTACGTCGCGCGGCGGCTCCGGCCAGCACCTCGCCGAGCAGTTGGAAGGCCACGGCGGCGTAGACGATGGCGATGCCGGGCGCCACGGCGGGCAGCGGTTCGGTGTAGATGCGGTCCAGCCCCTGGCTCAGCAGGAGCCCCCAGTCGTACGAGGGGGGCCGCACCCCCAGTCCGAGGAAGCTCAGCCCCGACAGGGCCACGAGGGCAGAGCCCACGGTGACCGTGGTGTTGAGCACCAGCGGTTCGGCGATGTGGGGCAGGACATGGCGCAGGACCAGCCGGTGGCGGTGCAGGCCCAGCACACGCGCCGCCGCCATGAAGTCGGTGCCGGCCACTCCGGCGGCCAGGGTCTGCGTGATCCGTGCGAAGCCCGGGGCGCAGGCGACGGCGAGGGCGAACACCGCGCCCCCCGCGCCCGCGCCGAAGAGGGCCGCGAAGAACATCGCGACGAGGAGCGCGGGGAAGGCCAGCAGGAGGTTGATCAGGGCGCCCAGCAGGCGGCGGGCGCGCCCGCCCACGACGGCGGTGAGCGCGCCGAGCGTGATCCCGGCTGCCGCGCCGAGGAGCGTGGCCGCGACCGCCGGCAGGAGGGAGGGCCAGGTCGCCGAGAGCAGCCGGGCCAGCAGGTCGCGCCCGAGGTGGTCGGTGCCGAGCAGGTGATCCGCGGTGGGCCCCCGCAGCACCGCCGACGGGTCCGGACGGTCGGCCGCCCGCCCCCACGGAAGCGCCCCCGCCACGGCGAGGACGGCGAGCGATCCGAGCATCACCAGGGTGATCACGCCCATGGGCGAGGCCCAGCCCCACCGGGACGCCCGGGTCCGGCCGGGGGCGGCGCGCGAGGCGGAGAGGGAAGGGGAGGACAGCACCATCGGATCACGTCTTCCGGATGACCGATCGGGGGTCGAGCAGCGCGAGAGCGAGATCGACCAGGAAGTTCACCACGAGGACGGCCGAGCCCAGCACCAGAACCGACGCCTCGACGACCGCGTGGTCCTGCGCGGCCACGGACTGCGCCATCGCCGAACCGATGCCCGGCCAGGCGAACACCTTCTCGACCAGTACCGTCCCCGCGATCAGGGCCGGCAGGAGGTTCCCGGCGAGCGTCAGCGACGCGGTCAGGGTGTTCGGTGCCACGTGGCGCAGACAGAGCGTGGCGGCGGGCAGCCGTTTCGCGCGGGCGGCACGCAGATGGTCCGTCGCGAGAACCTTGAGCGTCTCCACCCGGACGATCCGCAGCAGGACCGCGGTCGGAGCGAGCGCCAGCGAGAGCACGGGCAGCACGTACGACTGGGGGCCGAGGTCGCCGGCCACCGGAAAGACGCGCAGGGCGACCGCCAGTCCCGCGGTGAGACCCGCCGCGAGCACGAAGTCCGGCGTGCCCGCCAGCACGGAGGTCGTGGCGGTGAACGCCAGTTCCGCCCGGGGCCGCCGCCCGCCGCGGGTCCACACCGCGGCCAGCAGTCCCCCGGGCAGGGCGACGACGAGTACGCAGGCGAACGCCAGGACAGCCAGCAGCAAGGTGGCCGGCAGCCGCGCTCGCACCAGGTCGGCCACCGGCTCGCCGGTCACCAGGGAGACCCCCAGGTCCCCGTGGGCGAGGTGGCGCAGGTACTGCCGGTACTGCGCCGACAGTCCCAGGTCCAGACCGAGTTGGTGCCGTTTCGCCGCCACGAGGTCCGGCGGGGCGTCCACACCCAGCGCGGCCCGTACGGGGTCACCGGGTACCAGCCGGATCATCGCGAAGGAAGCGGTGACGACCACGCAGAGGGAGACCGCCAGCCGCACCGCGCGCCGGCAGCAGAACACCACCCACGGATGGTGCCGGGCCAGGGCACCGAGCCGCGTGGACACGGTCGTCATGGGAGGCCTCCTCGACTGGTGGCGGGCGGGGGCGCGCGGGGTCCGCCGCCGCTATCTGTGCAGGCGGATGCTGGTCGGCACGATCCGCCCGCCGGGCGCGACGGCGAAGGTCGTCCGATGGCCGTACACCGTGCTCGTGCCGTCGGCGACGGGCAGCGCGTCGGCCGAGCGGAACAGCTCCGCGGCGGCCCTGTTCCAGTCCGCGCAGCTGGCCGTGCCCGCCGAGCGCAGCGCGAGGGCGACGAAGCGGTCGTAGGCGCGGTTGGCGACGTGCGCGAAGTTCAGTCCCCGCGAGGGCGGCGGACCGGAGAAGTACGGGACGAGCTGCGCGGGCAGCGGCGGGCCCGGTGAGCTGCCGACCACGACGTCGAAGTCGCCGCTCTGGTACATGGCCTGCATCACCGCGTTGCGGCTCTCTCCGACGAGGTCGACGTCCACGCCCAGCGCCTGCCAGGTGGCGGCCATCAGTTCGGCGACCGACGGAAGGGTGGAGCCGAATTCGGCGCTGCTGAGCAGCCGCAGCCGCAGCTGTCTGCCGTGCTTCACCAGCCTGCCCCGGGCGTTCTTCGTCCAGCCCGCGGCGCCCAGGGCCCGCACGGCGCTGCGCGAGGGCAGGTTCCCGTCGGCGACGTCGGCGTGGCAGACGGCGTCCGCGGCGGTGAGATGACGCGCGGGCGTTCCGTCGCCGCCGATCGCCACATTGGCGAGGCCCTTGCGGTCCAGCGCGCCCACCAGTGCCCGCCGCAGCGCGGGATCGCTCAAGGGGCGGCCGGAGCGTTCGTTGAAGAAGGTCAGCCCCACCACGGTCGGCACCCGGGCGGTGGCCAGGCCGTGACCGGTCAGCCGCGCGCGGTCCGGGCCGGTCACCGCCGCGATGTTCACGCCGCCCGTGAGCAGCAGATTCGCCACCGTGGACTCCTGCGGCACCACCGACACCACGATCCGCTCGGGCTGGCCCGCGACCGCGTTCGTCGCTCCGCGCGGCCCCCACGCGTACCCCTTGCGCCGGGTGAAGCGGTACGGCCCGCCCGAGGTGTAGCCGCTCAGCACGTACGGCCCGGTGCCCTGCGTGCTCCTGTCCAGCGCGCCGGGATCCGCCAGTCCCGCGGGGCAGACGACGGGCAGCAGACCGATCGTCCGCACGATGAAGCTGTACGGTGACGCCATCCGCACCGACACCGTCCGTGCCGCGTCGTCGGCCGACACCGTGAAGGACACACCGGGCAGTGCCGCCCGGGCGCCGACGAGCCGGTTGCGGGGATCGCTCGCATAGCGGAGCGAGCGGGCCACCCCGGAGGCGGTGAGGGTCGTGCCGTCGGAGCAGGTGATTCCGCCGCGCAGGGTGAAACGCGCCGAAGTGGCCCCGGCCCGCCACTTCCGGGCCAGCCCGGACACCACGCTCCCGTCCGGCGCCATGGTGACCAACGAGTCGTAGGCATAGGGAGCCAGGGCGGAGCCGAACTGCGCGTACGGATGGAAACTCGGGGTCTCGGAGGCGGTGGCGATCGTGACGGTGCCCCCCACGACGACAGGGGTGTGTGTCGATGACACGTCGCCGCCGCAACCGGCCAGCACGGCTGACGCGACGACGGCGGACGCCACCGCGGCCGACCGGGCCCTGGGAAACGACACGGGTCGGCGGTGCATGGGGTTCATCGTGCCACCGGGATCGACGGCTCCGGTCCGGCTTTCCGGGGGCGGACACGAACGGGCCGGACGTTTTCCCCCGTCCGAGTGAGGCCGGCCGACTCGCGGTCCCCGTCCTTCCTGATGCGGCGTCACCCCGGCGCGCACACTGACGCCATGGCGAACCACTCATCGGACCTTCCGGACGGCTCGGCGGCGCGGGAGGTCGACCGACTCGCGACCGCCTACTGGGACTTCCTGCTCGCGCGTGAGCCGTCGCTGCGGACACGCCGCGGGCTGCCGGTCGAGTCGCTGCCGGGAGTGTCCGAAGCGGAGGCCGAGGAGCGGGCCGGTTTCGCGGCAGGGGTGCTGGACCGGCTGGGCACGCCGCGGACCGCGGGGCTGCCCGGCCCCACCGCCGACACCGCGGGCTTCCTTCGGGCGCTCGCCGGCCAGGAAGCGGAGGCCGGACGCTTCCACTGGCTCACCCCCACCGCCACGCCGTACCAGCTCTTCCGCCTCCAGCAGTACGGTGACACGGTCTTCCGCCCGTTCCGCTTCGAGCACCGGGCCGACGCGGACCGGTACGTGTCCCTCGTGCGGGATCTGGCCCGCTGCGTCGCGAC
Organism: Streptomyces sp. NPDC038200; assembly: GCF_055600785.1. Lineage (NCBI taxonomy): Bacteria > Bacillati > Actinomycetota > Actinomycetes > Kitasatosporales > Streptomycetaceae > Streptomyces > Streptomyces sp. NPDC038200. Next base: position 348,348 of record NZ_JBVJYH010000009.1, read on the forward strand.
GATCGGCGACAAGGCCGCCGGGCAGGCGGCGCGGGGCTTCCGCATCCCGGCCCCGGCGCTGGCCGGGGTGCACACCACGCTCACCCGGCTGCGGGCATCGGCGACCCGGTTCGTCCGAGCGGACGCCGAGCGGCTCACGCGACTCGACGCGGCCGGCCGGGGCCACGTGTCCGACGCGGTGGCGGGGCTCGTGGCCGCCGAACTGGAGCCGGCGTTCGACCGCCTTCTCGCCCTCGTGAACGACCCGGACTACCTCGGGCGGGCACCGCGGGCCGTCGGCTGGGCCCACTACCCGGAGGGCGAAGCGGCGTACCGGGCCTTCGTCAGGACGTACACATCCGGCGACACACCACCCGAACGCCTCCACGAGCTGGGCCGGGAACACTGCCGCGAACTCACCGAGCGGATGCGGGAGATGCGCGGCGCCCTCGGCTTCGCGGGGACGGAAGCGGAGTTCCACGAACGGCTCGCGACCGAGCCCCGTCTGTACGCCGGCGCCCCGGCGGAGGTCGAGGCCCGCTACCGCGGACACCTGGACCGTCTCACGCCGCTGCTGCCGCGCTGGTTCGCGGTCCTGCCCCGCGCCCCCTACGGCGTGGCCCGCCTCGATCCCGCACTGGAGGCGTCGATGACGTTCGGCTACTACGAACCGCCGACCGTCGCGGAACCGGTGGGACGCTACCGCTACAACGCCTCGGACCTGGCGCACCGGTCCCTGCTCGGCGCGGCCGCGCTGATCTACCACGAGCTGGCGCCCGGACATCACTTCCACCTCGCCCGTCAGGCCGAGAACACCGAGCTGCCCGACCTGCGACGCGAACTGGCGGTCTTCGACGGGTTCCAGGAGGGCTGGGCGGAGTACGCGGCCGGGCTCGCCTGGGAGATGGGGCTGTACGACGATCCGTGGGACGCGTACGGACGCCTGGCCCATGAACGGTTCACCGCGCAGCGCCTCGTCGTCGACACCGGTCTCAACCTCGGGACGATGACGCTGGAGCAGGCGCGCGCCTTCATGCGCGCCCACGCGGCGGCCGAGTCCGAGGCGCAGATCGCGACCGAGTTGCTGCGCTACGCGACCGACATGCCGGGGCAGGCGCTGACGTACCGGGCGGGTCACACGGAGTTCACGGCATTGCGGGCAGCCTGCGAAAGCGCCGCCGGCGCCGCGTTCGACGTGCGCGCCTTCCACGAGGCCGTGCTGGCCGGCGGCACACTGCCGTTTCCCGTCCTGCGCCGACGGGTGGCGAGAGAACTGCGCGGGGAGTCCAGCCGTCGGCAGAGGTCCCGGTCGTCCCCCGAAGCGGGCCGATGACATCGGGTTCGAGCCTCCGCATGGCCTGAACAGGCCGTCACGGAAAGGCCGTTCTCCTCGAACGGGTGAAGGCCACGGCGGAACCGGTGGCCGTTCGCGCAGTCCTGGATACTCTCTGTGATGAGGGGTGCGGGTTCGACGACACGGGATCCCTGCTTGTCATCGCGGCCGTCCCGGCCACCTCCCGTCGCCTTGTTCAGTCATCGTTTCCTCGGCGGAAGAGAAGGATGCCCTGCCATGCCGCCTGTAGTACCTCTCCTGATCGGCCTGATCGCCGCGCCCCTGGTCAAGAGGCTGGGCAGACCCGTCGTGCGGGGTATCGTCAAAACCTCGGTGGGCCTGGGGATCGAAGTCAAGAGGGCCGTCCACGAGGCCGGCGAGGGAATCAAGGATCTCGCGGCCGAGACGACCGCCGAGATGATCGCCGCCCAGAGGGCGCACGGGAGCGAGCACGGCACCGGCACCCCGCAGGCCGGCGGCGAGGGCAAGGCCACCGGACGAACCCGCGGCGCCGGTCCGGTCGCCGCCACGACGCACTGACGGCATGGCCGGAGAAGGCGGCACCCTGATGGAGGCAGGACAGATGTCTGCGACCGGAACACCCCTGTATTCCGCCGAACTCATCCAGGAAGGCAGCGCCTACAAACTCGTCGTGACCGATCGCCTGCGCCACACCGTGCAGACCACCTACGTGTCCAGGAGGGTGGTGGAGCAGCTTCCCACCTTCCTCTCCAAGCTCGGCTCCTCGCACCTGGGCGGTCTCCGACAGCGATGACGGCGCACGACACGAACAGGTGGTTCCGTGTCCACCGGCGCACGGCGGACCCCGGACTCCGACTGGTGTGCTTCCCGCACGCCGGCGGTACGGCACAGCTGTTCCACGGCTGGCCCGCGCTGCTGCCGAAGGACGTCGAGGTGCTCGCGGTGCGGTACCCCGGCCGCCAGGACCGGCTCGCGGAAGCCTGCATCGAGGACATGGCCACCCTGGCCGACACCGTCGAGGGCGCGCTGCGACCCTGGCTGGACCGGCCGCTGGTGCTCTTCGGGCACAGCATGGGCGCCTGCGTCGCCTACGAGGTGGCCCTGCGGCTGGAGGCCCGCGGCATCGTCCCCGAACAGCTGCTGGTCTCCGCACACGCGGCCCCCCAGCGGGCCGAGCGCACCGCACTGCACCGTGCCGACGACGAAACCCTGATCACCCGCGTCCGGCACCTCGGAGACCTGCACTCGGAGGCCTACGACATCCCGGAGCTGCGTGACCTGCTGCTGCCCGCCCTCCGCGCGGACTACCGGCTCATCGAGGGCTACCACCCCCCGTGCCCGGCTCCGGTCAAGGCCCCGATCACCGCGTACGTCGGCCAGGACGATCCGAGTTGCGCGCGCGACGGGGTCCTGGCCTGGTCCGAGCTCACCGCCCCGGGCTCCTTCGAGCTGCGCTCGTTCCCCGGGGACCACTTCTACCTCGTGGCCCGGGAGGCCGAGGTGGTCGCGGACGTGGCAGCACGCCTCGCGCGCGCGAGCGGCGCGGACCGCCCCTGAGGGTGGTGCGCGGGTACCGAACACCCGGACGTCCACGGCACACACGTCCCGCCGGTCGCCCGTACGGTCGTGCCGCCGTGCGCGCCCCGGCACCGCGCAGGGCGTCTGGCGCCCGCGGGGTTTCCAAGGGACGATGCTCGTGCCGGGCGCCGGGACGCGCGGTGTCCCCGGCAGCGGCCACGAAGGCCGGGACGGAGAGGGAACCATGCGACCGGGTGCACGTGTCGCCGACGCGATACTCCGGCTGCTCGGCCGGGACTGGGCCGGGCTGGCCATCGCCCTGCTGCCGGCGGCCGTGGGCGCCTGGTGCGTCGCCCTGGGAACCGGCTGGCGAGTCCTCGGCGGCCTGCTCTGCGCCGTGGCGCTCGCGCTCGGTCTCGGCTCCCTCCGCCATCTGGTGCATGTGGCCCGGGTGCGGATGAGGTATCCGCCACCCGGACGCATGGTCGACGTGGGCGGCTACCGCATGCACGTCCTCGCCGAGGGAGCCGCCGGACCGAGGCCCACGGTGGTCTGGATGCCGGGTGGCCATGCCGGCGGGTACGCCCTGTACCGGCTGCACGCACTGGCGCGGGAGCGGACGCGTTCGGTGCTGGTGGACCGTCCGGGCTCGGGCTGGAGCGACCCGGGCCCGTTCCCGCGCACGACGGCGGCCGAGGCCGTCGAACTGCTCACGGCTCTGGAGCGGGCCGGTGAAAAGGGGCCCTACGTCTTCGTGGGGCACTCCTTCGGGGGCCTGCTCATGGCCAACGCCGCCAGGCGCCGCCCCGACCTGATGGCCGGTCTGGTGCTGCTCGATCCCACTCCGCCCGATGTCGTCGCCTTCGGCCCGTCCCTCGCGACCCTGCGACATGCCGCGAGGGACCAGACCGCCCTCGCGCTGCGCCACCTCTTCGGTCTCCACGCCCTCGTGCGCAAGGACGAGGCACTCGTTCCCGAGGACCCCACGCGGGTTCTCGCCGCGATCGAGACCAGGACCAAGGCGAACTGCGCCGCGGCGTCGATCCTGCGAGAGCTGTCGCCGGACGGCATCACCCGAGACGGCTGGCAGACGGTCGTACACGATGGCGAACTGGGCTCGCTCCCCCTCCTCCTCGTGGCGCCACGCGATCTGACGGGCGGTGACACGATCTTCGACGCGGTCGGCGATCCGAAGGAGAGCGCCCGGGTGCGGCACTTCTTCCTCACCGTGCGGGAACGCTTCCTCGCGGCCTCCAGCGCGTCCCGGAGGGTCTATACCCCGGAGGGGACCGGCCACGACTTCCCGGACCGCGTACCCGAGTTCGTCGTGCGGGTGGTGGGCTCGCTGCTGGACGAGCACGGGGCGGGGGCACCGGACCCGTCCTGATCCCGTTCCGCGGCCGCGATCCGCTCCGACGCGCCTCCGCCCGAACGAATGAAAGGCGTCGGCGTCCCGGGCGCATCGGCCGAGGGCCGACTACGGTGTTGTCCGGTGGGGGTGACATCGCTGCCGCAGCGGCGTCGGCCAGGCGGTATCGGCACCTGCGGCGGCGGCAGCCGTGCTGTGCAGACAAGAGAGGGTTCCCGCATGCCCCCTGTCGTTCCTCCCTTCCTCATCGGCCTGATCACGGCCCCTCTGGTCAAGAGAGTGGGGAAATCGCTGGTGAGAGGCGTCGTCAAGACCTCGGTCGGACTGACCCTCGAAGTCAGACGTGCGGCCATCGAGGCGAGTGAGGAGATCCAGGACCTCACCCGTGAGGTGGCCGCCGAGAAGCTGGCGAGTTCGGCTCGCGCGCGTCGTGCGAGAGCCGACGGCGAGGTGGCGGCGCAGGGTGCCACCGCCGGCTGAGGGCCGGCGGTGTGCGGCGCGTGCCCGATACGGCCCGTCGGCGTGCCGCGAGACGTGTGGCAGGACTAGCCGGACCGGGTCGCCCGGGTGGCGTTGTTGTACACGCGTCTCAGGTGCTTCGCCGCGGGGCAGGGGGAAGGACTGAGCGCGCACTGGCGGCAGTAGCGCCGGTGGGCTTCGTAGTCCTCGCGTGCTTGGTCGACGGAGGAGGCGGTGTGGTGCGGTGACTGCATGGGGGCTCCTGACAGGCAGGGCGGCGCCGTGCGCCGCGTCGGCGGGCACGGGGGCGCCCTGCGGGGAGATGAGGGAGTGAAGGTTGCCTGAGGCTTTCGAATCCGGATGATGATCTTGTTACTGGCAGTACGCCAAGGCGGTCGTCCAGTACTGCCCTTAAGGGCTCCAGCGGTGCCCGCAAGCACTCATCGCCCGGCGCGGCCGTCCTGCCGGACCCCGCCGGCCGGACGGCTCGCGGTCCCGCGCCCCGGGCGGCGTCGGCGCCTCCTCCCCCGTCCCTTGGTGCAGGGTTCGTGCCCCAACAGCCCTCGTTCGGCCCAGGCGGGCGTGCCCCGCCGGGCGGCTTCCTAGCCTGGCCGTCGTGCTGTCGGCCGAGCGGCGTCGGTCGCCGCGTCGGCGCGTCCGGACAGCATCTTCACCAGCCGTCCCTGGAGCCCGACGTCATGGCTGCCCACCGTGTTCTTGTTCCCCCCGGGTCCGCACGGCCGTCCCGGGGGGCGTGGCGCCCCGGGGAGGGCCGGGCGGCACGCTCGGCGGCTCCCGAGGGGCTGCTCCCCACCCCTCCCGACGACCGGGAGAAGTACTCCTACGTCGTGCGCCGCACCTGGCTGCTCAGCCTCACGTCGTTCGTCGGGTTCGTGTGCGTCGCCTACAGCCAGATCGACTCGGCCCGGCACGGTCCGTGGATCTGGCTGTTCACGCCGGTCCTGCTGCTGTCCGCGCTGGGCTTCCTGATATCGCTCAGGCTGGACCTGTTCACTCCGGACTTCGATCTCAAGGCCCACCGCGCCCTGGTGCGCTCCTGGTCGCCGCGTGAGTACCCGTCGGTCGACGTCTTCCTGCCGGTGTGCGGTGAGCCGATCGCGGTGCTGCACAACACCTGGACGCATCTGCAACGGCTGGCCGAGACCTACCCCGGACGGGTCACCCCCCTCGTCCTCGACGACTCCGACAGCCCGGAGGTCGCCGCCATGGCGGACGACTTCGGTTTCCGCTATCTCGTGCGGCCCAACCGCGGCTGGTTCAAGAAGGCCGGCAACCTGCGCCACGGCTTCCAGCACTCCGACGGCGAGTTCATCCTCATCCTGGACGCCGACTTCGCCCCCCGGGCCGACCTCCTCGACGAACTGCTGCCGTACATGGACGCCGACCCGGACGCCGGGATCGTGCAGTCCCCCCAGTTCTTCCGCATCCTGGACCAGCAGAACTGGATCGAGCGCGGCGCCGGCGCCGTCCAGGAGCTGTTCTACCGTTCCGTCCAGGTCTCCCGGCAGCGCAGCGACGGCTCGATCTGTGTCGGTTCCTGTGCCGTCTACCGGCGCACCGCGCTCGCCGAGGTCGGCGGCACCAGTCTGATCGAGCACTCCGAGGACATGCACACCGGATTCGATCTGCGGGCGCGCGGCTGGGACCTCCGGTACGTGCCTCTCGCGCTCGCCACCGGTCTGTGCCCGGACACCATCGGCGCCTACTACAGCCAGCAGTACCGCTGGTGCATGGCGTCCATGAGCATGCTGGGCAGCCTGGAGCACTTCTGGCGGGTGCGGATGCGCTGGGTCAGCCGCCTGTGCTACGTCTCCGGGTTCGTCTACTACATCGAGTCGGCCCTGATGATCTTCACCGGTCCGCTGATCGTGTGCGTGCTGCTGCTGTTCTTCCCCGAGCAGATCAAGTTCACCGACATGTGGCTGCTGCTGCCCGGCATGGTCTACCTCGTCGTCGTCTACCCGCTGTGGCACCGCAGTCCGTACCGCCTGGAGGCATGGGCGACCCGGGTCCTCTACAGCTGGTCGCACGTCTTCGCCGTCTGGGACGTGCTGCGCCGCCGCGCCATGGGCTGGCAGCCCACCGGGGCCGGCGGCGCGCGGCGGAACAACGTCCGGCGCCTGTGGATCGGGATCTGGGCCTGGACCGTACCCGTCACCGCGCTCTGGATCGGTGCCTCCGTGTGGCGGATGGACACGATGGTGCCGGAGGACTTCGCCCTGCCGCTCGGCTCCGGGCTCTTCTACGCGGCGGCCGTGCTCCGCCTCCTGGTCCTGCCCCGCCCCGAGGAGCCCGCGGGTGCGGCCGGTCCGCCCGTCACGGCCGGGGGTTCCGCGTGAACGCCGCCGGGCGCAGGAGCGTCTTGCTCTGGGCGCTCGCCGCCGGGGCCTCCGCGGCGGCGGGCTGCGCCCCGAGCCGCACGGCGCCCATCGGCGCGGGCGGACAGGGGCCCTCGGCCAGGACCGCGCCGTACCTGCCGTTCGACGTCACCTGGATGATCCGGCCCAAGCACGGCCGCAAGTACCTCGGCGTCTCCTTCACCGGGGGGAGCGCGACAGCGGGCGATCTCGACGCCTGGGCGGGCCAGGCCGGCAAGGCGCCCAACCTGCTCTCCTACCGCCTCGCCTGGGGCGACGGCTTCCCGGCGGACGGGACCCTGGCTATCTGGAGACGCAGGATCCTGCCGTACGTCGTCTGGGAGCCCTGGAGGCCGGCGCTCCGTGACATCTCCGGGGGGCGCGACGACGCCTACATCCGGCGCACCGCGCAGACCGTCCGCGACCTCAACGTGCCGCTCGCCATCGGCTTCGCCCCGGGGATGAACGCGGACCGGTACCCGTGGGGCACCCGCAAGGCCTCGCCCGAGGAGTTCGTCGGCGCGTGGCGGCATGTCCACGACCTCTTCCAGGACACGGGGGTGTCCAACGTCATCTGGGTCTGGAGTCCCTCGGTGGCCGACCCCGTCCCGGCGGCGCGGTTGCGGTCGTACTACCCGGGCGACGCCTACGCCGACTGGCTGGGCCTCGTCGGGTACTACCCCAGGAGCGGACCGCGCACGTTCGACACCGTCTTCGGCCCCACCATCGAGAAGGCCAGGACCTTCACCCGCAATCCGGTGCTCATCGCGGAGACCGGTGCCCGCGAAGCCGCGGACATCGAGGACCTGGTGCGCGGGGTGACCACCCACCAGGACGTGGTCGGCTTCGTCTGGTCCGGCACGGACCAGCGGCCGGACGGGCGGACCGACAGCAGCCCCGAGGCGCCGGCGGCCCTTCGCCGTGGCGTCGCCGACCCGCACTTCGGCTTCGACGTGAGGCGCCCGTGACGACCGCAGAGGACCCCGTGGTCGCCGTCCCCGGACGTGCCGCCGAGGCGTCCGTCCCGAGCCCCGCCGGCCTCGGGACGCCCGCGCACCACGCACCGTTCGACTCCGAGTCGACACTGCGGCTGAGGGTGCTGCCCGCCCGGAACCGCGAGCCCGCGCCCGGATACACCTTCGACGAGATCACCCGGGCGGACTGGGCGCTCGGTCCGGTCCCGGACCGGGGCTGGTCCGCCGAGCCGGCCGCCCGCAGGACCTGGGTCAGCCGTGCCCTGCTGGCCTGTCTGCTGCTGGTCCAGGCGGTCCTGTCCCTGCGCCTGCACAACACCGCCTTCGAGGACGAGGCGCTGTACATCTACGCCGGGCACGCCATGATCGGCCACCTCTTCCACGGCGTCCCCGACTACGGCGGCTTCAGCAGCTACTTCTCCGGCTCGCCCGCCCTCTACCCCGTGCTCGCCGCCTGGGTGGACTCCGTGGGGGGACTGACCGCGGTACGGCTGATGAGCCTGGTCTTCATGCTGGGCGCCACCGGCCTGCTCTACTCCTTCACCCGGATGCTCTTCAACGAGCGGACCGCGCTCTGCGCCGCGGGGATCTTCGCCGTCACCCAGTCGACGCTGTTCCTGGGCTACTTCGCGACCTACGACGCGTTGGCGATCCTCCTGCTCGCGCTCAGCGCCTGGCTGCTCGTCCGGTTCGCCGCGGGCCACTGGGCGCTGTCGCTGGCCGCGGCACCCGTGGCCGCCCTCGCGGTGGGGGTGAAGTACGCGGCCGCGCTGTTCCTGCCGACCGTCGCGGCCCTCCTGCTGCTGGCCGCGTACCGGCGCCTGGGCGGGCGTCAGGCGCTCCTGCGGGGCGCGGCCTTCACCGCCGGTGTGACGGTCCTGCTCGGCGTCGGCCTGGTCACCACCGACTACCTCCAGGCGATCCGGAGCACCACCACCGACCGCGCGCACGGCTCCACGTCGGTCCTGACCATGGCCTGGGACTGCTTCCGGTGGGGTGGCCTGATCTTCGTCCTGGCCTGCCTCGGCACCGGGCTGTACGCGCGCCGCGACCGCCTCGGCGAGGTGCCGGGCGGGCGCCGGACGGGTCCCGGGACCCGGTGGCGCCTGGCCCTGGGGGTCGTCCTCACCGGCACCGCGCTGCTCGCTCCGGCGTACCAGATCCACCTCCAGACCAGCGTCTCGCTCCACAAGCACATCGGGTACGGCCTGTTGTTCGCCGCCCCGATGGCGGGCGTGGGCGTCAGCCGTCTGATGGGGGCTCACTTCAGGTTCCCGCAGGCGGCCATCGCCGTCGGCGTGCTGGCCCTCACGCTCGGCATGTCGCAGTCGGCGCAGAACTACGGCATCTGGCCCGACAGCACCTATCTGATGCCCGAACTGGCGAAGAACGTCCGGCCGGGGCAGAAGTGGCTGGGCCAGCCGCACGAGGCACCCGTGTACTACCTCAGCCGTGCGGGTCTCACCGACTACACGTACTGGACCTCGATCTACTACATCGACTACACCGGTCGCCAGGGCCGCCACCTCATGGGCCCGGAGGGCTACCGGGCCGCGATCGACGACGGCTGGTTCGACGGCGTCGTGCTGGACTGGAACGACCAGCCGGGGGACGTCCAGGCGCTGATCCGCGGCGAGATGCGCACCAGCGGCAGGTACCGGATGGCCGGCGCGCTGACGTACCGGACCTCCGTGGGCACGGGACACTTCGAGATCTGGCTCCGCGTCCCCGCCCCGCACAAGCGCTGACGGGCGGCGGCCCGCCGCATCCGTGCCCCTCCGGGCACAGTCCCTGCCCGGGCGGACACGGGGGCCCCGGGCGCGCTCCTCGGCCGTGCCGGGCGTGCCGGGCGTCTATATCATCGGCCCGGACGTCACGCCGGCGGCCGAGGGCTCCGGCGGGGACGAGCGGAACCCCAGCACGACGACGGAGATGCCGCGCATGAATCGCAGTCAGGCGACCGGATCGGTCGAGGGCCGGCCGGCGTCTCCCGCTGCCGCGGCCGGCGCCCCCGACGGCCGCCTCCGCCGCCGGCCGCCCGCCCGGGACACCCGCGCGCACGCCGACGGCCCGCTCTGCCACGGCAGTTCCGCGCGGTGGCGGAGAGGAACTTGATCTCCGGCAACAGGGAGGGCACCGGTACGGCCGGGAAGAGGCGGCCGTGGCTGGCCCCGAGGGCCCGGTCCGCACCCCCCGCCGAACGCCGCGTGACACCGCCGGCCGAGCTGGCGGTGCGACGCGTCGGCGCCGCCTGGCTGGTGCATCCGGCCACCGGCGCCGACCGGCGGTCCCTGCTGTTCGCCGCCGGCCTCGCGGCCGATCCCGCGTACTCGGTCGTCGTGGTGGACCTGCCGCCGGACACGGCGCTGGACGCGGTGGAGGAGGTCGTGGCGCGCGTGGTGCCCGCCGGTCCGCGCGGCCTGCGGCTGGTGTTCGGCAGACCCCCGTCGCGCGGACCCGCCGCCGCGGGCCGCTGGCTGGCCGGGCGCCTGGGGCAGGACGTGGTCGTCCCGGACGGTGTGCTGCTCCCGTCCGCCGGGGGCGCCCTGTTCATCGGGGCGGACCGGGGCCGCGGCTGGGTGCTCTGCACACCGCAGGGCCAGGAACGGTACGTGTCCCGCCGCTTCCCCCGGCCCGCCTGGGACGGGACCCTGCCGGACCGGCCCTGGCCGGTGGGCGCGAACGCCGTGGCCGAACCGGTGAGCGCCGGGGTGTGGCTCCGGCCGGCCCGCGAGGACGCCGCCCAGCACCGGCACCGCCGCGCGCTGGCCGCACGCCTGCGCGGCCGGAGCGACGCGGCGACGGTGGTGATCGGCACTCCCGACGCCCCGGAACCGGCACCGGAGGACGTCGCACGCTTCTGGCGGAGCCTCCCCGAGGACACCAGATCCACGATGCGCGTCGTGCCGTCCGGGCAGGCGCGGACGCCCGGCGGCCGTTCCTTCGGCGAGACCCTCGCCGCCCTGACCGGCGAGCCGGTGCACGTGTACAACGGCTTTCCCACCAGCGACCCGGTCGTCGGCCGCGCGCCGCTGGACGAGGTCCTGTTCACGGAGTGGGACGGGACCGCGGGACGCCCTGTCTTCGGCCGTGAGTTCCTCCACCTGCCCCCGGAGCCGGGCGGGCCCGCCGACTCCCTGCTCGCGGTGGACCACCGCTGGCCCCTCGACCACCTGCCGATGCTCCGCCGGGGCCTGTACCGCGGCGGGCCCGGCGTGGTGCTGGAGGTCCTCCCCTGGGGCCTGTGGATACGTCCTTCCGCCGAGCCGTCGTCGGCCGACGAGGTACGCGCCGCTCCACCCGACCCCCACCACGAACTGATCCTGTGCGACGACAGCGTGCCCGAGGCGCTGCCCCGCTCGCAGCAGTTGGCCGAGGACGTCGTCCGGCGCCTGCCCCCGGAGACCGGTCTGCTGGTGCGGGTGCTGACCGCCGGCCGGCCGTGGGGTGTGCCGGCCGCTCGCCCCGAGCGGCCGGCTCCGCCCCTCGTGCCCGCCGGACCTCCCCCCGGAGAGGCCGGGTCACGGCCCGAGGAGTCCGTGGCGGAGCCGCGCGAGCCGGAGTCGGAGCTGGGCGCTCCGCCCGGTGGCGCCGGTTCCGCCAAGGACACCGCCGTCGTCGCCCTCGCGCTGCGGCGCAACCCCGAGCTGGGCAGAGACCACGCACCCGAGGCCGTCCTGGCGGGGCTCGTCGCCGCCCGCCTCCAGCTGACCGTCCACGGGCAGCACGGCGGCCGGGACGGCCGGGTCCCGGGCGGTGAGGTGCCACCGCCGACCGCTTCGGCCCTGGCGGGACTGGCGCTGCTGCCCGAGCACAGGGGTGTGGTCGCGCTGCGCGCCGACCTCTCGGAGGAGGAGACGCGGTGGTACGACACGCACTGTCAGGTCGTGGAACGCGACGTGTGCGCGGCGTCCCTCACCGGCAGTCCCGGGAGCCCGGGCAACACCGACATCGTCATCCGCTCGGTCACCGGCCGCCGTACGGCCCTGCTGGAGCCGGAGTTGCCGGACCGGGTGCTGTTCGCGCCGGGGACGCGGTTCGAGGTCCTGGAGGTCCGTGTCCGGCGGGGCGAGCGTACGGCCGTGCTGATGCGGGAAGTTCCGACGGGCTCCCCGGCGAGCGGCTCGGTGCGGACGGTCGTGCGGGAGCTCGAAGAGGCCCTGGGCGTCTGGCGCGCGGACGAGCGGAGCGGTCTGGTGCGGAGCGGCGCGACGGACCCGTTCGCCCGGCCGCCCGGACTGGGGGGCCGGGTCCCGGCGCCGGACGGAACCGGCGCCGGGGGCCGCCCGGCCGCGCTCAGTGAGCGGTTCCGCTGACCCACAGGGTGGTGCCGTCCTGCTGGATCACCACGTTGCCGTCGTCCTGGAGCACCAGTTCGGCGCCGTCGTGGCCGGCGGTCCCGGACGACCAGGCCGTCTGGTCGTCGCGGGTGTAGACGACGAGGTGGCCGTCCGCCTGGAAGACCGCCTTGTAGCCCCGGCCCTCCGTGTGGGAGGACCAGCGGATCGTGCCGTTCTCGTCGGCGACGACCAGGTTGCCGTCCTCCTGCATGGTCAGGCGGGCCCGGTCCGATGCGATCGACGCGCCGGGCTCCAGGACCCGGGTGGCCTCGACGACCAGCCCGCCCGTCGCCCGGGCGGTGGCGGCCTGGGCGGGGGCGGGCTGCGCGGCGGGGGCGGGCGTGGCCTGCGCGGCGGAGGCCGACTGGGCGGTCGGGGCCGCCTGGGCGTCGGGGGAGCCCTGCGTGGTCCGTGTGTGCTGACCGGCCGGTGTTCCCTGACCGCTCGCGCCGGAGGCGGTGGCGGTCCTGAGCGGCCCCGAGGGGGCGGAGGTGGCGGCGGAGGAGGCCGCCGGCGGGGCCTCGGCGTGAGCCGCGGTCACGGCGGGGCGTGCGGCGGCGCTGCCGCCACCCGTGGTGGTCCGGGCGACCTGGACCGTGGCCGGCGCGGTCGTCCGGTGCTCCGCGCCGCCGGCCACGGGGTGGCTCTCCCGGCGCGGAGGTGCGCCTCCGGCGAGGGCCGTCGGGGCGTGCGGCGCGGAGGGGGGCGTGGGCGAGACCTGGGGGTGCGGGGCGCGTATGCCGGGGCCCTGGAAGGTCTTGTGGGGCGACACCCGGATACCGGAGGCCGACGGGGCGGGCGTCGAGGCGGAGGAAGAGGACTCGGAAGACGAGGAAGCGGAGGAAGCGGAGGAAGAGGGGGGTGCGGAGGGTGCGGAGGGTGCGGGGGACGAGGCGGACGGCAGGGAGCGCGCGGTGGTCTCGGGCTCGGGATGGGTCGGCACGTCGATGATGAAGTTCGGGTTGGCCGTCCCGGGCGAGGGGGACTTCTGTCCGGACGCCTCGAAGTCGGTCTCGTTGTCCTGGTCGTTGTGGCTCAGTGCCAGCGGCAGCGCGACCAGCACCGCTCCGGCGACCGCCGCCGCGGCGAGCAACGGCCGCTGACTGGACTTGGCGTTGCCGGCCGGCGCGGCGCCTTCCGCCGTACCGCCCTCCGGGGCCGCTCCGCCTCGGGCGGGCCGGCGCCGGTCGCCTCCCCCCGGCCGGCCGCCGGGCTGCGGTCCCTCCTCCGGGCGGTGGGGGCCCGCGTTCCGCAGTCCGGTGGCCGCCGCCCCGCCGCCGGCCGTCCGGGCGGCCGTCCCCGCGGCCCTCCGCCGCGGCTCCTCGGTGCCGGGGGTGGCGGGGGCGGGGTCGGGCGGGGTGGACAGGACCACGGCCCGCCGCATCCTCAACTGCTCGGTCGCTTCCGGCTGCGCTCCGCGCCTCGGCGTCCTGCGCTCAGCGGACATGTTCTTCTCCTCTGTGGGGTGGGTGCGTCCGGCACGGCGGGGCCGGTCGGCGTGGTCAGGCGCGGCTGTCCTCGTCCCGGGGCCGTTCGGCCAGCTGTCCGGCGAGGCGGGGCGGCCACGACGCGGCGGCGCCGGCTCCCGGGGCCCGGTCCGCCGCCTGCGTGAGCGCCGTCAGAGCGCCCTTGTCCTGGGCCTCGTGCCGGCCGGCACGGGCCGCGGGGTCGCCCTCGGCCACCTCGCGCAGCAGGACCGTCATGGCTCCGGGCCGCCCCCGCGTCCCCAGGACCCGGAAGCGCGTACCGGGGGCGAAGACGACCTCCTCGCCGTAGCCCGTCGCGGGATTCGAGGCGAACAGTCCGCGCACGCGCCGCCCGGTCACCGACCAGATGAGGTACCGGTCCGCGGCGGAGGCGGGAGCCCCCTCCAGGGCCAGCGTGCCGACGGGCCCCGCCTCGCGCAGTTCGCTCCCGGGGACCGGTGTCGTCGCGCCCGCCGGGAGGACTCCGGCGTCGCGGACGACGACTCCTCGGTACGACGGCAGCCGTCGCAGACCGGACGCCAGACAGGACAGGAAGGGCAGCGCGTCGTCGGCCCCCACCGCCAGACGCCGCTCCAGCCACCGCCAGCCGAGCGGACCGTCGTCGAGGGTGAGGAAGCAGCGCACCGCGATCAGGTCCGCGTACGCCTCCTCGTCGTGGCTGTAGGCGCGCAGCCCCGGCAGCACCATCAACGTCCGGGAGACCGCGGCCTGTTGCTGCCACCACTGCTCACCGCCCAGCGCCTGGAGCGCCTGCCGGTCGGCCGGGCTGCTGCGGTGCAGCGGGGTGACGCGGACGGGGCGGGCGGCCCGGCGCAACGCAGCGGTGTGCGCGGGCGGTTCCTGGGCGGCGGCCCGGGGGGACACCGGCGGTGTCCGGGTGGCGGTCCGGGTGGGTGCGGGCGACGACAGGGGTACCACGGGCGGCGACGGCGGTGTCCCGGGCGCCACCGGAGGCGGCGAAGCGGCGGCCGGCCCGGGGGCGGGCGCGGGAGCGGCGGCCGGGCCGGGGGCGGGGGCGGGAGCGGCGGCCGGGCCGGGGGCGGGGGCGGCGGTCCGGCCAGGGGCGGGGGGACCGGCCGGGCTCTGGGCCGGGGCCTCGCGGGCGACCTGCCAGGGGACCGGTACGGAACGGCCGCCCGGCCCGCCCACCGACCGGCTCGCGGCGCGTGCCTCGGCGAAGCCCGGAGGCGCCGGGGCCCTCCGGTTGGCGGCGGCGGACACGGCCGGGGCGTCCACGACCGGCGGTGCGGACGGGGCGGCCACGCGCCGGATCCGGACGCTCATCGGCGTGGCGTGCCAGGGCGCGGCGGCGGCGGGAGTGTCCGCGTGCGGCCCGGCCGGGGCCGCGCTACGCCGCTGCTCCGGTCCGCCGGCCTCCTGCGCCGAGCCCTCCTGTGCCGGGACTTCCTGTGCCGGGACTTCCTCCGCCGGGCCTTCCGCCACGGGGCCGGCGGTCGTGTCCCGGTTGTACTCCAGGGCGATGCCCCGCCGTTCGGTCACCTGCCGCAGCGAGCGCCGTCCCTGCGGGCTGCACCTGCCGAGCACGTGCAGGGTCGTCCGCGCCTGCGCGGACGGTTCCAGCCGCTCCATCAGCGTGTCGAGCACGGGCCACAGCCGGTCGTCCAGGCGCTGCCCGGGCGCACCGACGTGGACCATCATCGTCTCGCGCGCGAGTGCCCGCGCGGACGCCTCCGCGGGCACGACGCCGTCGGAACCCACCCACAGTCCGGCACGGGTGACGGCGACCTGCCACAGGGCGTCGAGCATCAGCACACCGTCCTCGGCGGCGGCCGCCAGTCCGGTCACGGGCGGCCGCCGGCGCAGGACGCGCGGCGCCGGAGCGGGCCCGCCGTGCGCCGGGAGACAGGCGACGGCCTCCACGTAAGGCCGCCACGTCGGTTCGCCGTCCGCTCCGATCAGCACCACGGCCCAGTCGGCCCCCGTGCCGTCCGCTCGCTCCAGCAGAGCGGGAACCCCGCTCACCACCTCCACCTCGGTGCCGAGCAGATCGGCGGTCTCCTGGCCGGCGCCCAGCAGGTCGCGCCCGTCCCCGGGAACGAGGCGAGCGGCGGCCCGGGCCCTGGAGGGCAGCAGGGCCAGCAGCTCGGCCAGTGCCCGGGCGGGCACGGGGGGCGTGCCGGGGGTGCCGACCACGACGGCGAGCCGGTGTTCGTCGACGGGGATCGAGGCGGCGACGGACCCTTCGGCGTCCGGCACCCGTCCCGCCGCCCGGATCAGCACCCCCGCGGGCACGGGTTCGACCACGTGTCCGCCGACGGCGTCGGGCGTCAGGCGGGCCGCCGCGTCCTCCCAGCTCGGCACGGGATGGCGCAGCCCGAGCGGCCGGGGACCCAGGCCGGGGCTGAACTGCCACCAGCCGTCCGGTCCGACGGGGGTGAAGAGTGACCCGTCGGGGGCGACGACCACGGGACCGGCCGGGGCGATGACCTCCAGCCCCCAGGTGTCGCAGACCCGCCTCGCGGGTGCCGGCCGCCCCGGCAGGTCGGCGCCCGCGCCCGCCCAGAGCAGCCGCACACCGGTGATGCCGGACCGCCGGAACGCGTCGAGCAGCGGCGCGAGTCGCTTCCACAGCTCGGGGGAGTCCGCGAGGCTCGCGGCGACCACCACGGTGGCCTGGTCGGGCTCTCCGTGGCCGAGTGCCTCGACCGTCTCGGCGAGCCGCGCCGACTCGTCGGCGTCGGACGCGAGCAGATGGACGGGTGCCTGCCGGGTCCGACGTGCCGGGCCGCCGAGTCCGGGGACGAGCGTCCGCAGCGGGCCGAGGCCGGTCGTCCATCGCCTCACAGGTCGTCACCCGACGCGGGGGTACGCCTGCCGGTCCCGTCGGTGCGCTCCGGGCCGGTGGGCCGGTCAGGGGTCTCGCTCATGCCCTTCTCACTGGTCGCCGTGGCTTCGGTCCCGTGCTGCGCTTCCCCGGGGCAACGGTGTCTCCCGGCACCGTTCATCGCAGCAGGCGCGTCCACCGGACCGCAAGGCGGGCGCCCCCTCCGTGCCCTTTCGGACGGCGGCTCGTGCACGAGCGGACACGGCCTGGTCCGCGGCGGCCGTGGGCCGTCCGGTCGGTGCCGACGCTCTGTGCGATGACCGAAAAGGCGGAGTGAGTGGCCCGCCGGGCAGACGGCCCGGCGGATCGCTGCGGTCGGCCGTCCGCTTCTCCAATGATCGGCCCGGCACGGCGTCCGTCCCGGAGCATCCCAGGCCCGGCGGGCGTGGCCGGGCTGCCCGCCCGCCGGGCCTTCCGGGCCCCGGGCCACGGACCGATCCACAGCACATGAGACCGACCAGGAGATTGCGTGTCCCAACGGAACCGGATCATCGCGGGCGGCGCCGTCGCCCTGGTGACCGTCGTCTTGGGAGGTGTGTCCTTGGCACTGGCCGACAACTCGGTCAGCACCCGGACCATCTCCGGCCAGATGACGTACTACAACGACAGCGGGTACGGCGCCTGCGGCAGCGTGGTCGACGCGGCCAGCGAGGACCTCGTCGCCGTGTCCCACGAGTGGTGGACGTCCGCCGATCCCAACCAGGACCGGCTGTGCCGGGGAGTCGACGTCCAGGTGTCGTACGAGGGCAAGACGATCACCGTGCCCGTCAAGGACATGTGTCCCTCGTGCGCCGCCGACCACCTAGACCTCAGCCAGACCGCGTTCCAGAAGCTCGCGCCTCTGGAGAAGGGGCTCGTCAAGGGCATCACCTGGAAGTTCGTCACCGACGACGGCACCGCCATCGAAGCCCCGTCCGCTTCTCCCGGACCGACGAGCAGCGAGGTGCCGGCGTCGGGCGGGCCGGGCGGGACGGGGTTCCCGTCGCGGTACGCGGCCCCGTACGTGGAGACGTGGGGGTCGCCCGACGAGCTGGAGAAGGCCCGTCAGGCGGGGCTGCAGTACGCCACGCTGGCGTTCGTGCTGGACGGCGGCGGCTGCAAGGCCACCTTCAACGGCAACACCCCGGTGGGCGACGGCGGCTGGAAGGCCGCGGTGCAGAATCTGCGCTCGTCGGGCGGTGACGTGATCGCGTCGTTCGGCGGGGCCTCGGGCAAGGAACTGGCCCAGGGCTGTGATGCGGTGCCGGCGTTGCAGGAGCAGTACGGGGCCGTGGTCGA